>CANEUH010000007.1 GCA_947441615.1 Bacteriovoracaceae bacterium | reverse complement strand
ACACAGGTTGAAGTATTGAGCGACGCCCAAGCTGGAAGTGCGGGAGAGGTGGTACACGATGTGATTGCGGCGCCTTGTGTATTAAGTGTGGTAGGCGAAACACTCATTGCTGTTCCCACGACCCCACTTGTTCCACTGGCCCCAGCATAACTAATCACTGGTGCAGAGGGAGAAACCGAAAGTGCAACTGAAGCTAATGATGATCCAGCCGAGTTAGTTGCCGTGACTGTATAAGTTGTGCTCGCAAGTGTCGCCGTTGGCGTGCCACTAATTTTACAAGTTGATGAGTTCAGTGAGGCCCAAACCGGAAGTGCGGGAGAAATACTACAACTTATTATTTCCCCATATCCATTAAGCTGACTAGGCGAGACTTCAAAAGCACTTCCGACAAAGGCAGAAAGAGTTGGGTTAAAGGAAATTTGTGGCGGCAAAACCCTAATCGTTGGGGCGATGGAATAAGAATTTGAACCAGCAGAATTTGAAACTGTGATAACGAAACTCAATCCACTAACTCCGCTAGTAGGAGTCCCACTCATTACGCAGGTTCGAGAATTTATAGTTAGCCCTGCTGGAAGGGCCGGAAAAATTGAGCAATTTGAAATTTCAGCCCCATTATTGTTTATATAGATTGGCGCAAATAATAATTCAGAGTTAATAACACCCTCAAGACTGACTCCTAAAAAACTTAATGTTGGCGGACCTGGAACGACAGAAAGATTAATACTTGAAGAAGCCTTACCACCTAAAGTCTTGAGTGAAACAATGAAAGTTTTTGGACTGAGAAGATTATTAGGTGTTCCAGAAATTGTGCATAATGAATCATTAAAAACTAAGCCAGCGGGGAGATCATCACTTATGCTGCATTTTGAATTTGGCAGTCCACCTTTATCCAAAAGACTTGGAATAATATTTATTGAATGACCAACCTGGAGATCTATATTTTGATCAAAACTCAGCGCAGGGACAGAAATTGATGAATCTGGAGTTGCAGTTATCAAATCTGAAGTCAGGTCTCCAGAACTATATCTCGCGATAACTTTTATTTCGTACTCATAGCTATTTTCAAGGTCATTAATCTCAATCGATGAATCAGCCACGGAGATCTGGTTAAATGTTACATTACCTGTTCGCCTATAAAGCACGATGAAATTATTTGTTGAACTAGATACGCTCCAATTAAGACTTATCGACTTATCACCAACAAATACTTCATCAATTTTAACTTCACCTGGCGGAATATAACTGAAGTTAAATGAAGATTGATTGGCCCCTTGGACAAGAGGATTGATGTTACAGGAATACAAAAGGAACATTTGTCCTAAAAGTAATAATAAAAGATAAAAACGACCCCACCTCATGTATGTAATATCGGCACTTTAGAGGTGAAACTTAAGAATGCTTGGGAGGGTCCATCGGCCATTAACAAGCAATCAACTACAAATAATTTCAATAACTTAAGAAATTCTCTGGAAATCCACCTAAGACTTATTCATGATTCAAACCTCATTGGAGCCAACCACTTTTTTGAACTTGAAAATCATCGGATCATGTTCACCAAGAAAATCTCACAACGAATGCATAGAAAAATATTTTATTTGCGTAATCATCTGCCTTCTTTGGATCATAACCTCCGAAGAAAAGGCGTGTTCCAATATCAAAAAATTTTTTGCGATCAAGATGTGTTCTTAAAGCAAAGAGAAAATAAAAAAGCCATCTTACGATGGCTTAATTATGGTTTCCGATGGTGGAGGTGGCGACACTGATTAAATTCAAAAACTTATCAGTCGTTTGTAGCCAAAATAGCCACGGCAAAAGGATTTCTAATCATCTTGTGAATTTCCGCGATACTTTTATTACTTTCACAAGACCTACTCTGAATTTTCATCAGAGCTATGCGTGATCCTAGAACTATGTTTCTCTGTAGTCTAGGTCAAATTAAATGTAATCTTTGAGAACTTGAAGTCCACTATCATTTTTTCTCGTAATTCTTTTAAATTCATACCTGCTTCATTAATAAAATATTCATCAATTTTTTCTCCAATAGGTAGAATGAGTTTCACTAGTTGCATTCCAGTAGAGGATAATTCTGAAAAACTTAGCATATCCTCGCAAACTCCAGATGAAAAATAGTTTGTTTTTTCAATTAAACCTAATGCTTGAAGCTTTGATGGTATATCTGCACCAAAACTTTTCTTGAAGACCAACTTTATATAATTACCTAACAAAGCACACTGACGGTCATACCTATCGCACTCTTTATCACCTACTTTATTTAAGTTGTCCCACTTAATTTCATCCTCTTTCAAATCCTGAATTTGCTTCACAAGCCAAAGTACCTTTAGGACTAATGGACTAGTATTTAATGAAGCATCATAGACGAACTGATTTATTGGTAGATTTAGGTCAATTTGTGAAATACCAATTGCTATCTGAGCCTCTATCTCTAAATCTAGTTTTGAGTAATATGGTTTAAGGTCAATAAGCTTTTTCTCATTGAAATTCTGATAACTCAGATTTCCTTGTAATGCTTCGACTTCAATTTCCAATTTTTCAATTTTCACTTTGAGTAATTTTAAATATTCACGAACCTCATTTTCATTCGATAACTTTAAAGCTCCTGTAACTAAATCAACAACAATAAGGGATAAAGGCATTTTAGAGAATCCTGCTTTTGCTCCAATTGTTGCTAATTCAATAAAAGCACTCTTAATTAATTGATTTTGATTTTTCAACTTATTAACCTTCTAATCAATTGAATGATTCTTTTCATATTGAGTTCGAGACCCCCCGGTTTTTGGAATGTTGACCAGTAGAATTTAAAACAATTAATTGAGGGGCGGAAAGGAAACTTTCTATGAGCCAACACCGTTCACCAGAGTTTAAAGCATCAATAGTTCAGAAAATCTCAAGTCCAGGTGGTCCAAGCATCATGCAGATGTCTGAAAAAACCGGTATACACCACGCTTCTATTCGCAATTGGGTCAAAAGTTATGCTAATACCTCTGACATGAAAAAATCAAAAGAATGGACCCCTGAAAAAAAATTACAAGCAATAGCCCATACAATCAGCATGAACGAAAAGCAGCTTGGAGAATTCCTTCGTTCAAACGGACTTCATTCTTCAGATCTTGAACAGTGGAAACAAGATTTTTACATTACTCAGCAGTCTCCAGGGCGCCCTAGGCTTGATCCAGAGTTAGTTGAGTTGCGTGCAAAAGAAAAAGAGTTATCACGGGATTTAAAGCGTAAAGACAAGGCCCTCGCTGAAATGGCAGCTAGAATAATTCTTATAAAAAAAAGTCAGCTTTTATTCGGGATCAACGAGGAAGAAGAGTAACATCCTCCGAAAAATTATCAACATTAAGTCTTCTTGAAGAGGCCATCAAAAATGGTTCACGACACGCTGTTGCCTGCGATGATGTTGGGATCGATATAAAAACTTTTAAGAGGTGGAAAATAGATATTGTAGATAAAAGAAAAGGACCCCTGAGTGTACCTGCAAATAAACTTCGAGAAGAAGAAATTCTAGAAATAGTTCAAGTGGCAACGAGTGCCGAATACGTTGACTTGGCACCAACTCAAATCGTTCCATTACTGGCCGACAAAGGCATTTATATTGCTAGTGAGTCGTCATTTTATAAAGTGCTAAAGAATAAAAAATTGCTAGAGCACAGAGGGAAATCGAAAAAGAAAACTTATAATAGACCGGCCCCTTTGGTAGCGCTGGCGCCGAATCAGATATATAGTTGGGACATAACTTATTTACGAAGTGCCATTGCTGGAAAGTTTTATTATTTATACATGTTCATGGATATTTATAGCCGAAAGATTGTGGGATATGAAGTTTATGAGGTTGAGTCGATGGAATATTCTTCACAACTAATCGAACGAATATGTGAGTGGGAAGGAATACAGAAACAGCAATTGGTTCTTCACTCAGATAACGGAGGAGCAATGAAAGGAGCAACGATGTTGGCGACACTTCAAAAGCTTGGAGTGGTTGCATCGTTTAGTCGTCCCAGAGTCTCGGATGATAATCCGTTTTCTGAAGCTCTATTTAAAACAGTAAAATACTGTCCTCAATATCCGTCAAAACCATTTGCTTCATTAGAAGAAGCGAATGCTTGGGTGAGGAATTTTGTAAATTGGTATAACAACGAACATCTTCATAGTGGAATAAAATTTGTTACACCAGTAAGTCGACATGAAATGAAAGATGGTGAGATCTTAAAATACAGAAAAAGAGTCTATGAGGAAGCAAAATTGAAAAATCCAAATCGTTGGTCTGGGAAAACTAGAAATTGGGATAAAATTGAAAAAGTTTTTTTAAATTATTTACAAAAAGAAAAAAATATTGATATAAGTTTAGCATCGTAAGAGATCAGGCTCACTGGTCAACTATCCAAAAAAATTCCGAGACAGTGAGACAAACAATTCTATCTAAAAATTTAATTTTAAATTTATATAAATATTTCCTCTAGATCTCGTAGATATTTACTTGTTTTCACATTATTCATTTTAGATTGGTTTAACATCTTCCATTTTACAGAAGGATAGTCTTGGATTCTGCTATTTCTCACCAAAGTCCAATCCGGCTGATTGGCTACAAAACTGAGTAAAAATTTTTTATCTTTATCATTTAATGATGATCTCAATCGGTGAACTAGTATTTCTCTATTCTTCAACAACTCTTCAAGAGGAACTTCAATTTTAGCCATATCAATAAATTCTTCCTTATATTCTCGACTAATATTTTTGAAGTTTGGACAAAGAAGCTCATTAATTGGTCGATTATGAGAAATAAGGTAGAAAATGAAGGAATCTTTTACATCCGTGGTGATACCTTCGTTCTCTAGAAGATATTTTACATCGTACAAATCCCTTGGATGTTGTCGATCAAGTGCCGCACATATTTTCCCTCCATAAGTATCAGCGAGGTTCAAGCAACGAGCTGTGACAGACTTTTGAAATTCTTCAACAGCATTTACGGCTAAATCTATCTCTATCGCTGGGAATAGACTGCTTCTCAAAACAAAATTTGGCTCTACTTTGATTTCAATATCGCCTTTTGTAGCGACTAGCTTGGCTTCTTTCCTACCGTCTAAGGGATTACTGGCAGTGACTTTTAGACCTAGATTTTGCTCAAGGGAGTTCTTTAACTCATTTAAAATGCCATGCAGATTCTTAAATGTCGTATCCCTATCTTCTAAAGGCAGGTAGCACAAATCTATATCCACAGAGAACCGAGGGAAGTTTCGATGAAAAAGATTAATTGCCGTACCACCTTTTAAGGCGACTCGTTCATCTTTAAGAGAATATGGAAGGACCTCAAGTAGGAGCTCTACTGTTTTTTTATATCTTTCTTTGTTCAAAATGGATTCTCCCCGTAGTTTCGGTCAACGGTGATTTGATACTTCTTATTAAATTCTCCACCTTTGACAATTACCCTCTTCCCTACTCCAAGAGTTATGCTTTCTTTTTTTATTTTTTTAAACCATGGCAGATTTAATTTTTCTGCAAGGTACAGAAATACCCTTTTTGCTTTGATTGAATGACAATCTTCTAGCACTTTTTGAAGAACTTCTGGCCGAAGAGTTAATAAGGACTGAGTATAGTTTTCTGCTGTTTCAAGAGATCCGGATAGATCAAGGGTCTCAATCAATTCAAGTGCCGCTAATTCTCTCGTCGATATTCTCAGTTCAAATCCACTCTCATTGTGAGTTGTTAAAAAATTCTCGTGCTCCAACAAGCTCGATTTTTTGAATACAAACTCAAAATTCTTTTCCATCTTTTTTATCCAAGTTGGAAAAGACTTTGCTTCATAGCTTGTAAGGTAGATTCTTGTCTTTGAGCCTAGAGCAACATAGTGAGAATGCCCTTGAAGCTCGAGTGCAGTTCTCCCGGATAAGTGCACCTTTAGTTCTAGCTCCTGCTGAAGAAATCGAACGACCCCGTACGGATTTATTTCATCCCCCTTCCGAGCAAATACACCTGGGCCTATTTTCTCTAGATAGCCATCCTCATAGTATGAGTAAGCTAGTCTTTGATCGATTCCTCTGGCGCGTAGCCATTCGGCGCCGTGGATATCTCCTGGCTTCCAATCCAGAAGAACTTGGTTTAATTTAGACATAATTCCAGAACCTTTATTACTGGTTTTCATCCTTTATTAAACCATTCTCGGTTTAATTTAAGATGAATTTCAGTACTATTATTACTGAAAATCTTCCTTTGATAAACCAGTTGTAAATAAAAGAATTTGACCTTATGTGAAGTACTAGTTAAAAATCCATCTCAAACTCATTAAAATCAAACAGATAGGCTCGTTTATCATCATTATATAAGCAGTCTAAGTCCATTTGTGGCTCCAGCCTCATCTACTCCTGATAATCTTAAATAGACCTGTACCGTTTTTATGTCCCTCCACCCCCCAATCTTCATAACCTTAACCATCTCCACTCCGCTACTAAGAAGCTGAGTCGCAAAACAGGCCCTCAGCGTATGAAACTTTATTGGACTCAAACCAACTGAAACACAGAACTCACGAAGTACCTGAGCCTGTGCACCCTGAACCCAGTTTGGTGCACGCTCCAGTACAAATTCGTTTCCAACTGAGGCTCGAGTCAGCACTTCAAGCAACAGCTCTTTAAGCTCTTCAGAAATCGGCACCGTCCTCCAATATCCCGCTTTAGTGCTCTTAAACTCTTTTGTCCGTTTGTTATACGACCGCTGAACCGTAATGAGCCCCTTCTCCAAATCAACATCACTCCACTTGAGTGCAAACAACTCACCATTCCTCATCCCTGTCAGCAAAGCCACGGCCCAGATCGGATACCAAGGATGATTTCTCTCCCTCGCCTCCCTCAGTAGCCGCCGGATCTCCTCCAGCTTCAAAATCTCCGGCTTCTTGTCTTCTTTCAAAAAAATCTTCAATCCAAAGACTGGGGAGTGAGTCACTCCCCGAATTATCTTTGTTTCGATTCCCCAATTGAAAATCATGTTGATGGTATTCTTGAGACGTTTCTGAAAGGCCTTGCTCCTACCCTGGGTCAGCACTCTATCTAGCGCCTCTCGTCCATCACCACGACTAATTTCGGCCGCTGGCCTATCTAACCAGTCCTTAGTCCAGGTATGCATCATCGAAACATAATCAACAATAGTCGACGGATTGTACTGCCTATCCATAAAAAGCGGCGACTCAACAAAACTCGCCCACTGATCAACGACCATCCGCCAAGTGAAGCCATGCCCCTCAGTGTGTGCGATCTTCATCGATAATTCCTTCAGAAGCGACTTTTCAATTCTCATGGCCTCAGTCTGTGTCCGAACTCCCGTAATCCGTTTCTGAAAACGGACATGAGGCATAATTCGACTCCGCAGATTAACATAAACGGTGAAGCTCCTCTCTTCCGTGAGACTCATAACTTCCTTAATTGCCATAACTCCCTTCCAGTAATCGATCAATCTCAGTCTTTTTAAAATACAACCTACCCTGCCACTTTCTTTTGATCAGAAGCCCTCGGCTCACAAGAAGCCAAAGAGCATTTCTCGTCTTTCCAAGGTAGGCAGCAGCTTGATCAGAGGTCATCCATTTAGAGTTCATAGAATGCTCCTGCCAGAAGTAATCATGGCTTCAATATATTCATACATTCCATAATTCGTCCCATGGGCTTCGTTGTATTGATCGGCCTTTCGCCTTACTAAATCGGCAGGGGCTAAAGTCGATTCTTTCAGGGCCTCAAGATCTTTTTGTTTTAGCTTCTTCAGTGCCACCATTACTAGATCCTTCAATATCAACTTCCTTCCATACTTCTTATCATTCACCTCTTTCAGTAGTTCATGTATCAACTCCAACCCATTCTCATCTTCCGAGGCATCTATAAAAAACCTATCCTGTACCCGATTCTTATCACTGACCCTCACAACTTTTTCAACTTCGCCTATCGACACATTATTCATAACCTTCTCCTTTAAAATTAACGTTTGCTTTGCTATTTCTGACCACATAATCGAAAACTCGTTGAGAGTGTGTGGTCAGAAATAGCTAAGCAAAAAGCCGAGATATTTCATCATCTTAGAAATTGTAAAAAATTGACGATTCTCAATGTTTTTTCCTCGTTCAACTATCAGCAATCCTATAATCAACCTCCACTCAACCTTCATTTAAACACCTTTTCCAAAGTGCTTTCTTCACCTCGAAAGTAAGCATAAGACTGATTTATCTCGTGGGGATGTTTCAAATAATCATTAATATGCAAAAGACAAACAGACTCTTTAAGCGCTTTGCCATACTTATGATTCCTGTTTTCAAAATAGAGATTTTTGCGAATATTAAGATCTTCAAGATTCTTAAAAACTAAAATGATGACATCAAAATTATCGTTCTCTACAAGTTTCATAATCCACTCAATCGTATTTTCGCGTGAATAATTAAGAGTCTCAAAGAAAACACCCACACGAAAAGCGGAGTATTTTGAATCAATTCCATCGATGGAGAAATCAGCAGACAAACGATTCCTATCGAGCTCATTCTCATATACTTCATGTGAAAATCGAATAACCTTCTTATTGAATGCAGGAAGCTCTAGAAACGCAGAGGCAACAAAAGCAATTCGACAATAATCTACAAACCGAGAGAAACTAAATTCTTGACCAGTGTAATTCAACGCATATTCTGTTGGAACCAAAACATGAAACTTACTCTGTAGGCACTTTATCTTATGAGCAACCCCAGCCTTAACCAGCTGGTCGGCCAGTCGATACGAATAGGTCTTATGTAAGGTTTGTGGAATTAGTTGATGTAACGAACCAAGGGGGACGACCTTCCATTTTGCAAGAAGATCAATCTCTCTTATGTAACAAAGAATTGAATGATTGGGTTCCTTATTAACAGATGCGAGAAAGACCATTTACATTTCCTTTTCAAAAGTTTTGAAAAGACTGAGCAAACGATGTGCCAAGTAAAAAAGATAGAATGGAGTTTGAAGATTTGTATGCTTAATACTTATCTTAAATCTACTCAATTTCTTGCGAGGAATCACATAACATTACGAAAAATTTGAATAAAACAAAGTTAAATTATAATTAAATGCTGTCTCGGAATAGAAAATAGAGCGGCTATGGACTAGCAGTAGACTAATTTTTTCACTTCGTTTCCTTGAAAGAACGTTTCAAACTTTGAAACGCGCGTATCAAACATTGAAACAAAACTTTACAGAAGAAGAATCTGGATCGACGTTAAAAGAACCCTATCCGTTATCTATACCAATGATTAACGAAGCGAATTATAATCTTAAATATTTATGACGACGAATTGATTCAGAATGGCTGAAAAAGATCTGGTAAAAAGATGGGTTAAGATGTTCAGACATTCACCTCACTTGAAGACTTTTTAAAGAGCAGTACTCAATTCAAAAAAGAGCCCACTACTTTCATCCAATCTAATTTTGGAAATGGAATGAGGGGTTAAATTGAGCCTGAGAAGATCCATAAGTTGGGTTTTGAGGAGCTATATTTGGCTACTCGATATCAAAAAGGTGACATCAGTCTGCGAAGTTGGATCTTAGAAGTTTATTCGAAAAATTCAGAAGCAATAATTGGTTTTTTAGAACATTCTTCCCTGAAACTTAAGCTAACTCGAGCACGAAGTTTCAAGTATTTGCACTATAGACTAAGGAGATAAAAACCCCTTTTATGTAGCCGACCCATATAAAGTTTCCCTACTAGAATAACCTGGTCTTGAATCGATGAATAAAATGTAATACACAGCCTTAATCGGGAATAAAAAAATGATTGAGAAGAAAATAGTTAAAACTGTGCGTTTTAAAGAAGACGAAATGGAAAGTATCGAAGCTTTCTTACAGGAAAATCCGGCTTTGGATTTCTCAACACTCATTAGGTTAGCTGTTGGAAAGTTCATTACTTCACCAAGTTTAGTCGAAAAACTCTCAATGTATATGTTGGTTTATTTTTTCGGAATGATGTTTACATTCATGTCCCTGGCATACGGAGTTGATCTTAGGACAATAGAAAAAAAAGAGATGTCAGAGCAAAGGTGCTCAGAGCTTGGTCAATCTTTAACTCCCGGTGCTGGTGGACCTCCAGGTTCACAAGGCTTCGAGAATAAGTGTTGTCCTGGACTTCGGCATGTTGAAAATAAGCACGCGTGTGGCCAGGCTTATGGGGGTTATGCTGGTATTTGTATTGCCTGTGGCGATAAGAAGTGTGATCCGCAATATGAGAATAAATGTAATTGTCCGAAAGACTGTCAAAAATAAAACATTGAGAAGGGAATATAGAAACCAAGTACAAAGTTAACTAGTGGTCAAAAATCGTTCAATGATTTCTCCACACTCCCTTGGCTTTTCATAAGTAGGAACATGTCCACATTCATCGAGATAGTGAAGTTCGGCATTTGGAAGATGGATTTTGATTTCTTCTCCGATAAAGGGCGGTGTTACTGTGTCCTGTTTGCCCCAAATTATGAGAGTTGGGATATCTTGGATCTTATGAAGCTCCTCGTGAAGAAAGTTCTTTTTTGTTGAACGAGTAAACCCTATAATTCTTAGTAGAACCGTTTTGTTTTGAAGTGTTTGATAAACTTCTTCAAATTCTTCTTCACTAAAAGGTGGGATTCCGAAAAAAATATCTTTCATGAGTTCTAAAACATAAGAACGATCTTTAATTTTCAAAGCTCCATTATGCATGGGAATAAACCTAAGACCACTTGAAGCAAAGACCATCAGGCCAGAAACATTTGATTGATTATTTAGAGTATAAAGAAGTAGGTGCCTCCTCCCAGTGAATTCCCTGCCATAAGTCTCTAAAGATATTTAACACTGGTGAAAGTCCAAGATCTCTTAAGAAAATTACTTTATTTAACTGGACAGGTATCGCCTTTTGGGGAAATAGAGATCAATTTGATCAAGTGAGAGCTCGAGAGGAACTGTCCACACCCGGAGTCTATTTTCTTATATCACCACATGAACAGGGATACTTTAATTTGTATGTGGGTGAGACTGACAATTTTACAAACAGAATCAAAAGTCATGTTGATAACAAAGATTGGTGGGAGTATTTTATTGTTTTTGTTTCAAAGGTGGATGGGCTAAACAAGGCCCATGTAAAATATCTTGAGCGAAAATTTTACCTCCATGCAAGAAACTCCCCTCAAATCAAAGTAATGAATTCAGCTGAGCCTGGTGAAACTAAGTTAAGCGAAGAAGACGAACATGACCTTAAGATATTTGAAAACAATATTCTCTTTACACTTGAGACACTTGGTCTTTCTTACTTTTCACATTTACAAAATAAAAGCAATAACTCGCTTAAAAATTTTGAGTTAAAACTATGGTCAAAAAAAGAATACAAAGCTGAAATGTCTATTGTAGAAGACGAATATATTGTAAAGAAAGACTCATTTATAAATCTTCAAGCGACAGACTCTTTCGAGGGAAAGTCCAAGGGTTACTTCCAAAGATGGAAAGAGATAATTTCTGACCCCAATTTAGTTGAACAAGTAAATAACGAAGTCGGTCAACTGAAGCAAGATCTTTCCTTTAGTTCAGCCTCAGCGGCAGCTTCGTTTGTTAGAGCAAGATCTCAAAACGGTCTTGTGGAATGGAAAGATCCTAAGAGTGGAAACTCATTAAAGGATTCGTAGAACAAAAAGTCCGTTTAGCATTTAATAAAAACATTTATCAAACTTAGTTTAAGATCAACACATCTCTAAAGATAAATTTCTTGTATAGGTCAATGATCCAATTTGGCGAATCAATTTCCTATAAAATTCAATCTACTTGTAATTCCCTGAATATTAATCCCCGACTTCCGAATATAAATCTGCATGGTCTTAAGGTCTCTCCAACCTCCCATCGACATTACCTTAATGGGCTCAACACCCTTCGAAAGCATAACTGTAGCCCAAGAGGCCCTGAGATCGTGAAAGCGCACGGAGGGAAGATTGATCACTTTGAGGAATGCCCTTAATACTCTCGCCTGCTCGTTCATATCCCAGGCTTCAAGTCGAGGAAGTACAAATTCAGTTGTTTTATTACGAAGAAGCTCTTCCATCAAAGGCATAAGACTTTCAGCTATTTCAACAATCCGATCATCCCCGGATTTAGTTTCTTTGAAACCATTTTTCTGGTTCCAGGAGAGGGAAACTACCATCTGCCTTTTCTTTAAATCCACTTTCTCCCATTTCAATGCGTACAGCTCACCATTTCTCATACCTGTATAGAGAGCGACTGCCCAAATTGGAAACCAGGAATGATTCCTTTCCTTGGCCATTTTTAGGAAATAGAAGATTTCATTCTCTTTTAAGACGGACTTTATTTTTAGTGTCTTCTTGAACTTTAGCTTTGGGGTTGGATCTCGTTGAATGATTCCCACGTCCACTGCATAGGTGAAAGCGGCCCTAATATATTTTAAGATGTCTTTTCTTAAAGCTTCAGACTTATGGGCCAGACCATCCAAAACAAGCTCCCTAATGTCTGAAGTAGTAATCTCATTTATCTGTTTGTTCTCCCAACGAGGTAGAGAATGAGAATAAAGCCCTGTCTTGTAGTTATAAACCGTATTATTAGCAATCCCCCTATTCCTGAAATGCTCTATAAATCGATCCACAATTTCAGGCCATAAAGGATAAAGAGATCTATTAAACTTTTGTTCCATCTTAATGATGAGCTCGTTATAAACCTTCTTCGCCTCCTCCATCGTTTTGATTCCAGTTCGCGTGAGGCTTGATGCCTCCTTCGTGACTGGATGTCTTCGACTATAGCTCACCCTGTATGACCTCTTCTTCTCATCGTATTTAATCATTAGAATGACTCCAGAATATTTTTGATGGTTTTTAATTTGCTTGGTTCAAGGCGTTTTAAGATTTCGATGCACTCAGAAAGAGTGTGTTGAGGAACTGAAAATTCGTTACTCAGCATCTTCTCCCATTGTTCATAGGAATAACCATAAACAGTGAGAAGCTTCAGAATTAATTGGGGGGTCAAATCTAATCTTCCATTCTCTGCGTGGTTAATAATTGCGTCGGACTTTCCAATTAAACGCCCAGCTTGTCGCATGGAAAGGTTTCGAGTCTCACGTAGGAACTTGAGAAGCCTCCCCTCTTTCGTCATCACCTTGGTGTCAGATCGACGCCGCTTGATCTTCTTAATTTGCATGCACTTCCTCCTCAGGAATTAGGGTTAAAGTGCTCTTTTTGATACGCAAAGTAGGTGAATCGAATCGAAGACTTAACTCACGTTTTGGGTTCACCCCCTACGCGATGTAGTCCATGAGAACGAAGCTCGATTTTCGGTGTAGCCACAAATAGCCACATGGAGACAATTTGAGACAACTCCAGACAGGTTTGTAGTACGCCGATAATCGCCAAGTGATTGTAAATAAGTCGCTGAAATGAAAGATGAAATGAAAAAAGCCGCTATTGTGGCGGCTTTTTTCTGAAATCCGATGGTGGAAACTTCCCAGTGTGTTTCAATTCAAGAACTTATATCTAATAAAAGCCAGGAAAAGCCAAACTTGAAGAGAATAGAATTAGTACGTAAGATGATGCCCCATTTGAACTGAAGAATGCCGGGTCATCCAGTCCTTCATACCACTTTGTATTTTTCCTTGATCGTAATAAGTATAACCGAATCGATGCTTGAAAAGGCAATCAGGTAATAAACCAATATTTATCTCATTCGACTTTCTTGTAACATCAACAACCAGAATCGGTATTTCTCTCGCTATCGCTTGCTCAAGCTCCCATTTTACCCAGCGACGATTCTTCGATTCTTGGCCCATTAATAGGATCATCAGCTTTGTATTCCGTAAACGCTCCTGCAGGCTAGATTCAATTGTACTATCTAAGCTCGAACTCATGATTCTATTGATTTCATGAGCATTATAAAATTCAAAGTCCATTTTTTCATTTTCGCTCCACGCATCCATCAAGTGATAGTAATGCTTATCCCCATCATTGAAGTTGCCTGCTTTCCCATAATGAAACGCAACATATGTTTTATTTTTGTATGCCATTTAATCCTGCTTAATCTCAGTATTTGATAAAACGAGTGTTAGAAATGTAAATGATAACAAGGCCTGGGAAATAAAGATGGACCTGTAAAAATGAGTCTCCAGTGCACCTTGAGCTAAGTAATCGGTACCCATCATGAAGGTATTCATCAAAGACAATATAAAATAGCCACTACTACCTTCTACGACTAAAGGTACGCCGATAAATTTGTATAATGTTGCAAATGAAAGCATGTTAAAACCTAAGGACAAAAAAAGATTAAGAAATCTTCTTCTAAGGGCATCCAGAGTTTTATCTTCTGGAGGACACCAAACGTGGTAGTAAAAATAAGTGAAAGCATTAAAGAAACAAAGGTAAACGACAATACAAACCAAAAATGTATTTGGAAAAATAAATGCTAGCGAGGCTACGGCAAATTTAAAAATGATGAAAATATCAACTGCTGCTCTTCTATGGAATTTTTCATCAGTGGTGTTAGAAAATTTTAGAGCTAAATGTTTACACCACTCAACAGCGTTCAGCTTTTTAAGAAAATCAATCAATTTTCCAAATACAATGAAAAGAAGGCCTTTTTCCAAAACTCACCTCTATTAACTTAATTCATATCTAGTAATGAAGCGGTCTGTCAATAAAGAGGCAGGGCGAACCCTGCCTTCATTATACAGTTTTGAAAAGCTCAACAACATTTGTCAATACTTCCGCTTCAGAGGGCAAAATACGTAAGCAATCAGTAGCCCCTTTCTCATTCACCCCGGCTACCCTGATATAAAACTCCATAGTTTTTAAATCTTTCCAACCGCAGATCTTCATAACGATTGCAGCAGGTGTACCTTTTGCCAAAAGCTGAGTAGCGAAGCAAGCACGAAGAGCATGAAATTTGATTTTAGGTAAACCAATTCCCGCCAAAAACATCTTCAAAGTTTTACACTGCTCACCTCTGCTCCATTCTTTAAAGCGAGGAAGAACATAGGGTGTATGACTTTTACTTTTAAGGGATAGAAACAAGTTCCGAAGTTCAGGCGACAGAGGCACGTTTCTCCAATACCCAGCCTTTGTACTTTTAATTTCATCTGTCCTTTTATTGTATGACTTTGAAAGCCTAATTAAATTAGACTCAAAGTCCACATCATCCCACTCAAGAGCGTAAAGCTCACCAGATCGCATACCAGTCAAAAGTGCCGTTGCCCAAACTGGGTACCAAGGATGCTCCATACGTTTTGCTTCATAAAGAAATTTTTTAATCTCTTCGACAGTCAAAATGTCTGGAACCTTCTCATTTTTGATATGTAGTTTTATGCCGTGAACGGGGGAATATTGAACACCTTTAATCAATCCCTCTTCCATGCCAAAGTTATAAATCACATTGATGGTGTTTTTAACTTTTTTGACGAAGCTCATCGATTTTTCAGCTTCCAGCATTCTCTTAACGAACTCTCGTCCTTGGGCTTTACCCAACTCTGATGCAGGCAAAGCTAACCAAGTGCTAGTCCAATTATAGAGACTTGCAACGTGATCCATAATCGTAGAAGCTGAGTATTCACCCAAGAGCCCAGACTCTGCATCTGATCTCCATCGGTTAATTACATACTCCCACGAATGTGCTTTCCCCTCTAGCTCAAGCAATTTCTTACCAAGCTCTAAGTTAATTCTATTCTCTTCTCGTCTTGCTTGTGAAAGCGACTCAAGGTCGGAAACTGTTTTCTGTACTCTTAATTTCGGGTCTATTTTGCTTCTCGCATTTACATAAACCTGAAAGAGTTTCTTTCCGTCCTTGTCGTATGATCTGATAGCCATGATTAACCTCCTATGGTTGTGGAGGTTTCAATCAGACGATCAAGTTCACTACGTTTGAAATAAAGGCGTCTCCTGAATTTTCGAGCAGTAATTTGTCCTCTACAGACAGCTGTTCGAATTGCATTCGAAGTCTTTCTCAAATAAGTCGCGGCTTCACTTGTTGTCATCCATTTTAGATTTTCAAAGAGCGTTGTGGATGCGTTTGCCTCCACGGGACTACTGTAGCACGTAGTCCCTCGATTATCTTCTGTGTTGTTGATTTTTTCTTCCATTTGAAATCCTTTCAGCGTCTAAGAAGAATTAACTCAAGGCCGTTGGGCCTTGCACTAGTACTATTAAATGATGAGCCTAATTAATTCCGAGCTTTCGTACTAAAAATTCTCCCATGGTGAGCTTTGTTTCATTCTTCTTGTTGAATTCTGACAAAGCTCGCTCGACCTTTTCCATTTCTGAGAGGCAGCTTTCCTGAATTCTCTCAATGTCTTTTTGTGAAAGCTTAGGGAGTGCAGCAAATACGAGATCCTTAAATGTTATTTCTCGCCCCAGCTCTTTTTGATTCGCCTGAACCAACATATTTAAAATTAGTTCTTTATTTTCTGGCTCTTTTGACACATCAATAAAATACTTATTCTGATCTTTCGGATTTACCAGCTCCACTGGCTCATCTTTTCTCCTTCTTCCTCTTTTCTTTTTCACTTCTTCCTTTTCTTTAAATCCCTGCTCCCTTTTTTCTCCCCTTCCTTCTTCTTTTGCATCTCTCCCCGTTCCCCTTCCCTCTTCCCCATTCCCCATATTATTTAACTTATTTTCTATCACTACTTACTCCCTCCCTCCCCCGCCGCCTTCCTTTTATCTTAGATTCCTGACCCCTTCCTACCAACTCGTTGGGGGGGAGGGGTCAGGAATCGTTAAGAGATAAAAGTTCTTAGGCGGCGGGGGAAAAGCTTTTGATTTTGGTTAGATAAAAGAACCAATAAAGATTTGTCTAATTCAAATGGTACCCAAATTAGAAGTACCTAATTGGGTACCTTATCATTTTAAGTCAGATCAAAGATCTCTTTGAAACTAGTAACGCAATTGTCTTTTTGGATTAATGCTAAATAAGGATCTTTCTTCCACTCAACAGCTGCAATCAATCCTAGCTTCTTCTTAAGTTCCTTGCTTCCGTGCGCATCCAGGCAGGCCTTAAATCTTTGTTTGATCGAAAGATCTTCTACGACGTATAGGATCTGATTGATCTTTTCAAGTTGCTCGTATGCCTTCAAGACCCCCTTGTATCTTGAAGAAGATTTTCCTGTCCTTTCATATTCAACAGCAATAATCCAACCTTTGCCGGAATGAACCATTCGAAATACGGCATCTGGGTATTTGGTCTCATACCCTTTATCATCCAAAATGAATTCAGTTGAGCTTCTCGTTTTGAGTTCTCTCTCTGTAAGCCAGTCCTGACAGACTCCTTTCGTTTTCAATCTCCATAGTCCCGTTCCTACAGTTTCATCATGCTCAATATTCTGTGGGGGCACAGGTGCTACAGCATGAACTCCATTATTCCTGAGCTGCTCAAGGCTCCACCTGGACAAAACCCATGCTCCCTTCAATTCGTTGCATGTATGCGGCACCAAAACACCCCGGCTGACCAAATTTAAGAGCTGCTCTTTCTTCCATGGGGTAGAGCCTTCTCCTAAGTGCTCACACCAGGCTTTTGAGGTAATGACCCCCACCTTTCCTACATATCTTAGTGTCTCAACCACATAATCAGGCATGTGCTGTCCACTTTGATAGGTAAGCTTCATTGAGCCGCCCACCTGGTTGGCTCAGAGATAATGTACTCATAGTGGCCTTCAATCCATTTGTTGCCGACTACTTTACTCTCTACCCACTGAGCCTCTACCTTTGGTTGTTGCAACTCCGGCGGAGCTGGCGCTCTACCAGAAGCCTTTGACTGATTTCTTAATTCATGGATTTCTTTCTCTTGTTCTTTCTGATCAAAGAGACTTGAACCAGTAAAACCTCCAGCAATGGCACCTACCGTGGCCCCTACAATGACATTGCGTGTACGATACTTACCATTTTTACCAGGATCAATAATACCTCCAAGGGCTGCCCCCATTCCTGCGCCCAGTGAGGCTCCTAGTCCGGTACTCTTTTCTCTCGACGAGCAGCTACTCATCAATACGACGGCCATAAACAAGGCCATCAGCTGCTTCCATTGTAGGGTAACTAAAAACCGTTTCATAAATCTCCTGTGTTAAGGGGTTTTATCAAATGGTGTCGCACTCTCTGATTTTTCAATTTCTTTTCGATTAAATGAAAGTAAAGGCGTTAAGTTCTTTTGAACTTTGGGTAAATCTTCTGGAGCGAGATCATCAATTTTTTGAAATTTTATCTTCAAAGTTTTAGCACCCCTTTCATGAGGTATAACAACTATTGCCTCCCCGACTCCCAAATCTCTTTTGAAGGCGTTGGGGTGAACAACAAATTCTTCGACTTCCCTCGCGGACACATCCCCACTTTTATCAGTACCAAAGTTGTTCTTTTTTTGTCTCTCAGTGAACTTAGTGGATGATTTGGTCCCAATTACTTTAGAGAAGTACTCAGCAGAGTCTGGAGTATTTCCTCTCATGAAAACTTTCAAGTTTGAGTTGGTAAGAATAGAATTCGCTATTGGCTCCCCTAAAGTTTGAATATCACCCAAAGCTTGATGAGCGAATACGATGGCAACATTCGCTGATCGTGACTTGTTCAAAACAGACACGAACCCTGGGTAGAGATATTCCGAAAAATCGTCTAGAAATACACTAAAGAACTTTTTTTCCACCTCCTTCGAATTTCGGTGCCTGTTAGCCACAGCAGCTTGCAAAGACTGCAACACCATCTTACCCGTGGCTTTACCCAGAAACGGTGATAGCAACACTGGAAGTTGAAAGTATATAATCTGATTTTTTCTTAATGCTTCATCCAGATTGATTGCACCTTCAACAGAATTAAACAACTCGGCATTAGCACCAAATGCAAAATGCCCAATAGCCGTAAGTAATCCGCTTGTCCTTGTCTCTCTATCCTTGTGGGGTAAGTCAATAAACCAGTTCATCCAATCTTTGAGCCCTTCATCCTCAACTTTTAGCTTCATACTTTTTAGCATGCTCGGATCACTGATCGTTTGATATAATCTTTGAAAGGTTACAGGCGTCTGAGAATTCTCGAATATTCTCATTACCTGATTCATGACTTCATACTGCAAACTTCGATAATAAGGGTTTTCAAATTCAAAGGCATTGAACACTCTTTCAGTTATTTCTTCGGCAGTACCACCAACAAGTGGATTAAATTGCTGAGATGAATCCCGATGCCCTAAGCTAAATAGCTTAAAGTCATCTTTCCGGTTGGCTTTAGAAACATATGCCCAAAGTTTATCTAAAAGTGAATTATCAGCTTTTCCATCAATTAAGATGAGCCCTCGTCCTTTGTAAATATCATGAATGGCCCAAGGAATTATTACGCTCTCAGTTTTTCCAGCATTGGTTGTACCGATAATCTGAGTATGCATTGTTCTTTGCTTTGGCTTAATCCAGACATCCTCATTATTATCAGTTACACCGCAAAAGACAGAATCATTATCCTTAGCAATAACCATCCTTTCATGTTTCTTCTTTTTTATGATTGAACTAATTTTTTCCCAGAATAAAACTGATGAAAGGATGACTAACAAAAAAATGCATAGAAAAAAAACGTATCTGTGATTTGAAGTTCGATACCATTTCAGGAAGAGTTCATACCCTTTAATTAGTGCTAAAATCAAACCTGAACCAAAAATTAATTGTTCAATTGGAATCCCTGTCACAGGTCCAGAGCTCATTAATTTACTCCACCGGGCTCTCTAAAGGAGAAAGGTTGATTCAGAACAGACATGATTTCTGAACCAGCCTCTAACTCCACCCACTTTCTTTCTTTTTGGAGTGACTCACCCATAGCATTTGCCCTTTCGCTCGCTGTTTCAGCGATTGCATTCTTGAAGCCGTTTTTATTGCCCCCAGGATTCGCACCAAAAGCTCCCGTATTGATAGAACCTGCTGCATAGGCCCCTACAAATTTGGTTAAAGTCTGCCCCATAACATTTCTTACTCCCATTGAATGAACTTTGGCGTTCACCCCCAAGTGGCCATCTCCTCCCATTCCTTGTGCCGAAAAAGGTCTTTCCCGACCATCAGGTAAGATAATTGAGCGCCATATGACTGTCGTTCTTTCACTGTCAGGATCAAATGAAACATCTCCCATAACTTTTGAATCCGCAGGAATGGCAACCCCATTTTCTGTTTGTACGTCTTTCACAACTTTGCCAATAATCGGCATTGCCTGAGTTTCCACCGTTACTCCTTGAACCAGCAAAATCCTAATTCGAGTCCCTGGAGATAGCTGGGTTCGACTATCGAATCCATTGCGAGAGATAATCATGCCTGAGTTTCTGTTAAGTTGATTGCCTCCACCCCCGCTAGTTGAATCTGGATCTTTCTGATACAAATAATCTAATGATTCATGAATGCGCTGTTCCCCGCCCCTGGCTTCTTGTAACTGTTTTGCCGTTTCATGAGTTGGATCTGAGGGTTCCCCTCTTATTCCATTGAAAGCGTCTCCTTTCTCGTGAAATACAAGCTGATCAGGTTGAGGTGTCGGCCATACTAAAATCGCAACTACAAAGGTCAAAATAATAGTAATAGAGAAAATTTTTACTTTGACCCAATTGAGATCTCTTTTTGATGTAAAGGGTCTTGGCTCTTTAAGGAAATAACTTTGAATTCCAGTCAGAACTTCCATGTATGAACCCCCGGTACAGTCAAAAACGAAGTTTTGTCTCTTCGGATTTCGATTCTAAACGGATCATTAGCTAGTAAGTCCGACTTCTTAATTTGCAGAAGTCCTGAGACCTTGTGACCAGGTGAAATTTCAAGAGTATTCAAAATCAAATTATGTATGGGTTTGTTGTCACCATTTTGGGTTAACCATACAGAGCCCGGATCAAAAGATGCTTTCTTGGTAGAAGTCAGATCAAACTCAACCATTAATAAAGTATTAGAAAAGATGCCAATTCTTTTAACTGCAAATTGAATATTTCCACTTCTCAAAGAATTCCGATAAGACATCCAAGTAATCGGAGGCTGCTTAATCGATTTTGGTGGTTTCAAATAGACAACATAGTCTGCTGAACTCTGAGGTCCAGTTATTAACTCAATGTTAAATCGTCGCCAGTCTGTATAAACATAAAGATTACTCCTAGAACTGCTGGTAAGAGGCTTAATGGTGATGGCCTGATCAAGATATTCCACCTTAAATGAATCCTGATCACCTACGACAACACTGTTAGGCCTATCAGGAACCTGGATAATGGTGGCTATTCCAATACTAGTTCTAACAGTTACGATTTGATCGCCTTTCACCTCTACATGCCTAACTCGTTCTCCCCATGCGTTGTTCATTAAGAAAAATCCCAAAATTATTCTCAGCATTTATTCCTCCCTTTCTTTGACGATATAAACACCCCATGGATTTTCTTTGGTATGTGCTCCCGATTCAAAAGATATTTCTAGTTTCAGATCACCGGCTGCTTTCATTCCTTGGATAGATGTAATTCTATTCCCAGTTATCTGAGCAACCTTTTTGTTAATGTCCACTATGATCTTGTCCACATAAACAGTTTGGGAAACTCCTTTCTCTTTTGAGAATCTTGTGACCTTGGAAAGAGCTTCCTGAAAGGCTTTCAGCGTGGTTGGCATGATAAATGACTCAGAAGATTTAAGGCTAGAATCCACACTTGCTGGAGACCAGTTATACCTAAGCCGGATATAATCCTTGATTGCTTCAGAGACTAAAGTTTGTGCTTTCGGTTTTTCACCTGACACTAAGGCTTTCCCTTCAGTATTCAGAGTAATCACTTGAGGAGCTTTATAAGCAACAAAGAAAAGAGCAATTAATGTTACTAGGGTCAAAGTCAGCGCATAGAATGAAAACATCTTGAGAAACTGATTGGAGTGCAAAAGGTCACTCAACAGTTTAGGAAATCGTGCAGATTGCAGATGGCCAGTGGTGCTCATGGATACCTCAAAGTAAAATTTATTATTATTTCCTATGCATTCGACTTTGTTTCAAGTCGGTGGCCCGATTCATAGTCTTAGTACCAACTGATCCTATGGCTTTACGAGATGTCTTTTCGAAAGATGCGAGCTGAGAAATCTTTAAGGGGGCTGCAACAACAGCAGCTACGGCAGCGGTTCCAATCTTTGAAGACATAGACTGAATCCCCCCACTTGAAACAGACCTCACCATCATTGGGGTCATAAGCATGGCAGATGCAATTACGAAATTCATTACAACAATAGTTAGATAACTTCCTTCAGCTTGATAAGCATCTCCGAATGCCAATGAAGTTAGCATTGCACCTAGAATGGCCCAAACGATTTTCCAGCAGGCAACTTCAATCATCCCCGAGAATAAATTCCTGGTAATTTGAGAAGTGCCTTCAAAAAGATGAAAAAGAATCAATAATGGAGATGAAACCATAAAAAACAGCCAGAAGAAATGGTACATCGCAATCGTTAAATAACGTGCTACAAAGAGAACGATATAACTTAGGATTGAGAGAGTCGCAATAATGAGATCATCGAATTGAAGTAATAGACTAGTTGCTGAGAACGTATAGCCTTCAGACTTTTCCTCAGCCATTTTTAGAACGGCATCAATTCCATTTAGCTCATCAATCCTTAAAGCAATGGCATCTGCAACATTTAAAATTGCTTTGCTAATATCGGGAAATGCAACTAACAGAATGGTAGCAACGACAGTCCTTTTAAGAATATCAAGAAACTCAGGACTTCCAGCAGGTGAACGGAACCAAGCAATCGCCACTGCCAATAAAAAGAAGACAGGAAGCAGTAAATAAAACATCCTAACAAATTCTTGATGTAAATCGTTCATCAAAGATCCGAGCAGTTCAAACTGTGGCATTGATGATCTCCTTAATTATCCCCAAGGGCCTTTAACTTAATCTTCTTGGGAAGATTTCCCAAACCAGATGAAATTTCCTGATACTGAGTCTTGAATTGTGAAGATTGAAGCTTTTCTTTTCGATTGGACAAGGCCATGTTCTGCCCCATCATTTTTAACATCATCGAATTAGTTCTTAAAACCTGAGTACTCACTCCAATGAGAATGGCAATTGATTCAGCAGTTAACTTTGCAGCTCCTTGAGGATTCACAGCTTGTGCATGTGAAATGATCCTTTTCGCCTCAAGATCTACATCGTCAGCGTAACGAAATAGCGATCCGTTCATGGCAATACTTTCCGAGGCTGCTCTGTCCTGCGCTTCTTGTATCCGATACTCGCTGGTTTGTGGAATCGCGCCATAGAGGTCTTCAATAGCTCGCTGAACACTTTCAGCGTTATCCAGACCACCATAAATACCAGGATTGAATTTAGGATTTAAAATTCTTATAATCTCAAGTCCGTTTCGAATGCCTCTGTTGATCTCCCTCATTAAAGACAAGGAATCTTTCCCTGTTTCAAAGATCATTTTTAATTGCTGCAATTGCTGAATAGTTTGGATCAAGATCTTTGCAAGAATCACTACATCCCCTCCGAACATGTCTGCCTTCGCAGGTTTTGGAATCATGAGGGTAAAGCTTAAAATAATGGTCAATAGAACTTTACGCAAATTTCTCACTGAACCTCCTTTATCAGAGATTTCCCTTGAGAAATTCCTTTCGGATACTTAGCTGCGGCTTCCTCAATGGCCTCTAACAGACTCAAGCCTTTAAGTTTTAGTTGGTCCAAATGATTATTATCAGCTGCATCACTGGTTGAAAGCCAATATTCAAAGGGCGATGGAAAGATCCTAACAACTTGTCTGTGATCGCCTTCAATCATGAATCCTTCTGAAAACTCCCCTTTCCTTTGCTCCAGAGAATAAATGAGACTCAGCTCCTGATCATTTAGTTTAAGAGTATCTCTCAAGATTTCTGAGTCTCCACGTTGAAGCATGATGAACTTTGTAGCTGTATTGTTGAGAATCGCAGCCCCGATAGGACTACTTACAATTTCTTCCACTCCTTGAGTGATAAATGTAATTCCCGATCCTGATTTCCTTAACGTTCTCGCGCAATATTCCATGAAGCTTGCCGCTGCATTTGATTTAAGTAATGCCCATGCTTCGTCCAGAATGATTCGCTTTTTGCATGAACGGTCCCCTTCTACTTGGTTAAGAATGAAATCCGTAAGAATTAAAATCATCACACTTTGAAGATCTGGGTAAGATGACAATCCCTTCAAGTCAAAAGTACAGATTGAAGAATTTGTTTTTAAAGAACCCATTCCATCAAGCAATTTTCCAAAAGGGGTATTACCCGTCCACATGTACAGTAATTTTGCAATTTGCTGCATCGATGTTTCTGGAGATTTAGCCAGCTTTTCTCTTAAGTCGGTTAGGATTGGAATCGAATTAGAATTCTGCTTCTCTTGATAAAGCTCAGTTATAGCTTTTTCAAGTAATACCTTCTCCAGCTTCGGAAGCTTAGGTCTGTCATCTTCAACAATCATACTTTCTACGATTGCGAGCAGAGATTTTAATTTTTGATCTGTAGGACCAATTCCGATGTCGGCAATGTCAAACGGGTTCAAGCAATAACCATCAGTAATATTTACTTCGAGATATTGTCCATCTAGTGATTCAGTAAGCTTTTTGTAAGAACCACCGATATCAATAATGAAAACCCTTAGGTCCCGTGCCAGCTCTTGGGCCAGGATACAGTTATTCAAGAAACTTTTCCCTGCACCAGAGGAACCTGTGACAAGAGCATTGTAGTTCGATAGCCCAGGATCAAAGGGATTGAAACTCACTAGACCATTCAAGCGATTTCTGAAAATAACTACTGGCTCCAGGTCTCCTTCTCTAGATCCATAAATGGGTAGAAAGTCAGCCAGGTTATTTGTCTTCATTTTCCTAGCTCTCTCGAGTGAAATTGGGGCCACAGGTAAATTCCCTTTGGCAATTTTCCAAGCCCCAACAGTTTCTTCTAGTCCCTCGGCACCCTGTAAAGATCTAAATCTGGAAAGTACTTCCCTTGTTTGCCTATTAAGGGTTTTAGTTCCTTCATTGGTAGCTGGGGCCTTTAGAATGATAGTCATTTGAGCCGCGTAAATACGCTGTCCGGTGCTTAAGAGTTCGCGGATTAGTTCTTCAGTGGAAGATAGCTTTGTCTCGCTTTCAAGATCACTTGCTTTGTTTCCTTGAGTAGCAGCTAATGAATGCGCCATTTTCCTCTTTTGATTCAATTTCGACATCTCTGAAGCTTGGGGTGGTACTTCAAAGGAAAGAAATAAATCGTAGTGAAAAGGCAATCTCAGAAAATTTGCCAGCTGGCCGGAGAAAGTCATTTCAGGAAGAGTCTTGAGTGTTATCACTTTATGAAAAAATGAGTTCAAGGTAAATTGCTCAAAGCCCAGTACAAGATCTCCAAAAACAAGTTGTTCTCTAGCAGACTGAGATGCCAACCAGGCTTCCTCATGGATAATTGTACTGTCTAAGTCATCTTCGCTGTAATTGATAAGCTTTGGTGAAGCTTCAGTTTTTACTCTTTTTGGATTCATGAAAGAATAAACTTGGTCAATCAACTGAGCTTTACCAAGTGCGGTTACCTTCAAGCCTAAGGAACTAAAAGAAGAACTTAACGCTTCAAGATTCTGCCCAAGTAATTCAAGAGTCTCTTGATAGTTTTCAGATGCAAGAATTGAAAAGCTTTCTTTCTTCTTTAAAAATCCCGGTTTTTTTATCATTTGCATTGGTGTGCGAACAAAAATCCTTAGTGACGGCTTATACAGATCCCCAGCATAAAGGGAATTTAACAGTGAAGTTTCTCTGTAATCAGCAATCTTTTTTACAAGTGGGTGAAGATCTCTTCGCTTACCATTTACATGCTTATCAATCAGATCCCCAAAATCTGAACCGACTGTTAAATGAAATTGGACACATACCCCCTCAGAAATTGAATTGAGTGCTGATCGAATTCCCATAGTGAAATGATTAATGTCCCGCTCATCAAGACATTCGATATCAAGCAACTGAAGCTCAATTCCACCTACCAACGAGCCATCACTCAGAATGGCATGAGCTTTTGGATCTTCAAAAAAATCCCAGTAAGGCAGCTCTTCCGCCAAACTAGGATCAAGTTGTTTCTTCTGAAGCATTTGTACCTCTCCTCTTAAATTTTCTAGCTATTCGATCAGTGCTTCCCGCCGCGAAGTACGCCGGCCTTACAAGAAACTCACCAAGATGCTGAATGAAACTGTCTGGACGACCCTTTTTGGCAAAATAGAGGAGCAACGCCCAGAAAAGCGTTGTTCCCCATACCAATGGATATCGAAGACTAGTTCCACCAAATAGAAGGTTCGTAATTGCCAGGTTAAAGAAAATCATGAGCAAATCAGGAAGTTCGTACCCAAACAATTTACTCTTTAACTCTAAGGCCCTCGGAACTTTGGTAGTCAATAGACCATCGTCTTCCATCCTTCCCTACCGGACTGTCTGTGAGATGAAATCAACAATTCCTTGAGCACCAAATCCAATCATGCAACCAATGATCGAATAGCAAATATGTTGTTTGGCATTCGGATTTCCGGTAAAGAAAGAAATCCCAGCTATTGCAATGCCGATGACTGAAAGGAGAGGCAGAATAACTCCAGTTAGCTTTGATTTGATACCCATTAAGCTTGTCTCTAATCCAGCATATGAGATGTCAGGGAAGATAATCCCCACGCCAATAATGAATGCAAGCAGTAAAAAAGTTTCGTTTCGTTTCATATTATTTCTCCTGACAGCTAAGCTGCCACTTCACACTCAAGTGAAGAATTTGTTTTTGGATTAAATGTTTCTGTTGGATACATGCTCAAATAAATTTTCTTATCTAATACATCAAAGTTAATTACTAACTCTGTTTGACTCGAATTCGCAGAAGCATTGCCAATGATGTTCCAAAGATATTTATTTTTTGATCCTGACCTGTTTGGTTCTCTGGTCATCAAAAAGAACTTTTTAGGATCATCTTTAGTAGGTAGCAAATAGAACTTCTCACTTAGGAAAGACCAAATCTTTAATGTGTAAATAGTCTGACCTTCTCTGAGAAATGCCATGCCAATCGTTTTGGTCCTATCATTGTCTTTCACAAAAATCTGAAATTTATAGAACGTCAGATCTTGTTCATCGAAGATGCTTTTAAGTGATTTCATGGGTCCCCTTTTCTTTTATTTTGATCGATCAGCGCCTGCTCCCCCAACCCGAGCGATTAGAGGAATTTCATCTTCAATCGTTTGAGCAAACCTTCTACTGCTGCAGCTAATGACACTAACGAGTAGAGCTCCCATAATTACAAAATTAATCATTTTTACATGTCCCCTGATAAAATTTAGATTCAAGCCGCTTCCATAAATACGCCAAGGCTAAAACTAGGATGCTCTAGGCAGTATTTTCTAAGACTCTTGAGCGAATCTTCAATATAGGAGTCAACCTCGTCCCAATACATCTCTAAAATTTCAGCGATATCTTCAATTGTTCTTTCTTCCCAAAACCGATAGATCAAAATTTGTCTTTCCAAGAATGTTAAAAAACTCAGACCATTTCTTACTACTTCGATATCTTTTGGGGTGAATCTCATTTTGCTCCTTAGTATTGTTGACAGTAGAGGGCCAAAACTTTTCCAATAGCTGCTTCGTGGATATCTCGAGCTTCTCTAAATCCAATTTTTCCGTTTTGAATTTTGTCAGTAATGAAAATCCAGATGCCTTTAATGAATTTGCTCATGATCTATTCCCCTTTAACTTGTTAAACACTCACCCAGTTGTTTGAGTTGAGTGAGACTGCCTATTACAAGCTGAGGGCCAAGATTTTGGACGGAGAAATAGCTACTTGGGATTTATAGGCTACGAAATTCCGAAAGCTTTTAACGGGATTCCGTCAGGGGCCCAGAATAATGCAGGGCACCATGCAAAGACTACGGTTTTCCGTGCCCTGTTTCGAAATTTCGTTGCGAAGTAACAAATGATTTGGTTAAAGGAGGCCATGGAAATGAATTTAAGCATACTTCTGGTTGAGGATGACCTCTTTACCCAAAAGACTTCAGAGCGAATCCTGAGCCGTTTCGGGAAGGTAGAATCAGTCTCTACGTCGGAAGAAGCTTCTAAGCTGTTGGCGAGCAAGAGATATGATCTCGCTTTCTTAGATTTAAACCTTCATGGAAAGCTAGATGGCCTAAACCTCGTAAAGCTATCCCAAGAGTCCAAAGCGTACCCGATCGTCATTTCCGGTGAAGCGGATAGGGATATCATTCAAAAGTCGCTAAAAAATGGGGCCAAAGATTACTTAATCAAACCCTTCGATGACCTTAAATTGGATTCTGTCCTTAAAAGATTCCAGGTTAACAAACAAGAAAGAGAATTCTCTCAAACTATCAGAAGAAATTTCATCACTCGAAGTAATAAGCAGATTTCTGAGCTTTCAAAAATTGTGAATCTAGGTGTATCCGACAAGCCTATTTTTATCGAAGGTGAAACAGGTACCGGAAAACGTGTGGTATCTCATCTCATTAGGGACACTCTCGGTTGTAAAAACTTCTTAGAAGTAAACTGCTCTCAGTTTACGGGAGATACAGTCAGAAGTGAGCTTTTTGGACATAAGGCCGGATCATTTACTGGTGCTAGTGCTGATAAAATAGGGCTACTCCAAAAAGCTGATAACGGTATCATCTTCTTAGATGAAATACATGCGCTGACTTTAGATGTTCAAAAACTGCTACTAAAAGCCCTGGAAGAGAAAATCTTTTTTCCAGTTGGTTCAAACATTCCAACAAAATCTGATTTCAGGATCATTGCCGCAACTTGCGAAAACATCCATTCCCTGATTGAACAAGGATTATTTCGCGAAGATTTATTTGCCAGGATAAGCACCTTCCAAATTAATCTTATGCCGTTGCGGGAGCGTCCAGAAGATATTCTCCCATTGTTTGAATATTTTATTTCTAAGCACCCTTTTCAGATTGTTATGGAAAAGGAAACAGAAGAAATTCTGAAACAATATTCCTGGCCAAGAAACACTAGAGAAATACAAGACTTGGTTGAAAACTGGATTGTTAATGGCCATAGACTGATTACTCCTGAAGCAATCCCCCATCGGATTCGTTACAACCTTGCACCTCAGAAAAAGTTATTCACTCAGCATCAACTAGATCAAATTGAAGAGAAAGGGCTTAAAGAATTTATTACTGAGTTTAAAAAGGAAATTGCTCTCGAATATCTTAAACGAAATGGAGACAGTCCTACCCAAGCAGCAAAAAAAATGAAAGTTGGTATTTCAACCATTTCAGACATGATTAATGTTAGCAAGAGGGTTAAGTCATGATTACTCTGAATGAAATCCAGCATGATCTCAGAAGAGATTTTTATAATATGATGAACTTAATAAAGTTTATCAAACAAGAAGATCTTGAGCTGGATACTGAACTTAAAAGTATGCTTGAGATGTGTCTGGAACGAGAAAGCCAATCAATTTCAAAATTGGATGAACTGACCAACTACATCGCTGGACAAAAGCCATGAGAAATCAATCAAGCTATAAAACAGAGACGTCTGATAGTTCATGGTATGAACAAGGATACCAAATATTCTTAGAAAGAACTGACTTCAGGAAACAAATACTAAACACCTTTTCTGCCTCTCTTGCTGCACAGGTTACATCTTCTGATTTTAAACGGGTACTTGATATCGGTTGTGGTAACGGTAAAATGAGCAAACAATATCTTGAAGCACTCACTGCTAAACTGCATATCAAAAATATGGAGATTACACTTGTAGAACCAGCGAACGAATCTTTACAGAATGCTAAAAAAGAAATCCAGAGTGTTTCTAACAATATTATTTTGAAGAACTGTTCAGCCGAAAATGTAGAGGACTACCTTCCAAAAGATAAGCAAGATTTAATAATTGCTAGCTATGTCTTTTACCACGTAAATCCAATGATTCTACAAAGCCTTGCTTCGTCCCTCAATGTAAATGGCTCGATTGCAATCATGATGGGCACTAGCAGGCATCCAATCAAAACCCATCCAGAGCTTGCAGAAGTTTCCAAGCATGGAAGCACAGATATCTTATTGCCAGTCCTAAATGGGCTTGAACAACTGAAGAAGTATAAGATTCAAAGGCAAGAAATAAAAACAAACGTCGACCTAAATGGTCTATGGCAGAAAGATGAATTTTCTGAAGAAGGCAAAACCTTCTTCTCTTTTATTTTAAACCATGATTTCACAAAACTTTCATTGAGCCATGTTAAAGCGCTTAATGAAGTTTTAACTCCGATTTTCCAAGACGGTAACGGGATAATGAACCCAATCCATGAGCTTATTTGGATTAAGAGGCAAATATGAAAATTGCCCTTCTACTATGTTTATTGATATCAAGTGCATTTGCCAGTGACTGGGAGTTCAGAACATTCACTTCGCTCAAGCAAAGGGATAATTCTAAGTGGCAACCATTAAAGAATCCTTCTACGGCCGTTACACGAGAATATCGTGGGTTTATTGAATATAGAAACTCATTAGAAGTCGATAATACGTCTGAAGAGTTAAGTATTTACTTGGGCAAAATTGGCGATGCCGACAAAGCGTTTCTCAATGACATTCAGATTGGCCAAACTGGTGAGTTTCCCCCAAATTTCACCTACAACATGGATACTGAGAGAAACTATTATATTCCTAAAACTTTGTTGAAATCGACCGGACTAAACGAGATCCGTATTCTTGTCTATGTCGAATTTTTAGTAAACAAGGGCTTCAACCCAGCGAACTTCGAAGTCAGCACCGCAAAAGTCTTAGACCATAAGAAATATGTCCAGGAACTTTCAAATAATCTTTCAAAGATAGTAATTCCCCTATTATGCTTGGTCCTAGCTGCAATCTCATTCCCATTCTTTGCACCTAGGCTGCTATGGAGAAATCAGGTTCTGATTTTCATGCTTAGTCTTTCAAGTTTTATACTTGGAATTTGTAGAGGCAGATTGGGTTATCATTTCTTTGATATGCTACCTGTTTATAAGACAACACTCGTTTCAAGTGTAACAACTATCTGGATAGTGGCCATCTATTCAACCAAGTACTGCTCAAAGCCTTATAAGGCACTTCTATCATTAGTTGCTTCTGCTTTAATCACTGCAATTCTCTGTAGCGAGACTTTGATGGAAGCTGCCTCAGTAGGAAGATTATGGTTTCATATCTCCCCTTTCTTCATTCTTATATCAATTTATACCGTCTTTAAGTCATCTCCTGGTAAGCTACCACTCAAGGTTGGACTCATCACTTTGCTTGCTGCAAATATTAACGACAATCTAAATGATCTTAGATTTATTTCAACTACTCCTCTGCTTCAAGTAGGCCTGGGAACCTTTATATTCCTACTTATTTTTGATCAGATTTTAAGTCTTAAGCGTTCATGGGAAACTTTCTTCAGAAAGGAAAATGATCTTGAGGTGGAAGCAAAAGTAGGCAGACAATCTATCCAACTTGCCCATGATATCAGGTCGCCTCTGGAAGCTCTCAAAGCCTCGAAGGACGAGTTTTTGATTCTGCCCGAAGACGGTAGAAGAAGCGTCTTGATTGCTATCAATCGGATAGAAGAAATCGCATACAACTTATTGAAGTCGAGATCTTACGATAATGGCAAAGAAACTCCAAATCATCTTATTTCACAAATTGAACAAATTCTTATTGAGAAAAGAATGCAGTATCGAAATTATGATCTCTTAGAAATTATTGCTTCTTATGATGAGAAATCCTTTTCCTCGTTCTCAAAAATTAGTCCAGTTACATTTAAGCGAATTATTTCCAACATCATAACAAATGGTGCAGAAGCGACAATGTACAAGGGTACTATAAATGTAAGGCTAACTGATAATGGATTAACCTCTAGGATAACCATCACTGATAATGGTCCCGGTATAGCACCAGATTTTGAGAAACAGCTTTTTGAAAAAGGTTTTACCACTAAGGCTGACGGTAATGGACTTGGCCTTCATAGTGCAAAAACAGAAATTGAAGCCATTGGGGGCAAGATTTTCATCCAAAGAGATAATGCAACAAGCGTGGTCTTAGACTTGCCCAAAGATGTAACTCCTAAAAACTTTCCCGATTCAATCAACCTTTCGAAAATCGAATCTGTCATTATTCTCGATGATGATGCAAATATTCACGAAGTTTGGAAAAAGCGCTTTGCCTCATCAAAAGTTCAACTAGAACATTTCTTTTCCGCTGCTACATTATTAGAACAGTATAATTCAATACCGCAGCATAAAATACTCTTGTCTGACTATGAATTGCTGGGAGAAGAATCGACTGGTTTGGAATGCATCAAGAAACTTGGATCAAGCAATAATTCCATTCTAGTTACTGCCAGATATGATGAAACTCATATTCAGAAAGAAACTCAAAATCACAATATTAAAATTCTTCCTAAGTGCATGGCCTCAATCGTACCTATTGGTACTTCCAAAGAAGCAAAGAACCCTATTATCTTAATTGATGACGACGAATTGGTTCATTTAAGCTGGAAAAGAAGCGCTTCAAGAGCGAACCGAGAGATTAAGACGTATTTTACAATAAATGATTTCTTAGTCGATGAACACCTGCATGACTTATCCTCAGGTATTTATGTGGATTCGAATCTCAAAGATAACATCAAGGGTGAAATTGAGTCTGAGAAAATTTTCAAAAAAGGATTCACTAATATTTATCTAGCGACAGGATATTCGCCTGAATCAATATCAAAACCAGCTTGGATTAAAGAAATCTATTCAAAGAATATTCCTGAATTATGGAACATTTAGAGACAAGCAGAATCCATAAAGTTACCCACATCCGAAAGGATATGTAGAAATATAGCGTCAAAGACTGATTTCACACTGGCAATACTCTCGACCATCCTTTAACGAAATAAAACAGTCAGATTCTTTACCTCACCTGATTCTAAAATATGCTTACATTCATTCTACAGTTTCCAAATGGCGGTATCATGAACCATGAGAATGAAAAGTGCATTATTCACCGTCCTTACAATTATCACCATTAGTGGACATACCTTGGGAAGTTCCCTTCCTGCAGGTTCTTATAACAATGGCACTATTTCTGATTCAGTTGATTTACCAGAATTTGGTGATGGATACATGCGCCTATTTGTTAAGCGCAATAGAGGCTGGGGAAGCAAAGAACTTGTTTCCATGATTATCGAAACTGCATCTGAGATGTATCAATTTTATCCTTCACGGGATCGTCTACAGACCGGTGATCTCGGCGCTAGATTTGGTGGTCAGATTAGCGGACATGGTTCTCATCAAAATGGATTAGACGTAGACCTGACCTATTATAGAAATAACGGTGTTGAACAAAAACCAGAAGTAACAAATGGCTTTTCTGAGTTAATGGTTAAGAATGGGAAAACCACTGCAAATTTCGATATTTTAAGGAATTGGGAATTGGTTAAGACTCTACATAGATATGGCAAGATTCAGCGGATATTTGTTGATCCTGTAATAAAAAGTGAACTATGTAAGTTTGCAAAAAAAATTGGTGAAGAAGCAGGTTATGAGGAAGTCCTGAGAAGTATGAGGCCTTATCCAAATCATGCTGATCATCTTCATGTCAGGCTTTATTGCCCAGAAGATTCATCCAGCTGTATCCCACAAGAAGAAGTACCTGAAGGTTCTGGCTGTTAAGATGCTTACGACAGTGCTATCTGATTCCCAAGGTACATGATGGATAAATTAAATCAACTGATGAAGTTTGAAATTTCGAAGTTCAAATCAGCACAAGCAATAGGAGATCACCAGGCTAGTTTCCACCATCTCGGTCGTGCACATGTACTTTCACAGTCCTCTCCATCAAATCATTTATTCATTCACTGGCTGATGTTCCGATATGCCATTGGACGCAAAGACTATAAAGAAATTTTAGGGCAGGTCTTGAGACTGCTTGTTACTATTCCTGGTCATCTTTTGGGTCGGGTACCAGTGGGCAATATTGGATGGTCCACAGTAGGATTGATTGAGCACTTGCCACTGCCGGAGGACCTGAAAGAAGTCATAAATAAGCATGCTCGTTAAGCAGTAACAATCTTAATCTCTCATTTTAAGAAGTCTCAAAGCATTAAACGTAACAAACAAAGATGCACCCATATCAGCAGCGACTGCTAACCACAAATTTGTCATTCCCATAAAAGCCAGGACGAAGAATACAAGCTTGATTGCAATCGCGAAGGCAATGTTGAATCTAATGACGTTTAAAACCTGTCTGCCATGACTTATGGCCTTTGGTAGCATGAAGATATCGTCTTTCATAAGAGCCACATCTGCTGTTTCAATCGCAGTATCGCTACCTACTATTCCCATTGCAATGCCTATTGTTGCATTCGCCAATGCCGGAGCATCATTTACTCCATCACCAACCATTCCCACATATTTATATTTTGCAACCATAGCCTTAACTTCTTTGACCTTGTCCTCTGGTAGTAAACCACCCTTCGCATAATCAATTCCTACTGTTTTAGAAACAGCATCAACTGTCTTTTGATTATCTCCACTCAGCATGCCCACAAATTGCAAACCAGCTTTATGAAGTTCTGAGATTGCAGAACTAATATTAGGTCTTAAAGTGTCACCTAAGGAAAATATTGCGAGAATTTCGCCTTTGCAGTCATGATGTGGCTTGTGGCCCAAAACAATCACTGACATTGATTTTGTTTCTTCTTGATCGAGATATTTTTCGACTTCAGCCGAACAAACTCCCAACTCATGAGCCAGATTGTGATTACCTACAAAGTATTGATGGCCATCGATTTTACCTTCGGCACCTTTTCCAGTAATTAACTTGAAATCTTCAGGATGCTTGTAGGCTACATTTTTAGAATTGGCGTGTTTGAGGATTGCAAGAGCCAAGGGATGTGAAGACATGCTTTCGAGAGATGCTGTAAGCCTTATACATTCTTCCTCAGATTCATCAGAAAAAAGTTTCATTCCCGAAACTTCAGGGGTCCCATTAGTAATTGTGCCTGTCTTATCAAGGGCAATTGCTTTGAGCCGACCTAACGATTCTAAGTGAACTCCACCCTTAACAAGTATCCCTCTCCTGGCCAGCGATGTAAGGCCAGAAACTACGGATACCGGAGTGGCTATCACTAAAGCACAAGGACACCCAACAACGAGTAAAACGAGCGCTTTATAAATCCATTCTTGCCATACTCCACCAAAAAACAAAGGTGGTAAAATAGCCACCAGCAGGGCCAGGGCCATCACCGATGGAGTATAGATTGAAGCAAATTTATCTACAAATCTTTGAGAAGGAGCTTTGTCCTTTTGGGCATCTTCAATCATCGAGATAATTTGTGAAATTTTAGAATCCTGAAAACGTTTTTGAACTTTTACTTTTAGTACACCCGACTCATTTATAGTCCCAGTATATACCTCTTCATCTTTTTTCTTTTCAACAGCCTTAGATTCACCAGTAAGGGAAGCTTGATTAATTGTGGAAACTCCTTCAAAGATAACGCCATCTATAGGAATGCTATCTCCTGGTCGAATTAATACCAGGTCTCCAATCTGTAAAGATTCCACTTCCCTAGCGGTAGTTTCACCTTCTTCATTGAGCACTAATGCCTCTTTGGGAGTAACCTTCAAAACGTCTCTGATAGCTTTCCTGGCCCTTGAGACGCTCAAAGCTTCGAGTAGTTCAGCCAACGAAAATAAGAAAACAACGCTAGCTGCTTCTGAGTACTCTTTGAGAAAGATGGCTCCCATTACGGCAACCGTCATCAGCACATTCATATCGAGGCTAAACTTGATAATTGATCGCCAAGCCTTAGGAAGTATAATGGACCCGGCAGTTATGATTGAAATTGCATAGGATAAATAAATGAAGTAAATGTTGTGGAATTCAAACCAGTCTAAAATTAGCCCTACTGTAAGCGTGAAACCACTTATGACTACTAAGTATATCCTTCTAGAATGATCTTTGAAGAAAGACTGCCCAGTCTCAACAACGACTTTCAATCCTGCTTTCTCGATTAGGCTCCGAATCAATTTGTTATCCAAGTCCGCATCATGATAAACAGTTACCGTTTCTGTCATTATGTTTGCATCGACTTTTTTAACCTTTGGCAGATTTAAAGCCTTCTGAACAGCAGTGACTTCATCAGAGCAGTCCATTCCAGATACTTTGAAGGATGTTGTTACAGCTCCATCAATGTGACCATTTTCATTTGAATTATCATTTTTATCAGTATCAGTCCCACAACATGACTTGCCCATTGATGACCTTTAATGTGAAGAAAAATTAGGAAAAAGCTACAATGGCCTAATTGCTCCTACTGGAAGGAGGGCCCTTTTTCCAATTGGTCTTGGACTTTGAAATATTCGCTTGAATATCAGCTTTAAACTTCTGCATATTTTCTTTGCTGGAGAAATAATAGACTTCGTTCTCATGTTCAAACTTAAATTCTTCTTTTCCTTCAACATCAAGGTGATTCAAACTAACTTCGTAAGCACATTTCTTATTGAACTGATGATGGTGATGTTCAGTTTTATTATGATGATGAGAACATCCAGAAAAAGCTAAAACAAATAGCAATATTAAAAAAAGTTTCATATTTCCCTTCAATTTTACTGGCACGCAGGAGTATTTTTAAAAATTTCCAGATTGGCAGGAGAAAGACTCCCGCTTAGAGTTTTCTTAAACTCTGGAAATTCGTTCACTTCTTCTGAGCACAAGAAAAATCGATTACGTGTACAATTTTGCTTAATCTGATTCCAATCCTTAGTATCAAGAAGGATATCAGAACAGAATTTAGCAATATCCCCACTTGCAAGATAACTATTAAGACGTCGATTCATCTTGGAATTATCCCGGGCTTGAACAGAAAACTCCATTAAACCAACGAAGTAATCTTTGATTAGCTGATGTTCTTTTGCTCTGTAGGGAGTTGATCCTAGCGTACTTAAAGCTTCACCTTTAAGTTTGGTAATATTAGAAACAGATCCAGAAATATCTTGTGCGTAAACACTACCCATACTTATTAGTAATAAGAAAATTATTGCTTTCATTCTTTTTCCTCTTGAATGCGACTTAAAGCATCTTTTGCTTTTGTGTAATCGCCATGAAATATCAACCTTGACAGCTTATCTTCGCTATTCAGAAATCTAAACATTACACTAAACATAGAAGTGTCAGCTTCGATGAGATTCCTGGAAGACTCAACAAGCTGGAGTGAATCAACATTTTCGCCGAACTGAATTCTTTGATAAAGCTGCTGCAAACCATTCCTTGTAAGATTTTGTCGGGCCTTAAGATTTTTATAATTATCTACGTCCAAATTATAATTGTTAACAAGTTGCCTTAAACTTCTACGTACAGTTTCTTCAACGGCTTTTTTCTGAACTTTCAATATTTCCTTCTGACTTTTAACAATTCTGATAGATGCACCAGTACCGAATCCAAGTCCTGACTGAACAGGCAGATTATCAAAAATGCCCCCATTCAATCCCCGGCTAAGGCTAGAGGCGCCTAGAAAGGCATAACTTACTTCTTTCCGCGCATAGTCCGCAGCTGCAATAAAATATTCAAATTGCTTAACCTCAGGAGAGACATCTACTGCTCTAAATTCAAAATCTTCATAATCCAGATGCTCCAGTGAGTCATAATCAGGCATGTCTATTTCGGTAACTTTCAATCTTGTACCAGTCGGATAACCCATCAAAAAAGCCAGGAGGCTTTCTTCTTCCGAAATGAGTACTTCAAGAGCTCTTAAATCTTCATCAAGCGCCAATAATCTAATTTTAATTTCTTGGGAAACTTTTTGAGGAGATCCGCCAAATGTTTCTCTTACTTTAACAATTTGGTAAATCTTCTCTAGGTCAACTTGGCTTCTACGAATATGATCCTTCAAAGAAGAGTCTAAAAGAATATGGTGGTAAAGTGCTTTTGAAGTTAACACTTCATTTGCCCACAAAGCTTTGTATCCCTGTAAATCAGCTTGATAAAAAAGTTTAGTTTGGCTGACACGAAACCAGTTGGCAGGAACTAAGAATGGAGCGATATCTTCGACAATTGAGAATCCACCAGCCGCCGCACCCGCAGGCCCGCCTGCGAAAATTTCCAATGCTGCACTAGCAAGTTTCCAGAGATTAAGCCTTGGCAGCAAGTTCATTCTTGCTACTGTTATAGATTCTTTAGCTTGATAAACTCTGAGTGAGTTCTGATAAACGCTATAATTCTCAGTACTGACCTTATCAACAACTTGTTTTAGATTGATCTTAACTTCTTGAGTAGATTGACCCCAACTGAGAATTGGAATAAATAAAATTAATAATGCTAAATTTCTCATAATTAATCTACCACTTTATGAATTACAAATTTTACTTTGGAAGCATATGTAGAAGTCTTAAGCTGACCTGAAAGACTGTCAATTTCCACTAAATCACCATTAAAAATTTGGTTAGCAACTTGGGCAGCCCTTAATGAATCTAAAACTGAAGATTCTGTAATTCCTTTCTCTGTGATCTTAATCAAATAAAGATTAGGACAGGTAGGTGAAGAAATTGTGAGTTCTCCCTTCATGATATCGTCAGCTACAGTAACTCCAGGACATCCAACGGCCGACTCAGGAATATTTACTGCCGACTGTATGGCATGAGCGGTCAATTTTAGCTCATTAATTTCTGTGGTAATTTCCTCTAACTGTCGGACTCGGTTTCTAGTAACAGGGGCCTTACTTGGTGTGAAAGTAATTTCTATTTTCATTTTTCCGATCGCTGTTTGAACTTCGCCCTCGTATGTACCCTTCACCGACTGGTAAAAACGATGCCGCTTTGCTAGCTCCAGCTCCATCTTTTCAGCTTTTTTAGCTTGATTCTCATTTTCTACACGGAGTTGAGAAGCCGTAGAAGATTCACTTTCAATAGCCGCTTTTTCCTTCATGCGATTGTCGTTTTTACTACAAGCCACGAGTGATAGGGTGATAACGATTAAGGAGATTAATGTTCTCATTTCAGACCTCTTTTTATTGAAAATGGACAATAACAGGTTCATTTTCAGGATGTTTAATGTTTGTAAAATTTTCATGGGTTACTTGCCATTAAGGATTGAATCTGGGCTTTCGCAATGGCGTAATCACGTCTTAGCTCCGCAAATCTCTTCTTGAATTCAAGTTGCTTTAAAGTGGCACTCAATACATCGGGTGAGTTCTTTACTCCCCTTGCATATTCTGATTGTGTTTCTCTCAAATAATCAGCACCCTTTTCGACGTTTTTCTCGCCTTCATGAATCAGTTCATGAAGAAGGGCAAGTTCTTGTCTGGCAGTGTTAAATGAGGCTTCAGCTTCAATTTTTATTTGATCTGCACGCAGTTGAGATGCTAATGATTTTGCGATTAATGATTCTCCATCATACTGTCTTTGTAGACCATCAAAATGGAATGAAAGCCTAATACCAAGAGCATTATCAATCTGATCATTCTGAGTATAGAAACTTCTTTCTCGAAAGTTATAAAGAATGGATTCAGCATAGACATCAACATTTGGTGTCCACCATCTTTTCAAAATTTTCCCTTGTGCCTCAAAATCAATCTTATTTGCTAATTCAAGTCTGACATCTCGGAATAAATTGAAATCCATAGTTTGAGTTGGAGTTGTGTCATTGTGATCATGAGGAATTTGAGAAATAGTGTTAAATTGCGTTTCAGCATTAAGACCTAACAGGGCTGAAATTCTTCTTTGAGTTGTTGAAATGGCTACTGTAATCCGGGCCATGTCTTGACTCAATTGAGTTTCAGAAATCTCGAATTCTAATCTATCCACTCGGGTAGAAAGACCAGAGTTTATTCTTTTCACAGCTTTACCTAAGTTGTTTTCATTTTGTTTCAATGTACTTTCATAAAGCGTAGAAATTTCTCTCAGATAAACAAGATTCCAATACAACTCCCTAGCTTCAAATAATTCATTCTGAAAAACTTGCTGTGCTTGAACTTCCATCCCTGACTTCTGGGCCTTACGGGAAACTTCTTCCAAGTAATCTCTTCCGCCTCGATAAAGATTTACGTTTGCTCTCAGAGAGTACATGGGCTCATTCATAGTTTCGTAAGGACCTGTTTGGAACTTTTCTTGTCCCACCCAAGCTTCACCCGTAGGAATGAAAGACCTCTTAAGATAACCGAGTCTTTTTTCAACTCCTCTAAGCTCAAGTGTCGTTGCAGCTACTTTCTTATTTTTGGTTTTGATCAATGTTTCCAGATCTTCAAACTCAAGGTTCATAGCCGATTCATTGGCCATGCACTGTAAAGAGCAAATCAAGAATACTAGAAATAGATGGGTACGCTTCATTGCTATTCCTGAGGCTCAATTTGATAAGTTAATTTTTCATTTTCACCCATGGTCTCGATTGCAACATCGATTTGGTATCGATGACTCTTCTTGGCATCGATCGCTCCAACAAAATGATCCCCCTCACCTTTCAAAGTGACTGGTTCGTTTTTCTTTCCTCTAGGCAATGTGAAAGTTGCAGCTAATTTGACATCTTTCAATGGAATAGGCTTTAACATCATAGATTTTGCATCTACCTGCTTCAATGGATAGAACTTAACATCTTTATCAGAACCAACAACTTCAAGGAAAAACTTCTCACCCTTCATGATCACTCCACCTTTAGTAGGTTGCACCTGACCAGGTCCATGATTGTGACCATCATGCGCACTTACTGAAGTGGATAAAATGAATACGAGGGCAAGAGCATTTAGTGATAATTTCATAACTGTCCTTTTTGTTATACTTCGTGTTTTGTGTTTTCATCTTTCAAACTATTTTCAGCTGACTTCCGTCCATAATTATAAAATACAGTTGGTGTTACAATGATATCCAGTAGAGTTGAACTGAAGAGTCCTCCTACAATCACAAGTGCCACTGGATACAAAATTTCCTTACCGGGTTGACCTTTTGAAAGCACAAGAGGAATTAAGGCTAAAGCTGCTGTTAGTGCCGTCATAAGAACTGGGACTAACCGCTCTTGAGAGCCTCGAATGACCATGTGTTTTGAAAAGACTTCTCCTTCATACTTCATCAAATGTAGATAATGGGAAATCATCATAATACCATTTCGACTTGCAATCCCACACAGAGTAACCATTCCCACCATAGACGCGACAGAGAAAAGTCTTTCTGTGCAAAATAAGACAACTAGACTTCCAATGATCGCCATTGGAATATTGAGCATGATTTGGACTGCTATGAATGAAGATTTGAAATGTGCAAACAAGACGACAAAAATCCCAATCAAAGACAAAGACCCCAGCATGATAATCATACGAGTAGCCTCTTGCTGGCTTTCAAATTGGCCTCCATACTGCAAGAAGTAGTTTGGAGGTAACTGAACTTTAGTTTCTACATTTGTTTTAATCTCAGAAACTATACTATTAAGATCCCTATCATGTGCATTGGCCTGAATAATGATTCTTCTTTGGGCATTTTCTCTATTGATAATATTCGGACCAGTAGATTCAAAAACGTCTGCAACATCAGCAATTGAGACCTGGGTTCCATCTGGCATAATCTTAATTAATGTTTTTTTGATATATTCAAGATCACCCCGAGATTCATCATCAAACCTCATGAATACGTTAAAAATTCTTTGATCATCTATAATTTGGCCAACTGCCTCTCCATTGAGAGCAAGCTCAAGCATATTTGCAAGCTCGCCGGAAACTATCCCATACTTAGCAGCCTCTTCTCTGAGTAACTGAATTTTAACCTGTGGTATTAAAACTTGTTGTTCAACTTGAAGATCTACTAATCCCTTAACATCTTTTATACTTTCTTGGATTTCAAACGCTTTTGCTCTCAAGACTTTCAAATCAGTCCCAAAAAGTTTGATTGCGATTTGTGCTCTTACTCCTGAAAGTAAGTGATCCAGACGATGTGAAATAGGCTGCCCTACACCTACATAAGCTCCAAGAGTCTCAAGTTTTTCTCTTATTTCATTTAATACGACATCTCTAGGTCTTCCCTCTGATTTAAAATCCACATCAATTTCGCTGTTATTCACACCTTCAGCATGTTCATCCATTTCGGCTCGTCCTGTTCTCCTAGAGACAGACTTAACTTCGGGAATTGCCATGATGATATTTTCCGCTTTAGTTCCTAAATCATTTGAGTCTGGGAGAGATATTCCTGGTTGAGCGATTACAGAAATCATCGCCGTCCCTTCATTGAACTTAGGAAGAAAGTCTTTACCCATAAATGGAATTAAAGCAAGCGCACCCAAAAAAAGAAGTGTTAGTACGCCAATCACTTTTTTGGGATGCTCGAGAGACCAATTCAGGAGCTTCCCATCTTTTATCTTTAACCAAGTCACAAATTTTGTATCTTTATGCTCTATCATTTCCCCTTTTGTTAAAAGGTAAGAGCACATTACAGGAGTCACTGTAAGTGATACGAAAAGTGAAGCTATCAGGGAAATAATGTAAGCAATACCAAGAGGGATAAAAAGTCTTCCTTCAAGTCCTGATAGATTGAACAGAGGAATAAACACGAGCACAACGATTACTGTTGCAATAACAATCGAGTTTCTAACTTCGCTTGAAGCATTGAAAATGACTTGTAGCTGTGGCAATGGATTTGCCAGAGATTTGTTTTCTTTCAATCGCCTATATACGTTTTCTACATCTACAATGGCATCATCGACCAATTCACCGATGGCTACAGCCAAGCCTCCAAGTGTCATTGTGTTAACACTAATGCCGAATAATTTGAAAACAATTGCTGTGATTACCAGTGATAATGGAATAGCAGTTAATGTTATGGCGGTGGTTCTAAAATTTGCTAGAAAAATAAATAATATTATAACTACGAGAATTGTTCCATCTCGCAATGCCTCTTTGACGTTTTCAATTGCAGACTCAATGAAGTGAGCTTGTTTGAATAACTCTTTTTGAAGTTTCACACCTTTTGGAAAACTTTTTTCCAGTTCACCAATGGCGTCGTCTATTTTATGGGTAAGTTCAATTGTATTGGCGCCTGGTTGTTTGTGAATACTCATCAAAACTGCCTGACTACCATTTATGCTGGCATCGCCTCTCTTTACTGAAGGCCCGATTTTAACTTCAGCAATATCTCTAACTAGGATGGGTTTACCAAAATGAATACCTACAACTGATCCTTCGATTTCATCGGTAGATTTGGTCGTACCGAGATTTCGAATAAGGTATTCACTGCCACCCTTGTTAATGAATCCACCCGTTGTATTAACGGAGATAGAAGATAAATGAGTTTCAACATCCTCTAAGGTCAATCTATAAGTTTGTAATCGTTTTGCAGAAATCAAGATTTGGAACTGCTTTACTCCTCCGCCCATTGGAATAATTTGCGCTACCCCTGGTATGCTTAATAATCTTGGCCTTATTACCCAGTCAGCAATCGTACGGAGTTCTAATGGAGAAACTGTTCCATCTGGTGAGGTCAATCCAACCAGCTGAATCTCTCCCATAATAGAAGCAATCGGTCCCATCGTGGCGATAGCATTTTTAGGAAGCTTCTCACGTATAAGTGAAAGTTTCTCACCAACGAGCTGCCTGTTGCGATAAATATCTGTACCCCAATCAAACTCTACATAAACGACAGAGAGTCCTATACCGGAAGTAGACCTGACCCGCGTAACACCAGGTAAACCATTTAAAGCTGTTTCAAGTGGCAAGCTCACGAATGTTTCAATTTCTTCAGGCGCCATACCACCTGACTCAGTCAGGATTGTTACAGTAGGCTTATTTAGATCCGGGAACACATCCACGGGTAAATTAACTATAATGTAAAATCCATAAGAGGCGATCAAAGCGGTAACTGCCGTCACAAGCATTCTATGGCGAAGCGAGTAGCGGATTAATAAATCCAACATAGTTTTTAACTCTTCAATTTTAAATTTTGGACAGTTCTCTAGCGTGACAAAAAATTAGACGAGGGGTGGTTTGATGACGTCTGAGTAGTTATTAAGTACTGCAGAGGTATATTCTGGGAAATTGTATTCTTCTGAATATGAACTAAAACTTAGCTCAACTAGTGGAAGCAGATAATAATGAATATGATTTTGGTGGCAGCAGTCATGATTAGTACAATGTTCGTCTTCATCCGCATCAGTTGCATTTGTTGAAATATGACCTTCATGCGCTATCTTCTCGTTACTTATTGAAGGCAAATCGAAATGAATTGAGTCAGCGTATACAGTCGCTGAAAAATTAAATAAGAATAAAAATAGAAGAGCTAGATATCTTAAATTCATTTGAACCACATATAACCATAACAGACCATATTGTTCAACTAGATTGACTAAGTGTTTTAATCTTAACGATATCTAATGTTTATCGACTCCGTGCTGCATATTTTAATCTACCGGCTCCATGGTAATCTCATGCTGAATTATTTGAAATTCACAATTCTTCAAATCTTGTGCGTTTAGAATGCAATCAATACCTTTACTGTCCCTAGCTATAAGTCTTGGCCAGTTAAGCTTAGTATCGACACGAATGAATTTATAAATTTCTCCAGAAACATTTTTTAATAGGGTTCTTCCCGGCTTTAATATTTTCTGGTCATGAAGTATTAAAGCATGGATAGCGTCTAGAATTTTCATAACAAACACTATTACGGAAAAGATACGTAAAGTCAATGTTATTATTAATCGGGAGTCCAAGGCTTTCCCCAATTGCTTGAACTGCTTTCTTTGAGAAGATATAGCTGAGCTTTTTTTGCATTCTTCACGATCTTTGGTAGATTACCAGCCGCAAATGCCATTAATGAAATGACTACGGCCAATTCTATTATTGATTTCATTTAAACCTCAAAAACTTTGCAAAATTGTTTTAACGGTCTTTAACTTTTCGGGACTCATTCTTTTTAATAAGCCGATGCATTCTTCTAGCTGACTTTCAGGAATATCAATTTTCCCTTCCACTATTTTCTTAAAATATTCATATTCAAATCCGTAGGCGTTAAGAAACCGCATAATAATGTTCGGGGTAAGGTCAATTCGTCCATGCTCACTATGATTTACAAATGCATCTGAGGTTCCCAAAACTAGGCCAGCCTTTCTCATTGATAAGCCCCTGGCTTCTCTCAAAAACTTGAGTGCCTTCGCTTCTTTTGTCATGACCTTGAAATCTGATCTTCTGTTCTTCTTCTTTTTTAATTTCACATCGTTCTCCAAGTAAATAGGTAGAACGCTCTTTCAAATACGTGCGTAGTCTCTCTCAATTCATAGACATGACTCTATTTTTGAGGGGTAAAACTACGCTGCGTAGTAAATGGATGATTAGGCGTAAGCCAGAAGTGAGCCACGACAAAGCCAACGAGAGAAATGTAGAGACATTTCCAGTAACGTTGATCGAAGTGAACAAGATGTAACTGATTGAAACCTGTTTGAGTGATTAGAATAACTTGGGTTTTGAGAATGGGGAAAGTCCCCATTCTCTTTGGGAAATTTGGTGGAGGTGGTGGGAATCGAACCCACGTCCGAAAAACCTTCCAGTAGAGAGTCCCACGTGCGTCTCTGGTAAGTTAGTACCAATACTATTTTTGATTTTTACTGAACCAACAAACAGTCGTTGCTTTTAAAGAGTAACAACACCTGATCTCTTTGCGGTTTAGATTTCGAACGTTCCGCCAACGTTTTTACCAGCTTTTTGTTATCGGTGCTGGCCCCTCAGGTGTCAATTTAACGTAGTTAAATTAAGCAGCCATTGCGTAATCGTTGCCGATTAACATGTGATCGACTTTTGAAGTGGCCTGTCGATCAACCACTGCACGCACTCAATCCTTCTAGTTCCCCGTCGAAACCTGGGCACCCCCGGATAAGTAGAGACATCATAACATAAGTCACTTGCTCTAGGCCATGAGGGATGTTTACTTGATATTTTTAGTACTCATGACTGATATCGACTTCGATTTTTGTCTTGAAGTCTTCGATAAATTGTTTAATTTCGGGATCTTTGGTTTTGATTTTTTTTAAAAACTTTTTCGCAGTCAGCATGTCTCCCGCAGAATTATGCAACGAGGAATAAAGCCCTGAGGCAAACTTAAGTTTGTTTAATTCACCAGAGGATATGGCATCGTAGAGAGGATTAAGTCCTTCTTTATTAGTCTCAGCGAAACCTAAACTATAGGGCCCCACCCCTTTAGCATTTAGAGACTCCCAAAGTTTATAATCTCCAAAATCGGCGATTTGGTGCAGGATAGATTTACCCGTCGCCGGATCAGTTTTAGATAAATCAACATTTAAACGAGTCAAGTCCACAAACTGATTGATAAGGGCCTCTTTTTTTGCCGCATCAGTTTCATTCAAAATACTAGTCATGAGATCATGACCTTGCTTCTCCATCACTCTTTGCAAATTTTCAGTAAAGTCATCAAGATTATTTCGATGAACCATAAACTCTGTCTCGCAGAATAGTTGGTCATCAAATGGATATTTTTGATAGAATGTACTTACTCCTTTTAGAATCACTACACTTTCATATTTAGGATTTGAGGTGATTGGATTTCCATTTCTTAGCATGGTCATATATATCGACTTCATTGATTCCACACATGCCTTCGAATTTTTTAATTTAATAATTGAATCGAAATATTCACTAAGCCTGTCAGGTGGATAATCTCCGGAATTAATGAGAGATCCAGCAAGTTCACACTGTTCATGTTTAAGGAGACAACCAATAACATTTTTTTGGGAACTTTGAAAAAGCTCCCTATATTTTAATTTTGCAGATTCAATCTCTTCCATTTTTGTGTACGCACAAACTTCCTTAGAGACTTTTGCAAAAGGAGTGAGTCGATCAAGGATTTTTTGAAGTTTTTCTTTTTCATCAATATTTTCTGAACTTTTAAAGAGAGCATTCTTCCTATCAATTTCAATGATCGCTTTACTAATAACGTCCAAATATCCATCTAAGAATGAGGGATCATCCCAGGGAAGGCCAAAAAGTTCATTGGTTTTTCTGAGGTTTTCATTATCCTTTTCAGGAAAAAGTACATTTAAACTAAAAAGGAAATTACCAAGAGAATTCTTTGAACCAAGAACAAATTTTGGAAGCATTAATTGGTAGATATTCTTTCCTTCAACAACCCTGCCTTTTGGAAAATCTTTTAGTAACTTAAGCTTGAAAGCATCATTCTCGCAGCTTGAGAAGGCGTCCTCAAAAAGTGTCGAATGGAGTTGATCATGATACAAAAATCCTTCTAGCCCATACTTTTTATAGTAATTATTAACGTACGTTCCATAGTCTGGCCGATTTGATTTTCCATCCTTATCAAACTGACCTGAGAGTGAATAACGCATTCTAAATTGGCAGTCTGAATTTTTGTAATTGAGTTTGCAAGGATCCGTCTCTGCGAAAGAAAAAGCAGTCATCACTGAGAATGAAATGATTAGAAATTTCATAGTGAACTTATCGACATATTTAGCGAATACTAAAAAAAGACAACAATCCCGGCAATGACAGTCAACTATTCGTGGCCCATGATTTGCTTAAATTCTTTATGAGCTTCAAGGAGGGCCTCATGGAGAGATGTGATAAATGTGGCAATGCCTATCATAATACATTTAGAGTTATCATGAATGATCGAAGCTATACTTTTGATTGTTTTGAATGTGCGATTGGAAAACTCGCACCCGTTTGCTCGAGTTGTGGCACACAGATCATTGGACATGGTTTGGAAAACGGCGAAGATTTGTACTGCTGCGCTGGTTGCGCCAGAAATAATGGGATCACTGAACTTCTAGATCACGTCCCTCAGCCCTAGAGAGGGACTTCCATGAGAAGGATCTCGGAATGAGTGAGCGCCTTTATTGAAATTTCGTCTTGATCATCAATTCCAGCGGCATCTCTTGTGGCCAACTGAGTCCCATTAAGGATCACTTCACCACTTATCACAAAAATATAAATTCCTTGAGTGAGTGAAGTCTTTTTATACGAAACCAAGGCCCCCTCTTCAATTTCACCAAGATAAAAATAAGCATTCTGATTAATAAGCACTGACCCGTCTCTCCTGTCGGGTGAAACAACCGGAAGAAACTTATTTTTTTTATTTATTTGTGAAAAATCTTTTTGCTCATAACGAGGCGTGATTCCTTCTCTGTCAGGAAAGACCCAGATCTGAAGAAGAGTCACTTCTTCTTTAGAAGATGCATTAAACTCAGAATGCCTTATTCCCGTTCCAGCGGACATGATTTGAACTTCGCCTTTACGGATGATTTCAGTGTTGCCCATTGAGTCTTTGTGTTGAAGGGCACCTGATAAAGGAATGGTAATGATCTCCATATCTTTATGGGGATGAGTTCCAAAGCCCATACCAGGCGCAATAAAATCATCATTAAGAACTCTTAGAGCACCGAAATTCATTCGCCCAGGATTGTAATAATCAGCAAAACTAAATGTGTGCCAGCTCTTTAACCAACCGTGGTTCGCCTCTCCTCTAGATTCAGATTTATGTATAATCATAGGTATCCATCCTCATTTTCAAACCATTATCTCTCTTAAAGCTCACAATAGAAATTATATAAATATCATCAAGTTGATAATAATAACTTATACATATGTTTACAGTTTTCAACTAAACAGTTTTGCAACCAAGGCACAAATAAATGAATTTAAACAATTAAGCCAGAAAAGTGTTTACACTAAAACATATTACTATTCACTTTCATCCTGTTGCGTACGATAATCATCACATCACCAGGACAATTAAGACTTGGTACAAGGGGAACCATATGAAGACGAAAATTAAATCATTGATTGGATCACTTCTACTTTTGTCACTCGTATCTTGTCAGGTTCAGGATGACTCACCCATCTCAGGATCTAAAAGTTCTCATCCGGTAAATATAAACTTAAGTAGCTACTCAACTGCTAGCTTAATGAACTACTTAATTCCAAGTGCGTATGCAAATGTGAGTGAACTTAAGGCCTGCTTTAAAAGACTTCGCTTTAAAAAGGATATTTCAGATTCGACAACTGAGGATCATAGCTCTGGCGACGATGATCTCACTCCACATGAAGAAGATAATATTGATTTTAATATTGGTGAAGTGACTCTCACTGACTCTGGAACTCTTCTTGGTACAGTTAACGTCCCTGAAGGAACCTATTACCGAATTGAATTTGACCTTGAACCTTCTTGCGCTGGTGGAAAAAGCTTAAGCTTATCAAATGATTTCGGAATCTTTACTTCAACTGAAAAGATAAAGATTAAATTTGAGGGTGTTTTTGTTGTGAATGGCCCTGAAGCTTTAGAACTTGGTGTTCAAGATATCCTAAATGCAGCGAATGCATACAATGGATCTAGCTCAATGAGAGATGTATTTGAAAGTATAAGCGGATCTTTATAAGATAGAGGTCATTATGAAAAATCGGCTAGATAAACCAGATATCTTTTTCTACAGAAAACCACAAGTTTATCTGGCCGATCTCATACACTGGTATAAAAAGAAAAAAATATCTTTAAGAAATCTTTCGAAAAAACTAAATGTCTCCCCTTCTCTTCTCTCACTCATTGCAAGTGGAAAAAGACAGCTCACCGAAGATAATATTGAAGCTTGGGCGAATTTCTTTGAATGGAATGACCAAGAAGTTACATGGTTAAAAAAAATCATTGCCTTAGAGTTTGCAACAACCTCTGAAAAAAGAGAAGCTCTCGAAGGAATGACTCGCTTTAAGTCATTTAAAGAAAAATCATCACAAGAAGTCCTGACTTATAAATATCTTCAAAAATGGTGGAATGTGGCCATTAGAGAGATGAGTGATCTTCCAGATTTTCAAGAGGATCCAGAATGGATTCAAAAAAGACTACTGTACAAAGTCTCAATAGAGAACGTAAGAAAATCCCTCATTTTTCTTGATAAAAATAAACTCCTTTCTAAGTATGGCCATTTTCGTCGTCTCGACTGCCAGGGAGATGTCTATAAGCTTGCACTTTCATCTTTTCATGAACAAATCTTAAATAAAGCAGTAGAATCTATCTATAAAGTGAATTCTAAAGATAGACACATTCTTGGACAAACCATGGCCATATCTAAAGATCAGCTCCCTGAACTTAAAGATATCCTTGATGAAACCCTGGAGAGAATTATTAAATTAACAGAAAAATCCAATGGTGTAAAAGAAGTCTATCATATGGCCCTCATAGGGTTTCCGCTTACGGAGGAAAAATGAAATCGATATTACTCATTTCCCTTCTTTTCATTACCTCCTGCGCCGGTGGTGGAGGAACGACCACAGGAAATCCTGTTAAAACTGTTAACGTAAGAATGCAAGATCAACAGCCTTTTGCTTGGATGAAGAAAATATCTGAATCATTAATCCCATCAGCTTACGCCAATGCGAGTAATGTCTCTTTATGTTTTAAAAGACTTCGCTTTAAACCAGTCGAAAATGATGATTCCTCTGCGGAAAACTATGACATAACTTTAGGACGTGTGACCATAGATCCTAATGGGACAGATCTTGGTTCTGTTTCTGTGCCAGAAGGAATGTATCGAAGGATTGAGTTTGATTTAGAAGCAAATTGTAACGGCTCAATAGCACCAAGTGTCTCATTCACAAATTTAAATGGAACATTCAGTAGCCAGGATAATATTAAAATTAAATTTGAAGGTAATCTTGTTGTAGATGCAGATAAAACAGTAAATCTAGATATCGACGCCATACTCGATGCAATGGATTCAATTAACCCTGGTGACGACATAAAAAATGATTTGGAAAACGCTTTAGGAGATTACTAAGAAATGAATATCGTTTTACTCTCATGTGACACCCTGGCCGGATATGTTGTGGACGACAATATCCTAGTCAAAGAATTAACTCAAAATGGTCACCAGGTAACAACTCTCTCTTGGACTAAAGAAACTGATTGGTCTCAATTTGACTGCGCGATCTTGAGAACAACTTGGGACTATATGGAGAGACCGAATGATTTTTTTTCTAAATTAAAACTCATCTCCAAAGAAACGAAAATTTACAATAAGCTTGATACGATCAAGTGGAATATTCATAAAAGTTATCTTGAAACATTTTCAATAAAGGGAATACAAATTGTTCCCACAATCTTTTTTAAAGAAAATGAAACTCTCACGATCCCAACCGAATGGGGAGATAAAATCGTCATTAAGCCGGCCATCTCAGCTGGGTCTTATAAGACACTCGTTTTAACCAAAGAAGATGTTGAAAACAAAACCTACCAAAAAGAAATTTTTCCTGGAGACTGGATGTGCCAGCCTTTTCTTCCTCAAATTGCTGAGGGTGAAATAAGCCTTATCTATTTTAATAAAGAATTTAGCCATGCCCTTTTAAAAGTTCCCAAACAAGGCGAATTCAGAGTCCAAGAAGAATTTGGTGGAGGCGTGATTCCTCTAACTCCAAGTGAAGAGCTTCTTGAAATCGGAAACAAAATCATGAGTTCAGTCACAGACGATCTCTTGTATGCTAGAGTTGATTTAATTCCATTAAATAATACATTTGCTCTCATGGAGCTGGAACTGATAGAGCCCGCTTTATATTTTAGAACACATCCTGAAGCTGCTTCCAATTTTATAAAAGCACTTCAAAATGCCTAAAAATAAGGACGACCAATTAAAAAAACTTCAATTAAAGATTCTTCGCATCCAGCAGGGAAACTTTCATAAAAAAGAAAGGATCATCATTCTTTTTGAAGGAGTAGATACTTCAGGAAAAGGTGGTGCTATCAGAAGAGTCACTGAGAATCTTGATCCACGTGGATTTCTAGTTCATCCGATAGGTGTTCCCAGTGATGATGAGCAAGGAAAGCACTACTTGTACCGTTTCTGGAAGAAGCTCCCCTCCAAAGGAATGATGGCACTTTTTGACAGGAGCTGGTACGGGAGAGTCCTTGTTGAGCGAGTGGAAAAATTAATCGACAAAGAGACCTACCAAAGGGCCTACACAGAAATTAATCAGTTCGAAAAGATGCTTACTGACGATGGTGTGAAAATTATAAAGATCTGTCTAAAGATCACTAAAAAAGAACAATTCAGAAGATTAGAGGAAAGGTTAAAAGACCCCTACAAACAGTGGAAGATCACTAAAGACGACATTAGAAATCGCTCTAACTGGAATCAATACCAAAAAGCCTATGAGGACATGCTTCAAAAAACAAGTACACCGAACTCGCCTTGGCACGTGGTTGAAACAGATAATAAAGAAGAGGCCCGGCTTCAGATTTTAGAAATTATTGTCAATGAATGTAAGGCAACGGAAACTTGGATGGAGAAGAATGCGAAGTCTATTGATCTCAATGAAATAAAAAAAGCACTAAAAAGCCTCGATTAAGAAGAGCAAGACACCACAAAATTTTTTAGTTCTGATGGAGTGGGTTTCGAATAGGATTCAAAATTCCTATGTTCATCAAACGGACGATACAAAACCTCAAGCCAGTTTTGAAGTTTTTCAGAACTTCCCTTTTCGACGTCATCAATAATCTCTTGGGCAATATAATTTCTTAAAATGTACTTCGGGTTATTTTTTTTCATTTGAATGGATCTATCTTCTGAAGAGATTGATTCAAGTGTTAAGCGCGAAGAATAGTCACCTAACCAATCGATAAGTTCTTGTCGATTTCCGTAATAATTCCAAATGCCATTTAAACTTTCTCTATCACCTTGCCTAAAATTTGATAGCTCTCTCCAAAAAAATGTATAGTCGATAGAGAGCTGATCAAGCATCTTAAGGGCACTGATAAAAAGCTTAAAATCATCTGCCTCTTCTTTCATTAAGCCTAATTTTTTTCGGCAAAGACTTGTATATTCCTTTTCAAAAATAACTGGGTAAGAAGACAGTGTCCTCTGGAGAAAATCTTTCGAAACGAGTTCAATAAAGCAGACTAAAAATCTTTCTAGATTCCACATCCCAACTGATGGCTGCTGGTTATATGCATAACGACCTTGATGATCGGAATGATTACAAATGTGGGAGAGATTCGTGTCTTCTAAAAAGCCAAATGGGCCATAATCAATCGTTAGACCCAACACAGACATATTGTCTGTGTTCATGACTCCATGGCAAAATCCCACATCTTGCCACTTTGCCATGAGTTTTGCTGACCTTGCCACAATTTCTTCTAGCATCTCTTCCAGTGACATATCATTAAAAAAATACTTTCGAAGATATTCGGAAAGAGATTTTAATTCATCTTTCTTATTAAAGTGATAACACATCTCAAAATGACCAAACCTCAGGTTAGTTGGAAAAACTCTGGCGACGAGGGCACTTCTTTCAACAGATTCTCGGTAAACTGGATCTTCTCCAGTGATGAGCGCCAAGACTCTTGAGGTGGGAATATTTAGCCCAAACATGGCCTCTGAACAAAGATACTCTCTGACAGATGACCGAATCACCGCTTTTCCATCGCCCATTCTTGAAAAAGGAGTAAGACCTGAGCCCTTTGTCTGAATTTCAAAACGCTCACCATGGTTTAAAATTTCACCTAAAGAAATAGCACGCCCATCCCCTAATTGACCGGCCCAAACACCAAACTGATGTCCAGCATAGCGAGTAGAAATTCTTTGTTCACCTGGAATAGCTTCGTTCCCGTTAAGCCAATTTAAAAGATCAATCGAAGACAATCCAAGACCTATATCATTTTGATGAGAAGAAACGTGAATAAGCTTAGGTTTCGTTAATGGTGTTGGAGAGACCTGTTCGAATAAAAAAGAAGGTAATGTCGTAAATGTATTATCAAATTTAATCATCTTAAATTTTCTGTATCAATTGAACGAGACTTTGAGAATCCAAAGCACCAGATTGGCGACCGACTTCTTTGCCCGCCTTAAAAAAAAGTGTGCAAGGAATTCCACGAATACCTAGTTCCTGGGATAATTGCTGTTCAACCTCAGTGTTAACTTTTAGAAATACTGCATTGGTATTTTGACGAGAAGCTTTTTCAAATTCTGGTCCATACATTTTACAAGGTCCACACCAACTGGCCCAAAAATCGACCACAACCGGTTTATCACTCAATTTAATGATCTTGTGAAAATCAGAAGCTGTGGCCTCACTCACAAAACCATGGAATTGAATCGGTGATTTACACTTCCCACAAACAGCTTTATCGGCCTTTTCAAATTGAATGCGGTTGATGGCGTGACACTTAGAACAAGAAGCAAATGTATGATTCATCTTCCCATTATAAAAAATGAATACTCCAAAAGACCAGTTAAAAATGTTGGCCTAGAAATTGCTAAACCTAGAAAACATCCCTTAAAAAGCGAGGAGATAAAATGAAGCATAGAATAATCGGAACGCTCTTAATCACAACTGTTATGATCGGTTCAAGTTGCAGTCATAAAAAGGATCAGTGGAAAAAAGAAAGAATTAAGACCAACTCTCAAGCAAAGTCTCATACGCGAAAGCATCTCCAAGATTTCACTGAAAAATGGCCAGTTTCTTCTCAGTCGGCCATCAATGAGCTTTATGCGAAGTATGGCCTTCCCAATAGTGTCACTTCAGACATGGTTATCTGGAATACAACTCCTCCCTTTAAAAAGACTGTTGTTTTCAAAGAGCAAATTATTCAGAAATTTCCTTTTCTTCACTGGGACGTGATTCAACAAACAATCGACTATAAAGTGCCTGTAGATAAAATATCTTCACTCGCTAAATTTAATGGGTCTTTGATTGTTGATAGAACAAAGGGGGAAATCTCTTCTCGCAGTGAAAAAGAAGAAATGAATTTTCTCGCCATAAATCTTGCTGACAAAATTATTAAAGGTGACTTGAGCGTAGAGGAAGCTAGACGCGAATACACTAAAAGTGCCGAAGAATTTGTTATGGGCTCTACAAACCCCATGCTGTCTGAATTCGTCTTTAGGCCCCAGACCAATACGGCCGATCCAGATCGGATGATGCAATCTCAGGAAATTAAAACCAAAAGATAATAAAATTAAAACTTAAACCCAGTTAGAGGGCATTCAAAGTCCTCTAACTTTTTTGTGTAACCATCTAAAAATTCTTCCTCAGGAATTTCGGATAGTTTAAAGAAATGAGATTTTCTTATATCAGATACAACATCAAAGGCAATATCTTGAACAAGACTATCAAGTCCTTCGGGAAGTGAGTTTATTAACCCCCGAAAGGCTCGAGCGTATCCAAAAGCGAGGTCTTGACGTTTATATCCTTCAAAAAGACAGACGACGATTTCTCCTTTCTCAGACATTGTTAAATCTTTAGACTCTCCCAAAACTTTTCCCCAAGAATCCATAAATGGACCTACTGGAATAAGAAACTTATATGATTTTCTGAGGCATTTTGCTTGCCTCATGGACATGTGTCGATGATTTTCAACAGACAGAAAAGCTTTATTGACCTGTCCAGCATACACCAAGATGGGGGAGTAATTTTTATTCACTTGATGGCCTAGTTTATAAATTCTCTCTCGGAACGGATCATCTTGGGGCATGTCCCACTGATCAATAACTCGGTCAAGATCCCCAAAATTATGCGCCATGAGTGCCGTTGTACGTAAGAAATTAATATGATCCCTACTCTCCCGAAGCTTAAGGAGAATTTTTTCCTCTTTATCAATTTCCGCTAAGATTATTTGTGACATCTCATGGGCAAGCTCAGTTTTTTTATTTTTAACAAGGGCATTGTAGGCCCCAATCGCCACACTAAGCCAAGTGCCTTCGTGAGTACTTAAAACTTGTCCGGTAGAGACATTGAAAGATTTTCGGTTTGTCACTTCTTCATAATTCCAAAGCCAAGAATCAATTGTGATCCTTGCCATTTTTTCAATATGACCTAGAATTTCTTTGTGCTTCCAAAGTCCTTCTCTAATTTGATTATCAACATTCGTAGGAACAAAAGTTCCAGCAGTCGCCCAATGTGCGGCCATACAGATATAGAAATATTCAGAAAGATTAATGTATTTGAGTGAATTTAGATTTTTTTTATAAAATGAAAGTTTTTTTAAAAATTCTCGATCCTTACCTTCTAAATTAAGTTCACCTTTAAAAAGAAAAGGTGCTGTAACTTCGATATCTTTTAAAAGTAAATTAGGTGCAATTCCATTGAGTTCCAAATTTGAACGTAAAACTTTTTTTGCCATGATATTAGTTCTTTTTTGTAAATTCGGCTTCTATGACATCATCAGACCCTAAGGAATGAGAATCACTCTGAGGTTTCGTTGTCTCAAATGGATTACGCCCCCCTGTTCGCACAGTTCTAAAAACAAATCGATTTCGGCTTGAGCCAATACCGAGTTTTTCCATCGTTTCTCCTCCAAGTGCCACTAACCAGCTCACTGTCACGAGCACTGGATTGGTGTGGAAGTAACTCACGGTCGCGAGCCCTGCAACCAAAATACGTGGACAGAAGAGAAAGCCCAACCACCACAAAAAACCACCAGTTGCAACAGATGAAAAGAGAAGGGTCAGCCTGGGAAACAAAGTTATAAAAATGAGAAAAAAGACTCCATGTTTTTGAAAGAAATCGATTGTTCCAAACTCTAGTTTTGAGAGATCCATCAAAAGTGAAGTTGCAACCAATAAAAGAAAGAAAATGGCGATACCTTTAAGCACTAGAGATTTCATCGTTTACCCTAAATGTTAAGCAATTTTAGGCCCATAATACTCTAAAACTTTTGTCTTGGTACAGGCTTTCTTCTAGACGAATCCTTAATTGAATTGCTAGGTTCAAGATATGAAAAATATCATCTTTTTAAGTCTTTTTTTACTAAGTTTTAAGGTTTTGGCCATCAATTACGGTATTGACCGTTTGGGTGAATCTGACATCCAAAATATTCTAAGGGGCAAAAGACTTGCGACCTTAACTCATGCTGCAGGCAGAGATCTAAATGGTGAACATCTCATTGATATTCTATTCAAAAACTACAACCTAAAAAAAATATTTGCCCCTGAGCATGGTCTTAGAACTCTCGCCGATGACTGGATTCAGGATGGAGTGGATGAATCAACAGGCCTACCAGTCATTTCACTTTATAAAAAAGCTACCAAAGCACCTTCTCCAAAAGATTTAGAGGGAATTGATGCCATTGTTATTGATCTCCAAGATGTGGGAGTTCGATACTATACCTATTTTTCTACTATTGCAGAAGTCATGAAGGCAGCTGCTCCTTTAAAGATTGAAGTTATCCTTTTAGACAGACCAAATCTTCTTGGAGGAAGTATCGTTGAGGGAAAAGTTCTTGACCCTTCTTTAGCTGGCGGATTTACGGCGTACCACACTGTCCCCACACGTCACGGAATGACTCTAGGAGAGCTTTCTTTGATGATCAATTCAGAGAAGGAAATGGGAGTAAATTTAAAAGTTATCCCAGCTTCTGATTGGGTAAGGCAAAGGCTTATTGATGAATTGAATAGATCATGGATTGCCCCCTCCCCTGCTTTAATAGAAATTGAACAAGTTGGACTTTATGCCATCTGGGGAACTCTAGAAAACTTCAACTTGGCAGTTGGAAGAGGTCAGACAAATGAACTCGCTTTTAAAGTTATTGGGGCCCCTTGGATCACGAATGAAGAATCTATTGCACTTGCCTCAGAATTAAATAAGCTAGGGTTTTCAGAAATACAATTTACACCCTTTAGCTGGACTGTTACGAGAGCGCTTTATAGTGGTCAAGTTGCTCGAGGAGTAAAGCTTCATTGGACTGGTGAAGAAGTAAGAACTGACGAATTCACTTACAAAGTATCTTCAACATTAATCAGACTTTTTAAGAACCGCCTCAATATTGAAAATATGTCCCCAAGAAGTTACGGATCTGTTTCCATGGTGAATGCTATTAAAAATGGAACAGATTGGGAGACGTATAAAAAAGAAATTGAGAGTGATCTCGAAAAATTTAAAGAGAGAAGAAAGCCCTTCCTTCTCTACTAATTAAACTATTCAAAAATAAGTTTATCTTTTTTTTTCGCTAAACGAGTGACTGTATTAATTAAGCCTACGTGGCTATAGGTTTGTGGGAAATTTCCCCACTGTCCCCCATCAAGGGAACTGAGATCTTCACTAAGTAATCCCACATGGTTTTCATGGAGGATTATATTTTCCAGCACCATTTCAGCTTTATCTAGCAGTCCTAGGCAGATGAGGGATTCTATATACCAATACGTACAAATTAAAAAGGTAGCATGGGTTTCACCAAAGTCATCTAAAGCTCGATACCTATAAACCATACCTTCAGACGTTAAGAGTTCCTTTTCTAAAGAGTGAAAATGGTTAAGTGTCTTTTCATCTTTAGAGGAGAGATAATTTAAAATGATGAGAAGAAATGCACTCGCATCGAATGTTTCAAGTGTTTGGTCGGCCATATAACATTTAAGTTCAGGATGATAACACTTTTCAATATTGGCAGTGGCCAACTGAATGACCCTTCTCGACTGTTCCAGAAGTTCAAGGTCATGATAATGATTTGCGATCTTCTCACTTGCTTTACCTCCGGCCCAATGAAAGATGTAAGTCTCCAAGTGTTTTTGTTTTTTACCTCGAAATTCCCAAATCCCCGAATCAGGTTCGTCCATTCTTAGTTCAATCTGAGATAGAAGATTTTTAATTGTATCTAAACTTAATAACTGTTCCCGATGAATAATCCTTTCATCCATATAAAGAGGAAGAAGACTTAAAATAACTTGTCCAAAAGAGTCGTATTGTTTTTGAGAAAAGGCAGCGTTTCCCACTCTCACGGGTCCTTCTCCATTATAACCTTTAAGTGAGACTTCACTTTCTGGAATTCTAGAGTCACCATTAATTTTATAAACAGGCTGTAAGTGAGAAATATCGTACAAGATATTATTGATGAAATGTAAATATCTCTCGGCTTCTTCGAAATGTCCAAGGCTCGTCATAGCAGAAAGACTGAAGTATGAATCTCTTAACCAGCAATAGCGGTAATCCCAATTCCTGCCACTTCCAGGAAATTCTGGTAAAGAAGTTGTACCTGAAGCGATAATAGCACCCGTATCTTCGAATTGGTGAAGCTTAATTGTAAGAGCAGAGCGAATCATCTGTTTTTGGAAAATACTTGGGATAGATGTATCTTTAACCCAACCTCTCCAGTACCTAGTCGTTTTGTAATAAAATTCTTCATAGGTTTCTTTTAAAGGAAGCTCAAAAGGAACTCCACCAGAAAGAACCATATAAATATCTTCTGTTAAGACAAAGTCTCTCTTCTCAAGAAGGTATGTTTTTGGAGCATTGGTGGTTAAGCGAAGTGGAAAATGAAGACCTAGATAATTAATATGATTAGATCCAACAGACACTTGCGGCCGTAATTCCCCATAATTGCCTCTCGGATCACAAATAATCTTGATTCTGGGTTGCCCTTTGAGTCTTTTCATTTTTCTAAAAAATTGAAGTGGCTTATGATACCGATCAAAAACTTTGAAGCGAGGAGCAAAATCTAAAACTTCAAAATCTCCATCCTCACAAAAAAATGTCGTTGAAATAATGGGTGTATTTTCTATGTAATGTTGCTTCGTAGAAAATTGAGCATGGGGAATAACTTTGAAGCCACCACCTTTCTCTTTATCTATAAGAGGCCCAAAGATAAAACTTGAGTCCATCTGAGGCCAGCACATCCAAGTCACGTCTGCCTCAATGTCGACATAAGCGAGGTAGTGACAATTTCCGGTGACGGCCATGTTGTAGCGATGAGCCTTCTTCATCTTTTGATTTTAGAATATTATTCACTTCAATTCAACGGAGGTCGTAGTATGTCACGATGCCTTCTTGTTAGTAACAGACTACCTATTTCAGTCAATGTTACTGAAAAAAAAATGACCATTAATTCAGGAGGCTTAGTCTCTGCTATAAGAGGCTTGAGTTCTGAAAAAGTTGGATTTGATTTTGAATGGATGGGAATAATAACTAATCAAATTGAGAAAGAATTAATTACTCAAATGAGTCTTGATTCAATCTGCAACATGAAATGCCACCCTCTTTATGTCGATGAGAAAGTATTTCATGATTACTATAATCTCTATTGTAACAATGTTCTATGGCCACTCTTCCACTATGAAAGAAGTATGGTAAGACATAATCAAGAGGGATGGAAGGCATACTGTGAGGTAAACAAAATTGTCGCAGAGGCAATAACGGAAGAGGCTTCGGAGGATGATATCATCTGGATTCATGATTTTCATTTTTTTTTGGTCCCAACGTTTATCAAAGAAAAGAGACCTCATCTTAAAGTTGGCTTCTTTCTTCATATTCCATTCCCAAGTTCTGAAATATTTAGGGAGCTGCCCCAAAGAAAAGACATTTTAAATTCTCTTCTCCTCTGCGACCAGATTGGATTCCATGATTTATCCTATTTGAATCATTTTAGAAGCTCCGTACAAAGGGTTTTAGGAGGAGTTCAACCTCGAGAAGAGGTGCTTGGAGTCTATCCCATATCTATCGATTCTGAACTTTTCCATCAGCTAGCTCGGCGAAATGAGACCTCTGAATTCCTAAAAACTTATCAATCTCATAAGAAAAAAATGAGATGGATTCTTGGAATTGACCGACTCGATTATATCAAAGGGCTACCACTTAAGCTTAGTTCATATAAATCATTTTTAAAAAAATTTCCTGAGGAGCATAAAAAAATTCAATTAGTCCAAATTATTATTCCCTCAAGGATTGATGTGCCGGAGTACAGGATCCTAAAAGAAAAAATTGAACAAAAAATTTCAAGTATAAACGGAGAATTTGGATCTCCTGATTGGGTACCTATACAGTATATCTTCAATTCTGTATCTGAATTTGAATTATCTGCACTTTATCAATTAAGTGATGTTCTCCAAGTGAGTTCTAGAAGAGATGGTATGAACCTCGTTTCTTTAGAATATGTTATTTCCCAGTCTCCTGAACAACCTGGTGTCGTGTTGTTAAGTGAGTTTGCTGGAGCCCACTCAACTTTAAGTTACGCGATGTCTATTAATCCATGGAATATCCAGGAAACAGCGATCAAGATGAAAGAGGCTATTCATCATCCTCTACAAAAAAGAAAGCAAGAAATAAAATCTATGCAAAATTTTCTTTTTGGATATAACTCATCAGATTGGGCAAAATTATTTTTAAGAGATCTTTTGTGGCGGCCAAATGAGAATGTGAAAAAATCGAACACATTTTCAAATGGCAACTTCCCTTGGATGGAAAAATTGAAATCCAAAAAAGTTCTCATGTTTTTTGATTTCGATGGGACACTCTCTCCTATTGCTTCACGACCCAAAGAAGTTAAAACTGAAGCTAAAACCATTGAACTTTTGCAACTTATTAATAATTCTCCAAATAGTGAATTCGTTATTATTAGTGGAAGAGACAAAGAATTTCTGGAGGAACAATTTATTGATCATGATCTCGGATTTAGATTAGCTGCTTGTCATGGGGCCTATTCATATTCACCTAAAGATCACACCTGGGTGAATCTTATTCCTAACGGTCCTCTTAAGTGGAAAGAAAATGTGATTGAAATTTTTGATCTCTACACTAAGAGAACACCAGGAAGCTTTATTGAAGATAAGGGCCACGCCATCACCTGGCATTATCGTCAATCACCAAGGGAGTTTGCAGACTTTCTCGCGACAAAACTTTTTTATGAACTTGAGGAACACTTGGCAAACTCACCTGTGCAAGTATCGCGTGGAAAAAAAATTATTGAAGTAAAATCAATGAACGCAAATAAAGGATTTTTTGTACAAAACTGGATTCAGAGTTCACACAATAAACCAGATATTGTTCTTGCTATCGGAGATGATGCTACTGATGAGGACATGTTTAGCGTTCTTCAAGGAAGAAACGATATTGAATCATTTTGCATTAAGGTGGGAAAAGATAAAAGCCTGGCCCATTTTCATATTGATGAACAGAATCAGGTGAACCAATTTTTAGAACGAGTTTTAATTGCCATTAATTCAAAATAAGACTGTTAAGCCGACTAGAACTGTTTGTCATTTTGAGGAAAGAGGCCCTTTCTTTTGAATCCACTTATCTTATAATAAGGACTATGTTTAATTTATTGATTCTCTTTATCACCTTCTCGGTTTTTCCACGTACAGCATCGAAAAATGCTTTTGATAAATCTTATCCAAGAGACAATGTTTTCTGTGGTCCGCGAGATTTGAAGTTCGAAATCCTTATAAGAGGAGAATCAAAGTTTATTGAACCTAAAGAAAAGGGATACGGTGAATTAATTTTTTATCGATTACCCAATAAAAAATCTGCCCTTATGCCTTTAAGTGATTTCAAATCAGATACTTTTAGATTCTTTTTGGGCACAAGCCCCTTATGCAGTAAATCCCATGGATACGTCCTTGACCCTAAAACTCTTTGCATACTATTTCTAAAAGAAAATCGACCATTTAAAGATAAACTGGTTCTTCAAATGTTTGATGCTGAAACACTACGACCTAAAGAATATCTCGATACGAATCTAAATGTTGATAAAGCAAGAATATCTCCTAGTGGTTTCTCGGTAAGAACTTTTAATGAGGTTCATCACCAAGATGCTGGCAAAGTCACAATCAAGGAGGAATCTTTCATCTATCATGAGAAAGAATTTCCAAAGTGGATGGATTACTCTCTAAAATCAGGATTTGAAACCAATCCTGAGATGACTTTTCAAAAATTGCCTTGGAAAAAATCATTTAAAGAAATTCAAGAATTCTATTCAATGGCCGGTTGGGATCCACAAAAAAAGATATTCATACGGGAAGTCATTTACATCGCTGTTAATCATAAATCAAAAAAAAGATGCATCTTATTTAGTGAAAATAAACTTAAAATCGCTGGTGATGAAAATTGGAAATGTCATACGATATAAGCGGTATAGATTGAGAAGTCCTCTTCTAGCTTTCCTTCATATTTTAGATCTAGCCACTCATGTTTTTCTTTAATTATTCTTCGAGTAAATTGACCCCTGACAACAACTTTAACTGGTCTTTTTTCAGCAATTTTTGCCATTTGATTTAAGGTATGATCAATATGATCAACTTGACCATAATCATAAATGAAGTAGACATCCGCTTCTGGTAATTTGAAATCTTTAGAGAATAAGTCCCTCTCTAAAAGCTGACACCTATTAAATCCCATTTCATTATAAACTCTATTCCCCTCTTCGACCCTCGCCTTAACAAATTCAAAACCTGTAAATGAATTTTTAATAAAAAGACCACCAATAACAACGCCCATTCTTCCATAGGCCGCACCAAGATCAATGATTTGTTGATAAGGCTTGATTTTTAATAGTTGGAGAATTCTTAAACATTCTGAATATGGAGTTTGCAGCGTCTCAATATCAAGCCCAACCCAAGTCTGAATCCCTCCATGAATCGAAGGGCCCCAAGTTTCGTGAGAGCCCTCTGGATCGAATCCTCTTGCATCAGCAACTAGCATCTCTTCTACATATTTAGTCCTAAAACCAAGTATCTTATCAACTAAATTGGAATGCTGTTTTCTTATGACATCATTGGCCTTTGGGCTTTGGAAAAACTCAAAATGCCCAACCAATATCTTCCTATCTGACAAAGAAATTCTTTCAGACTCTAGATGCTGAAAATCTAATAGTGATCTAAATTCCGTCCGTGGAAAAAACTCTAGTTGCAGCACACTCAATCCTTAAGTAAGCCTTTTATCTATTATTTCACTTTTTCTGAAGTGAAGCCAATATCTTTAAGAAGAGACATCACTTTTTCATCTTCAAGATTTTCAATTTTTATCATTTTTTCCTGGAGATTGATTTCAATTTTGACTTCAGTATTCAGCTTGGAGAACTCATTTTTTATAGTCATTTCACAGTGACCACAATTCATATCTTTGACTTTAAATGTACTCATCTCAATCATTCCCTAGTGATAATTGGGTTTAATATCGTTTGAATCGTTAGTAGTAGCGGCAGAGGACTTTTCTAATTGATCTAAGAAAGTGCGAAGTCTTTGAACGGCAACGATTAGGGCCTCCTCAGCAGAAGGTTGACTATAGACTATGGCAACATGCTTAAAAATCTTATGGGATTCCCGATAAATAATGTCAACTTCGGCATTAAAATCATCTTTAACTTGATGAATCATTATCCGACCCATTAGGTAGGGATTGTTTTCTAAATCGATATATTTTTCTGTTGGAAAAGTTGTCATATTTCCTCATATCTCATCGTCTTGTTACCGAAAAGTCAATGTCGACTTAACACAGGAGAACGTTTATGAAGTTAATGACTATTATCGCAATTTGCTCTTTTATTATGTCTACCGCCAATGCTGATCACCATGATGAGCAAAAAAAGAAAACTGGCCACGATAAGGAACATTCACACGTTGAGGCAGGAAAAGTAGACCATGACCATGATGATGCCCATCATAAGGATCATGATCACAAGGCCCATCATCCAGATCATAAAGATGAAGCAACATCAGTGAAAAAGAAGAAATAGCAAACTGGAGTGTGAGGTATGAATTCATTAGAACAGATGTTTCCAAGCCTCACACTCTTTTCTGACCTTAACTGGGATACGGTAAAAACAGAGTACGAGTCAGAATACAGTGATTTATCTTTTCCAGAATATCTCCAGCAGAAGTGTATCGAAGGAGATTGTCCTCCCTATCTTTTTGAATTAGCTTTTTTTGAACAAGCAGTATTTGAACTAAAGATGATGGAACAATTAACACCATCACAAAACGGTATATACCTAAATCCAAACTCACTCTTCCTGAGTTTAGATTTTGATATTAAAACAATGCTTGAGAATGCAAACGAAGGGAAGATTGATGTTCATGAAAAACAGCATGTGATTTGTTTATTCAAAGATAAGAATGATCAAATCTCTATTATTGAAGCGTCTGACGAAGACCTGTTTCTGCTCCAAAAACTAGAAGAGGGTCCTAGAGAAAATGATTCATTTGTCGAAAAACACCAAAAACTAATTTACGAGAAATTCCTTCAAAATGGTCTTATATGGATAATCTCTTCAACCTAATTTTTTTAATTTGGCGAATTCGAAATCAATTAGTCCAGAATTAGAATCATTAAAATTCCAGCCAAATTCGGTAGGCATACCTATTGGCCACATTTTTCCAAATGGCTCGTAATGGTCTACTAAAGGATTAATTTTTCCAGTGATTGATCCCAAAAGATAAAACCCACCGGGTCTAAGATTTTTCCAAAGTGACTCATCAACTTTTTGTTCACCGAAAACAACAACTTGATCATAGCTCAAGAGGGTCTCAACGTTACTTTTAGGTAAATACTCATTAATGGTATTTTTTACTTTACCTTGGTCCTCAAAATGCATCCCTCTCTCAACTATACCCAAGGCCGCCACTGTGGCAACAGGCCCAAGGCCTCTCATCACAAGATCTCCACCCGAACTCATTTGAGAAATTAAAAACGCAATCCTAGGATCTAAAAAATAAAAAGGAGAAAGACCTAGAGGGTCACTTAGCTCAAAGATTGAGCTCATCGAGAAATTCTCATCCATATAGAAAGAATTTGGATCCCAAAAGGATTCATGAATATTCTCGACTTCTAATTCCTGAGCATATTTGTTTTTCACTAAGACTTGCATTCACTTAACCGATTAGAAGTTTATAGGAGTTTACTATGATGAAAGGTTTTTTTGTCTTCTTTATTATTTTAACCACAATTTCTTTTAGTGCCCAAGCAAAAATGCTTGAACTTAAAAAAAGCACGCGTTCAATTTTTATTGAAGAAAAAAATGGCTGGATGCTGGGTAAAAATCTTTTTGGAATGCCTTTTATCTACTTTTCACCTCAAACAAATGGTCAGCGTTCAAATATATCATTCACAGACACTGGTGCTGAGCTTGAATTAGATATTAAGTCACTTGCAACAACTCAGGGGAAATACCAAAAGAATCGAAAAGCTTGGGCGGATAAAGTGGGAGCAAACTCTTTAGGATTTTCTCCCTATGAAGTGAGTATTAATAAAAACGGCCACAAAATACATAGAATTGGCTTTAGTTATGAGCATGAAGGTAAGGCCTACAACGAAAAATCATTCTATATCGAGTGCCGCGGAAAAATTCTTTTTTCAAAAAGTCTAAGACTACTATCAAATGAAACACATGAAAGTGATTTTAATGACCTGATTAGCAGTTTAGACTGCGGTGGAGTGTAACATGAAAAAACTTCTCGCACTCAAACTTGCATTCATTTTTTTCTTAGGATCATTAACGTCACTCGGTCCCATAAGTGTTTCATGGGCGCAATCTCAATCAACTTGCGAGAACGGAGAGTGCATAGACAAGCTCATTGATCGCCTGGAGAATCTTGGTGAAGTATTTAAAAACCAATGTCTTCCATCTGAAGGACTTAAATCCACTGATCTTAAATCTCATTTTGAAGAAAATGGTCTTTCTGAACAATGCTGGAAGCTAATCACCGAGATCAATCATCTTGAAGCCGAGCTTCAAAAACATGAAACAAGACTAAACGAAAAATTAGGATGTGAAACTGGTGATTGTAAACTCCCCCATTCCGATGAAAGCCTAAGTTCACAACTAACAACACTCACTAAAGTTGAGCATAAATTAAGTTGTACAGAACCTAAAAAACAAGCCATCAAAAATCAATGCCCTAACGATATGGCCTGCGTACTTACGGCAACGGCCCTAGGTGTTGGTGGATATATCGCAGAGTTGGTTGTTCCAGATAATATGAAACCAAATAACTGTCATCTAGGTGATGACAGTTGTATGACCCAACTTGCGACAGGTTTTTTAAAATCGGTTATTTCATTTTTTGAAGGTGCTTGGGATCTTTTAAAACTGGCGGGAAAAAAAGCTGGCCAAAAGATGTCAGAATTCTGGAACTGGGTTTCAGGAGCAGAAGATCACACGTCAACTTCTCAACTTGCTCTAGCAAAAGCATCGGAAGATCCGGGTGTTTTTGATATGCTCGTCAATGATTTTCCGGGAACAATTAAAAAGATGTTCTCAGCACTGGTTGCTGCTCTTAAAGAATGGATGAAGACAGATATTTTTTGTCAAAAATGGTCTGGTGCCCCTCATTTAAGTAAATGTCTCAACCCAACAGAGAGCTTTGACTGTATCCCTTGTAAAACCATGGTGAATGGTATTTGTGCTATTTCGGGAACAATCATTGCAGAGATTGTGCCTTCCTTCCTTACAGGCGGACTTGTGACAGCCGCTAAACATGGAATGAACGGAGCCGCAAAAATTGCTAAGGTATTTAAAGTTTCAAGTAGCGGACTCAAGGCCATTAAAAATTCGAAGGCCGCTAAACTTGCGATCGAAGCTAGTACAAAAGTTGATGATGTTCTAAAGGTCTCAAAGGGCTTAAGAGCGGCAAAGATAGCGGTAGAAGCAGCATTAAAAGCAATAAAAACTTACCTTTTATCTCCAACGAGAAAAATTTTAAAACAATCGATCAGTGCTTTAACCCAAGCATTAAAATCAGGTGCGGTCTATGTTGCTGAAACGAAGGCCGGGAAAATACTTATTTTTTCTGGAAAAACGTTAAAAACCACTGGTAAGATCATTCTCTACCCTATCGAAAATCCAATGACAACTTTCGCCTTTAAGGCCGGTGAAAGAAGTTTTGAAAAACTATTTAAATTGGGTGCACCAAAGTTAGCAAAACCAACAGCAGTTTCTATCGTCTTAGCTAAACATGAATCCACTCTGGAAACACTTCTTGCGAAAATTGAAGAAGCTAAAATCAAACCGTCTAAAACAAGTTCATTAGTTGCTCTTGAGGAAGAACTACTGGCCAAAGTTGGGTCAAGAAGAAATGAACTATTAAAGAAAGTTCTAGAAGATGGTGAGATTGAATTTAGTGAGCTGATTAAGCACCTCTACCCAGAACTGCAATATGGTGATCTTGCCAAAAAGTTATCTCCTGAACAAATTCTTGCGGCAGAAAAAGAATTATATATTGGAATAGAAAATATGGCCGATGGGCCTATTAAAGAAGAGCTTTTCAAAAGATACAATTCTCACATCATTCAAGGTGAGGCCCGAGTTCGAGTGGTTGGAGATAAGTCACCTACTTATAAACAAATCATCGATAACTCTAAACTAAAGGATGAATCGCGATTTAAAGAAGCATTGATCATAATTAAGAGAACGCCAAAAAATCCAGCGGAAGAAGCAAAACTAGCGAAGGCACTCCAAGATGCCCACTTAACTGGACCAGATAATGGTGTTTTTGAATATACATTCTCAGAATTAAGAGAAAAGTATCGCATTCTAATTGAGGGAGGCTTTACTAAACAAGAAGCGGATCTACTTCTTCGCTCAGGTCTTGCTGGTAGACCTCCTGTCCGTAAACTTGTACAACCAGGGGACACTATCTTTCATGGATATCCTGAAGATATTATTGATGGTCATTTTTTAAGTAAAAAACAAGAATTAATTGCACTCATAAAATCCAAAACTCCAGCTGAGCAAAAAGGAATCATTGGTAACATCAGAGGATTATTTGGAAGTAAATCGAGCGAGGCAGCTGAAGTTACACTTGATAACTTAGAGTCCCTCTATTTTATTGATTATAGTGATCAGATTGATGAACTCGATCACATACTCATTGGAAATAGAAAATTATCGAAAGCAACGCTTCCTGAAACATATGAAAGAGAAGCTTTCGATAATTTTAAGGAAACCAGGGCGTATCTTCTCGCTTCAAAGCCAGACTTAAATAAAGAAACTCTCCTTGAAATCCATAAAAAGATGATGAAAGGTGGAATCGAGGGTGTTGGATCTGGCGAGATGGGAAAAATTCGTGATGGACATTGGTTTGGTAATGTTTCTAGAAATCAACCAATCGACATCTTGATCAAAAGAGAAATCGACGCCAATCCATATCTTACTTGGGTTGAGCATGGGATGACTAATGATGGAAAATTCTATGGACAAATAAGGTACCCAAATGTCGAGGATATAAGAAAACCAGGGCTAGATCTTATACGTAAAAGACATGCAACTCTTGTAAAAGAGATTGAAGAATTTCAAGAATTACCACATATTTTAAAGCAAAAACGTGCCCAATGGGACGCTCTTAGTGCCGAAGCAAAAAAAGCTCCAGAAGGCATCAAATTAGACAATGAAATCTGGGATCTATCCACCAAGCAATCCCAACTCGTCGCCAATCAATACAAACTCACCAAGCGTCTCGTCGATGCGATGGTTGATGATCTAATGGATTGGTTTACGAGGGAGAGAACTCTTATTGGAGAGATTAATTCACCGGAAAAACTAGATCAATATGTTAACCTACTTTCAAAACTCCAAAGAGATCTCGTTTCCATACATCCTGTTGCCAATGGAAATGGACGAAGTACAAGGGAGCTTCTTTCTTACGCACTCATGAAAGAAGGTTTCCCTCCTCCAAGAATTCTAGATCCGAATGCTGATATCTATAGAAGCCTAGATGACTGGAAAAAAATTATTAAAGAAGGCATCCTAGCAAGTGATGCCATGATTGATGACCTGACAGAACGCTTAAAATTCGGTCTTCCAATTGAAAACTCACTGGAACTTGTGACTCCCTATACAAGACCAGGAGTTAAGATGGGTCTTAAGGATGGTAAAAAATTTAGTGAGATGGAGGGTGTTGAGTACATAGATCCAAGATTTTACCGTGAAGTATTGAAACGCGAAATGCTCGCCAATCCATCGCTGGTCATGGAAATAAAAAAGAACCCAAGCCTTGCTTGGAAAAAACTAAATACCAGAATTGAAGAAATACATAAAAAAAATAATATTTACTACAATCACGCCAAAAATGGAGTTGAGAGAGTTCAACTGGGAATCATTGATGATGACTTTAAAATTCTTTACGGCAAACCAAGTTTTAACAACAAGGATCTTTTTGATTTCAAAATGAAGACTTGGTACTCAGAGGACATCACCTGGCGAGGGCTTGCTTCAAAACATGAAGTGAAAACGGAAGATGATATTCTTGAAATGTTTAAACAATTAACAACACACAACGCTTCAAATGCAGTACTAGGTAAAGTCAGCGGTATCGCCTCCCCTGAGGATATTCGTAAAGCTGCTTTAGCAGATTTTGATAAATACAATAGTGATGTTTTTGGAGATGGACTCGTTCAGATGGCGAGAGACCATTCTGAAACTGGACCTATGTACGGCATCAGTTATGGGTATTCAACTTCAAAGAATAGAGATGTTGGTAAGGCCTTCGCCATGGGTGCCATGGTTGTTGGAGAATATGGTGCTCATAAAGCACCTGAACTTCAAGCGATGTTAAAATCAAGAATTCTTGTTGGGGCGCGAAGAGCAAATAAGGATGTGGACCTTGGAAGGCTCAAACAAATGCGTGGAGAGTTTTCGTATAAATATGGTCGCCAACAAGAAGTCATGGGCATAGGCGCCAGTGACCCAGATGCCATCACCATTATCCAAACTATTAATGCTGAAGGTGGAGTCACACTTAGTTATTTAAGAAATAAAAATAATCCAAAAGAAATATTTGTGATAAAAGGTGATATTGATCCTGACGCGATTCCTGCACCTGAACAAATAGTAAAAAGTATTATCCTTAAATAGCATACAAAACTCAGACAAAATCATTTGGGCCCTTTTACAGGGCCCTTCTTTTTGAGAATATTTGTTTATGAAAAATTTATGTTGGTTAAGAAGAGATTTACGATTACACGATCACTCAGCACTCTCAAAAGCCTTGTCCTTAGGTGAAACCACATTAGTTTTTATTTTTGACTCATACATTCTGGAAAAATTAAAAGATAAAAGTGACAAACGCTTAACCTTTATTATTGATTCCCTAAAAGAAATAGAAGAGACCCTTCAAAAAAAAGGATCTTCAATCATTATCCGTTACGGTGACCCTGCAGAGATCATTCCAAATCTCGCGAAAGATCTTCAAGTTAAAAATGTTTTTTGCAACAGGGATTATGAACCCTATGCTAAAGATCGAGATTCGAAAGTAGGTAAAAAGTTAACCTCTTTGGGAATTAACTTTGAACTATTTAAGGATTCTGTTTTTTATGAAAAGCATGAGGTTCTAACCAATCAAGGTGGTATTTATAAAGTTTTTACTCCATATAAGAATAAGTGGTTGGAGACGTTTGAAAATTCGGGAAAAATGATACCAGAATTTGACTGTCATCTTAAAAATTTGCGTCAATTTTCGAATGATAAAAACATCCTGGAATTTGATTGGTACAAAGAATTAGGTTTTAAAGACTCTCCCTCTCTTCTTCCCGGTGGAACAAAGGCTGCACTAAAAAGGCTAAAAAATTTTAGTCCTAAAATGGTTGATTACGACGAGGCCAGAAATTTTCCCGCAAAGTCTGGGACATCAGATCTTTCTACTTATATTAGGCACGGAAATGTTTCTGTTAGAGATTTGCTTCGAGAGGGGTTTTCACAAAATTCTCAAGGTGCCAAAGTCTGGATTTCTGAAATTATCTGGAGAGATTTTTATCAAATGATCTTGGATACTTTCCCTCACATTGTAGAAGGATCCTTCAAAAGGGATTACGACCAAATTAAGTTTCCCGGAAGCCAAGTCGAATTTCAAGCTTGGTGTGAAGGACAAACTGGCTTCCCCATTGTGGATGCGGCCATGCGATGTTTGAATGAAACCGGAATGATGCATAATAGGCTCAGGATGGTTGTTGCTTCATTTTTATGCAAAACACTTCTCGTTGATTGGCGTAAAGGGGAAGCCTATTTTGCTGAAAAATTATTGGACTTTGATCTCGCGGCCAATAATGGCGGTTGGCAGTGGTCTTCAAGTTCGGGTTGTGACGCTCAACCCTATTTTCGTATATTTAATCCTTATTCGCAGAGTGAAAAGTTTGACTCTAAGGGTGAGTTTATTCGTAAGTGGGTTCCTGAATTGGCCCATTTGAACGCAAAGGAAATTCATAAACCAGACCCCCTCCTGTCCTCAAATTACCCAAGACCTATTGTGAGTTATGAGCTCAACCGAAAAAGATGCCTGGACCTATATTCAGTGGTTAAGGCAGCCCCTCAGGAGCTTTGACCCATTGCCTAATAATTTTCCAATTTTGTCATGGATATAACACTTAGAAAAAAACGATTTCTCCCCTGACAAGTCAGGGAATTCTGGTACATTTATAAAGTAATTCTCTACACATAAATCATTTTTCTTTTACTTAAAGGGAGCTCGTTTTTGTATGGTAACAAATGCTGTTAATCATTACTGCCGATCTTCCATTGGTAGAAAGCACCTCGTGGCCATCACCGGATTACTCCTTTGTGGGTTTCTAGTGGGTCATGTTTCAGGAAACTTTTTACTTTTGGTAGGTCCAGATGCCTTCAATCTTTATGCCCATAAACTAGTGAGCCTCGGCGCCTTACTTTATGTTATTGAAGCTGGGCTTACTGGTATATTTCTCCTTCATCTCTATTTGGCGATCAGACTTAATCTTGAAAATAAAAAGTCAGCCGGAAAATATCAGGTAAAGAAATGGACTGGCCGTGGAGTCACAATCATGTCTGCTTCAATGCCGTATACAGGTCTAGTCCTTTTAGTATTCATCATTCTCCATTTGAAGAATCTCAAGTTTGGAAGTTACTACCCAACAACTGTTGATGGGATTCAAATGAGAGACCTCTATCGCACGACGATGGAATATTTTAGAAGTCCTCTCAATGTTACTTGGTATGTTGTAGCGATGATAGCCGCTGCTCTTCATACCTCACATGGATTTGCATCAGCTTTTCAATCGTTAGGTCTTAATCATCCAAAGTATTACAAATCAGTAAAATATTTAAGCTACCTGTATGGCATTTTAGTTGGTGGAGGCTTTGCTTTCATTTCAGTTTGGGCCTACATGAAGGGAGTATAATATGAGTTTTAATCTTGATCCTAAAATACCGGCTGGCCCACTTTCAGAAAAATGGGACAAGCATAAGTTTGAAATGAAGCGTGTGAACCCAGCGAACAAACGTAAGTATACTGTTATCGTTGTTGGTACAGGTCTTGCGGGTGGTTCAGCGGCGGCCACACTTGCTGAACTTGGTTACAATGTTCTTTCTTTTTGCATTCAGGATACTCCGAGACGAGCTCACTCAATTGCTGCTCAAGGTGGTATCAACGCTGCCAAGAACTATCCCAATGATGGAGACTCAGTAAAAAACCTTTTCTATGACACCATCAAAGGTGGAGACTATAGAGCTCGTGAAGCCAACGTTTATCGTTTAGCGCAAGTATCAAACAATATTATCGATCAAATGGTCTCTCAAGGCGTTCCATTTGCTCGCGAGTACGGTGGATATCTTGATAACCGCTCTTTTGGTGGAGCTCAAGTCTCGCGGACTTTCTATGCTCGCGGACAAACGGGACAACAGCTTCTTCTTGGTGCCTATTCTGGAATGATGAAAATGGTTGCCAAGGGAAAGATTAAGCAATTCTCTCGCCGTGAGATGATGGATCTCGTGGTCGTTAACGGTAAGGCCCGTGGGATTATCGTGAGAAATCTCATTACTGGAGAACTAGAAAGATATGCAGCGGATGCTGTTCTTCTTTGCACTGGTGGATACGGTAACGTTTTCTATCTTTCAACCAATGCCAAGGCATCAAATGCCTCAGCAGCTTGGAGATGTTATAAGCGTGGAGCAGGATTCGCGAACCCTTGTTTCACTCAAATCCATCCAACTTGTATTCCTGTCCACGGAGATTATCAATCAAAGTTGACCCTTATGTCTGAATCACTTCGAAATGATGGACGTGTTTGGGTTCCAAAGAAAAAAGACGAAACAAGAAAACCTGCTGATATACCTGAAGACGAAAGAGACTACTACCTCGAAAGAATTTATCCTTCATTTGGTAACCTCGCTCCGAGAGATGTCTCTTCACGTCAGGCAAAATTCCGTTGTGATGAAGGCTTGGGAGTTGGTCCAACAAGACAAGCAGTTTATCTCGATTTCCGCGATGCCATTAAGCGCGATGGAAAAGAAGCTATTGCTGGCCGCTACGGTAACCTGTTTGAAATGTACGAAAGAATTACAGCAGATAATCCTTACGAAACTCCCATGATGATCTACCCTGCTGTTCACTACACCATGGGTGGATTGTGGGTGGATTATAACCTTCAATCCACGATTCCAGGTTTACATGTATTAGGAGAAGCAAATTTCTCTGACCACGGTGCAAACCGCCTTGGTGCTTCGGCCCTCATGCAAGGCCTCGCAGACGGATATTTTGTTGCTCCTTACACGATCGGTAACTATCTTGCTTCAAATCCTATGGAAAAAGTGACGACTGAAGATAAGGCATTTAAAGATGCTGAAGAAGCAGTCAAGCTTCAAACGTCAAAACTTCTAGGCATTAAAGGCAAAAGAACTGCGACAGATTTCCACAAGGCCCTTGGTCACTATATGTGGGACTACGTTGGAATGAGCCGTAATGAAGCCGGACTTAAAAAGGCCATCGATGGAATCAGAAAGCTCAAAGAAGAATTCTGGAGCGATGTGAATGTTCCAGGGGATACAAGTAACTTTAATATCGAACTTCACACGGCAGCTCGCGTTGCTGACTTCCTTGAACTTGGTGAGCTCATGGCGCTTGATGCTCTTGAGAGAAATGAATCTTGCGGCGGACACTTCCGTGAAGAATATCAAACACCAGACAATGAAGCGAGAAGAGACGACGAACATTTCACTCACGCAGCTGTTTGGGAATATACTGGGGCGAACTCAAGTCCAGTGCGCCACAAAGAAGAGCTTGTGTTTGAGAATGTAAAACTTGCGACTCGTTCGTATAAATAATTGGAGAGAAGCGTATGGCATCGACACAAAACATGACGTTGAATTTAAAAATCTGGCGTCAGAAGAATAATAGTTCTGAAGGTAAACTTGTTGATTACAGAGTTGAGAATGTCTCTCCAGACATGTCTTTTCTTGAAATGATTGATGTATTAAATAATCAACTTGTGATGAAAGGTGAAGAACCTATCGCCTTTGACCATGACTGCCGAGAAGGCATTTGTGGGATGTGTTCCATGATGATTGATGGAAAGGCCCATGGTGGTTACAAGAACACGACGACTTGTCAGGTTCACATGAGGCTTTATAAAGATGGTGACACTATTGTCATTGAACCTTTCCGTGCATCAGCTTTTCCTATCGTTAAGGATTTAGCTGTCGATCGATCTGCCATTGATAAAGTCATGCAAGCTGGTGGTTATGTCACGGCCAACACTGGTAATGCTCCGGACGCAAACGCTATTCTTATTCCAAAACCAATCGCTGATGAGGCGATGGATGCTGCTGCTTGTATCGGTTGTGGAGCTTGTGTAGCTTCATGTCCAAATGGTTCAGGAATGCTTTTCATGGGTGCCAAAGTCTCTCAACTAGCACTTCTTCCGCAAGGAGCTGTAGAATCCCCTAAGCGTGCTCTAAATATGGTTCACACCCATGATACTTTGGGTTTTGGGAATTGTACGAATCACGCTGAATGTGAAGCGACTTGCCCAAAAGGCATTTCAATTGAGCATATTGCCCGAATGAATAGAGAGTATCTAAAAGCAGCATTTACATATCATGAGAAAAAGCGCTCAGAAGGCGCAGGTTAAATGAGGGGCCCCATTGAGGGCCCTTTTTTTTAGTACGTTGTGAAATAAGGACTCATAGAAGTTGTGGCCTTTTCAGACCCCTCTTTTCCAACGACTGATGCCTCTTTGAATCCATTAAAAATATAAGTTAGATTTGATCCCTTCAGTGCACCAACAAATCCCAGGGAAATGATCCCCTGTTCATTAACTGAAAAAAAAGTAAGGTATATATCTTTTTCCTCTAAATCTTGAAATTCTCTAAAATGTCGGTCTAGGACCTGCAATATGGCAAATTTCTTTATTACCTTATTATCTACTTTATCCTGACCGATAACAATCTTCGCTCTTTGTAGCCATTCTTTCTCATCGAGAAAGAAAATAATGGCCTTCTCATGACTTAGAACTTCCTTAAGTGGACCATCTTTCTGGCAGTAAGGAACTGTCTCTACCTGTGAACACTTAGGCTTGGGTTTAAGACTAAGAAGAAAATTTCTTTTGAGTAAGGATCCTCGGTAAATTCGAAACCCCAAAATCTCAACATCAATTTCCTGATCAGCTTCGTTTTTTATTTTAATTTTTTTTGCAATCGTATCACGTTTTAATTTGTTCTTTCTCGTTTGATATATCTTATTTGAAACGAGACCAATAATTAGGATCGTTACACATACTAGAATAGTCGTTACGATCCGATCATATTCAAGTTTTTTTTCTCTTGCAATTCTCGCTTTCTGATACTGTTGTTCTTTAAGCCTTTTTTGTTCTGCTCGAAGCTGTGATGCTTTAAAATCCTCAATCGAAATAACTTTCGTTTTCCCATGTTCTGGATTGTCACTCCCCTGAGTCGCCTCTGGAATTGGTAGGACGTCGTAATCCTCAGAGGTTTCCATATAGACGAGTGAAGCATGGGCGCCCAAAGTTACGGTATCAAAAAGATTAAATTCTGATTTAACCCAAGGTACGAGTCTCTGACCATTAAGAAAAGTTCCGTTGGTACTATCCTGATCAATCACAAACCATTGACCAGTTTGAAAAAGAATTCTTAGATGTTTTTTTGAAACTGAGTCATCATTAATAATGAGATGGCTTCCATCTCCGGACCCTACAAAAATTTCGTGCATTTCTGTTTCATGGACAACAGAATTTTTTGAATCAATCTCAAGTTTTAACAACATAAGATTATGTTAAGAGATTAAGAATCTTAAAACCAGATGAATCTAAATAACCCTCGGTTTTATTCCTGAGAATCCTGATCACATACTAAATCAGCTGCTACATCATTCAATGAATCAATAATATGACCTTCAAGAGTGGCTTCAGTTGTACAAGACTTTAGAATGACCTGATAGCCCAGGGCCTCACCATCAAACCTCGTTTGCCGCCCGAAGTGACCACAGATGACTCTTGATTTCTCTAGAGGGATCTCCATATTTTTATTAATGATCAGATTGTCTTCAGATAATTGAATCGATTCAACTCCTGCGACAGTTCTATCTTTAAATTTACAGTTTATGGACCCAGCAAAAACTTGGTTTTGAATTGCTGATAGAATAAATAAAAGCATTGATGCCACTAATAGCTTTTTCATCCCTTCCTCCTCATAAAGACTGGAATCATTAAGAAATAACATAATGATTTAACTCGTGTAATTAGTGCTTTTTGGCACCATGTAGAATTTTTTACTGGAAGCATTTTGACACCATTTCCTCTCCAACCAACTGAAAACACAGGGCCAAAAGGTACCGCATACCTTTTGGTATGCGGTAAATGAGAATTATTTTAACTCGACTGATACTCCATTAAAATGCTTTGTCGTTTGAGGTTTTACGGAGTTTAAGATTTTCCCTTCAAGTGAGTTCTTCGCTTCAATTGAAAAATCCATCTTCATGTGACTCTTAATATCTCTTTTCAGTCCCTCGTTTAAATTTATATTCATACTGAGCTTCTGGTCATCCCGAGAGATAAAAACCTTGTCTGACGGATAATCCAATCTCATATCAGCAATTGTTTTAGTTCCTGTTAGAAACGCCTTATGAGTCAGTTTAAGGTTGATTGATCCTTGATTTGATAAATTCCCATCAAATAGAATCTTTAACATTTTGGAGTCTTTAAAAGCAGTTGCCTTAGAAACACTTGCAGGTAGTGAAGATGGTAACTGATTTTGATTTAAAACTTCAAAACTAACTTTTGCTCTTAAGTGAATTTCTTCATTTGATTGAGAAACAATTTGGAGTTCCTTATTTTTCAAAACGACATAAACCTGAGGCTCTTTCACAAGACTGACAGAAAGAGAAAAATTAGCGTATTGATTGTCTTTTTCAGAGGCGCTAATTAATGCAGAAAACTCATCTACTAAGCCATTCGTTGTCACTTCAACTTCTGACTCCAGTATTAAAGTTTTATAAATTGTCCTCGTAACTGTTTCTGATTTCATACAAGAGTAAGCTTGTGAATCATACTGAGTTTCCATATTACAAACTGGAGCAGAGTATGGAACATCTCTACACTGATTTCTTCCAGGGATTGTTTCACAGCGGTAGCGTGGAACATTCGTGCATTCGGTTTCATGGTAGGTCACCATACGGCAATATCTTGGGCCCGGAACTTGTTGGCAAACTCTTCCTCCCCCGACTTCTGTACAATGACCTGGGCCTTGCTGAGGCCTTTCACAGTGGCGACGACCATCTCTAGTTGTTCTACAAACTTCACCTACTGGTCTATCTGTGCAAACTCTTCTTGACGGACGCTCAGTGCAGACAGTTTGGCTTGGACCGTGTGAACACTCTTGTCTCGTTCTTGGGACACTTCGACAAACTCGTTCATTATCATTCCAACAATTTTGTGAAGAAGGTATCCAAGAACATTCTTGTCGGTAGCGAGTTTCATTACGGCAAACTTCACGCTGACCTGCCGGAACTTGCCTGTAACAAGTTGAAGGAACTTGGATGATTTCAGATTTTAAAAGTGCGATCTTTTTTTCAGTTTTTAGAATCTCAGCATTTTGACCATTAAAATTAAACTGTGCTGTTACTTGTGCGTTCGTTAGTGAAGGCACAAATAGTGCAAGAAACAACGCGATGTTGCGAATCATTATGACACTCCTTGTGTGATGCTTGAGTGCAATAGTGCAATTTTTTTGCCAAACTAAGTTTAAAAAATTTCAGCTACATAATGCGAGACGCATTGTTACCAGTGCTAAATTGGGTTTGACGATTGATGAGTTTCACAGTGCAATAACATTTTTAAACTTGTGAGCAATAATGCAAATCGTTATTTTCTTTCTTCTATTTATTTCTTCCAGTTTATTCGCCTGTCCCGATTTATCAGGGGAGTATCTAGAATGCCGTCCAACAACAGGCCACTCCACTGGATCTATAGACATGGTCGTTAATCAATCCTCTCTTAATGGAGTGACGACTTATGTTGCTTCGGCGACGAATTCACAAACACATGAACGTGAAACAGAAACCTATATCGCTGATAGCGTCCTCAAAGTTAAAGAGATCCTTGATCCAGAGAATGGTCATAAGATTCAAATATCTACTCTTGTGTCCTGTGTGGATGAAAAACTATTCATCTTCGTAACGGTAAAGACCAATGGAAAGGAAACCGGCTTTTCAAAAGCTCAAGTTTATAAATCAGGACATCAACTTATTATAGAAACCCATGGCCGCGATGGGGACAATGAAGGCTCAGACAAAGAAATTTGTGAGTAAATTTTTCTATGTTTATTTTTGATTCAACATCGATTGCATTCATTCAAAAATCAGAAAAAATCCTTAAAGAAATATTGTTAAGTATTGGGGTTAATGTAAAAACAAGTCGTTTTGAAATAAATCGCTACCTCTACCCAATCAACATCGTGGTCTTTGATGGCCAAGAATGGGGACACTTTAATTCCTCGTACCTCCAAATAGCACTCAATCGAAAACTCATTTATCTTGCTAAGGATAGTGTCGTTCGAGACATTCTCAAACATGAACTTGCTCACTATCTAACTTACATCTTTTATAAAGAGGTAAGCCCTCATGGTAAGGAGTTTCACGAAGTTTGTGAGAGGTTTGGATTTCCAAAAGAAATCTCAAAAGCGACGATGAATCTTGCTGAAAGCAATTTATCCAAAGAGGGTGACCTTCAATCAGAAAAAATTCTAGAGAAAGTCAAAAAGCTCCTCTCCCTTTCTCAAAGTTCAAATACCCATGAAGCAGAACTGGCAACCTTAAAGGCGAACGAAATTCTCTTAAGACATAATCTTGATTCCATAAAGGAAGTTGAAGAACCTATTTATATGGATAGGCTTCTTATGAGAAAGAGAAAAGACAGTAAATTAACAGCAATCTACTCCATCATTAAGCACTTTATTGTGAGACCAGTTATTAGCCAAGGTAAAGATTCATGTTGTCTTGAAGTTTCTGGCCAATTAACAAATGTAAAATTAGCAAGCTATGTCGTTCATTTTTTAGATAAAGAATTGGACTACCTTTGGGAGCAATCAAAAAAGGTTCACGACCTGAAGGGTATTCAAGCTAAAAACTCTTTTTTTTCTGGAATTGCTTTGGGTTTTGATGAAAAAATGAAACTCTCAAAACTGAAATATTCTCAAGAGGATCAAAAAGCATTAGTCACGGTTGAAAACAAACTGAATTTTAAGACTCAACTTATCTATAAAAATCTAGGTCATTCCCGCTCGGACCAGCGAACTGATTCAGAAGCTCATGAAATCGGTAAGAAAAAAGGTCACAATCTTTCTATTCGTTCTGCGGTTGAAGGGCGAAGTAAAAATCTTTACCTAACAGATGGTAAAGCGTAAGATTTTTCCATGGATACATTTTTAGAATTTTTTAAATCAACAAATCAAGATGACATTGATCATCAGCTCATTTCTATGGGCCAGGGAACTTTTAATTTGTATCCCTTTTCGAAAAAGGACTACCTTCGTGACTCTACGACCACTAACTAAGAACACACTCGTTTTTGGAGCATTCTTTCTTGCACTTGCTGTGCTCATTGGGGCCTTTGGAGCTCACGGACTTAAGTCGATAGTGACACCTGAAAAACTCGTCACATTTGAGACGGGAGTTCGTTATCATTTTTATCACGGTTTTGGACTGCTCTTTTTGGGAATTCTTCACCATAATTTCTCTACACTTAAAATTAATGTTTCATTTTACGCCTTTCTTGTAGGAACTCTTCTTTTCTCATTTAATTGTTATCTCTATGTCCTTACAGACATAAAAGTTTTCGCGATGATTGTTCCACTTGGTGGGCTGATGTTTATACTGGGGTGGATTTATTTAGGGGTAAATTTACTAAAGCTTAGGTAATCCAAAGCCACAATTCTTTTTTAGATACTGATCAAACTCTTCATCGGTTGGAAATTTAAATTCAATTGGATTAACATCTATTGGTTCCCAAAAGTCAGCTTTGGGTCTTCGGCATTTTTGCCCAGTCGTTCCATTAATGATTAAAACGTCTAATGAACCTCTGAGACCATAATCCATATCAATTTTAATATTTTCATACTGACCGAGTTGGGGAGATTGTCCTCTGGCGTTTGCTCTTAATAGAACACCTTTACCTGTATATTTAAGATCAGGATATTGCCTTTTGAACCTGTCGGGTGATACATCGACTGGTCCCTCCGTAAAGACTCCATCAACGATTTCTTTTGATTCTTTTTGAAAAATAATTTTCTCACCTGTCGGAAGTGTCACATTAATCGTTCCAGTTAATTCTTCTACTAAGGGAAGATTCTTCCTCGGAAAAAACATGAAATAGGAATGCATGGTATGAGAGACATATTCATTAGGAGAGTCATCAATTTCAAGACTTAAATTTTGCTTCGCCTGCTCAAGGTAATCAAAATGAAAAACTCGTTCTGAATTCTTATTTGAACTTTGGACTATTTTATTATCCCCAACATTTTGAACGGAAAATCCATCTGTGAAACTCTCAGGTGTCGCACTTCCTCGAGATACACTGATTTCCCCCACACTTCTCGATTGAAAGAAGTCATGGTTGAGTGGAACGAGTTCGTTTTTTAGAGGTGCAATAGTTGTTCTCAAGAAAATTTCCTGACTAAGGACTTTTTCCTGCCAATCTACCCGCATTGTTATGCTCTTACTCTTAACCCTAGGTAGAATTTCGGCCTTGTAAACACCCTGTTTAATAACAAAAGGCTTTGCCTCTATGTCCACGTTGGTTGAAAGAGTTAAATCATCAGGGTCTATGTTTGTGAGTTGATTCCCAGCTGAATCGTAGAGCTTAACTGACAAAAATGTTGAGTCCATTCCGCTTGCAAAAATCAGAGGATTTCTTAGTTCTCCTTCAATTTTTGAAACCTCAGTTTCAGGCTCAATTTCCCCAGCAACCTCACGAGTTGGAGACGAATATTTATATTTCAGGGGTGCCTGAGTTGAACAACTGACGATAAGAAGAAAAGCTAAAAAACGCATGTGTTCTTATCGGTAAATATGCTGGATGGAATTAGACTAATCTTGCCTCAGAACCATAAACCCATTTATGTTGCTGACCAATAACCCTAAATGGAAGACCAAAACTCTCATTTAGTTGTACAACTTGTTGAAATCTATTCATTGGGAACTGTTCACCTGGCTCAAAACAAGGTGTCAAACACCAAGGAGGAATAGTTAAACCTGATTTTTTGACAAAATAAAAAGCATCGAATGTCGCCTCAAAATCTTTTTTGTCAGAAACAACTGCCTTAATCTGAGCTTTAAAACCATAGTCTTCAATAAATTTTATAAGGAGCTCTTTTGAAGTTTTAACTGTGGTTGAAGGTGTCTTGAAATCATAAGAAATAAAATCCACAAGATCAAAAACCTCTTTAACGATTCTCGTTCCAGCGGCTTCAATATTAATGAAGTAATTCCGCGATTTGAGTTCATTAATCAGATTCAGAAGGGACGGTATGTGGGAAGGGTGAAGTGGATCTCCACCAGTGATCGAGACTCTTTTGATGATATCCTGAGAAAGGGTTTCGATTCTCTCCATGACCTCATCGATTGATTTAGTATAGGCCGGATCAAAATCCCAAGTCTCTTTAGTATCACAGTTAACACACCCGACGTGACAACCCTGAAAACGCACGAAGATTTGAGGAACTCCAATATGGATTCCCTCACCCTCAGTCGCACGATAGATAGAATTAATTAGCAATGTTGTCATATCGGGGCGGAGTATAGCATGGTGAAGGAGCGAAGAAAACCCAGAGTTTCCAGTACTTAAGACCCTAGTAAATTTTACAAAGTCTTTACCCTTTTTACTATTTAAGTTAAGGATTTTCCTAGAAAATAGACTTATCCATGAATATCGAATCGACTTACCAAAAGATCATTAATGAGGTTTCCCTGGGCCACAGGGGGCTCGTCAGGTACTCAGAAACAGAGATCACTGAACTTAATGAGCTACTTTCTAAACAAATTGATCTCCATAAAGTTCTTTGCTTAATTGAACACTCGGCCTCTCCGCATTCAAAATTTGAAAATAGTCTTCTTCAGATTCTAAAATCCCCAATTGAGGATAGTCTTCTGATTTTTGCTCTTAATTGCGCTAGAAAACACATAGTAGAGGCAAGAGTACAGAAAGGTCACAGACTTGAATTTACATTTTTAGAAACTCTGAAATCCCTTTTGTATCACAAAAGTCCTGAGGTGGTAGAATGGACTCTCAGGCTCATTGAAGGATGTGGAAACCAAGGGGTATATTTTTTAAGAGAATTTGATAAAATTAAACCTCCTCCATGGAAGTGGTTTAATGCCCACCAGAGGGCCGTTAGAGAAATTATTGCTCTTCTTGAGAGAAGGTGGAGACCGATTGAAAAATCCAAATCAAGACCCTAATCGCGCGCTCGATGTGATTAAAGAGATTGAGAATATGGTTTCCCAACCAAATTTTGATCTTGAAAGAAGAGAAGATTTTAAAGTGAACATCAGAGTGAATGAAAACATTGGACCTGCAATGTTTAAAATGGATCCTTTGATCCCAGGCGGATACGTAGCCAACTCACTCACTATCAGGGCCATGCGCTCAGACATTTTTGTTCTTGGTGATTCACTAGATGATTTAACTGCACCCTATGCCTGCGGTTGTGGAAAAGAAATTGATGTGCAGTTTTGGAAACTTTGTCCTTACTGCGGAAGAGATATAAAAAAGTAAAATTGCTCTTTTGACTCTCGATAAAAATAAGTTCACAATTAAGAGATGTTACTCGTTCAAAAATTTCATTCCATTCATGAGATTGATCAGGAATTTATTCCTAGTATCGAGCAACTTCTTCAAGAAGAAGTTCCAAACTTTGATGCTCTTATCAGGCGACAAGATGAATCTCCTGAAGGTGAAGTTTTTACTTATTTTCTTTTTTTTGGACCAACTCAAAACACTCCTATTGGTTTTGCCCAGCTTTCGCTTAAACCAATTCCCACCAGTGATTTTCTTCCTTGGCATAAAAAATTAAAATTTTGGGATAAGGACCATCTTCATTGGAAGCAAGTCTCTTGGCAAATTGGGAATGGGTCCTCAGGTAACTCTATCTTTGAGGCGAAATTTTCTCGTTCAGGTAAAGATAAAGTCCAGGAACTCATCAAAGAATATGAATTAAGAGATGACATTAAAGCGGAAGAAGTGATTGCCGTGAAGGGTCTTCAGGATTTTAATCTTGCATGGGAAACTGAAATCACTGAATCAAACGAATCTTTCGTTCTTGAACCTCTTTCCAAGGCCCATAAATCATACCAGGATTATATCGAGTCACTTCAACCAGATATGCAGCTTTTTATAAAAAAAAGTTGGCAGGAAATTCATAAAAAGGAACAAATCCAACTAGGCGATTATGGAAGTCCTCTGGACACGCCGAAAACGTTTCCAGTCAGCTCTAAAAATCTTGAAGCTTGGTCTAAGTGGGGGGCCCAAATCCTTACTTTTGAAAAAGATTTAAAAGTATTAGGCTGCCTATTGGTTTTCAAGGGAAAAAATGGAAATGTCTTTTTTGAGCCAATGCCATTTGAGCCGGAAGGCGAAATTATTGTTAAAGACGAACTCTATACTCAATACGCCCTATTAAAATTTTTTGATATGCCTGAGGCCAGAAAATGCCATATGATGAAATTTGGTTCAAAACTTGTTTTTGAAGACAAAAAAGATTTAAGTTTTTTTCAGTCCCAGGGATTTCAACTAAAGACGATTCAATCTCAATTTAAATCTAGGCTTAAAGAACTCACTAAAGCTTTATGACAACTCAAGATTGGATTTTTAGAGTTATTTCTTCATTTTATGATAAGGCCAGAAATGACCTTTTGATTGGTTATCATTTCAGAAATATTCCCGATTTTAATGAACATATTCCAAGGATTGCTGCTTTCTGGGAATTACAACTACTAGGAAGATCTGAAATCAAAATCTCCAAACCTTTTGACGTAATTAATATTCATACTCCCTTGAATATTAAACGAGGGGAACTTGGAAGATGGTTAGTACTCTTTCGACAAACCTTAAAAGAAAAACTTTCAGAGAATCCTGAAATGAAAACTATCGAAGAAGACTGGGAAAAGAAATTAATCTTTTTTGAGATGACCTTCTTAAGGTCTCTTGGCCTCTAGCACTCCACTTACAAATTTCTCTAATGAAGGCTCTCCAGTAACATCATCAAACATCCAGTTTCTCACGTAATAGCCTTTAAATTTTTTAGAGGCGTAAATAGCATTCGCTTCAGTCATGAACTCCACAGCAATGAGTTCTAGATTCTTTACTCGAACAATGTGAGCAGACAAACACCCCTCACCGTACTCATCACAGGTAACTCCCTCATTCATACTCTTTGGGAGAACAAATGAGACTGATGGGTCCGCCTTGTAGGCCTTAAAATAAAGTTCTTCCTTATTATACTTGAGTTCTTTTGTTTCGCAGGATGCACCAAGTATGGACAATGCAGATACAATGAGAGGAAATAAGATGTTTTTCATAATTAAATTTTAAACGAATCCTGCCTAAGGACAAGTATGTTTCAATTACCAGAAAATATTCCCCTTCAATTTACGACTTCACAGGGTCAATGGACCCAAATCCATTCCCCCAATGATGGAAAACTTCTTTGCAAAGTCCAAGAGGCAACTGAAGAGGATATTCAGAGATTACTAGGTGAAACAAAAAGTATCCAAATAAAGATCTCAGCACTCCTTCCCTGTGAAAGATCGGCCATCCTAAAAAAGACTGCGCAATACTTGAAAGACATAGAAGAAAAACTCGCCTATGTGATCGCTTCTGAGGGGGGGAAACCTCTTAAAGATGCTCAAATTGAGGTCCAGAGGGCCATAGGAACTTTGGAGCTCTGTGGAGAAGAAACACTGAGGCTCTCTGGTGAGATGATTCCAATGGAGAGGTCAAACGCTGGAAAAGATCATCTTGCCTTCACATTGAAGGACCCTATTGGTCCAGTTCTAGCGATATCGGCTTTTAACCACCCATTAAATCTCATTGCTCATCAAGTTGGATGTGCGATCGCGGCCGGGTGTTCAGTTGTTTTAAAACCTGCCCCAGCGACTCCAATGTCGGCCCATTTTTTAGAAGAAGCTCTCAAGACAGCTGGTCTACCTTGGGGAGGCATTCGTGTCGTTCACGCCGACATCCCCATTTTGAGGCCATTAATATCATCTAGTGAATTTGATTATGTGAGTTTTATTGGTTCGGCCAAGGTCGGTTGGGAACTTAGAAAACAAATTGCTCCAGGCACTCGTTTAGCACTTGAACACGGGGGCCAGGCACCAGCAATCGTTCGAGAAGATGCTGACATTGATTTGACCGTTAATTCACTTACGAGAGGAGCCTTTTATCACGCGGGCCAAGTATGTATTTCAACTCAAATGATCTACGTCCATGAATCTCTCTTTAAAAATTTTCTTCAAAAGTTTAAAGAATCAGCTTCAAAACTCATCGTTGGTGCCGCGACTCATGCCAAAACTGATGTTGGCCCTCTTATAAGACCTAGTGAAGTCACAAGACTACAAAATTGGATACAAGAGGCCCTACAAAAAGGTGCCATCTGTGAATTTGGAAACGAAGTTTCTGGAAATCTTAAGCAATACCTCTCACCTACTATTCTTTCTGGTGTTTCAGAAGATTCAACACTCATGACAGAGGAAGCCTTTGGTCCAGTGGTTTGTGTAAATTCATATCGTGATGAAGATCAAGTCTTAAGTAGGATCAATGATAGTGATTATCTTTTTGAAGCTTCTCTCTTCACAAAAGATATTACGAAGGCCCTTCAAATTGCAAAAAAAATCTCAACCATGACTTTTGTGATTAATAACCACACCGCCTTTAGAGTGGATCAGATGCCTTTTGGCGGGCATAAAAAGTCTGGGCTTGGCATGGGGGGAGTGAAGTATTCAATTGAAGAGATGACGAGATTAAAACAGGTTATTATAAAAATTTAGATTGGGCCCATCGAAGGGCCCAAGTCATTATCTAGTGCTTTCAGTAAGTGCCATTTCGAGAGTTGGATAGCGATAGCTAAATTTCTTTTCCTTAAATCTTAAAGGTAAAACTTTCTGGCCATCGAGTAAAACTTGAGACATTTCTCCAAAGACTAACTTTAAGGCTAGTGCCGGTGCTGGTGCAAAGGCCGGTCTGTGAAGAACTTTTCCTAGCTCCCGGGCAAAATCTTTGCTCCTTGCCGGATAAGGTGAAGTACCGTTAAAAATACCATCAAGAGTGGAATCTTTAGCAGCACGAACAAACATCCCAGCGATGTCATCCACATGAATCCAGCTCATATATTGTTTACCAGAACCAACTGGCCCGCCTGCACCAAGTTTAAAGATTGGAAGCATCTTTTTCAAGGCCCCTCCATCTTTTCCAATCACAACCCCGATTCTAATGATGGCAGTTCTTATTCCCAAATCTTTTGCTTTACTAGCTGCCTGCTCCCAATCCTTACAGATTCGAGCAAGGAAATCATCTGCCGTGGTAGAGGACTCGTTAATTTCCTCATCTGAACGATTCCCGTAAATTCCCACTGCGGATGCAGATATAAAGGAAGTCGGTTTTTTAGACAGACCTTTTATGACCTCAATTAAATTCGAAGTGGCGACAATTCTTGAATCATAAATTTTCTTTTTTTGACTCTCATCCCATCTCTTATCGGCAATACCTTCACCCATAAGATTAATAACGGCATCCACCCCATCAAAAGCTTCCTTAGGAGGAAGAGTCGCTGTATCGGACCACATAAAATATTGGCATTTATTACCAAAATATAAGGCTCCTTTAGCAATATTTCGCGTTAAAACAACCACCTGATCACCACCATCAGTCAGCTGCTTTACAACCCTTTGACCAACGAATCCAGTAGCTCCAGTGACTAAGATTTTCATAAAACGCACCCTTTTAAGTTTAAGTCTAATATTAGTCTAACTAATTTATGGGAAACGGTTAAGTGGTAAATGAACATAATTTTAACTCTTGAGTATACAAATACTGAACAATCAAAAACTTCAAGTGTGAAGCAGTTTTATCTACGTTAGAGTGCATTATAGGAAGTATTTATGTCTGATGAAAGTTCCAAAAAATTCAACATCCAACTGGCCGCTCAACTTTCAGGTTTATCGGCACACACCATCAGAGCTTGGGAAAAAAGATACCAAGCATTAGTACCGTCCCGCACTCCAAATGGAAGAAGACTCTACTCAACAAGCGAGATTGATCGATTAATCATCCTCTCTCAACTGACTCAGCTCGGAACAAATATCGGACAAATAGCCAGACTTTCAGACCAAGAGCTCAAAGACACTTATGAAAAGTTGATGCAAAATGCAGGCCTTACGGTTGAAAAAGACTCAACGAAAAAACAACTCAACATTAGCGAAACGAAAGGAAGACTTCTTGATGCTGTAGGAAACTACAACGTTGATGTCATCTCACAACTTCTTTCTGAAGCAAAAAATGAACTTCCTCCAAAAGTTTTTGCACTCGATATGATAGAACCACTTATTAATGAAGTAAGAGCGAGAAGAGATAATTCATCTTTTCAAGATGCCCAGGCCCAAGCCCTCTTTGCTCTTGCAAAGTTTCATGCAGGAAATATTATTTATTCTCACTTCGAAAAGGGATTAAAGTCAGCCTCTAAAATCGTGCTTACAAGTGTCGAAAAAGAACATCACACCTTTCCCCTTTTAATAAGCGCTCTTCTTTGTTGTCATCATAAAAAGTTTTTTTATTACCTAAACTCCAATCTACCCGGTCCAAGTATTGTTGATGCTGTCTATGCCACTGAAGCAACCCTTCTTATCCTAAGTGTACCGGTCAATTCTAATGAAGATAAAGAAGTTATCAAACTTCTTGATACAGTTATTGAGGCACTATCGAGCAAAGTGAAGATTTGGCTTCTTGGTGACTTTGATACGAAATTGATCTCAGAGCATCGGTGGAAGAATACTAAAAAAATAAAAAACCACAAAGAACTTGATGAAGTTCTTGTTGCCAATTGATGAACTCAACAGATGTACTCATTATTGGTGCAGGTGTCTCTGGTCTTCTCCTGGGAACCCATTTAGGCAATAGAGCGATCCTCCTTGAAAAGTCACGTGGAGTTGGTGGAAGGATTGCCAATAGAAGAGTGGAAGATCAAGGTTTTGATCATGGGGCCCCCTATATCGTTGATGATCCTCTGGTTAGAGAAACAATCGTGGAAGCTGGTCTAGAAGAGGAAGTTAAAAATGATTCCATGGGTATTTTTTTACAAAACTCCATGACGAGATTTCCTAAAAAGTTAATTCAAGATCTCAATATAAAAAAATCAACTCGGGCCGAAGTCATTTCAAGATCAAATCATTCTTGGAAAGTAACTTGTGATAATGGCGAAATTTACGAATCAAAAATTCTCGTCATTACAGCTCCTCTACCTCAGGCCCTTGAACTACTTGATAAAAACGATCTTTCTTACCAAGCAGAATTAAAAAAAATCACATATTTAAAAGCGGTGATGGCACTCATCATCACTCGTGATGGTGCTTTGCCTGATTTACCAACAAGCTCGTTTACTCACTCTATTATACCTATGAGGTTAAGAAATCTTCATCCCACAGGTTTTGTCATGAGAGCAAATCCAGAAGAATCAGAAAGGTTATTTGATTCTTCGGATGAATTGATACTAAAAGAGCTTGAATCACATTTTCTTGCGGCTTACACAAATAAACCGGTTATTGATTATAGCGAATTAAAAAAATGGCGTTACGTGACACCAACGACGTCCCTACCTTATCCGTATCTTGAGGTTCAAGAGAATCTTTTTCTCATTGGTGATGCTTTCCATCATCCAGATGTTAGAGGATCTATCCTTGGGGCCCTGCTCCTTGCGGAAAAACTAAGCTAGCAATTTCTGTTGAATACGGCATAATTAAATCATGACTATTAAAACAGGCCTCGTCATGACTGGCGGGGGTGCTAGGGCAGCATTTCAAGTTGGTAGTGTTAGAGCTCTTTACGAGATTCTAGGAAAGAAGAACAACCTTTTTGACGTCATCTCCGGAAATTCTGCAGGCGGAATTAATTCCACCTATCTTGCGGCCAACTGTGAAAATTGGGATGTGGCAACCCATAATCTTTATGAACTCTGGATGAGAGTGAAGCCGCAAAACATTTTTGACTTAAGAACAAGAACCATTTCTGATTTAGGGGCCAAGTGGATCTCTAGGACTGTCTTTGGTGGACTCTCTGAAGGTAGAAGTACAGTTAATCATCTCCTTGATACGGCTCCATTAAGAAGTCTCGCCCTTAGAGAAATTGACTTTAACCATATCGCCAAAAATATCGAGAACAAGAATCTTCATGGAATTTCTCTCTCAACGACAAATTATAATTCAGGAACGAATGTCATTTTTTATGATGGTGCACATGAAATAAAAGATTGGGCGCGCTCAGACCGTTTTTCTCACAGAGAAAAACTTAAAGTAGAGCATCTCATGGCGTCCTCCGCGATTCCCTTTTTCTTTCCTCCCATTCAAATAGGAGAAAGTTTCTATGGGGACGGGTGTATTAGGCAAACAACGCCGCTCTCCCCTGCGATCCATTTAGGAGCAAAAAAAATTATTGCGATTGGTGTTCGTCATCCCCATCAGAAAGAGAAAATGAAAAATTTAGCTTTCTCGCCATTTTCTAATCCCACCCTCGGGCAAGTGGCGGGAGTGATGCTCAATGCGATCTTTTTGGACTCACTTGACGCTGATGTTGAAAGACTTCAAAGAATAAATGAACTCATTAGTGAAGGGGCCCATCCAGAATTAAAAACAGTTCCGATTCTTCTCATTCGACCATCTAGAGACCTAGGAAAGATGACCTCTAACATCTCAGCAGAACTTCCTCCTATTCTTCGCTACCTATTAAAAGGGATTGGAGTTTCTGAGAATGAGGGTCTAGATCTTTTAAGTTATCTGGCCTTCGATCAGTCCTATACCAAGCCCCTCATGGAGCTTGGATATGAAGACACTTATAAAATGAAAGATGAAATTCTAAGATTTAACGACGTCGTTTAATACCGCGGTTGCGCTTTGGCCTTTCAGCTGGAGCATTTCGAAGTTCCTTTTCAGTCTTTTGAACTCTCGCTGCTCCACGCACCCTTTGAGCTTTCCCTCGAAAGGTAGCGGGTGCCTTTTCGACATATTTTTTCACAACCTGTTTATCTTCCTTCATTTTATCTTCAGGAATAACATCCAGATTCAAGTGCTTCTGATTCATGATGGCTTCATTAATGTGAGCAATCATCTTTGCATCATGAGAAGCGACGAGATTATAAACAATTCCCTTTCTTCCCCCTCGGGCGACACGTCCGCAGCGGTGAAGATAGTAGATACCTGTCTTCGGTAAACCATAATTTAATACCCAAACGAGATCTTGAATATCAATCCCACGAGCGGCCACATCAGTAGCGACCAGGATTTGAGCTTTCTTTTCAACAAACGAGCGAATCGCAGCTTCACGGTCTTTCTTCTCTAAGTCCCCGTGAAGAAGCTTCATTTTTAGTTTTGGCATCTTTTCAGAGAGATATTTAAAAAGATCTTCGGCTTGATTTCTTTGATTAGTAAAAATAATGCCTCGTCCTTCGGCCTGTTTTTCTAAGAACATTTTCACCACCATATCTTTTTCAGATGGAGTGACTTTCACATTATAAGTATCAATACGGGACTGAGGTGCGTGAGAGACATCGGACGCAATCCGGTTAAAATTTACTTCAGGAAATTTCTCCAGGATATAATTTTCGACTTCCTCCGGGAGAGTGGCGGTGATGAATCCCAATTGAATCATACTTAAATCTAAGTATTCGATCATGAAATCTAAATCTTTTTTAAATCCCATATCAAACAGCTGATCGGCCTCATCAAAAATCACATACTGAAGCTGACTTAAACTTAATTCTTTTTTTTGAATGGCACTTTTTATTCTCGATGGAGTTGCGATCAAAATTTCATAAGAGCCACTCGCCACAGATTTCATCTTCGCGTGAGTGTCTCCACCAGTGAGATCCCTCACACGAACTTTCATGTGATAAGAAATTCCTTTAAAGACCCCAAATATTTGTGAAGCAAGTTCACGGGTAGGAGCAATGATAAGGGCGTAAGGTGAACCCTTCTGATTATTCACTCCTGACTTTTCTTCCCTTTTTTTAATATTACTCACGATTGGCAGCGCATAAGAAAGAGTTTTTCCTGAGCCAGTTTCAGACAAAACGATGATGGATTTCCGATTAAGGATCTCCGGAATCACCTTTTTTTGGACCAAAGTCGCAGTTTTAAGTCCCTGTTCCTTGAAATATCCCTCAAGTCCTGGGTGCAAATCAGCGTTTAAGAACATAAAGAAGCCTTTTATTTTAATAATTTGGACTCTCTGTATCATGGGGCTCAACCTTTGTCAGGAGAAGAGTAAAAATTTCTGATTACAGGTTGTGATCTATCCCCCTAAAATATTGCCTTCACAAGACATTTACGGGAAGGAATCCAATGAAACAAGTCCTGTTACTATCACTTATTTTAGGTTTTGGTCTTTATTCTACTGAATCGAAGGCGCAGTTATTCAAACTAACCACCACTGACTACGGGGCTACATTGAATGCTAACCCAGGGCTTAAAGCTGCTTGGGACACAGAACTTAGTACTGTTCAAGCGGATATAAATAAGGAGTTTCCTTCAACCTCTAATCAACAAAGATTCATGCAAGGCATGGCCAATTCTTCAGTGATGGCCGGTAAAGGAATTGGTTCTGACTATGCTTCAAGAATGAAAGTCGTCATGATTGGAGCTGGAGTTGGTGTTGGAGCGGATCTTGAAAAAGATAAGGCCACAGGATCAGACATCTCTGGAGTTGGCGTTCAGGGTGGACTCATGATTGGTACTAACTTAGGCTGGTTAGATACTGAAAAGATTCTCGGCCTCTATACAGACCGCTTGAATATCTATTTTAACTATCTTGGTTATGATCTTGATAGAAAGATGGGAGACGCTAATAAAGACAGCCTTCAAGCTGACTTAAAGTCTTTTGGCTTCCATGCTAGTTATGATCTCGTGAAACCAAAAGGCAATAGCCTCGTTCGCTGGGGTGGAGTGAAAGTTCACACGGGATATGAATACAATTCTACACGTCTCACTTTCACAACAGATTTAAATGAAACTATTAATGAAACTATTTCTTCTGGTGGAGCTTCAGGAACAGTTACTGGTACGCTCACTGGAAAACCAGCCGCAACGATTGATGTTAACACTCATTCAATTCCAGTTGAAGTTTCAACCAATGTTCAACTTCTCTACTTTCTTTCACTTTATACTGGTTTGGGTGTAGATATGAACTTTGGTAAGGCTAAAGCTGCTGGGGCCTTGAATGCAGATGAAACAAATTTAACTTTTGACCCAACTGCTCCTGGTCCAGCAAATGAAAACATGAAAGTCCAAGCCGAGGCCAACATCAGCGGTTCAGGTAACGTGGATTCATTCCTCACTCGTGCTTTCGCCGGTGTTCAGATCAATCTTCCGTACACGAATATTTTTGTTCAAGCGGATAAGTCTTTGGGGAATGACCTCATCGGTGCTTCAGCGGGGCTGCGTTTCGTTTACTAAGTTTTCGCCAAATTTTGGGTTGAAGAAATCCACCATACTGCCAAAGGCCTCTTCGTGAGGCCTTTGCTATTTTTAGGGCCTTGAGATACCTAAACTTCTCCCTTTTAGAATCAAACTCAGCATAGGGATAAAGTGTTGAGCAGCCTTCTTTAATGGATTTGAAACTAAGCTCATTAAGGTCCCCCAACACTCTCCCATACATATCCCACTTCTCAATTTTTAAAATGAATCGCTCTTCTTTTTGGAGAAGCTTTTGAAAGCACATCTTCGCCACAAGTCCTGCATCCCTTGTGGATCCAAAAAAGCGCTGCCCTTTTTCTGGGGAGTCTATTTTTGAAAGCCTGAGCTTAAACTTGTAATTTCGACTTTTTACTAAAACAGTATCCCCGTCATAGACCCTAAGAAGCTTTACGGGAAGATTCAAAGGATAGAGGTCTGTAAGATCTACTCTGTTTAGGAAAAGGCTAAACAACGGAATAAGAATCTGATAAATTCGGCCCATAGACATTCCTTTACTGGAAACGCCGAGGCCTGGGCCTCTGGAAAACAACTTATGCCAAAGGATAATTCGCTTATGAACGTTCGTTCAGAGATTAACAATCACTTTAAATTTAAACTTCAGCACGTAGATAAAAATTGCGGCGCTCGCGCAGGGATTATTTCTACTCCTCATGGGGATATTGAAACACCTGTCTTTATGCCGGTTGGAACCCACGGAGCGATTAAGGCCCTGCAACCAAAGGAACTCGTAGATTTATCTATCGAGATCATGCTCTCAAATACCTATCACCTTCACCTCACTCCAGGGTCTGAGCTTATCGCAAAGGCCGGTGGGCTTCATAAATTTATGGGATGGGACCGGGCCATTTTAACGGACTCAGGAGGCTTCCAGGTTTTTTCTCTTCAGAAAAATTCTATCACTGAAGAAGGAGCAAACTTTAAAGGAGCTAAGGGCGAGAACGTTCTTTTAACTCCAGAGATTTCTATTCAAGTTCAGCAGAACCTGGGCTCAGATATCATGATGGCGTTTGATGAATGTATTCCTTATCCAGCGACTGAAAAATATGTCGAAAACTCTATTGCAAGAACACACCGCTGGCTTGATCGTTGTATCGACGCTTGGAAAAATCCACAGCAGGCCCTTTTTGGGATTGTTCAGGGTGGGGTTTACGAGAAATACCGAAAGATCTGTATCGAAGAAGTCACTAAAAGAAATCTTCCAGGATACGCCATTGGCGGAGTGTCCGTGAATGAAGGGACTGAGCTCATGGAAAAAGTGGTGAAGTTTACGGCACCACTTATGCCAGCGGATAAGCCACGTTACGTGATGGGAGTCGGAATGCCAGAGGATCTTCTGATGATTTGGGAAAATGGTATTGATATGAGTGACTGTATTATTCCAACGAAATTTGCTCGAGGGGGAACTCTCTTTACCAATCGCGGGAAAATTAGAATTGATCACAAGAATTACCGAAGAGATTTTTTCCCGATTGAGCCGAATCTAAAAGATTATGTGAATACGAATTTTACACGTGCTTACATTAAGCATCTCTTTGACTCCAATGAGATCCTAGGACAAATTCTTGCTACGGCCCACAACATCTCTTTTTATAAATCCATGGCCGTTAGAGCAAGAGAAGCGATCTTTGAAGACCGCTTCCTTGAATTTAAAAAACAATTTCTTGAAGGTTATAAAAAAGATTAATTAAAATACTCTTTCATTAGGCGAAGCTGAAGTCTTCGCCTATTAAGATCAAGTTTTGACTTTAATTCAGCAGAAGAAACTTGAAATTTAATCATCAACGGATCACTAAGAACATCATTTAGGACATTACTTTCTAATTCAGACCATTGATTGATAAGACAAGATTCTCGTTCTTTTCTAAAACGAATCTTGTTAACAGCTGAGTCCACGGGGAATTGTTTCACACATGCTTTTGCCTGGATAGTTCCTATTGCTAGCATTTTATCATCTAACCCTGCTGAAATTTTCTCACTAAACTGACCTTTAGTCCCCTCAAGCCAAGAGGAGAATTCTTTCGAGGTTGAAATATTAAGACATGTATTCTTCTCTAAATAATCTGAAAAAAGAGTCTTGGGTAAATGAAAGAGTGGCCTTAATTTAATGAGTTCATAAGCCTTCTTTTTACAGTCAGAAAGTACTGCTTGGTTATCAACCACATTCTTAACCCAGTCAAAACTAGAGATGATCTGACTTCTAAGTTGACCTTGATCATTTAAGAGTAAATCAGATGCCGATTTTAATTCTCTTTCTCTTTCGTTTTTATAAATCTCCTTCAATTGACTAATAACAACTGGTTTGACTTCAGAGTAAAGAATCACTTCTTCTTTCGCATTCTGAACCTTCATTCCACCTATTGAAATTCCTCGGACGACATTTTTAATCGTTCCTGGGATTTCTGAATTAAGACAATTGAAAAAAGAACTGATCATATAACCATCAGAAATTTGAAACATCGTTCCAGAAGGAGACTCATCATCATTGTGTTTTATAACCTCACAACTTCTCCATAAGGCCAGCGATTCTTTTTTAACTGACTCTAATTGTGATTGAATAAGTGTGTTGTAACTCTTTTTTAATTCATTCTTGATAACTTCATAGGGATGATAAGAATTGTACATTTCTACCAGTTCATCTGCCTGATCAAAAGCGAGATTTAACGCCATGACTTTTTCTGCAGCTTTTTTCTTTAATAAATCATTGTAACACTTAGATTCTTCACTTTCTTCATAGCAAAAAATATAAGCTTCTCTTGCTAAGCTCTTGTCTGATAGTTCTTCATAAAATTTTTGTAGTTTTTTTAGATACTCTGAATCTGATTTTAAATCTTTAATGAATCCATCAAACACGACGACCAGTATTTCTCTCATGACTCTATCCCATATCTCTCCACTAGATCCACTTTGGTGAACATTACAGCCTTCAGGCTCGTAGAGTTTCGTTTTCACCTTTACTTCGCTACTAATTTCAAGCGCCTTTCCACTTATGCAGTTTAACATCTGTGGAGGGAGGGCCAGATTAAAGTCTGTGGGTTTAAAATAAATTGATTTGGGAGAAGATTTTTCTTTTGAACAATCCATGACTGAACTAAAGGCCATTTGAGAAATCAAAGGTTGATACTGCGAGATCCATTTTTTCATCAGGCTTTCTGATTCGAAGTGAAGATTAGAATAATATTCTTTTGAAATAAAATCATAATGATCTTTTTTGAGTCCCTTTTTTGTCTCATCCCCATTCACTCTAAAATAACTAATGGATTCAGCGAAGTTTTCTTCAGGGGCAGTACCAGCGTAATCTGAAATTAATTTTATCCCATCCTTGTGTGCCCATTTTCTTTGTGGTTTTCCTTTATCATCAACATATTCCTCTAAATAAAAGCCCGCCATTTCTAAATAATCTTCCTTATGAGAGCGATAATGTTTCCTTGAACCTCTTCCTTGCTCATAATCCACATGATGTGTTAACTCATGTGTAACTGCCTGATAAAAATACCCCGTATCAATATTGGAATTTATAGATAAACAGGCATCTGAAAGAAGGATCCAACCCGAACTATAAGCAAGTCCACAGGTTCGTGAACTATAACCCTCTAGTGCCTCTCCTCTAGGAATTCGCTGAACTTCTTTTAAATAACTAAGTGTTGTGTGAGGGGACCTAAGCATAAGAGACAACCGCCAGAAGGCGTAGAGCTCTTTATCATTCAGAAGATATTTGTCAAAAGGGAGCATTTTTTTGTTATATTCCCCAGGATTTTTAGATCCTTGCACAGGAATTTTATTGTCTGCTGCCAGCATATTGCCAAATTTTAAATACCAAAGATAATGAACATAACCGGCGACATGATTTTCTTTGCCATAAATTTTATTAAATATACATGGGACGTCTTCACATGAAGAATAGTCAAATAAATCTGGATTATTTAAATCCCCGAGATCTGCCCCGTATGTTTTTAAGAAATTACCCTGAGGAACAGGAAGTGTTGATAAGTCGAGGTGTTTCCAGCTTCCGACTCTTTTTGGTGCTGTTTTAAATTTTGTTTCTAATTCTTGGATTTCATTTTTAAGTGTCTCCACTGTGAAAATATCCTGAAGGCACCTTTCACCATCACGACTAGCGAGAGCGCGCTCAAGAACTTTTTCTGAATTATTTTTTATCTCAAATTGAGAAATTAATGTTTTTGGAGTTCTCTCGCTACAAGAAACAGATAGAAGAAGAACTGTAAGAAGAAAGGAATTATTTTTTATCATGTTCGATAATCCTTGAAATGAATTCACTTCCCTCTGTATAGATCACGGTCACACCTTCAGCTAAACACTTAAACTCATACTCGGGTGCAACGTGGCCTTCAGTTATAGAAATTTTTTTAATTACTGTATCGCAGTCTTTAAGTTTATGTTTCCAATAAAGAAGTGATCGTTCATCGCCCTTAGGTTCTTTAAAGCCATGTGTAACGACATCATTTTTAGTTTGATATTTTTCATCATCTTCATAGATGAGCATCTTTCCCTCGCTCACAGGGATTGCTTTTTCTTCAACAGGAGGACCTTTCATCGCAACAAGATCTGAAACCTTAGTCTTTCCATAATCTACGGATGAATGCTTCACGCCACATGCGGACAGTATGAGTAGCAGCAAATAGATAATTTGTTTCATTAATTGGGTTCTCCCTGCCACCTCTTATCGGTCTCCTGACTGAGAGCTTTAGTCGGTCTTGTTTAAAAACTGGCCAAATAGCTGTATTCACTAAGTCCTTCTATCTAAATTTCTCATGAATATTAATGTGAGGCCGTGGGCAGAACTCTCTAATAGAGATATTTCTGACTGAGCAATTTGGGGAATACAAATGAGATTCTGTCTTTTCTTTTATGTGATCTTAATGAGTTTTGAATGCTTATCAATAACTATAAATTCACCTATTCATGCGATTGAAGATAACATTGTCAAATTTTCTAATGGAAGAGTCGCCTTCATTAATCATTCGTTCTCTGAACTTAAACCTCATCAATTCGTTTCGGCGAAAATTGATGAATCTTCCAATTTGGTCTCATTTAAAATTCTTCGAGATGAAGATCATGGAACTGAATTTAATTTTTATCTAAATGAAGACCCCTCACCTTTTTCGCCAACAGTTGTAAAAAACCATGAGGAGGCCAAGTCCATTTTTGAAAGATCCAATCCTTTTTACAAACGAATCTCTGAATGCACGGATAGGGCCCATGTCTGGGCGCATGATGAATATAAATTTTCAGGTATAAAGTCCCTAAAGGCATTTGTTTTCTTTACGGCTTCTTACATTAATAGTGTGCGGTTTAAATGGTGGTTCCATGTCGCCCCCATGTATCGAGTCGATTTAAATGGAATTCTCACAGATATGGTTATGGACTACAGGTACAGCGATAAACCTTTAACAGTGAAAGAGTGGACAGATCTTTTTGTGTTTACTAAAAGATCTTGCAAGGTAACGACTCAATTTTCTGAATATGACGTGAATCCTCAGACGGAGAATTGCTATCTCATATTCGAATCCATGCACTATAAAGTTCCGGATGAAATTTATGATCAAGAGAGATATCTAAGATTTAAAAATCAAACCACGGAGTATGAAATAACGTCATCCAGGAAGCTGGGTTTCGAATGAGAATCTATTCAATCTTATTATTAGTTATTTTCATTTCTTGTGGCAAGAAAGTGAGTCATGAAAAGAATGACCTCTTTATTCGTGAAAATGTTAATCAAGAAAAAAATCAACACTATAGAGGAATTCTTAGGCCTCTCAATAATCATCTCTCAGGTTTTTTACCTTCAGGGATTTCTGAGGTGATTATCAAGAACGATGAATTAATAGCAAAAACTCTCTTAGACGATGATGCAAGAGTCACCCACATTCAAAGCATTCATCTGGGGGATAGATGTCCTGAAATAACTGATGACATAAACTCAGACGGCTATATAGACATCGAAGAGGCAATCAAGGCGTCTGGCCAAGTTTACATACCTCTTGATGGAGACCTCAATTCAGCAACATTGGGACAAGAAATTTATCCCATGGGTGGTAATTACACTTATATTGAAAGAGCTTCTTTAAATAGAATTTCAAAAGATCTCTTGTCCAGAAACCTGTCCGTTCAATTCGCAAACAAAGTTGTACTCATTCATGGAACCTACAAAAAGAATGATCTTCCCTCAACCATTGCGACAAATGGTATTTTACCTCTAGAAAAATCCCTTCCTATCGCCTGCGGAGTTCTAAGAAAACTAGAATGGATCAGGCCGACTCGATGGCAAGAGAGATAATTGTCGTTAACTTCTCAAGATTCTCATAAGTCACGTTATGAAACATGGAAATTCTCAATTGGTTGCGACCAAGTTTTCTATAACCATCAATATCGTAAGCGACATTTTGCTCTCTAAGCATTTTTGTAAGATCATCAACATTAAACTTTGAATCAATATCAATGGTAGCAACGGCATCTGAGCGAAAAGGAACCTCTTCAATAAAAGCACTCAGGTAAGATTTTGAATCCGCCCAACCGTAAAGAAGTTTCGCTTTTCTTTTTGCTTCTTCAATAACTTTATCTTCACCAAGTGTATTCATGAGCTTTATCTGCTCATTTAAAAAGAAAATGGTTGAGATCGCCGGTGTATTATAAGTTTGGTTATTTTTAGAATTTTCAATCGCGTTTGACCACTTCATCGATTCTGGAACAAAACGGCTTTTGTCTTTTGCTATTTTCTCCGCTCTTGAAATTGCTTTAGGTGACATAATCGCAACATATAACCCCCCCTCAGAGGCAAAAACTTTTTGAGGAGAAAAATAATAAAGATCTATATTCTTAAAATCAGCTTTAATCTGACCAGCCCCCGAAGTAGCATCAACGGTCATCAGCGTATTTTGATTCTTAAGAGCAGGAATATTTGTTAACTGAACACCTGTGGAAGTTTCATTCAAGGTACAACAAATAACATCATACCCTTCTTCTTCAACAGGATTAACTCCTTTTCCAAATTCTACCTTGACTGCTTTTGTTGAAATCCAAGGGATCAGTGAGTGCGCTCGATACCACTTATCTGAAAACTCACCGCAAATAAAATGAAGAGAAGATTTTTCAACAAGTCCCAGGCCAATCATATCCCAAAAAAACGTCGCGCCCCCATTACCCAAAACAACTTCGTAGTCCGAAGGAAGCTTGAAGTAGGTTTTAAGCCCATCCTGAACTTCTTTTACCAGATTTCTTACGGCCATTTTTCTGTGGCTTGTTCCAAGTAAATTAAAACCTGTGTTCGCAAGATGCTGGACAGATTCAGTCGGAATGAGTGAGGGTCCTACTCCAAATCTCGGGTCAGAGGGAATTAACTCTTTAGGTACTTTAAACGCTTCAAACATAAAAAAACTCCTCGAACTATGATAGCGATCCCCTAGGAAATTTGATAGCTTTTAACCATGTACAGGACGTTAATTTTTCTAATTTTATGCTGTTTTTGCGCTGCAAGCTTTGCTCAAGATAGATATCTTTTAAATTTTGGAACTTACACTGAATTTTATAATGCTGTTCAAATGGATCCATCTGGGGGTCTTAGAAAATTTGATCCCGCTCCAACGGTTGGTTTTGGAATGGAGAGAAAATTTGAGAATGGATTTCTTTTTCTTCCAGAAATAAATTGGGTTCTCCCAAGAAAGTCTGGGGACAGTATCTACAAGAACATCTTCATCGGGAGAGCGGATTTTTCCTATGACATGATCGACTGGCTTCGCATGAGAATTGGGAGCTCCATCGTTTGGCTTAACCAGCATGGAACAGGTGGAAAAGAAACAATGAACAATGGAAATGGGACGTCGACGTTTTATTACCCAAGTGAAAATAGATCGAGTTTCAATAACACTCTTGATCTAGGTGCAGAAGTCCTTTTTTCAAGAATAGCATTTCGCCTTCAAACTTATATCTTCTCGGCCCTAAAAGAAGATCGAAGACAAATTTCCTATTCACTTTTTGTCACTTATTACTGGGACAGATAATTTATGAAAATATTTTTAATTGGAATACTCATTACAAATATCTCTTTCGCTTGGACTCTCAATAATAACTTTGGCGCTGTTTTTAAAGATAACCATGTCAAAGTTTATGTCGACGATGCAACCGCTTGTCCCACGAACACATTAACTGTTCAAGAACTAGAAAGCTTGATTCAACCTGCGGTTGATCATTTCTGGAATGATATTCCAACCTCAAATATCCATTTAACGGCCGCAGGTTACTCACCTAATATATTTACTCTTAATCATGGAAGACTCTGTTCTCCTACCGATGATGATTGTATTCAACAAGGTATTAATGAGGGGAATGTTGACCCCACCAAAGGATTAATTCCGGCCGTCACGGATATTATTATTGGCTGTAATGATAACGGCTCTAATTTTGGTGGAGGAAATGTCCTTGCCGTCACAATTCCCAATAAATTTTCAGGTAAAAAAATCTTGGGCGCCGTTATTCTTATTAATGACTCAAGTTCGACCTTTGGAAATTTATCTCGCTCAGATCAAATTGGAGTTATCGCCCATGAAATTGGGCACGCTCTGGGCCTAGGTCATACTCCAGACAATGCTTCTCTTATGTACTACAGAACTGTTAATCAAAGAAAACGTCTAGGCCAAGATGATATCGACGGAATCTCATTCCTTTACCCAATACAAGGTGATCTTTTTGGGCTCTCTGAGGATGGACTTCTAGGAAGTTGCGGAACGATCTCTGATTTAAATGAACCACCTCAAGGCAATCCACCATTTGTACAAATGGGGATCACCTTGTTCGTGATGATTTTTATTTTTAAGTTAGTTCGATTATTTAATCGATCGAAGGCTCGTGCCTCGACGTAAGCACTCAGCTTCATAATCTTCTAGAATCTTTCTTTCTTCTTCGTTTAAAAGAGTCATATCAACAAGAGCTGGATCAAATCCGATATAAACAAAGCTATTGATTCTCAGCATATTAGGAAACTGGGGATGCTTTTCCACCCAACCAATATTTTCTAATCTCACTCCACCAAAACCAGGAATATAAATTCCAGGTTCCATAGAGACCACTTGACCTGCTTTCATTGGAACTGTTGAAATAGAAGAAAGCCGTACTCCTGGTTCATGCACATGAATACCAAGACCATGACCAGTTCCGTGATTATAGTCATAACCTTTTTTTCTCATCGCATTTCGAGCGAGACCATCAAGAACCATGCCCTTTGTCCCCTCTGGAAAGACGGCGGACTGAACAGCAAGTAACCCCTTAAGAACGAGCGTATACATTTCAATCATCTTGGGATCAGCTTTCTTTGATGAATCCGCAAAAAATGTTCTCGTTGTATCTGTCGCCCATCCACCTTCAAAGTAGCCACCAGAATCTAAAAGGATCATATCCGTATCTTTAATGACCACTTCATCGGATGGATTTCCGTAGTGAATGATTGACCCATTCGCTCCCACTCCAGCGATGGTGTTAAAGCTCTGATCAACAGCACCCTCTGCTTTATATTTTTTTGTGGTCTCGTTATAGAGATCAAGTTCAGTAATTTTTTTTCCAGACTTAATAGAGTCTTTGACCCATTTTATGGTGTTAAAGATGGCCTTATCAGCTTTCTTAAATGAAGCATCCATTTGTCTTAGCTCAACAGGCTCTTTAATCGACTGATATTCATAAAACCCACCGGACTTTTCTTTCAATCTATCAGTGCCGAATATTTTAACCAGCATGCCAAAGTCCGCACTATTAAGCATCCCAGGATCAAACCAAACCTCATTCAAATGAAGAGTGTTCTGAAGACGATCTAATTCTTTTGGAAGGCTTCCAAAGGGAAGAGAGATAAACTCTATTCCACTTTCTTTTTTCGCCTTGGCACTAACTGGTGTTTCAGGAGTGACAAAGACATACACTTTTTCTTTTGTGACGAGGGCCTTGGCATAAAAACTAGATAGATAAGGAAGATGATAGCCACGACAATTTGTAATCCAAGCAATGGAATCAAGAGCCGTCACATACATCCCTTGCTTTTCATTTTGAAAAATTGAGCGGGTTTTCTCTAACGTATCTCTCCCTCGCCATTCGCGGGGCTCGAGTTGAATTTCTTTTGGAACAGGGAGGGATTCAAATTCAATATGATTAGAGAGTTCCCCGTGTTCAAGTGCGATTGTTTCTCCAGCATTATCTGAAAGACGCTTTAAGTAACCGAGAGTGGTTCTGTCCGCTTCATACCCTAGTTTTCTTATCCCTAGTTTTTTTACGTCTGAGGCGAGCTCTCCGGTCGTTGAAGAATCTCCTCCAACTTTGACGACCTCTACTTCATTGCCGTCAACTTCAAGGTCAGCTTGTTCATGATAACGCCCATCTACATAAAGCCTGACCTTACCATTTAACGGAATCAAGACTTCGGCCATGGAGCCCGTGAACCCAGTGATGTAGTAACGGTGATTATCCTGGAGGGGCACATATTCGTTTAAGAATGGATCAAAACTTGAAATATACATGCCATCAAGGGCACGCTCAGTCATAAGATTTTTAAGTTTTTGAATGTTCGTTTTGATAGTTTGATTTGATAGAGTGAATGTTTTTTTCATACAATAACCTCGCCCTATAAAAATACTCTCCTCTGCCATTCTTGGGAAGGCTTTTATGAAAATTCAAAAACCTGTTTATTATGGTGACTACCTGCAACTCCCTAAAATCCTGAATGCCCAGGACACTGAGAGCGAAAAATACGGTGTGCCGGCCCATGATGAGACGCTTTTTATCATCATCCACCAAACCTACGAATTGTGGTTTAAACAAATCATTCACGAAATTGATTCAGTTCGTAAGATCATGCAAAAAGATTTTATTCCCTCAACAGATTTATCAGTTATTCAAGCTAGAATTGATCGCGTCACAACGATTCAACAAATTCTGATTAACCAAATTGAAGTGATGGAAACCATGACAACTCTAGACTTCATGGAATTTAGAGACTACTTGGTTCCGGCCTCTGGCTTTCAGAGCCTCCAATTTAGATTGATCGAAGCGACCCTTGGAATAAAGCCTCATCACAGGATGGAGATCGAGAAACAATTTTTTACCTCTCGCCTTAAGCCAGAGGATAAAAAAATTCTTGAAGAGACTGAAAGTAAGGTCAGCATTTTGGAACTGATTGAAGCATGGCTAGAAAGAATGCCGTTTAGTCACTTCGATGGTTTTGACTTTTGGGGCGAGTATTCAAATGCCGTGGATAAGATGCTCAGTCAGGACAGAGATATTGTCTCAAAAAACCCTATCCTGGATGATAAGGCGCGAGCGATGGAGTTAAAAAATTTAGACCTCACAGAAGGAACATTTAACACTCTCTTGGATGCAAAACTCTTTGGAGAATGGAAGGACGCAGGGAAAGTGCGCATTTCTCAAAAAGCGATGCTCTCAGCTGTTTTCATCTATCTTTATAGAGATTACCCAGGACTTCAGATGCCGTTTAGAATTTTAAATTCACTCGTTGAAGTGGATGAGAACTTCACCACTTGGAGATACCGCCACGCCATTATGGTTCAAAGAATCTTAGGCACAAAAATCGGAACTGGCGGCTCTTCGGGACATGAATATTTGAAATCAACAACAGAACGGAATAGGGCCTTCGTTGATTTTTTTAACTTAGCAACTTTCTTAATCCCAAGAGCGATGACTCCAAAACTACCTCAAACCATCAAAGATCAATTGGATATTGTTTATGACTCATTTAGATCATAAAAAGTACTACTCATACTTTTTAAAGGGCCACGAGGGTCAAGATCATTTCGCCGCTCACTCTCATCACTTCTGGCCAGACGTCACCCGGGAGGCCCAACTTAATTATTGGGATGATTGTTCAATACTGAGTGATAAAAAGTGGGAGAAGATTTTCGGCGAGGTGATCCCGAAGGCGCAAAATCATATTGCTCAAATTCTTAAACTAAAAAATCCAAACCAGATTGTTTTCGCTCCGAATACTCATGAATTATTATCTAGGATCCTTTCGCTTTTTCTTGGAAAAAAAGAGCTCAATATTCTTACCACTTCAAGTGAATTTCACTCATGGAAAAGACAAATTCAAAGGCTAACTGAACTTTCTGGAGTTCATGTACAAACACTTTCTACTTCTGAATTTTTAGAAAACAGAAGAAGCCTAATTGATGAAATAAAAAACGCCTTACAAAATACTCCAGACCTCTTTTTTGTGAGTCAGGTTTTTTTTGATTCTGGTCTCGCCTTTACCGATGCTGAACTGCTTGAACTTCACGAGTCCTGCAGTAAAGAAACCATTATGGTGATTGATGGCTACCATGGCTTTGGAGCACTCCCCACTGATCTTTCAAAACTTGAGGGCAAAATCTTTTATCTTGGTGGTGGATACAAATATGCTCAAGCGGGAGAGGGCGTAGGATTTATGGTTGTCCCCCATGGAGACTGGAGACCTGCGTATACGGGCTGGTTTGCTGAATACGGAGAATTGTCAAAACCACCAGGTATCCAAGTGGGCTATACTAAGGATGCCCTGGCCTTTATGGGCGCCACTCAGGATCCTTCTGGCCTATACCGGTTTAATGCCAGCTGGGACCTCTTTGGTCACGAACATCTCACTATAAATAAAATTCATGAGTATATTGTAAGTCTTCAAAAAGACTTTATTTCCCAGATTCCTGACGCCTTTCTAGAGAAGTATTCTCTAAGGCCTCTATTTTCAAAAGAACTTCATTGGCACGGGCACTTTCTCACTTTTGAGGCCCCCTCACTTAAAGTCGCGACAGAGGCCTATCAATTCCTCAAAGATCTTAATATCATTATTGATTTAAGGGGACAGCGGTTACGATTTGGCTTTGGCCTCTATCACTCACATGGGGATGTAGAGCGGATAACGACAAAACTAAAAATGAGTCGATAAAATTCAGTGAAATTCTTTAAGCTTTTAAAACTTTATGCCGATACTCCGGTAAACCACAATAAGTTTGGTTGATAAATGAGGAAAGCTTATGGGAGTAAAACTTAGTTCGGTAGTCATGGTTCTGATCATGTTCTTCATCGCCAAAATCTCATTTGAAACAGCGATGGCAGAAAAGAATCCGGAAAGAGTTAGTGAAAGATCTCCGGCGTCGATTGATCAAAGCTATAACGACCACATGAACAATCGATAGACTATAAAAAGATCTCTCTCGCCCATGCCTTAAACTTCTCGCCGCGATCGACGTAATTCTTAAATTGATCAAAAGATGGAAATGCAGGAGAAAAAACCAAGTTTCCTTTAAGTCCCTTTACAACTTTCAGAACTGTCTTTAAATCATGTGATTTTTCAACTTTAAAATCATTCTTAAGCTCTTCGAAAAGCCTCTCTGTCACGTCACCAATCGTATATATCTTTTCGATCTTACCCTTAAAGGGTAAAAGATCAGGCAGAAGCTTATCTGATTCATTTCGAAGCTTTCCACCTAAGATTAAATAAAGTGGCTCCTTAGCATCTTTGAAGGCCTTGATCGCAGTCGTCGTGGCAAGTGCATTGGTGGACTTAGCATCGTTATAAATAGATAATCCGTCTTTTTCCAAAACAAACTCAAGGCGATGGGATACACCTGCGAAAGTTTCAATAAACTTCTGAAAGAAAACATCTAGATGATCGATTTTAAGGAGTCTTAAAACCTCATAAGCTGCGTAAAAATTCGCCTCGTTATGCTCTCCCTTAACTCTTGCTCTTGAAAAATCAAATTTGGATAAAAATTCGACCGGCAGATTTCCTTTGGTAAAAAATAACTTATGAGCCGGGTGATCTTTAATATCATCAAGGTAAGGATTCTCTGTACCTAAAATAAGATTGTCCTGTGAATTCATATTAAGAAGCATCCTAAATTTTGCTCTCGCATAGTCATGAACATCATCATAGCGCTCAGAGTGATTCGGAAAAATGTTTAATATGAGTCCTATTGTAGGATGAAATTCTTTAATCGTTTCTAATTGAAAACTAGATACCTCAATAACAGCATAGTCCACTTGCTCTTCCGAAATTGCTAAATCGCAATAAGGAACTCCTATGTTTCCTCCACAAAAAACACTCTTACCAAGAAGTTTAAGTGCTTCCGCGATCATTGTTGTAGTGGTGGTTTTTCCATTGGTACCAGTAATGGCAATCACTGGTATATTTTTTGTGTACCGGTAAGCGTATTCAATCTCAGAAATGATCGGTACACCTTTTTCAACAGCTTTTAGAAGCGCTGGATGAGTCGTAGGAATTCCTGGGGAGATAACAATTTCATCCATTTTAGAAAAGTGCCCAGAAAAATCATCCTCTGAAAAACATGCACAAGTCCCACAGACATCAGACAATCCTTCTGACTCCCACCAAGATTTAGGGTCTCCCTTATTAACGGCATAAAAATCTTGTTTAAATTTTTTAGCGAGTTTCAGGGCAGACTTACCAGACTTTCCCATCCCAAATATAGCGACTTTATTTATCTTATTCATAAGCTATGGTACCTTTCAGATGATGAATCATCGTGAGCGATTTCTTCAAATTAAACATTTCCTAAAACCATATCAAAGAATATGGCAAAACGAAATCATGCTCATGTATCCCAACACCTTCGAAGGATACCCTTTAGAGTGGATTGAAGAACTTAGGCAATATCAGGATAAAACAGACGTCATAAAGCTTGAAAAAAAGGAAGTGAATGGTTTAGTAAAAAGTCCTGAGCTTAAGTTCTTTTACGATGAAATCACCCGCTTAACGCAGCTTCCAGTCGCCCCCAAATATCCCGCCATGCCCGAGGACCGATTTACCTGGTTATTTATCATCCCAAAAAAGCAACACGAGATAAAAAAACTCTCCCCCCATATCCATCATCTTTATCAAAAGAAGAACATTCATGATGTCATCGATATTGGTGGAGGAATTGGACTTCTTTCCCAGACGCTTAGTAATTACTTTCAACTCAATGTCACTTCTATTGATATGAATTCCGATTTTCAGAAAACTGGAATAGAAAGAAATCTAAAGAACGCCAAAAATCCGGAAAATAAAGTTAAATACAAAAACCTCAAGGTTTCATCTGATTCAGAATTTTCCCAACTTTTAAAAAGCAATGTCATGCCCGTGGGTCTTCATACCTGCGGGAAACTGGCCCTAGACCTCATCCGAGTGAGTTCAGCTGAAAAAGTGCCAGTCCTCGTTAACTTTGGCTGCTGTTATCATACACTTGATGAATCAACGGACCTTCAAAATATTTCTCAATTTGCCCAAAAAAATGATCCCTTGTGGATGAATAAATTCGCCCTCACTCTGTCTTGTCGCGCGCACCGAAAGATGGATGAAAAGGATTATGCTTTAAAACTCAAAGTGAAGCTGTTTAGATATGCCATACATATTCTTCTTTTTGATCATTATGAAATAAAGGAATTAGTGACCCTAGGGAATTCTTCTCCTAAGCTCTATGATGAATCGTTTGGTGTTTATGTATTTGAACAACTTAAAAGAATTGGAATAAACCCGAAACATACGATTCGGGAATTAAACACTTTCTTTGAAAATCCTGATCTTCAAATTCTCATTGAACGCATGCTTGCCGCAGGCCTTATCAGGAATGCTCTTGGAAGAGTCATGGAGCTCTATTTGTTACTAGATCGCGCGATCTACCTTGAGGAACAAGGATATAAAGTCGACGTTCAAGAATTTTTCGACGAAGAACTCTCCCCTCGAAATATTGGAATTACCGCAGAATTAATTTAAATGGAAAACTTCTCTCATCTCTTGATTCAAGAGACTCATCTTGTGATCAATATCAGGATGATTGCGATCATTTGGATCAAGAAGATAATTCTCAGGGCCCATTGCTTTAATCATGAGTTTTGTTTGCCAAATATTATCGTGAGCAATGTTGATATCTTGTCTGAATTGGTAAAGATCAAGTGTTTCTTTCTTAATAAAATCCTGAATGGAATTAAAGTAGTGGTCGTTATAAATCTTTTTCCCATTCGCAAGTCGAGTATAACCTCGAACAACGTAATCGATATAAACGACATCACATTCAAAAACTTCAAACATGTAATTGAGGGCCTTAAGTGGAATAATTTCTCCACAAGTCGCCACATCAAGATCCAATCTAAATGTACAGATCCCTTCAGGGTCAGAGGCATCTGGATATGTATGGGTTGTAATGTGAGATTTATCCAGGTGCATGCTAACCGCAGCTTTCCCTTGAGAACCGACTTCCCAATTCCCTCCGCCCTTAAGGTCTGACATGAGGGTCATGGTCGATGCACCAACTGGCTCATAATCCTGAACCGTTTCAGAAAGAATATTGGCCTCAATAATTTCACAAACGTTTCGAGCAATTTGACCGATATTTTTTGCACAATATTTACTGTGGATATAATTAATATATTCTTGTTTTTGACTCTCGTTCATCGCGATACAAAAGTCATAAAAATTAAACGACAAAATTTTTGTTAAATTATTAAACCCAGAAAGTTTAATAGTTTCCTGCATTTTGCTCATTTGAATGTTCCTTACGAAAAATTTAGACGAAGTTATAAGGAATTCGAGGGGATATGACAATAAAAAAAGGGCCCAATGCGACAAACATTGGGCCCTTAAATAGACGAAATTAGATTAAATTAAGAGATTTTACTGCATCTCTTTCACCACGTAGCTCATCTAGAGTGAGTTTAAATTTCTCTAGACCAAATTCGTTGTGTTTAATGCCTTCAATAACTTTTACTTTCCCACCCTCAGTTCGGCAAGGGAATGAGAAGATAAGACCTTTATCAACGCCGTATTCTCCATTGGAAGCTAAACACATTGAGTATGACTCTCCAGCAGGAGTTTCTGTCACAATGTTACGAATTCCATCGATAGCAGCATTAGCAGCTGAAGCCGCTGAAGAGAGGCCACGGGCCTTAATAATAGCAGCTCCACGTTGCTGAACGGTTTTAATGAAATCACCTTTAAGCCAATCGTGATCAGTAATGACATCAGTAACCGACTTCCCGTTAATAGTAGCATTAAAAAAATCTGGATATTGAGTAGCCGAGTGATTTCCCCAGATCGTTAGGTTTTTAACTGCCGTCACATCTGCTTGAGCTTTAATCGCAAGCTGAGCTTTCGCACGATTTTCATCCAATGCAGTCATGGCAAAAAATCTGTCTGTTGGAATTCCCTTGGCATTATTCATCGCAATCAATGCATTCGTATTACATGGGTTACCAACCACAAAGATTCTCACATCTGAAGCAGCAGATTGCTCAACAGCTTTTGCTTGAGCAGTAAAGATACCACCATTAATTTTAAGAAGATCCGATCTCTCCATCCCTTCTTTACGAGGCACAGAACCAACACAAACGACCCAGTTGGCATCTTTAAATGCAGTATTTAAATCTGAGGTTAAAACAATATTTTTAAGTAGTGGAAAAGCACAATCCTCTAGCTCCATCGCCACACCTTTAAGTGCGGGAAGAGCTTGCTCAAGCTCTAAAAGCTGTAGTTCAACTTCCGTTTCCATCCCGAGCATTTGTCCAGAAGCGATTCTAAAGAGTAATGCATATCCAATCTGCCCAGCAGCACCTGTTACGGCGACCTTAACGCGTTTTTTTGCCACAAAAACCTCCACCTATCGGGAATATAAATAATAGAATCATTATAGGAGAAACTCCGATCTTTCTCACCTTTTATTCGTCTCGCCTAGACAAAATCTTTCTGTGAAGCATAGTATTAAGACTAAAAAAGTTTTTAATCGAGGTTCAATTGGACTCACAAAATAGATCAAATAACCCAGGAAGCGGCCAAGGCGGCAGTGGCCAAAGAAGACGCAGATTCAAAGGGCAAGGAAATAGAGGCCCTCATCAAGGCCAGTCCCAGGATAATCAGTCCCGAAGCCATGGGGAAAACCGAAACCGATCCTTTCAAGGGAGTAATCGCAATAGAAGCCGAGGTAGCCGAGTTTTAACCTCGAGTCAGGTGCTAGTTAAGTATGACAACCTTTTAGAACAGCACTTAATTACTCGGAAAAAATATTACGAATATTTTAATCGCGTGGATGATAGACAACTTTATAAACTTGAAAAAAACTTCTACGACAGTATTGAGCACTTAAGACGATTTGAAGAAACACTTGAGCCCTGGCAGCGAGAGGCCCTAGAGAAGCGCAAAACAGAGCGCTACAAGCTTGATCTCACCTATTCCAATAATCGAGGTTGGAATCCTGAAGAAATTGCGAAGGCGGAATTTCAGCCGGATGAAAATGAGGATCCTCATTTTAAGGATTCACAAAAAGAAGCATTTGAAGAGTATAGAGAAGATACTGAAGAATCTGTTGGGACTTTTGAGGATTACCTCAAACTAAAAGGTCAGGCATAGCCTGACCTTTTTTTATACTTAAAATTCAATTTTAAATTTAGATACCGTCAGTTCCTGTAGCACCATACTGAGGCGCCATTGTCGTTGCAGGAGTAACATCAGCCGTTTTTTCTTTCTTCGTAGGCTTAATATTATACAAATAGTTATTAAGTGTTTCTTCTTGATCCTTTAAAATCGCAGCTTTCAAATCTTCAGAAGGTATATCTAAAACTTCAGATACCTTACGGAGCATTTTTAGAGGGATATTACAAAGAGCACGTTCTACGTTAGAGATGAACTGGCCATTCTTGTAACCAAGTAAATGTGAAAGTTCAGACTGAGAATAACCTTTTGGATGATTCATTCTTTTGGTACGAATAAGCTGAGCAATGTTCTTAAAGCAACGCATGTGTTCTCCGTCTAGGTTGTGGCGAGATTCAAAATAATATTCATTTTTTAAAGAATGTCATTCACCATTCCAAAAAAAATTATTATCTATCTTATCGGACCATTTGATTTGAATCTAACTAGGAAAATTTTTTATGAAGCTTATTTCGTGGAACGTCAACGGCATACGCTCTGTGTATAACAAGGGATTTGTTGAATGGTTTAGACGGGAATCACCAGATATCCTATGCCTACAAGAGACTAAAGCAGACTTTGAACAATTTCCTCTGGAAATACGAAATTTTGACGAGCATGCGATTTCGTATAGTTCGGCAGAAAAAAAAGGTTACTCTGGTGTTGCTACATTTTCTCGAGAGAAAATTCTTGACACGAAAAAACTTGAAAAAAACTCTTTTGACAGTGAAGGCAGAGTCCTCATTCATGAATTAAAAGATTTTTTTCTTATTAATTGTTATTTCCCTAATGGGCAGCGCGATCATAAAAGAGTCCCCTTTAAACTCGAGTTTTGTGAAGATATTTTAAAAAAAATTAACAAATTAAGAAAAATAAAACCGATTATCATTACGGGAGACTTCAACACTGCTCACACTGAAATAGATTTGGCGAATCCAAAAACGAACAAAAACACCACAGGTTTTTTACCCATTGAGAGAGCTTGGCTCGATAAATTAATTTCCCATGATTATATCGACATCTACCGCCACTTAAATCCCGACAGAACTGGTGCCTACACCTGGTGGAGTAACCGACCAGGTGTGAGAGCAAGAAACATTGGCTGGAGAATTGATTATTTCTTTATTAGTCCTGAATTACTACCGAGAGTGAAGAGCACGAGCATTATGCCCGAAGTTTTGGGTTCAGATCATTGTCCGATAGTTCTTGAATTAATCGACTAACAGTTTTAACTAAGCTTTCCGTTAAGGTAGACTGATTTTACACAATCACCGTATTGCTCTCTTTTATTTTTAAGAGGCCCAATAATTGACCTTAGTAATGATTCAGGATCCTTCGGTGGTTGATCGAGAGGAAAAGGAATCACGATAAAACTAGCTTCCTTGCCTTTATTTAAATTACCAGAGACTTTACTTACACCTAAAATTTCTGCCCCGGCCAAAGTGGAACGATACAAGGATTTAACAAAGCTAGCACCCTTCACACCCTTAAGCTTATTTTGCTCAACAAAACTTCTCATGACATCGAACATAGATAAGAATGGACCGCCTCCGATATCTGATCCTAGCGCCCAACGCACTTTTGATTTTTCAACTTTCTTAAAATCAAAAAGTCCTGAGCCGAGACCAAGTTCAGAAATGGGAGCATTTGAAGAAGGGCAATGGATCACTGAAGTTTTTGTTTTATTTAAGACGCTTAATTCCTTTGAGGATAAATGAATTCCGTGACCCATTAAGGAGCGCTTACCTAGCATTCCCGTCTTTTCATAAATTTCAGTATAATTTTTTACTTTTTCAAAACCTGGAAGATTTTTATAAATGGATAAAACGAATTCAATTTCCTGTGGAGTTTCAGAAAGATGAGTTTGCTTAAAACACCCAGTTTTATCGGCCATTCGACTCCCCTCTTTCATAACTTTGGGAGTCGTTGTGATCGCAAATCGAGGAGTAAAGCAATGTTTCTTACCATGCTTCTTAATCAGAGTCTGAGTTAGCTTTAGAGATTCGTCTTCAGCTTGAGTAAGCTCTTCTGGAGAATGCATGTTCATCAGAACATTTCCAATCACAAAATGACCTTTTGCCATTTTAATCGCAGAGTCAACTGCATGCTGATGAATGGAGCTATAACAAGCACCGCCAATTGTTCCATGCTGAGTCAGTTTCTTAAAAAATCCTTTCGCTTTATCTTGTGCAAATTTTTTATCTGCAAATTTCATCTCTGTAGGGAAAGTATATTTCTGGAGCCATTCTAATAGAGAGTCCTTTGGCATTTCTCGAACATCATCCTGAACCCAATGAAAATGCATGTCAAAAAAACCTGGCATTATGACAGATGCGCCAAAATCTTTCATATTTTTAGAAGTGATCAATTTACCGTACTTCTTAACACCCTTCTCCAAAGGAAGAATATCCTTAATCTTAGAAGATTTACCTTCGGTTTCAACCACGAGGAGACCATTTGGATAGTAGTCGCATTTCGTATCACTTTGAGGATTCAGAATAGTTCCAACGTAAAAGTTAATTTTTTGCGACGCCACAGGAGTTCCTTTTATCTTGTCCGTGTATGGAGTTTAGAGTTAACCTAAGTCTCTATGAAGAACAATAATTTACTACAGCTTTTAATTTTTGTCTTTCTTCTTTTACCTCATCATCTATTTGGGAAAACCTTAAGGATAAATGAGATCAGTCTCTTGTCGGTCAACTCGGCCATCACTCCAGCGACCTATGATTACCTAAAGCAGAATTTTGAAAATCTTCCTCCCTCTTCACTGATTGTTTTAAAGCTTAACACTCCTGGAGGTCTTGTAAGTACGACCAAGGATATTATCACTCTCGTTGGACGACAAAAAAGACCTTTCGCTGTCTGGATTACCCCTGAAGGAGCTTCCGCTTCAAGTGCTGGGGCGATCATCGCCTCTGCAGCTCATTATATATTTATGTCTCCAGGGACAAATATGGGTGCAGCGACACCAGTTGGACTCGGTGAAGATTTAAAAGAGAGTGACGGCAGAAAAAAAGCACTTAATGATCTCACTGCCCTCGTGCGCTCCCTGAGCTCCTCCAGAGGACGACCGCATGAACCATTTGAGAAGATGATCACAAAGGCTGACTCTTACACAGCTCAGGAATCAGAAAAGCTCAAAATCATTGATGGGATTATTTTCAATGAGAGAGAAATCGAAAACCTCATAAAATCAAAGAGCATCTCTATTGATGGGGAAGAGATTTCAATCCAAACAGAAAATTTAACATTTAAAATCTATGACCCCTCTTTAGGACAAAAAATACTTGAAGTCCTTGCGAATCCCTCGACTGCTTACATTCTTTTCCTTTTAGGAGTTGCTCTTATTTACTTTGAGTTTCAAGCCCCGGGTGGTTATATCGCGGGAGCTGTGGGACTTTGTTTTCTCATCTTGTCTGGAATTTCATTCCAAGTCCTGCCACTTGATTGGGGTTCTATGGGGCTTATTATTGCGGGTATCTTTCTATTAATTCTTGAACTGTTTGTCGTGAGCTACGGCATCTTATCTATCGCTGGTCTTATCGCCTTTGTCATGGGTTCACTGTTTTTATTTCACGGTGAAGCTGGATTTATTTCGATTGAATACCCGATTATTTTTTCCTCACTCGCCGGCGTCGCCATTGGTTTAGGTCTAATCGTTTGGCTTCTTTATAGAGAAAGTAAAAAAAGAAAAACACCGGAAAACTTTTTTCTTCCTCTTGGCGCCACAGGACGTATTTTAACAATGTTAGGACGTCATGAATTCCAAGTTAAAGTGAAGGGAGAGATTTGGCACGCTAGAAGCCAAGAAGATCTAGACATGAGTGATACGATCGAAGTTTATTCTGTAGATGATAAAAACTTAATTTTAAACATCAAAAAACATATTGCACAACCCTAAGGAGTTTCTATGATTTTTTCTTATCTGCCGCTGTTAATTTTTGCGGCACTCGTTTTATTTAGCACTTTTAAAATTCTAAACGAATATGAAAGAGGTGTTATCTTTAGGCTCGGAAAATTCTCCGGCATCCGTGGTCCAGGACTTATTGTCTTAATCCCTGGATTAGAGAAGATGGTTAAAGTTGATCTACGTGTCGTCACAATGGATGTCCCCTCTCAGGATATTATTTCAAAGGATAACGTAACCCTAAAGGTTAATGGCGTTGTTTATTTCAAAGTCAGTAGTCCAGAGCGGGCGATTATTTCGGTAGAAAACTATTACCACGCGACTGCTCAAATTGCTCAAACCACTCTTAGATCTGTGGTTGGTCAATATGAGTTAGATGAAATCCTAGCGCACAGAGATGTTATCAATACAAAACTTCAAAGTATTCTTGATGAGCTTACTGAGCCATGGGGAATTAAAGTGAGTAACGTTGAAGTGAAGGCAATCGATCTACCAGTTGAGATGCAAAGGGCGATGGCAAAACAAGCCGAAGCTGAACGTGAAAAAAGAGCTAAAATTATTTCCGCTCAAGGTGAATTTGAAGCTGCTCAAAAACTATCTGAAGCTGCGAAGGTTTTAGGTGAACAGGATGATGCTATCACTTTAAGATTTTTAGAAACGATGAGAGAAATAGCTGGAACCAATAATAGTTCTACGACTTTCTTTCCAATCCCTGTAGATTTTTTATCTAAGTTCTTATCGAAATAGTTTTTTTGAATAAGGCCAGTTTCATACTGGTCTTATTCTTACCAATTTTTTGGTCCGATTTGTCTGACGTTTTTATCTATTTTTGACTCTTCTTCAATTTTTGATTCTGGCACAACCTCAACCGAGGCAGGACCTCTCGTCGCAGACTTTTTAAACTTCTCCTGATCTTTCTTTATTTCGGCACTTGCGTCTTCATAAATAGCTTTATTGAAGTCTTTGATCGTTTTAGACCAGGCAAATGAAGAAATGAGGCAAACAATCATCAAGATTTTCATAGTTGTCTCTCCCATCGTTCCTATCGGAATTATGGAGAAAAACTTTAAGAGTAAAGAAGGGATCATTTGAAAGAAGACTAATAAAAAAGGGCCCTTACGGGCCCCTTTAGCATGAGATTATCGAGTAACTTTTCTCATATTCTGATTCAGCTCTTTTTTACGGATTCGAATGCTTTTTGGAGTCACTTCAACCCATTCATCCTCGTCAATCCAGTCCAGGGCCCAATCTAGGGTTCTAGGAGTGATTGGTGGAAGTATGACGTTCTCATCTTTACCGGCCGTACGAACGGAAGAAAGATGTTTTTCACGACAAACGTTTACGTTCAAATCATTTGGACGTGTATGCTCACCTACAACCTGACCTTCATAAGTCATCTCCGTAGGAAGAACAAATTGTTTTCCAGAAGCAAGAAGGTTGAAAAGTGCGTAAGGAGTGATTTTTCCTGCACGGTCAGAAATAAGTGCGCCATTTTGACGGGCCAACATTTTTCCAACGAACGGTTCATATCCAACGAAGTATGAAGACATTAATCCCTGACCTTTAGTATCAGTAAGAAATGTTGAGCGGTAGCCGATGAGACCACGTGAAGGAACATGGAATTCCATACGTGTGCGACCTTCACCAAATGGTGCCATTGCTTCTAGGCGGCCTTTTCGAGCGGCCATTTTTTCAGTAATTGAACCACAAGACTCATTTGGAACGTCAAGGACGAGTCTTTCAAATGGCTCATTCAAGACACCATCAATTTCTTTTGTAATAACTTGTGGGCGAGCGATCATAAGTTCAAATCCCGCTCTACGGATTTCTTCGAAAACTACGGCCACTTGAAGCTCACCACGTGCTTTCAAAATAAACACTTTTGGATCATTCGTTGGCTCATATTTTAAAGAAACGTTTTTACGGATAGCATCGATAAGAAACTCTTCTAGTTTTCTAGAAGTAAGGTATTCCCCTTCCTGACCTGACATTGGAGAAGTAGAAACAGAAACCTGAACCGACACAGTAGGCGGCTCCACTTCAATACGAGGAAGAGCTTCAGGTTTATCTGTTGCAGCGAGAGTATCACCAATATCACCATTTTCTAATCCAGAGACGATTACAATCTCTCCAGCTTCTGCAGATTCTACTGTTGCCATTCCAAGACCATCAAAAATTTGAAGAGAAGTAACTTTAAAGTTTTTAACTTTTCCATCTGCTCCAATATGGGCCAATTGCTTCGAATTTGAAATCGATCCACGCTGGATACGACCCACCATAAGGGAGCCAAGATAATTTGAATAAGAAAGATTTGTGACTAAAAGCTGAGCGGAGCCTTCCTTATCAAATTTAGGTGAAGGATAGTAATCACTTACTAGGAAATCTAGAAGTGGGTTCATATCCCCTTCACGACGATTTTTATCTTGAGAAACGTAAGCGTTTCTTCCTGATCCATAATAAAAAGGAATATCAAGATCAATATCATGACCAGAATTTGTAGCAAGCTCTAGAAGAAGATCTTCTACTTCTGATTGAACCTCATCAATTCGCTCATCGGCACGGTCAACCTTATTGATAAACACACCTACACGAATTCCACGCTCCATTGCTTTTGAAAGAACGAAGCGAGTCTGTGGAAGAGGGCCTTCAGAGGCATCAACAAGAAGAAGAATACCATCAACCATCATGAGTGATCTCTCAACTTCACCACCGAAATCGGCGTGACCAGGAGTATCTAGAAGATTAATTTTTGTTCCTTTCCAACGAATGGCACAGTTTTTAGCCTTAATAGTAATTCCGCGTTCACGCTCAAGCTCGCCAGAATCCATCACACGTTCTTGCACCTGTTCATGGGCAGAAAATGTACCAGAGTACTTCAAAAGTTGATCAACGAGAGTCGTTTTACCGTGATCCACGTGGGCCACAACGGCGATGTTCTTTAAGTTCATGAATGTCCTTATCTATATAATTTGAATGTGGGCACTCTACATGAGAGATGAAGAAATGACGAGTCAAAGTTCTATTAAATTGAAGAATTTACACCATTTCTCTATCGAGTTTCCGCTGAGTTACATGCTTCTTGATTGAGCCATTTTTTAAATTAGATTTTCTTGTCTTAGAATACTGATAGCACATTTCACTCCATCTACCGCTGCGGAAGTAATTCCACCCGCATATCCGGCACCCTCGCCACAGGGATAAAGACCTTTATGAGACACTGAAGTCATTGTTTCTTTATCTCGTAAAATCGTTAAAGGTGCAGATGTTCTCGTTTCAGGTGCAATTAATAATCCGTCCTCATAAACGAAACCAGGAAGATCTTTATTGAATTCCTCGAGACCTTTTTTTAGATGATCAATAATAAACTGGGGAAAGATTTGGCGAATATCCGCCTTAAATATTCCCGACGGTGAGGACGTCTTAGGTAGAGGTGAATCATTTAACTTCCCAGACATAAATTCTTTAATTGTCATCGCAGGAAGCTCCCGGCCGGTAGCGTATTTTTTTGATAGCAAGAATGCTTTTTGTTCTATCTCGTGCTGAAAGCGAAGTCCGGCCATAAGATCTTTCTCTACGAGATCAGTCTCTGACTTCACTGAAACAACTAAAGCAGCATTTGACCAAGGAGAATTTCTTGCGAAATTACTCATTCCATTTACAACGATTCCCTCTTTTTCTGTTCCAGAAGATAAAACATAACCACCTGGGCACATGCAGAAACTATAAACTCCGTGATCGCTCCACTTATCATGCCAACTTAAGCGGTACCGGGCCGACCCCATTTCAGGTGCTTCACAAAATTTTCCATGCTGAAGTTGATCAATATATCTTCTCGGGTGCTCTACTCTAACTCCGATGGCAAAGTCTTTCGCTTTCATCGCTATATTTTTATCGACCAGATGCTGATAAAGATCTTGGGCCGAGTGCCCAGTCGCAAGAATAATATGATCAGAATAAAGTGACTCCCCATTAGAGAGTTTCACTCCAATGACTTTATCCTCTTGGATTAAAAGTTCTTCTACTTTTGTATTGTATCTAAGATCAGTCCCCTGGTCTCGGAGCCAATTTGAAATCTGGGTGATGATCGTGCGAATTTTATTTGAACCCAAATGAGGGTTTGAAACATAAGCCGTTTCTGGGGGGGCTCCAAATTGAACAAACTTTTCCATCACGTACTGAACTAAGTCAGATTTTATTCTCGTAATTAATTTTCCATCAGAAAAAAGACCGGCCCCACCTTCACCATAACAGACATTCGTCTCCGGATCTAATTCTCCGTAACGCCAAAATTTAGCAATATGGAGCATCCGCTTAGAGGCCTCATCCCCTCTTTCAATAACGATGGAAGAAATTCCAAACTCCGCTAACCTCACGGCACAAAAAAGTCCGCCCGGACCTGCACCAATAATAATAGGTTTTTGCTTTAATGGTTTTAAAGTCGGAAATGTTTCAGGATTTGGAAAAGTATCTTCAGCACTTATTAAGGCATCTAAAATGTAATGAAAAACAGGCTTTTTCCCTTTCGGAGCACCCCGGGCATCAAGGCTTTTAGAAACAGTTCTAAAGCTTCTTATTTCCGGGTAGGTTTTTTTAACAAATTTATCAACATCCACATCAAAAGGAAGTTGAAACTGATACTTCTTAGGCATAATAATGGACTTTTACATTATGCATAATCATAAATCAAAGATTTTCATGCGGTTATTTATTCTTTATCCTTAATGACTTGAGGGTCATTATGAAAATTGGGTTTTTAATCATCGGAAGTGAAGTTTTAGACGGAAAGATCTCGGATTTAAATACTAAGCATCTAGCCGATTTTTTAAGACAAAATAACTTAGAAATCTATGAGTCCACGACTGTTCGTGATGATGCCGATTCGATAAAGGCTGGTTTAAAGAAGCTTTTTACACAAAATGAAGTTGTCATCACTTCCGGCGGCCTAGGTCCAACAAAAGACGATATCACAAAGGAAACCATCGGCGATTTTTTTCATAAAAAGATGCTCATGAACCAAGAGGCGATTAAAATTGCCGAAAATAATTACAAGCAATTTGACCGTATTTTTCCTGGCCAGGAACACGGTTACGCCTATTTGCCAGAGGGTTTTTACCCTTTAAGTAATTCAACTGGCTTTGCCCCGGGTTTTTACTTCAAAGAAGAAAATAAGATTCTTTTCTCCTGTCCTGGTGTTCCTCGTGAGTTCAACAGCATGCTCAATGATCATTTTTTTAAGATTACATCTGAAAAGATCGATCACAAAATTCATATGAGGCATTTTGTTGTTAGAACAAAAAATGTGCCAGAAGAAAAAATTTTTGGAGAAGTTGATCCCACACTTTGGGAGAAGCTACAAAAATTTGGAGATGTAAGCTCCCTCCCCATACTTATGGGAGTTGATATTGGGATAAAAATCAAGGCCTCTTCTAAGGAAGCCCTTGAGAAACAAGAAATCGAACTTCGATCAATTTTCGCTTCTTCTCCAATCTCTAAATCGATTTGGCACATTGGAGCTGAGTCTTTGGAACAAAAAATCGTATCCATCGCTAACGAAAAAAAAATAACTTTTGGCTTTGCCGAGTCAGCAACAGGAGGTCTCTGCTCACACCGAATAACTTCGATTTCTGGAAGTAGCCAATCCTTTATAGGTTCCGTTATTTGTTATGATGAAAGAGTCAAAATAAATCAATTAGGTGTAAATCCTGAGACAATTCAAAAATTTCAAGTCGTAAGTCCTGAGACTGCGATCGAGATGGCCCAAGGTTTACAAAAATCATTAAACCTAGATTTCGCTATATCCATCACAGGGTATGCTGGCCCAACTGGAGGAACAAAAGAATTCCCTGTGGGCAGTGTCTGCATCGGAAGGGCCATGAAAGATGGCCACTCATCAGCAAGTATTTTTAACTTGAAGGGAGACAGAGAAGTCCTTAAGCAGCGTTTTTCTCAGGCCGTACTCTATGCTCTCCTCGAAGAATTGGAAAAAATTGCCGGAATCTGACTCTAATTATCGGCAACCTTCAAATCAATAATTCCAAGTCTACTTGTCATTTCAGTGATTTAGAACAGCCGTTCACTTTTCAGAGTAACCTTGGTTAAAATAAGTGAAAACCGATAGTTAAAGTTAAAAATTCAATCAAAAAACGCCGATAGTTATACACGAGAGGGATGACACGGATGTTGAACTCGATTCAATCGAAACTAATTTTAAAGCTTCAATTTGTACTGACTTTATCAGTACTCTTCGCCTTGTACTCTTGTATGCCAACATCGACCAGGCCAACACTAGAGGAAGGGAGCACCCAGGGTCCATCAACACCAGCAAGTTTAACCTATTCAGAACCAACTTATCCAATCAATGGAACTTTTGTTCAAGAAGGTGTGAATAAAACTTCGACTGTCTTCACTCTACCTCTTAACTTTAGTGATTCATTTTTACTGAGAGGAAAAACTTTATCTCAATATTTAAGAAAACTTCCCAACACGACAAAGTTTTGTATCGTTGGTAAATATAACTTTAGTGTCGGTTCGGATAAGTTTCTTATTCTTTCCGCAAAACCAAAGTCTTTCACAGATTTGGTTAATAAAACGACAGAGTTTTATTTACAAGTAGAACCTTCAAACGACGCCTCAAACCAGAATGATTGTTTGATCTACAACTTAACAAATAGTCTTTTCCAGAATGCATCAAATCCATCGGCGTATTTTAGTTTATCTCAACTCTGCACAAATTGTTCATCCGCTGTCACAAGCACAGGCCTAAGACTCTATTTTACCAATGGTGAAGAAGTTCCAACCGTTACCGTCAGCTCACTTATACTTAATATTTCAGGATCAACGGCGACGGCTGGAAATTCGTGTTCCGAGTCGACGGCTTGTAAGGCGAGAGGTTTTCACTGCTGCCTCGACGGGCAATGTGTGACCGATGGAGCGATCAAACCGGGAGCATTAACTTCACCAGAATTTTTGGCCGCTCAAGAAGATGTGAGTTCTAACCCGGATCGATTTGTTGTTTATCCACAATTTTATTTTGTCTGTGCGAATAGACCTGACTCTAATCCAAACAATGGAAATTCGACTTCAATTGATCCAGTCTATGATGCGAACATTCGTTTATTAGAACTTAATCAATTATATAACTGTATTAATAAAGTTGATGGTGAATTTTCTCACTGTACTATTAAATACACTCAGGCGAACGAAAAGATGCCAGGGGATTTTTCACTTTCCGCTTCTGGTTTTAAAGATGACATCAATTTTTCAACTGTAAATCCCAACTTCAATTCCGGTGATTATGTTAATAACATCGTAAAAATTATTTACGCAGGTCAAACTTTTTATGAGCAAGGGAAAACAGCGCTTACAAATGGGACATTTACATCTGGAACTTCTAATGACGATTTAACCATTGGCCAATCCGTAAACCTTAATTTACCTTTGCCCGCTAACTCTCAAGACGCGAATCTTTACATCACCTATAAAATTGATGGGACTTGTGAAAAGCTCAGCACCACACTTGCTAAATGCTCAAAAACTTATGTTCAGGCTTCTTCGGATACGACATCTACAACTTGGCACGACAGTTCTAAGTTTTACGCACTTCCCACCTATGCGGATACTTCATCCTCGGCGAGTTTGATTGTTAAAATCAGTGGCGTGGTTGTCCCTGAAGACACGGCATCATGGAGTAAGTCAGAATCACCAAAAGGGATTTCATTTGTTAACTCCTACGCCATCTATCAAAATCAAGTGGTCGAAATCACCTATTTCGTAAAAACGAATGTTAATGAGTTAACTAAACTTAAAGCAGCTGCTCAAACTCAGGTCAATTCAATATGTACATGCTCCGGTACTTCAAAGTGTAATCTTAAACCGCTATTAGATCCAAACACAAATTCAATCACCAACTACGAATGTACCTACCCAAGTGCCGTCAGCAATGAGCCACCAGTTAACCAAACTGTTTATGTCTCAAATAAAAATATTGCTCATCGATATTTTGATACGAATGGGGTTAATTACGACGAGAGCTACGGTGCAGCCCTTGATCAAGAGATGACTCCCTTTGGGTATACAAACAATGATGTCTTAAAACCAACAAACTTAAATCAGTACACTGGTTTTAATGAGATTTATGGTTCTTTCGCAAAGAGTGGAACATATGTCGCAAGACCAGCGAAGATGGTTCGAGTCAAGAAAGATAAGATTTACGACATTATCGTTGGAAGTGGCGCCTTTTCAAGTTGTACGACTTGTGGATCTGACTATTACACGAGTTTACAAAAAATATTTCCTCAAAACTTTGCTGGCCAAGGTGGAGGATACACGCCCGATATTTACGAAAACAGAAGAGAAAATAATACGAGCCTTTATCGAAGTGATGATCTTTTATTTGGCAGGGCCTGTTTCGTGCCGGCCACTATGATTCCTTGGACCCATAGTCATTCAGGCACACCTCGTGACCAAAGAAGAGCTAGATTAGCTGCTCAACACTTTCTTTTTGCCAACGGATACAATAGAGACTGGTATGGTTTTGACTATGGATCAATGATTGGTTCTTTTGATGGTGTTTCGTGGTTTTCAATTGGTTCATCTAGAAGAATAAAATCTACCACAGGAAAACTTTTTCTCGCGGTTAATGCTTATGTTGGTGATCTTAATATTGATAATAATTTTAATGTTACCGTAAGCGAAGCCTCTGCCTTCTCTTCAGATATTGCCGATCACGATACAGAAACCGATGGCGCCCAATGCCAAAAATCGCACTTCTGTTCAAATGATAACGATTGCTTTACTCAACTTGGTTTTGAATACACCTGTCAAAACGTTGCCTCGCTTAGTTCTAAGTGGCCTCTTTTTGACAGTAATGCCTCAGAAATTGTTGGAAACAATGTGCGAACAATTCTCTCTCTTGTCGGTGGTGCCAACGGTCAGACAAAACGATGTGTCTACAGAGGAAGAGGTGCTCCTTGCTTAAAAGATTTATCTCTTGCTGCTGATCCAAATTCAACTCACTTTAATAGCTCAACAGTTGTGGGCCATCTTATGTGCTCAAACAACACGACTTGTGTAAATTTAACGACGACTAGTCGGTTTAATGAAAAAATCTCTCGTTTTGCGACAACTCCACTAGCACAGAATTTGGCCCTGGCCACTTCCACTTTGTCAGATACGGTGGGCCATGGAGCAAGAATTATTCTTAGACCTTTTGATTACTACGGAAATTCAGCAGTACCAGCGACAGCTCAAAGTGCACTTAATCAAAATAATGTAGGAGCAATCTGTATTCCTGGCCGAGATGTGACAAATTCACTCGGAACCTACGATTCCCACTCTCGTCACCCAGGAAATAGAACGGATTCTTCTGATAAAATCTTTGGTGTAGGATCTGTTTCTGCCAATACAAACTCAACGAAATCCCTACTCTATTGTCCAGCGACTGATTCCACCGGCAAGAATCTTCAACAGTATGATCTTCTCGTTACAGATACTGTCTTAAATACACAAACGATTGTTCAAAATATGTCTTCTAATCTCTTGAACTTATCACCATTAACTTCCCTCAATATCTATAGTTCCACAAATGGATCACAAATTACCAGCATCGGTTACCAAAGAAACACCTGCCTCAGGGCGCCAGGGGCTTCATGCTTTAGTGACATGGAATGTGCTCCTTCTGCTTTTATCGCTGCGAAAGCAAAATCAGCAAACCTCATCTCTCTTCTTAACTCAGCAGAAGTAAAATTCTGGGAAGAAGAACTCGTTTGTGGAAATCCTGATTTTAAAAATATTGCGACAGGCGTCTTTAACACTCAATTTAATCCAAGAAAAAATAAATGTTGTCGTGAATTTGGTAAAACTCTCTCCGTTTTTACTCAAACTCCGACTTCTACATTCCAGTGGTGCGACACGACCACTTCAACTGTTAAAGTAGCTGGGTATAATCAGAATTTAAACTCAAGCTCGCGCTACTCCAGAGTTCACACAGTGTATGACAAAATGACCTGTGACAGAACTCAAATCACACCTACAAAAACGTTTGCTCTTTCTGTTGTTGCCAATTCTGCCACAGATCGAATGAAACAAATTCTCGAACAGTATAAAACACTTGATACTTTAAATCAGAGGACTTGTTGCACAAACCATTGGGTCAGAAGCTTTTCTACTGATAATGGTGGTGGCCATGCTTTTGCTGCGAGCAAGATGCAAAACATTGATAAGACGATGTTTAAACATGTAAGCTGGAATAAAGATAACACAGCTCTTTTTCCAGTAGATCCTGATGCTCCCTTTGAATGTGGTCCAACTAACTACAATGATGCCTCTTGTGAAATAAAAAACCTCACTCCAGCAGAGGAAGAACTCTATCTCACTTGGGCAGGCTCATTAGAACTTATTGGGATTCCGCAAGTTGCAATTAAGGCGAATGATCAGGTTTATCAGTTGGTTAACGACAGCCAACAAGACAATGCAAATGCCAAACTCCCTCTAAAAGACTCAAATGGTAACTATATCATGAATCAAGTCAGTGCTACAAATCCAGCCGATTTTATTGATACAACATCTAAAAATTACTACTCAGCAGCTAGCTACACTAAGATGAACATGCCAATCAATGCGCTCAAAAAAATCTTTTCTGAAGATGAATTTAACTGCTGCATTCCCTCAGGGCAACAAGTCCCGGATGGCACCACAAACTCTCAGTGCTGTACTGGTCAAGCGTTCACAAAGGACAATATCAGAAGGTGCTGTCTCGCTGACTTTACAGATATCACTCTCTATCTCAACCGTTATGTCTCATCTGAAGGTCGAGGTCTTCCCGACACCGCCTATGATTCACAAACTGGTTATATTAAGGATGCGGGTCAAGTGCAGCTTATGGCCGCTCAAAAGAATCTGTGCTGCTCTGGAATGGCAATGACAGGTGTTGCTATTAGTAACCTTAACATCCCATTAACCGGTGGAACTTATTTGCCACCAGATACCAGCACGACAACAAAAAGATTAAATTATCGCACAGATGAGGTAGATAACAACGGGCCAACAGGATCAGTGGGAACCATATTTGATTTCGGGGTCAGATGGAATAATCACGTTTACTGTGTTCCTTCTGGATTTGGTCAATCCCCTTAAAGAGTGAATGCCATTAATCCCGCAAGAATCCATCGATAAAAAGTGAAGTACCTCAGTTGAATTTTACCTATGAGTTTCATAAAAAAATGAATGGTCGCCCAACCAACAATAAATGAAGTCACTATTCCTGTGAGTAGAACGAGCAGCGAAGAATGATCTGGATTTTTTAAAATATCAGGAACCTCTTTAAAAATACCCGCAAAAATAATGGGAAGTGAAAGGAGAAACGAATAGGATCCCGCCTCTTTTCTATTGATTCCTAAAATAAGTGCCATTGTAAGTGTAATACCAGAACGACTCACTCCTGGGAAGATTGCCAGTGCTTGTGAAAGACCAATGAGGCCCGCTATCTTCCACTGAAGCCCATTAATCATAGGGCGATGTAGAAGTGAGTTATTCTTGGAATTTTTCCAATCGGCAAACCATAACAAAGCACCAAAGATCGATAAATTTGAAATAATGATCCAAGGATTTCTCGCCATCTTTGCGATGGGAATAAGAAGCACAATGAAAATAACACTTACAAAAGTTGAAAAGATAAAATTTCTCACAAACCAGCGGTCCTCTCCACCGATACTAAAGTTTGCGAGAGACGGCGTGAACGTCTGCGCGTATCTATAAATGTCTTTTCTAAAGTAAACAATGACAGCAAGTGCTGTCCCTAAATGCATCATTAAGTCAAAAACCACTCCTGGATCTTGAATTTTCATCACATGAGGAAGTAATGCCAAGTGACCACTACTACTCACAGGAAGAAACTCTGATAAACCCTGGATAAATCCGTACACAATAGCTTCAAAAAATGTCATCAAGGATTCCTAAGCTGAAACTGTTTCTGATGAAACAAAATATTCTAAATTTGAGTTTTCAATTGCATCCATAACATCTTTAACGTTTTGGAGTAATTTATCAACCGAGCTCTCCTGCCCTTCTATCACATGACTCTTTGGAATGACCTCAAGAAGCTTCACGAGGTTCGTAAGATCCGATTTCCAAAGCTGAATTTCAATGGAATCTCCGCGTTTAAGAAGATCTGAAGATAACTCAAAAATATAAGCATAGAGTGCTTGAGCTGACTCTGGAGACTGTAAAACCGTTTTTAATTTAGGGGCCGAAAGTAAATCATAGACTTTTAGTGTCGACATTGTTTCGGTGCTGGCCTGTTTTGGTGTATCGATCCAATTCGTTTCATCAAGATTAAATTTGTAAAACTTAGTAGATACAGTTTTAATATTTTCTTTTTTATCAAAATTAACTTTATAGATTTTCCCCTCACCCATCAATAAGGGAATAATGAGGTCAAATGGTTTTTGCTTATTAAAACTAATCTTCATAAAGATCGCATTTCCTATCTTCAGATAGCTAATTTCATGAAAATCTTTATATTCAATGAGAGACAAGAATGAATTCTTATAATCAATAAATCCCTTAAGAAAAGGTGTCTCGGTTTCAATAATTTCGAGAGCATTCTCTGCGTCTAGAGAAAACGCCGTTTTGGTAAATTTAATCACCTCTGTGGCAAAGTTTCTTTGAGATTTTGCATCTAAGTGTTTTTTAAAAACGGGATTTTTCTCATCAGACTCGTATACAAAGTTATGAATTTTAGGATATTTCTCAAACAATAAATAATTACCCTTAATACCTATACCCAAGAGTTGTTTGAAATCGAAGGTTTTAAATACCTCCACTTCAATAGGACGCTGCAAATCTCTTTGATAAAAAGTAAGACTCGTATTAAGTTTTAACTTTTCTTTAACACCTCTGAAGCTCATCGTCGGAAGTATCAGTAACTCAGAGGGATTATAACTAATTTGTAATTTCAACATCTCTGAGGAATCGATCTGAGGTTCAAACTCACTCAAACCTGCCTCAGCATTATCTTTTAATACCTTTGATTTAACTCTTTGATCAATTTTATCGTTTACTAATATCGTCGTGGGAGGTTCAAAACCTTGAATGAGTGGTGAAACCACTGCAAGACAAAAAATAATGGGGATATAAATGATGATACCTAAAATAGATACAAAAGCTGATGGAGTGTGAATATTCGTGAAGGTCAAAAACTCTTTTAATGTTCTTCGAGATAATATCGAAGTCAAATCAAAAATCACAAATGGCCAAGTGAACATACCCAGAGTAACTCTAAGTGGCCCACCAATTCGTGCCCAAATAAAGTTTCCAGTAGATCTTATCCCAAGGAAAAACTCAGAAGCACTCACACCCAAGATAATCGTCGTTAAAAAGCGAAGAGCAAAATAAACAATAAATAATCCATAGAAATCAAAATCTATAGCGAATAAGCTCGTAAACTCTCCAAGAAATTCTCCCAAGAATGGATTGTCATCAATGATTGCCATTTTGAACTGCTGCCAATCGATTTCAAGAATAGAACTAATTTCCCCAGGAACAAATTCAAGGAAACCTCTAAAGTCATCAAACGGCATGAGGATTACAATTAAGCTGTAGGACACCAGAAGATCTGAAGCGACAGCAAAAACCCGAAGGATGGCATTGGTTGAATGAGTCGGCGCACTTAAGACAAGACTTTTCTTTTTTGTAATTTTCTGATGACTCTTTTTTTGATTCTCTTGTCTTGTAGATGGATTCGCCAATGACTTCGGAGTGTAGACTCGAAGTTTTGTCGCTTCTTCGCTAGATTTTTTCTCCTGGGCCTCAGGGATTTCAGGGACTGCCCCTGCTTTTACAACATTCTTTTTAACAACTATCTTAATCTCAAGATCACCAACACTTATCCTATCGCTCTCTTCTAAGATAATATTCTTACCTGTAGAGATCTTTTTGCCATTAATCAATGTTCCTGAAACACTTCCATGATCAATAATTGAAACAACTTCATCCTGAAGAGTAAAAGTGGCGTGACGAGGTGAAATCGAGGGGTCTGAAACGAGGATGTCGCCGACTTCACTTCCTACGATAAGTTGATTCTCTAATGGATAGAGGGGAGCACCTTCCATATTACTCAACTCAATTTCAAAAACTTTCACAAAATCTGTCTTACCCAGCTCCGAAGAACCTTCATTGCCATCTTTAGTTGGCACAGACTTACGTTTAAAAAGTTTACTTAGCACTTGTGTACACCCTTTCAGAACCAATGAAATTACACATATTTAGTTTCACTTTTTTCTAAGAAAAAGCAAAGGAATTAGACTCATTGAACTTCTTTGTAGGCCCAAATTCTTTCACCCGTTACAATAAGAAGAAGAGTAAACCAGTTAGCTATTGAAAAGGTTAATTTTTTTCAAATAAAGTGCCGAAAAAACAAGAAGATACAAGATATTCAAAGGTAAGGAAATGAAACACACTTCGATCGCCACAACTTTGGCATTAACTTTGAGCTTTGAACTCATCGTTGCACCTGTTTTACCTCACATGAATGCATTTGCCCAGGGTACTAATTCAGGAGCGACGGATACAAGCACCATAACTGAAGCAAACAACACGAAACCGCCGGCAAGGCAACAAAGTGGATGGACAGCCGAAAATATCAGCGGAGGAATTCGTCAACTTTCTAACCTCTGGACAACGGCGAATGGAATAATGAACCCTGCTTCTGCACCTCCCTCACATATGGGTGCTGACATGCAGGAGCTAGGGGCCCAACAAATGGGTCAGCCAGATAAATTCTTTAACTCCCAAAAACTATTGCAAATACCAGGTCTAGGAAATTACTTGGCATTAAACAATATTAATCCAGCAATGCTTAATTGCGAAACTTTGCGAACAACTCTTCACGAAGCTAAGCCAGAGGTCTGTCGCCTAGGCGTGACTCAAGATAGTTCCAACGGCCCACAAAATGCTCAGCTTGAACAAATGAAAATGTACCATGATCAGTATTTTAAAATTAATAAAAAATACAGCAACTTCATGGCCGATTCAAACGCCGACGGTCAGGCATTTGGTATCGGTTGTATGAAAAATGCCATGACTATTCTCAATGGATTTTTTAAATACCGAATCGATGAACTTGATAAGCTGACAACAAACCTTGAGGCCATGCAGAACCAATTCCGTGAAGCTTCAAGAGCGGACCTTGATGCCATTGAAGAAACAGTCGCAGTATTAGACGGCGACTCACCTATCGCAGATAAAGTTCGTAGTAAAAAACCCGATCTCTTTGACTTTGGAAAAAGATTTAATAACCCTGCCTGTAATTCAATGTTCGCTGGTGATGCTATCAATGAAAAAGGTCGCTCTGAGGGATTGAATAAAATAAACCAAGATCTTAAAAAAACTCTTTCTGAAAAATCAGGTAAATTCTCTGGAGAATCTTACTCAAAGTCTCATACAGGAATACTAGAAGACATTAATGGACTCGCAGACAGGGTCTCAAAACAGATGGAGCTTAACTTTGGTGAACTTTCAAAAAACCCAAATAGCTATGGAAAATTCTTAAGTGAGCTACCCGAGCTTGTGAGTTCTCCAAACGGTACGAATCAAGCACTAAGCCCTGATCTATTTTCTGATGTCAGAACTAAATTCAACGAAACCTACATTAAGCTTAATGAGCAAAAAGGTACGATTCAGTCTGAACTAAGTAGTGCGGGAGTTTCACCCGACGCTGCGACGGTACTTTTAGGCAATCCCGCTTCACAAAACTTTGAAAATGAAGTGGCGACAATTGAAAATAAAGTAAAGAACAAATGTTTTCAGGGTTCCTTCAGTGCTGACACTGTCTTAAGTAAAATTTATGACCCAACAGCTTCTGGTCATGCTAATAAATTTGCCTCAAACTTTCTTAAAGATAAACTCAACGATATTATAAATGACGACTCATCCACTCTTGAAAAAAAGCTTGCTCAGCTTCAGGCGCTTGAAGCACAAAACGGCGGCCGCTATTACATGAAGATGGAAAACTCCTATGAAGTTCAGGAAGTAGATGGACAAGGTAACTTAACCACTAAAGTCGTTGGAGCTTCTGAAGTGAGAACACCAAGTGTGTTCTTCAGTGACATCATAAAAAACTGTAACTCACAATTTAAAGCAAACAAACTTGATAACAAAATGACTGGTTCTGGAGCGATTCAGAAATTAAAACAACTGAATCAAGATTTTAAAAATCTTGCTAAAGATCAGGCACTCGATATTAAAAGAGAACTACGTAAAAAACTTATTGAGTGTTCAAGTCCAGAAGAGGCCAATAACTCAACTCCAGGCTCTTGTACTCCTGAGCGTTTTAATACATCCGCCCCAGGCTTTTGTGCCAATGCCGCCCTTTCTTGTTCTAAAAACATGCAGGCCTGTTCTCAACAAGCTGATACGTTTGTAAAAGAAATTAAGGCCCAAAAAACAGCTCGAGTGAATAACTACAAAGCGATGGTACAAAAGAATAAACAAGACGTTGTTAAAATGTTTGATTCAGCTCTTTCACGTTACATGAAAGACGCAGAAATGATGCGAGGGATGTTTGGAGCTGGCTTTTCTTCACCAAAAGGAATTAAGCGTGAAGTTCCTGAAGGTGAAAGATATTTAAATGAATTCACGCAATCGACTGGGAAGTCTATCGATGGCAAACTTCTTCTTGAAGATCCGGAAAAATATACAGAGATGTTTAAAGAGAACATTTCTCTACTTAAAGACAGTGTCAAAAAACAACAAGATCAAATCTTGGGTGGTGAAAGTGTTGGTAACAACAATGGCGTCCTTGCTGACCATATTAAAAAGACCGAGAAAAACTTCAGAGAAGTTGCTTCTCAATCGCAAAGTCTAGCCGACAAGTGTATTAGTCAATACGATGCTGCCGTTAAAGCAGCGAACCAGCAGCTTGCTCAGAAACAACAAGATTATGCAAAACAACAGACTGAATTAGGACAAAAACAGCAAGAATTTTGTCAGCGTTTTAATCAAGCAGTAGGAGGACATCCAGGCCCCGCTTGCGATGGAAATATCGGTGATCTCGTTAGAAGTGTGGGAAATCAAGGAAACAAGTTTGGAGCATATTGTGATGGGACCCAAAATAGTTCAGGTGGGAGTACTAGCACATCTGGTGTCAGAGCTAATCGAATTTGTATTAAAATTACAGCGAATGACAATTCATCACTAAAGGCTAATTGTGATAAGCTCAAAGAATGTGAGCCAAAAGACATCGTAGATAATGGTAAAGTGATAGGGCAAACTAAAGGTTGTTCGGAAGACCTCAGAATAGGATATATTGAGGAAATTCTTGCTGAGAAAAAAGAATCCCCTTCGCTCACAGCTGAAGACGCCCCAGCTTTCTGTACCGCCGGCAACAACTCCGGCCGCGAAGACTCTCCAAAAGGCTGGATGGGGGCTTTGGATACATTTAACACTGAATTAAGAAAACAAATGGGTACAACAGGTCAGTAACCGACCAAACCAATCGGTTGAGATTATTAGGATCTCGACCGACAAGGTCTAAGTATGAATGTTGAACGTCACTGGATGATACAACTCTCTCTCAATAGATCGACTGCATGGAAGTTATTACACTTGTTATGTGTTGTAACTCTCCTAGCTTCTTGTAACCCAACTGAATTAACTCCAAAAAATGCCAAGAGTAGTGTCATGGGCAATGACGGAACACTTAATGGTATGGCCTATGTTTATGAAGACAGCCCTTACATCCTCGGTGGCCCGAATTTGGGACCATCTAACGTATCGATGTCTTCATTTGTAAATCCCATTGCAAAATTCATCACACCTAATAATTCCCTCACCGGAAATTGTACGATGGATTTTTATGGGCCCGGTGTTACGATCGATAATTGTATTCGCTCCCTTTCTAAGGCCTCCGCCACGACTCAACCTCTTCCAAGAAAAGCTGATGGGACCTATATTTTCCCAACAGATTCTGCAGAATTTTATCAGGTGAACTCTCTTTACCACGTGGGCCTTGCGACTAAAACATTTCACGATAAATTAAACTTTGCTTACCAACAAGCTATGAATCTAGATACTTTTGGTGATCCAAAATCCATCCCTACATATCTCATGAACTCAAAGCTTTTTTGGTTTAAAGCGATGTCTAGTGTGGATAAGAAAATTTTTAACTTTGATTATCTCACAACCTACTCACAATGTGATCTTGAAGGGAACGCATCCTTCTCACCAGCGGGACCAACACTTTGCTTTGGGGGGATGAAAGAATATCCAGGTTTTTATTTTATCCAGGACCCAAGTGTCATTTATCATGAATTAGGTCACGCCTATATTGCCCTCATGATGAACCTAAGAAACGGAACAAGTTCTACAAATTATCACCCTTTGCGATCAAACCTTGGTGGTTTTGGCTACGATGAAGCGGGGTCTTTAGGTGAAGGTATTGCCGATTACTTTAGCTTTATGATGAATAAGCGAGAACGTTTTGGTGAATATGCTCTCGGAAAAATCTTTAAGCAAGCTCGTCCTCTTACTGAATCAGATGGACTCCATACTATTCCAGGTATCGAAGAAACTCCTGAAGGAAGATTATCATATCCTCAATTTATCCTCTATGATCCAAATAACCCAGATGAATTATTTGAAGACGTTCACTACGCAGGCCAAATTGTTACACACTACCTTGTTGCTCTCACTAAAGAATTAAAAACAAGCTGTGGACTCACGAATCAGCCTGACGGAGGTCATGACATTTCGACCTCGATGGTCATGCTTCTTCTTTCAGAAACATTAAGTGAGCTCGGAGATTTAAATGCCAGAGGAGTGGATGCCTACAACAATGTGATGAATAATTTTTCAATCCCATTAACGGGTTCTAACTTTTTTGTGAACTTAGATTCAACAAATTCATTCTTATGGTCACAATTTAACAACCCAGTAACATACAGACGTTTTTTCCAGACCTTTGCCAAAAATATCAATAAATATATTTCTTACTATGCTCCACCAACACGAATTGCAATGTGCCCTCTTTTTACAAAAGATAAATCTGAAAAGCTTCTCGATGACTACGGACTTCTTCTTTTTAAAACCTATAACGACAATGGTAACTCAACTAAAGATAGAAATATTAATATCCAGACTGTCGTATCAGAATATGCGACACCTTCGTTGACTCCGGTTTCAGAAAACAATCGAAGGAAATCCGTTCTGGTTTCAAAGCAACTCTTGGATCTTGCCACTCGAACAACGGAAAATCCAACCAGGGTTGGGTTTTATATCATTGATAACAGCACAGACATGGAAGCAGTTCTTCGAGAGCTCCTTTATAAAGGTTTTACTGTTCCAACGAGTCCAAATGTCGCCGGCACCATTTACAACAACAATAACATTCGAATTTCTCCTGGTGAAATTCTGGGGCTAATTCCTAACCTACTAAATAATTCAAATAGCACGATGGCCGGTGTACAACTTCTTGCAACCGACTGGGATCATGTCCATATCACGGATACTCAAACCGGAAATTTCAAACCCTGTGTGATAGACACCATCACCACTGAAGAGCAAGGTGGCGAGAAGACTGGAACTTGCACATCGACGGACACAAATTTCAATCGACTTTTAAAAAATACTTCCACGAATTCCTTCCCAACTTCAGCGGCGGTCCCTGTTTGTATGGTTCTCTCAGAAGAGGGAGAAACATCTAAATGGGTTTCTCAAAATGAATTCAGGAAGAAACAAGGGTTAAGCTTATTAGATAAGGACTGCCTTGGTTATACTACGACAGCAACAAGTGATCAGGATTTCTCTTTTAACCCGCATGAGTGCCTCGTGAGATTCTTACCAGGCGCTAACGATGCCTTCTACTCAAAAATTGATTCTCAAAAAACTTATTATGAGTCCGTGATTAAAGAATCAGACGGCGGAAGCTTTAACATCGGGAACGTTCTCCTGATGGAAGTGAACAAATGGATTCCACCAGGAACGAAATTCCGCTGCCGACTTCGCGCCCGTTTTAGCAACTGCTCAGACTGTTACACTGATGGAACCAACAGCAATGATGACTTCATTGATTCTGAGTACAATGGGCAAAAACCATTTAAAGTGATCAATTTTGATTTTGAAGTCAATGACTAGCCGAAATTTAAAAATCACCGCTATTGTTTTAGCAATTTGTCTTATTTCTTATTTTATTTTAAGTCAGAAGATAATCCCACAAGAGTCTCAAGTAACAGAGTCAAAACCTGAGGTCAAAAAATTTAAAATTGATATTGAAAATCTTAAAATAGAAGGCCGAAAAGTCATTGGACTAGTCTCAGGAAAAGAAAAGGAAATGATTTCAAAAATAAAAGTTTCAAATAGACCTACGGATCATTGGGATGATTCTCTTGAAGAGGCCCTTCGCACTCAAGGGGGAGAGAGCTTAAAAGAAGTTGTTATGAAGAGTGTAGATTCATTCGTATGGACAGAAAACGGAATGGCATTATTTGTGGAATCAGTCATCGTAACAATAAAAAATTCTCGGAATGAAGAAACGACTTTTAGAGTTTTGGTGGATTCTCAAACAGGAAAAATTCTAAAAAACTGGGATCAACCGATATATGACCCCGTCAATCCAAGGGACAATTTTAAAATTAAAATTGACCCTCGCTATCATAGTGAGACTGGCCACTAAAGCGCGGCCCCCTTCTCTTTTAATTTGAGATCCAACTCTTCAATAAGTTTCGGGTCAATTTTAGGCACAAGTCCCTGGGGATCGACATGAAGTTTAAAGTCTTGTGAGAAGAAATTTCCAAGAGCAGTTAGATCACCTTGATAAATCCTTTTAACAATATCGCTATCAGAGTTAAGACCAAAGTATGAAAGTATTGAATTGGATAATTGAGGTAAATACGGAGAAAAGAATGTTCCAATCACAAGGACATAGACAGTCGAAATCGCAATTGTTTCAGCGGCTTTTTCTTGATCTGTTTTAAATTCAGTCCATGGAGCTCTTTCAGTAATAAATTGATTCACCTTTGATCCAAGACTTAGGAGATGCTCCTGACCCTTTTTAATCTGATATGAGTCAAGAAGCTCGTGATACTCCTTTATAAAATCTTCTACCCCTTTTAGGTGATGATTAAAGAAAGCATCAAATTTCTGGGACTTCATACCCTCTTGCCAATTTTTAGCAGAAAACTTCATGGCGCGGTTTATGAAATTTCCAATATTGTTAGCAAGTTCCGAATTAATCTTGAGCTCTAACCCTTTCCACGTAAAACTAGAATCTGACGTTTCTGGAATAAGTGACGTTAAATAAAACCTTAGAGCATCAGAACCAAACTGAGCGATGGCCTCATCAGCATCCACATACCAGCCTTTTGATTTTGAGAACTGCTTCCCTTCAAGATTCACATACTGGTTGGCAGGTAGATCTGTGACAGGATTTACAAAACCTGTCCCAAGACACATCACTGGAAAAATAATCGAGTGAAAAATAATATTATCTTTCCCAATAAAGTTTACGATGGTGACATCCTTGGCCCCCCACCAGTCTTTAATATGATCTTCTTTTGAACCTGATTGTTTTAGAAACTCTTTTGTGTTTGAAACATAACCAATAGGCGCGTCGAACCAAACATAAATCTTTTTACCTTTCGCTTCAGGAAGAGGAACATCAATCCCCCAGTCAAGGTCTCGGGTTATCGCGCGATCCACAAGATTATCTTTTGTGAGAGACTCAACAAATGGAACAACATTTTTTCTCCAAACTGGCTTTCTTGTCTCAAACCACTTTTGAAATGGTTCATGCATTTTAGATAACATGAGATACCACTGATATGAATCAACGGCGTTCACCTCTTTAGAACCACAAAATTTACACACAGGTTTAAGGAGTTTTAAAGGATCAATCCAAGTTCCGCAATCGGGGCATTCATCGCCTCTCGCCTCAGGATAGTGACAAACATAGCACTCCCCTTCAACAAATCTATCGGGAAGCATATTTTTACAGCTCTGACATTGAAGTTGCTGCTCGGCCTTCTTTTCAATTAAACCTTTTTTTAAGAGATCATTAAACCAAACAAGAGTTTCCTCTTTGTGATAAGGGGCAGAGGTTTGTCCAAAAAAATCAAATTTAATATCGTATTTTTCAAATAGATTTTTGTGGGTTAGGTGCCACTCATTAACGTATTCTTGGTAACTCTTTCCTGATTTTTGGGCGTTCTGCATAATTGCAACACCGTGCTCATCCGAACCACAAATATGAATGGCCTTGTCACCTTTGAGCTTTTTGTGCCTTGTAAAGATATCCGCTGGAAGATAGACCCCTGCAATGTGCCCGAAATGGATAGGTCCGTTAGCGTAAGGGAGAGCGGATGTGATCAAATACTTCATAGTGCCTCAAATAAAGGTATTTACAGATGGAAAATATACTACAAAGTAAGGTCTTTTTTGTCTTTTGATTTTGACACATTCTCCCCCCTTTTTTATTCTCCATTCACATGATTTCTCTAGATGGTTTAAATCCTGAACAACGCGAAGCTGCCGAAACGGTTGCTGGCCCTGTCTTAATCCTCGCCGGTGCCGGCTCTGGGAAAACACGTACTGTAACGTATCGTATTGCCCATATGCTCACGAATCTCAAAATTCCAGGTAAAAACATCCTAGCCGTGAGTTTTACCAATAAGGCAGCCGCCGAGATGAAAGAGCGCGTTTCACATCTTGTGGATTCACGTCACCGGAAAGGAATCACTCTATCTACCTTTCATTCACTCGGTATTCGTATTTTAAGAGAAGATATCCATCACTTGGGCTACAACAATCTCTTCACAATCTACGATCAAGCAGACCAGATGAGTATCGTGAGAGAAGGTCTTAAGAATTACCGTTCAAATAAATCTTATGATCGCGGTATTATTATGTCGAAAATTGGTTATCTAAAAAACCAAGGTATCTCTGCTGATGATTTTCCAAAAAGTAAATTTTATGATCCTGAAAATAATTACGATGGAGCGACTGAATACGTTTATCACTTTTATCAAGAAAAGTTACAGTTTTATAATGCCCTCGATTTTGATGATATTCTTTTTCTCGTTGTAAAACTTTTCAAGAATCACCCTGAAGTTGCAACAAAATATTCTGAGCGTTTTAAATACATCATGATTGATGAATATCAAGATACAAATTCTCTACAGTTTTCACTGATTCAAGGATTGACCTCTACTCATAACAATATTTGCGTGGTTGGTGACGATGACCAAGCGATCTACGGATTTCGTGGGGCCGACATTTCAAATATCCTTAATTTTGAAAAGCAATACGAAAAGACAAAGGTCATAAAACTAGAAGAAAACTATCGATCAACTTTTCCGATCTTAGATTTAGCAAACCAGGTGATCAAGGAAAGTACCCAGCGTAAAGAGAAAACGATGAGGACTTCTCAAATGGAAGGTCAATTACCTCAAGTCTGGGCAGCCGCAGAATCAGATCATGAAGCAGCTATCGTCGCCGAAGAAATTATTAAACTTCAGTCTCACGGTATTGCTCTTTCAGAGATGGCGATTTTATACCGCTCCAACACACAAGTGCCACCGTTTGAAGATCAACTCCGTATCTCTCAGATTCCCTACAATATTATTGGTGGACAAAAGTTTTACGAGAAAAAAGAAATTAAAGATATTATTGCTTACCTCACATTAATACAAAATTCGCGTGATGAATTAGCATTAAGAAGAATTTTGAATGTCCCTAACCGTGGAATTGGTTCTGTGACTTTAAATAAAAACCTCGAAAAAGCACTAGAACAGAAACGACACCTTTTTCAGGTTTTAGCGGATGAAGAGGAACACGAGGGAATCAAAAACTTCATAGAGATCATAAAAAAATATCAACGTGTCTTTCATGAGCAATCTCTCTTGAGTGCAGTCACTAATCTGATTGATGAATTAAATTATTATGATTTTATAGATAAGAGCTATGATCAGGTAAAACTTGCAACGAGAAAAAAAGATGATGTTAAAAACTTCCTCTTAACTGCTGACCGTTTCCAAGATAGATACCAGGAAGAAGCCACTTTAAAAAACTTTGTCGAAAGACTCCTCTTGGCAGACTCTCAGGATACACAGGCACCTGGAGAGGGATTTAAAAAGAATGAAGTCACACTTATGACTCTGCATGCTTCTAAGGGTCTCGAATTTGACAATGTATTCCTGGCCGGGATGGAAGAAGAACTTCTTCCACATAAGAAAACAATAGTCGAGAACTCTGACATTAATGAAGAGAGGCGACTCTGTTATGTTGGAATTACGAGAGCACGAAAAAAGCTTATTATGACCTATGCCAAAGAAAGAAAGATCTACGGCAAAATGATTCCTCGTTTTAAATCCCGATTTGTAAATGAACTCGTCCACTGCTATAAGGAAATTGATCGCACTAACTTTGGAGACATGAGCGAAGAAGAAGTTAAAGACTTTAAAAAAAGCTTCTTTGGGAACCTCATGGATAGTTTAAAAGAATGAAAATTTTTGATCTTATTACACAATTTCATAACTGGCTTTCTGATAAAGATTTCATTTGGTGGCCTTTCTCTTTTCTAAAACCCAATCCTAACGAGGTCATGACATTTAAGCTCACGACTATGATGACTCTTTGTTTTGGAGGTCTTGCCTTCCTCATGTTTTCAGTTATGACGATTATGAATAATGCCTTTAATTTCAGTTATGGAGCTTCTGTCTTTTTTTCATCTTTTGGTGGATTTTTTATTTGGTTTAATACTGTAACAAAACCACTTTGGAATCGCCGCGCCCGAGCTTTAAAAAAATAGGAAAAGGCCATCCATGGCCTTAACGTATCCATCCTTGGAAGACCTCTTCCTGACGGTCAAATCTATTTTTGAGTTGTTTCTTGAATTAATTCAGTACCAGATGTGAAACCGGTAATTGTGTAGCCTCTAGGTAAATACAAACCAAGAGTTAGAAAAGAGATAAGAATATCTTGTGGATTTTTGTGTTCATAGATGATGAGTTTTGAAATCCCATCATAACCAGAATTTTTAACTTCCTCATCAACGTAAACCACATGCTCCTCAGGTTCAACTCCCCAGAAATAAAAATCACGATGCCCAATGATCGAAATTTCTTTTTGATGACTAGGATTACCTTCGAAAGAAACTGGGACTGATTGATTGGATCTGAAATGGATCGTTGTACAACTAGAAACAATGAATAAAGAGAAAAGAATAATTTTCATATTCTTTAATTCTTTATTTCGTTAAACGACTTGTCAAAAATTATTTTTAGGTGTGTTTAAATGTCGGCTTCTTTTTTTCAATCATGCCATCAAGTGCACTAAAGTGGTCCGACGATCTTTGTGTAATTCCTTGGTACGCGGCCATCAACTCTAGATGAGAAATCAAATCATTTTGATAAGCGTGAGTCACTGATTTCTTTGTCATTTGTAGAGCAATTGGGGGAAGTGAAGCAAGCTGATCCGCCAAATCTTGCGTTGTTTTTCTGAGTTCTTCCGGTAGGACCACTTGATTAACAAGCCCAATCTTTAAAGCTTCTTCCGCTGAAATATTTTTACACGTCAAAAACATTTCCATCGCCTTTCCAAATCCAATTAATCGAGTGAGAAAGAATGCTCCTCCATCGCCAGGAACAAGCCCTACCCTCGCAAACGTTTCTGCAAAGACGGCCTCTGACGAAGCGACTCTTAGATCACACATGGCCGCCAAATCGCAACCAGCACCAATTGCGGCCCCATTTACCATGGCAATAATCGGAGTCTTTAATTGTGAAATTGTTAGTGGGATTTGTTGAATTCCCGATTGGTAGGCCTCTCTGAGTTCATTCGATTCACCAGAAAACATTCCGGTCTTACTTTTCATCGCCTTAATATCTCCACCTGCGCAGAAATTTTTCCCAGAACCAGTGAGAACAATCGCTCTAATCTTATTATCGACATCAGCGAACCTTAAAACTTCTACTAAACCTTGAACCATTCCAATTGAGTAAGCGTTACTCGCTTCAGGACGATTTAAGGTGATCCAAAGTGATTCATTATTTTTTTCAACTAATAGGTCTTCAAACTGCTTTAAGTAAAAGCTCATACCTTTCCCGTATTTAAATAGGCCCTTAAAAATTTAGACTCCGTTGGACGATTTATTTTTTCAAGAATAAATTTTGAAGCTGATGCTAACTTTGAAATATCAATCCCTGTATCTAATCCTTGAGCATGCATTAAATACCAAACATCCTCAGTCGCAACATTTCCTGTCGCTCCCTTGGCGTATGGGCATCCCCCAAGACCACCAGCAGATGAATCAAAGGTCGTAATTCCTTCTTCAAGTGAAGCATAAATATTAGTTACGGCCATACCTCGAGTATCATGAAAATGCATGGCGAGTTTTCCTATAGGGAACTCATTTTTCAGTGACCTGATAAATGATCTTACTTGCTGAGGAAGGGCCACCCCTATTGTGTCACCCACTGAAACTTCATAAACACCTAAATCAAAAAGCCTTTGAGTCACGGAAATTAGTTTTTTTACATCCATTGCCCCCTCGTAAGGGCAACCAAAGGCAGTTGATACATAACCTCGAATCATCACACCTTCATTTTTAGCAGCTTCTGTGACTTCTTTCATTCGCTCGAAGCTTTCATCAATCGTGGCATTAATATTTTTTTTCGTGAATGAGTCTGAAGTTGCTGTAAAAATAGCGATCTCTTTTACACCAAGGGATTTAGCTGTCTCATAGCCTTTGAGATTAGGAACAAGACAAGGGAAGCTGACTCCCCTTCCAGAGAGCTCATTATTTACTTTTGTAAAAAGTTCAGAAGCATCTGCCATCTGAGGAATTGCAGGGGCCTTAACAAAACTCGTTACTTCAATAGACTTTAGACCACTCTCTACGAGTGACGAAATAAATTGAAATTTATCTTCAGTCGTGAGAATTGTTTTTTCATTTTGAAGTCCGTCACGAGGACCAACTTCGACAATTCTAATCATTCTTGAACCTCAGCAAGAGTAACTCCTCCTTGAACGAGCTCCCCTACTTTAAAATTGATCTTTTTCACAATCCCATCTTTATCAGAGCGAATGGAGTGCTCCATTTTCATCGCCTCAAGGATAAGAATTGGTTCACCTTTTTTAACCTGAGATCCAACATCTTTAAGAATTTTAAAGATTTTTCCAGGCATTGGGGATTTAAGTCCACCAGATACAGCTCCAGATTTTTTTATTTTTTTACCCTGGGCCGAACCAAGAGCTTCTCGTCCGTTTGAAAAGATCATGGAGTCACCGTCCCTATTTGGTGAACTCACAGCGGCCCTAAAACGCCCTCCGTTATCAAGAATCAAAAACTCCTGATCTTTTGAGATGAGCATGTAAAAATGCTTCTTTCCATTAAGGATGAAACTCACTGAATCACCCTTGTGAGAAAAATCTTGAACCTTCACTTCTTGACCATTGATAATAAATATCTTTTCCATAATTAATTCCTAAATCCAGATAATTCAGTCCAGGGATTTTTTAACACTTCATTGGATCCAGTTGAAACTTTTTTCGTTCCACTAAAACTTAACGCCGCAATTAAGTCAGCTAGATCTTGCTCCGAATGAACTCTTGGTTCTAGTTCCGTTTTATGATCTGGGATAAAATGCGTATGAGTGAAGCCCGACACAAAATCTTTGTGGGCGAGAATTCTCTTTAAGTAATCTCTATTGGTTTTAACCCCAAGGAAAAGAACTTCATCAAGACTATGGATACTTTTTGAAATTGCAATATCTCTCGTTTCACCCCAGACAACGAGCTTCGCGAGCATAGGATCATAATTAACACCTACTTCTGTTCCATCAAGAAAACCGCAGTCTAGTCTTACATCTCTTAAAGTAGGTGTTCCGATGCGATCAATTTTACCAATAGAGGGCATAAAATTTTGATCTGGATCTTCAGCATAAATCCGGCATTCGATCGCTTGCCCTTTCTGCTTTATATCTGATTGCTTAACAGGGAGTTTTTCTCCTTCTGCGACAAGGATTTGATATTTTACAAGATCATGCCCAGTCACCATTTCTGTTACCGGGTGCTCAACTTGAAGCCTTGTGTTCATTTCAAGAAAATAATACTTCCCATCTGGAGCAAGAATAAACTCAACCGTTCCTGCACCTCTATAATTAATTCCAGAAGAAATTTGAATTGCTGTTTCACAAATCTTAAGTCTGAGCTCCTGAGAAAGATTAGGAGCTGGAGTTTCTTCCACAATTTTTTGATAGCGCCGCTGAATAGAGCATTCACGTTCAAAAAAATGAAGATGATTACCATGAGTATCCGACATTAATTGAACTTCAATGTGTCTTGGATTTACGACATATTTTTCAATAAGGACTTTATCATTTGAAAAGGCTTTGAGAGCTTCAGATTTCGCTCCACTAATGGCCTCTTCTAGTTCACTGTCTTGGTGAACAATTCTCATCCCCTTACCGCCACCTCCGGCAGAGGCCTTAATAAGTACAGGGTAACCAATTTCTTTTGCTTTAGAGCAAAGATATGACAATTCCTGATTGTCTCCATGATAACCAGGGATCATAGGAATATTAATTTTCTCTAAAGCTTTTTTAGATCCAATCTTATCGCCCATGAGTGTTATAGATTCGGGTGTTGGCCCAATAAAAATAATTCCAGCTGACTCAACCATGGAAGCAAACTCAGTATTTTCGGATAAGAATCCGTAACCTGGATGAATGGCATCTGCACTGGCCTTTTTGGCCGTTTCAATCAGTTTTAGTTTATTTAGATATGTATCTTGAAGTGTTCCAGAACCCAAAGAATAGGACTCATCAGCAAAGAGTGCATGAGGAAGATTTTTATCATCTTCGGCATAAACAGTGGCCACACGAATTCCCATTTCTTTTGCAGTCTTTAAAACTCTAAGAGCAATTTCTCCGCGGTTAGCGACTAGTATTTTTTTTATTTTCATTTTTTCATCCATGCTGGTTTATCTTTTTCTAAAAGAGCTCTCATGCCTTCTTGGCCTTCAGAGCTCACTCTTCTCTCAGTTATCATCTGGCAGGTAAAATCTTCCGACGACTTCAGATTCCTCATCACTTCGCGGACAAGGCGCTTCGCCTCCTTCGCCGCTTCAGGACCTGCCGCTAAGAATTTCTTTTTTATCTCATCTACTTTTTGATCAAGATCATTTAATGAACAAACTTCATGAACAAGTCCCATGCGTTTAGCTTCTTCAGCACTAAATCTCTCACCAGAGAGCATCCAGGCCCTAGCATTCGACTCACCAATTTTTGAAATACAGTAGGGAGAAATCACTGCAGGGATAAGTCCAAGTCTCACTTCAGTAAACCCCATAAGTGTTTCTGATGTTGCAATCACATAATCACAAACACTCACAAGCCCCACACCTCCGCCTAAAGCATGGCCATTAATTCGACCAATGACAGGGATGTTGCACTCATTGATGGCAGAAAACATTTTAGCGAGCCTTTTTGAATCTCTAAAATTTTCCTCTTTGGTATAATTCTTCATCGCTTTCATCCAGTTAAGATCGGCCCCTGCACAGAAGCTCGGACTTTTTCCTGAAAGGATGATGAGTCTTTCATCCTTAAAAGATTCGAACAGAGAAATCATCTCTTCAATGAGTTCAGCATTAAATGCATTATGGAGTTCGGGCCGATTAAGCCAAACTTCTTTAACACCTAGTTCTTTCTCTACGACCTCTAAATATTTCATGATTACATCCTAAAGACACCCCAGCGTGGATCTGGGAATTCTTCATTGTGAGTGACACTTAAGCATAGTCCAAGGATGTCTCTTGTTTGAGCAGGATCAATCACACCATCATCCCAAATTCTTGCTGATGAATAATAAGGTGAGCCCTCTTTTTCATACTTATCTAAAATAGGTTGTTTAAATTTTGAAACTTCCTCATCACTCATGAGTGATTTACCAGATGCCTTGAGTCCATCCTGTTTAACAGTCGCTAAAACATTTGCTGCTTGCTCTCCACCCATGACTGAGATGCGTGAATTAGGCCACATGAAAAGAAATCTAGGATCAAAGGCACGACCACACATTCCATAATTGCCGGCACCAAAAGACCCACCAATCATAATGGTAAATTTTGGAACCTTTACTGTCGAGACGGCCGTTACAAACTTAGCTCCGTGTTTAGCGATACCTTCATTTTCGTATTGCTTGCCCACCATGAAACCAGTGATATTTTGAAGGAAAATGAGAGGAACTTTTCTTTGCCCACAGAGTTCAACAAAGTGAGCGGCTTTCTGTGATGATTCTGAAAAAAGGATTCCGTTATTAGCGACAATCCCTACTAAATAGCCGTGAATTTTTGCAAAACCAGTGACGAGTGTTGTGCCGTATCTTTCTTTAAATTCTTGAAACTCAGATCCGTCTACTAAACGAGCAATAATGTCACGAACATCAAATGGCTTTCTTGTATCTTGAGGAATAATTCCGTAAATTTCTTCCGTTTTATAAAGTGGGGCCTTGATTTCATCCTTAATGAATTTCCCAGGATGCTTTGGTCGATAATTAAGAGTGGCAATAATATTTCTAGCACTCTCTAGAGCATCCTCTTCAGTTTCTGCAAAGTGATCAGCGACTCCAGATTTAGAAGTATGAACATCAGCTCCACCTAAATCTTCAGCGCTGACTTCTTCTCCAGTTGCGGCCTTAACAAGTGGTGGTCCACCTAAGAAAATTGTTCCATTACCTTTTACGATAATTGTTTCATCACTCATCGCTGGAACATAGGCCCCACCGGCAGTACATGAACCACAGACGACCGCAATTTGTGGAATTCCGAGAGAAGACATTTGGGCCTGATTATAAAAGATTCGCCCAAAATGCTCTTTATCAGGAAAGACTTCGTCCTGCTTAGGGAGAAAAGCTCCTCCTGAATCAACGAGATAAATACATGGCAATTTATTTTGAAGTGCAATCTCTTGCGCTCTTAAGTGTTTTTTAACAGTTAAAGGGAAATAGGTTCCCCCTTTAACTGTAGCGTCGTTTGCTACGAATAAACATTCCACTCCGTGAACGAGTCCGATTCCTGTAACCATTCCAGCACCTGGAACTTCCTCATCGTAAACACCATCAGCTGCAAGTGTTGAGAACTCAAGAAATGGTGAACCAGGGTCTAGTATCTTTTCAATCCTTTCACGTGGTAAAAGTTTTTTTCTCGCCTTGTGTTTTTTAACAGCATCATCACCACCACCGAGACGAACTTTTTCAATTCGCTTTTTTAGATCATGGGCAAGATGACGGTTAAACTCAGAGTTGGTTTGAAAATCTTTTGAAAGAGAATCGATGTGAGAGGCCAGTGGTTGCATGAAAACCCCATCTTTAATGAATAAAAATAATAATTTAGTCTAACGTGAAGAATGGACCTGTGACAATCTTTTGGGCGGCGCGCTAAAGCGATAAATTGTTATTGATGAGACCATTTATAAAATACTGAAGATAAGCTTTTAACAGAAGACCTGAATCGGGCGTCTTCTCAGAAAGTGAACCACTTTCCCAGTCGAATTCTTGCTTAGTATCCAAAGTGAAAACAAAATTATCCGTCACCATGAAGTAGGTAGCTCCATCAGCAAAATTAATCGCAGCACCTTTATCTTCATTAAAAACACTCACACTCGTAGCAGGAAGATCCCCCCCGATTTCTAGCAAATCGAGCACCGTTTTCGGAATATCCGAATGTTGTGTCACTCTTACTTTATTTTGCCCTGTTATACCTGGCCCGGTGATTAGAAGCGGGACTCTATATCGTCCAACAATATTGGAATACTTTTTTGTCTCTACTTTTTGCGAGTGATCCGCAGTAATTATAAAATAAGTATTTTTAAACCAAGATTTATTTTCAATCGATTCAAAAAACTTTCTGAGTGAGTAATCGGTGTATCCGATACTTTCATGAATCTCAAGATTCCCCTTCGGAAATTTCCCCTTAAATTCTTCTGGTATTTTATAAGGCTGATGGGAGCTTAAGGTAAATACACCAGCAAGGAAAGGACCCTTGATTTCAGATATTTTTTCTGAAACATATTGAAGATAAGGCAAATCAAAGATTCCCCAAGTGCCATCAAAATCTTTGTCCCCATAGTCTTCTCTAGAGAAATATTTATCAAACCCATTCGCCAATGTGTAGGATTCAAATCCCATTGTTCCTCTAGCACCTGCGTGAAAGAAATAATTCGTGTACCCAGCTTTTTTTAGGTGTTTAGGGAAGCATGAGAATTTATTCCCAGAGTAAATTGACTTACTGATTGGTTCTGTAAGTAAGGATGGTAGTCCACAAAGGATTGAAGGAAGCGACTCAATGGACCTTCTACCATTAGCAAGGTGCTGATTAAAATAAGCCCCTTTATTAATTAACTCTTTTAAAAAAGGGGCATAACCCTTTTCAATATATTCAGACGAGAAACTTTCTAAAATGATCAGCACGATGTTAGCGTTTTCTTTACCAATAAAATTTTCACGAAACTCTCTGCTATTTAGGATGATCGTCTTTGCTTCATCATCATTTTTAAAGAATTGTAGCTTTTTCTTCGGCTCATTCTTTAGTGTTCTTAAAAAATGATAAGGACTATTGAGAACCAAGTGGCCAAGCTCATTTTTCCCTTGAACAAAAGCAGACTGAACATTAATTGATTTATGCTGAAGCCCACCCCTGATACCGATAAATGAGAATCCAAGAAGAAACACCCCAGCGAAGTGAGATAACCACGTCGTGCGAACTATCTGAGTCGGAAAATATTTTCTATCAAAATGATAAAAGACTAATCCAAATAGAATAGAGAAGAGCGGCAGATACCAAAAATTAAGAATTAGCTGTGGCAGTTGATCAAAGATATCATCAGTAATTACAAATAAATCATAACTAAGTCTTTTTCCCATAAAGTGAAAAAGCTCAAAATCATCCACTGCAACAAGAATGGCAATGGAGTTCAATAAAATAAAAAGCAAACGTTCGAAAAATAAAAAAAAGGATTTTTGAGTAGAAATAAAACTCAGGATAATGACAGGTGAATTAACTAGAAGGATTGCAGCTATATCAAAACGAATCCCAAGAAAAAAACTTTGAAAGATCTCTTCTTGAGTAAAGAGACGATAGGTAGGTAAATGATAAAAATAAAAACCTATTCTCAATAGAGAATAGATCAACATAAGAATTGAAAATCTTTTTAACAGGCGAGTTTGTTCTGAAGTTAAAAAAAACATTGTTTAAAAATAAAAAAGCCCACGATTTGTGGGCTTTTTTTATAAAATGGAGGGTGCATCTTGCTATTCTGACACCAAGTGACCCTGGCACTACCTTCGCCGCAAGTGAGCTTGACTTCCAGGTTCGAGATGTTACTGGGTATTTCCTCACCGCTATCGACACACCCAAACTGTATT
>CANEUH010000006.1 GCA_947441615.1 Bacteriovoracaceae bacterium | reverse complement strand
AAGACGCGGCTATGGATATAAAAATCCGGGCTATTTAAAGCTTAAAATCATGCAGCAGTGTGGGTTCTTAAATTCGACCTATTTCGATAAGAGCGGGAATATGGTCAATATATGAAATCAGGGAGTTTAACTTTTATGCAAAAGAACCGGTGATTTTGTCGTAATTGTCTAATTTCTATACACTTTGTGCATGTTTTCTCCATGTTTACCTTTGGAAATAGAATAACTGCTTAATTCGACTCGAAGAAATTTGGTACAGTGTTTGCACCATCTTTTGAAACACCTTTGAGGAGTTTCTTATGAGGCTTATTTCGCTGTCTTTATTATTTGTTTTTACTTTTGGCACTGCCAAGGCCCAAGAACAAATGGCGTTAAGACTGAATGAGCAAGGGATAATGAAAGTCCTCAAATTGGCCGTTCAATACAATACCTCTAATAAAGAGAGTCGAACGGTCGTCATACCTAAAGACATTTATAAATTTACGATTCCGAAATCAAAATTTTCATCAAACCCAATTATTCCTATTGTTAATGAAATTAGTGATCTTAACTTAAATAGAGATTTAGATTTTTACCTCAACACAGCTGACATTAAGGTTAATGGGGTTGCTGATATCAATAGCCTCAAGTCTGAGATCCTTAACTCAAATGATGATGGTTTTGATGTTGAGCTAAGTCTTAGTTTCTCAAAAATCTCAGTGGATTCTTCATCACTTTCTTTATGCGAAGACAAACAAAAAGGAAAAAAGAATTGTGGAGCTGGTTTAAAGCTAAAACTCAACTCTCTAAGTGTCGTTACGATTAATAAACCAGTAACGATCTCAATAAAACTCAGGATAAAAACCGATGGCAAAGTTGCGAGGGTAAGTGTTTTGACAGTTAAATCGAATCTTGATTCAAGTGAAGGGCCAGCACTATCTATTAATTTTAATTCTATCGATGTTCCTCGGATAGCTATTGTGATAGACGGCCAGGAAACTGAGCTCGATACTTCAAAATTGAAAGAAGAAATTTTAAAGAGAAAGAGTTTTTTGGCGAAAAAGTTATTAGGTTTCGTGGCCGATTTTATGGCAAACGATTTAGCAGAAATGATTAACGTTTACCTCGTAAACAAGTCAGTCGCAACTTCGTACCAGATTTATAAAAAAGAAAAACCTGAGAATTTTGACGAATTTTTATCACAAAGGACCTACGTAGCTGTTCCTGATAATACTTATGTTTATATCCCTAGACCTTTGCCTCCTAAATTTCAGGCCGATCAAGATCCTAGTATCTCTTTCATGAATGAACTTTCTAAAATCATTCAAAGTGCGCAACTAGGGATTTCATTACAAAAAATGACGACTCCTGGGAACAAAGATCTTGAATTACATGGGCTGATGAGTTTTATGTTAAACGGCTCGAATATTCGTGTAAGAAATACTCTAGGAAATACGAATCGTACATTGCCACGACTAGATCTTTCTAAATATAGAAATAATGACATTAACTTAGCGATTTCAGAGCCACTAATAAATGGTGCTCTTGACGTGGCAAATTCGACTCAATTATTTCAGAAAATATTTGAATCCATGTCCCCGGTTCAGGGTTTTTCAATTAAGAGTGTAAAATTTCACTTCGCCTCTAATAAGGCAATGGTGGCAATCGTGAACGCACAAATTGACTTAAATAAACTCGCTTCTGATGGGATTAGTTCATGGTTTAAACATTTAATTGCTGCTTGGTTAGAGCGAAATAATAACAATGGTATTATTTACTTTCCGATTGAGGTTTCAGTGATTCCAGTATTTAAATCTCTGCCAAACGGTGGCGCAGGACTCGATTTAAAAGTCCTTTCTCCTTTCGGATCTTCGGGTTTACCTAATAATTATAATTATCCTACGAATGTCCCCAATATGACTTCAACTGTAAAGAAAGGTGTCATGGATGAATTAAGGTCATCAATTGAACCTCATATGAATAAAACATACTCTGTAGACGTTACAAAATTTTTAAATCAATCGGGAGTTGTGTTCTTTCCTAAGATGATCTCTATCAACCAGGGCGCCTATCTTCTTATGGGACTAGATATTTCAGATATTAAGTTTAACTCTAAAAACCCAAATTTGAGATAAGGGGTAAAATATGAAAAGACATCAAAAACTTTTACTTCTTAGCTTCTTAACAACGTCAATCTCTTGGGGGCAAACTTTCAAATCTCCAGATATCGTGATTGATTCGAAGTTAGATTATGATTGGTCAAAAGTTTTGGTTACGAAATTTAGAACACTAATTAAAAACTATAATATGACCGATCCATTTAGAGGGAATTTCCCTGGGAACATTACGCTTAATGAATCTAAGCTTGGATCATTATTACCAGAAGAATCAAAAGGCCTCATTCGTGATTTTGGGAATGTGATTGGACTCCATTTTTTGGAAACAGATACTAAAGTTGTCATGAAAGATTTTCGATACGACGTAAAAGGATTTAAGACTGATATTCACGCCAATGAGAAACTTCAAGATGGATTAAGCATAGGTACTAATTTTTCAGCTTCAGAAATCACCTTAGATGCCGAAAAATTAACATTGTCACTTATTGTACCTGGGGTAAATAATTCACCCGTTTTTAACGTGGATGTGATTAAGCCTTCAATTAAAGCAAGTGAAGAGAAATTAATTAATTTTTTTGCACAGATTAAAATAACGGACAATAAAGATCACTTTAAACTACAAATTCTAAAAGCTAACTTCGATCAAATGTCTAATCGCCTGATGGCAAATACTGAGGACTTGGCACTTGATTACGAAAAAATAATCGTACCGAAAGTGAGTGTTAAGATTGGATCAAAGACAGTTAATTTTTCACCAGACAAGATTCAAAAACTAATAAGAGATAATCACCAGGCGATTAAAGGCCTTTTACTCTCTCAGGCTGCTGACATCTTACGTTCAAATACAACGGCTGCAGCGTTTAAAGTCTTGGAGCAGTATAAATTGAATAAAGAGTATTGGATCGCAACGTCTGCACTTGAAAGCCAATTTAAAATTGAAAACTTTGGAACATCTGGATTAGGGGATAATATTGAAGTTAACATGCCTGGTGACTTTTGTACGATTGAAAAGTTTGATCTACATAAAAAAGAATGTGTCGCTAATAAAGTCACCCAGATTGCTCCAACGAGATTAACTAATAAAATTCATAAAGAGTCTATTCTTGAAATGAAGAATTTGATGACTGATGGTGACGCTAACATCGTTGCAAGTATTTCGGAGGACTACGTAAATAAATTACTCGTGACGACTTATGATGCTGGACTTTGGAAAGAATCCTTAGATGAGGCCGGTGTTGAACTTGGACCTAATAAAGTTATTATGAGACTTGATAAGAAGGGAGATTCTGGGACTCTAATGATGGATGTTGTTTATAGGCCTACAAAAATGGAAAAGTTTCTTACTGGATCTAAGGTCATAAGATTTCCACTGGTCCTAGATGTTTCATTGAGAATTGAAAAAAATGAAGACGAACCAATTGTGATAATTAGATTAAAGGATGTCGACACTTCTAATGAAACCATCATTAATGGTAAGCCAGAATTGAACATGATGAGTACAGTTAGAGATGTCCCAAGATTTAAAGGTAAAGTTGCGAATGCAATTCGTGAAAAAGTGTCAGTACTGAGAAACAAAGATATCATTGAGCTAAGATATCCAGAATTTAAAGGATTGGGTCTTGATAAGGTCGATTTCTTATCTGATGGCTTAGGCCGAATGAATGCCATTATGAGGCTTGAAGATCTCATTGAAGAGGATAACGGACTTTAGAAGTAAACTTGAGCCTTCGCTTGCATAAAAGAATATAAAAATACAGCATTTGGGTCGTTTGCAACACGGCCCAATTCTTCTTTTGCCTTATCTACAGTTTCTTGATCGACATAATTTTCTGTAACAAGTTGTTTTGCCGCTGAAAGTAGGAGATCTGTCCAAAAATGAATGGCCTGTTTACGTAGAGCAGGTTGTCTATTATCAAAGTGCCAAGTTTTTACTTCCGTTTTCACCTGATGATACCCAACCGAGGTTAAAAGGTTTCCTAATTTGGCACCGATGAAGGGGTCCCCAGCATGACTATGCTGATAATCGTTAAATGCCATCCAGTATTTCCAAACATTCGGAGAATAAGGTTCAAGAAAAAAGGACGAGTTCATGACTTCTGTCACAACAATTTCTGATCCTGGTCTCAGAACTCTTCTGACTTCGCTTAAAACTTGAGCAGGATTTGGAACATGCTCCAATATCCAGCATAAATATGCCCCATCAAATGTTTGTGCCTCAAATGAGAGATTATCGCCACTCATCTGGTGGAATTCATATCTTCCCTTAGCACCTGGAAGGGAGCCGATGTAGGTCTCGGCTGCTGAAAGTTGTTTTTTATTAAGATCTACCCCAGTAACATGGAGTTTAGGAAATCTTCTTAAAAGGATCTCTGTTTGTGCTCCAACTCCACACCCAACTTCAATTAGTTTTTTGGCATTTGAGAAATTGATATTTTGAAATATAGTAAATTCAGCAAATTCAGCTTGAGTTCTTAGCCTTTGTTGCTCTGTTTCTGAGAATCCATGGAGGTAAGGGAACTCAGAATTATTCGTCATTTGATATCACCATATTCTTGAGGGTTTTTTGCAAAAGTCCGTGCGGCCGATATCATCTCTCGAAGTGAAATCCCTGCAACATAGTTTCCGAAGATTGCAAAGTTTTGTTCTTTTTGTGCCAATTGATGAAGTTTTTTTACACTTAGAAATCTCTGTAAATCGTAAATTGGTAAAGCTTTGTCCCAGTAAGTATTTTCAATGTAATCGATATCTTCTGGTACAAACTCAGTGTAAAGAGCTTTTATATCTTCCATGATTTCATCATTGGTAGATTTTTTTCTGGAAATAAAAGTATAAGAATAAATATTTTGATTATTCGCAGGGAAAATCGCCTTATTATTAACGATACCAATACTATTAAATCCGTTATCAAGGGGAATCAGCACTCCAAAAGATTTTTGAAGTGATCTAATTTCTCTCTTCATGAAAACGGTAACAGATGTTAATTCCTGGTATCTTACTCTTGCAAGCTCGGCACTGAATTCTGGTTTGGTAGAATTTGTTAGCTCCGAAGCCGATTGTGAATCGGTGCAAATGATAGTGTTCCCTTTAACTTTAAAGGCTTCTTTACTATTAATTTTGATTTCATTTTTTAGATGGTCACCGAGGCAATTAATGAGAGTCTGCATTCCACCATCAAAACTAACCGAGCCAGTCACCTCTAAGCGTGGCTTTTGCTTCTGATTTTTAAAAAGAAATTTCATAAATTCCCAATAAGAATCAAATTGAGCAATGCGACCAATTTCACTAAAGATTGACTTAAAGTGTAACTGATCAGCTGGAGAAGCGTAAATTCCCCCCAAAGCAGGAGAGATAAATTTGTTTATATGATCAGGCCCTAAAAGTGGTTTAAAAAATTCAGCCACAGTTAAACCATCAGAGATAAGAGGGGGTTTTTTATGACCATTGATAGTCAGTTTAGAAATAATTGAGAGTTGGAACGCCCTCTTGGGTTTACCGTTAACGAGTAAAAGTCTTTTTAATTTTTTCGTTGCAGGAAGAGGATCAAGTTTTAATTCCTTAAGTAGATCCATTGCGTCTGCATTCATGTAAAGTGCATTGGCGCCTTTTTCAACTAGTCCAGCATGAGTTTTTTTTGTTCCAATCTTTCCGCCAATCTTATTTGAGCGCTCATAGATCGTAACTTTATATCCCTGCTCTTTAAGGTAATATCCCAGAATAAGGCCCGAAAACCCTGCTCCCCAGATATAAACATTTTTTTCATTTGGATCTATTTTACCAATAACTCTTTTCATGATTAATTGTTCTTCAATAGTTCTTGAAGATCACCACTTTGATACATTTCAGTAATAATATCATTGCCGCCGACTAATTTCCCATTAACGTACAGTTGAGGATAAGTTGGCCAGTTAGAGTATTCCTTAAGTCCTTGTCTAATTTCCGAATCATTTAAAATATTAAACGTTTTAAACGAAACTCCCAGGTGCTTCAGGATTGCCACTGAATTGGCAGAGAACCCACACTGGGGCATTTGAGAATTTCCTTTCATGAAGAGAACAATCTTTGAGCTACCTAGTAGGGCCTCGATTTGATGTTTAAGATCTTTGGACTTGTCGGCAGTCTCAATCTCAGAAATATCATTGTTTAATACATTGAAAGACATAAATTACCTCTTGTTTAATTGATCAAATTTTTCTTTGGTAAATGTATTTAGCTTAACTGCATGAATCCTATTTTTAAGTTCTTCTTTCAGAAGATTCATGAGAATTTGGTGCTGTTCAATTAATAATTTCCCCTTGAATTCATCACTCACAACAGTGATCGCCAAGTGGTCTTTTGTTCCGGTCATGTCCTCAATTTGAATAACAGCATCTGGTAAACCAGTCCTGATGATATCTTCTACAAATTTAAAGTCATTCATCTTATACCTTTGGAGTTACGGCCCAAAAACTTGTTACAAAAGTTAAAATTCGCAGGAGCATAGTGGAGTAGCCTAATATCTTATGGCGTTTTCTCAATTGAATATTTCCCGAAAGTATAGCTCTTCCTGATTGAATCATGAAACCGTAAAATATAACTGTAAGCACTGCTATGGATACGTGAATATTTAAGGCCATGGAATTTGTGACGGCATTAGAGGCCTTTATTATGGCCGAGCGACTTAATTCAATTTGAAGGATGAGGATAATGTCCCAAATCATAGCGAAACTCATTATTTTTACATGGAGTTTTCGATTTCTATGAACTTTTATTCCAGCGATCATTAAGACAACGATACATAGTGATTGCAGTTGCATTAATTGAGCTTCCATTGATCCTCGATTAAATAAATATTTAATGCAAGTTAGCATAATTGACGGAAGTCTGCCTATTAATTTATGTTAGATCTCTTAGATGTCACTTTGCGTAAAGGATTAAAATGGGTCTTGGATCTTGGGCCGTCATCGATATCGAAACTACCGGAATCAATCCTTCAACTGATGAGATTATCGATTTAGGTTTTCTTCAATTTGAGGGTACTAAACTTGTTCGTACATTTTCTTCTCTCGTCAGACCCGCAAATCAGGTTTCTAGCTTTATTACGAAGCTTACTGGGATTACAAATGATCATCTTAAGAAGGCACCCCTATGGAGCTCTGTAGAAGTTGATCTAATGTCTTTGGAATCTCATCATCTTTTGGCGCATAATGCGAATTTTGAAGAAAGTTTTCTCAAAAGATATTTTGATAAAATCCAGCAACCAAATGGGAGAGAATCCTACCAGGATTCGCTCTTTTACTTAGCACTTTTATTTCCTGAAGCGAATGCACTTAATTTAGAATTTTTCATTAATATGCTGGGGATTTCAGAAAAGGAAGAGCATCGAGGACTAGCAGATTCAAGAGATCTTCTTAGGACACTTTTGATCTCTACTTATTTAACTCATTTGGATAAAGAATTTCGCCTAAAGCTCACGGAGGTTTTTGCTGAATTTCCTGATGAATTCTTTTATAAGAAATTTTTCATGCTTAACTCTGATGAATTAATCAATATTGCGGACAATATTGATTATCCTCTCGTGGAAGCAGTCAAACGATATAACCTTATTCACAAGTCTCCAGCAGTAAGCGTTGACCACCCGACAAAGTTTTCCAAAGAATTTTCAGGGGAGAATATTCAAATTATTTTGCGAGATGAAAATGAGATCAAGTCAATCGCTCCACATTATAAACACAGGGATGCCCAGGAAAAATTAGCTGTCCGAGTTGGACGAGCTTTTAAAAATAAGATTCATGCATTAATTCAAGCTCCCACAGGTACTGGTAAGACGATGGGATATCTTCTGCCATCTTTTCTTTTTAGTCTTAGTGAGAATGAGGTGTGCCTTGTTGCAACAGGTACAAAGACACTGCAGGACCAGGCCCTCGCTAAAGATGTTCCTCAAATGAAAAGACTTTTAAATCTTGGCGAAGAAACAAAAGTGGTAAAACTGGTAGGCTCTTCCAATCATCTTTGTGAGCTACTTTTTAGAGAAGATGACAATTCAAACATGTTTATAAGCCCTTTTAGTGAAATCTTCACAAAAGCATATTTAGAAATGTTTTTCTTTTATAATTCTCGAGTAAGCTATGAGCGAAAACTGACGAGGGAGCAAATTCCATATATCTTAAAAAAACTTTCTCCAGAATTATCTGAAAAAGATTCAGCCCTTGCTGTTGATTACCGGGCGTGTGCGGGACAAAATTGTCCACTGGCGAATCAATGTTCTTACATACAGGGTTTAAGAGAGGCAAAGGAAGCAAAACTTATAATTGGTAATCATGCCTTGATGATGAATTGGCCTCGAAGTATTCCTCGTCCTCAGTATATTGTGGTCGATGAGGCCCATCGTTTAGAGCATGAAGCCACTAAGGCCTATTCTCTTGAAGTGCAGCATAAATATCTCGATTCATTTTTAAAAAATTTTCCTCAAGGGATGGGTTCTCTCATCTACTTACTTTCAAACTCTGAGGACGAATTTTCAGTTGAAAATACGATCCAGACGCTTAGGGAGCAGACTCAGTTTAATCTTAAGATGTTGCGAGATCACTTTGAAGCTATGCCTGATGTCGTTGAGTCTTGGTTTAAAAAATTGCCTCAATATATTCCTGCTTATTCAAACGAGCTACCTTTTCCAAAGAAGGGCGAGCTTAAAGATCCTTTAGCGGCATCAATTTTAAACCATATTGAGTCTTTGCATTTTATTTTTGAATCCCTCTACCAGTTGTACATGCCCCATATGTCGAGGTGGGAAAATAGAGAATTTAAAAATGAGCCTCAGAAACTTAAAGCTCTAACGGTCTTTGAAACAAATTTTAGCGTTTTAGAAAAATTTTTGAATAGTTTTAAACATTACCTAGATAATCCCTCTGATTGGTGCACAATTTTAAAATTTAGTGAAATGGAAGGCTACTCAATAGAATCCTCGCCGATTGATGTTGGTAAGAAAATTCATGATGAATTACTCATGATGAGTTCATCGGTCGTATTTACATCGGCAACACTCGGAAATGCTGCTGGAGATACTGGCGTTCAAGGAGTGGAGTGGATGACAGGATATTCATACCTACCACCAGAGAAAAGATTTAAATCGGGTCTTTATTTAGATGCTGTCTATGATTATAAGAATAATTCAAAAGTCTATCTGTGCCCTGATACGAGAAATATTTCAGATCCATTATTTGTTCCTGATTTACTTAAAGAAGTCATGCCCTTAATTAAAAGATTGGGTGGAAAAACGTTACTTCTATTCTCTTCAAGGCTGCGCTTCGAATTGGCTTCAGACATCGTGCTGCGTGAGTTCGAAGGAAAGATTCCTGTTTATGTTCAAGGCCTTGGGAAAAACGTGGTTGAAGAATTTAAAAAGGAAAATGGGGCGATTTTAATAGGAATGGAGAGTTTTGGTGAGGGGATAGATATCCCTGGTGAAAAACTATCTTTCATCGTCGTTGATAAAATTCCCGATGTTAGGCAAGACCTCGTTATACAAAGGAGACGAGACTTTTTTGAATTTAAGTTTGGAAACGAATTCAACGACTATTTCCTTGCTCATCGAACTCGGTCCCTTCATCAAAAGTTTGGAAGACTACTAAGATCGGAAAACGATCATGGAGCAATTCTTTTGGTCGATAATCGAGTCAAAAGATGGAAAGGGAATACCCTTAAAACATTCCAGAAACTCATGGAACCTTACCAGATTATATCCTCTGCTCTCCCGAAGGCATGTGAAGATATTGCGGAGTATTTTAAGGTTTAAGTATTCTTCTTAAGATTTTTAATGACTATTTTTTGATCGCCGTAATTTAGTTGGTAGGGAACAGCATAATGCTTACTCAGGTAAAGCTCTACGGGGGCTTCATGGGGAGAGGTGATACTGTCTTTTTCATAGAGGCACAGATGACTCGCTGATAAAGCATTTCCGTGTAACTGAAACTCGTTGTAGTCTCTCGATTTAAATTCTGCAAAGACGGACTTCTCAGTTGGCGGGGCAGAGTAGCCCCATTCATTAGCTGAGGAAATAAAATGGATAGCAGTTCTAGCGTTGGCGTCCATCTTCTTTGACAGGGTAAAAATACCTGAAGTGCATACGGCCGGAGAAGTTAGGTAATGTTTTGAGGTAACATTTTTTTTGAACTCATGTACTTTTTGATTCGTTTGAAAGGAATACTTCAATTCAAAAGTTGAGTTATCCATTTTAAATGTTTCGAGAGCGTATTTATTCCCTAGGGATTTCTCAATCCTGACAAAAGTTGGGATAAATTGGGAATTCATTTCATATCGAATTAGTATTTTTAAGAACTCACCATTTTCAAGTCGAGAAACAATCTCAGCATAAAAATGAAACACTTCCTCATTTGTGAAGTGAACAAGTTTGAATTCTTCCTGTGAATAGTTAACTTCTCCTTTGTAGTAGAGATAAGTTCCTTCAAGAATAATTTCTGCCTTAGGTGTCATAGCTTAACGTTAAGGGAGAGTTGATTGACTTTCAAGGCAAGTTTTAAATTGAATGCTCGCAGCGTCACAACGCCTTTATGAGAAGAACCAATCTTTATTCGTTGCTTCATAAATAAGTAAAAATTTGAGGTCTAGATGTATTTCATAAAAAAAACTAGTTTGATACCTCAAACACAGTAGGCTTTTTCTTTAGAATTATTGAGTTTATCTTTTGCGGGTGGTAAATTAAGCCATTCATTTTTCATAGGGTGTTTATGTATCTTCCAGTTGAAGGTTCTCTCAATTATTTAGCTGTATTAATTCTTATGATTATTGGTGTTGTGATTGCAACAGCGATTATATCGATCAATAAGATTATGGGAACTCGCCCCAAAGAAATTACCAGCAAAAAATATGAAACTTACGAGTGCGGTGTTGAGTATGAAGGTAATGCTCACCAACAATTCTCCGTTCGTTACTATCTTGTAGGGATTATCTTTTTAATTTTCGATGTTGAAGTTGTGTTCATGTATCCATGGACAATTGTTTATCAAACGTATTTAAAAACTGGCCCACTCATCCTTTTGGAAATGGGACTATTCTTTATGCTTCTTCTAGGGGGATATTTTTATCTTCGACTTAGAGGCGCATTGAGCTGGGACTAGGGAGTATATTATGTCAAAAGACGGTAATTCATTTTTTTATCCGACCTTATTATCAGAAGCCGCTAAGTGGGCGCAGAAAAACTCTCTTTGGCCAATGCCATTTGGTACTTCATGCTGCGGGATCGAGATGATGTCAACACTCTCATCAACCTATGATCTTTCTCGATTCGGTGCTGAGGTTGTTCGTTTCTCACCTAGGCAGGCAGATATGCTTATCGTGGCCGGGACAATTACAACTAAAATGGCCCCAGTTCTTCGTACGATTTACGATCAAATGTTAGAGCCTAAGTGGGTTATTGCCATGGGAGCTTGTTCTTCCTCAGGTGGTATCTTCGATACTTATTCAGTTCTTCAGGGGATTGATGAAATAATGCCAGTTGATGTTTATGTTCCTGGATGCCCTCCGATTCCAGAAGGTCTTATTCACGCGATTATGCATCTTCAAACAAAAATTGAAAAAGGTATGGATCGTAAACCAGCTGAACGTCCAACTCATGACGATGCTCTAAATGCAATGTCATATAGAAAAGGTGTTGGGTTTGATATCAAAGCTGACTTTACTGTCACCCAGGATTACGTAAAACAGCAACAAGAATTAAAAGCAAAGCAGGAGCAAAAATAATGACGACTTCAATTGCTCCTAAAGCAGAATATTTAAAAGCTCAAAGCCTTCTTGGTAAGAGACTTAATGAAAAATACGGCACTGATCGCAAAGTTGAATTTGATAAACTCAATGAGCCAGTCATTTGGGCAAAGTCGCCTGAAGATGCTAAGATGCTCTTTCGCTCATTTATGCTGGATGAATCATCTAAAATGGATTTCTTGTCTGACATTACGGCCTACGATAACAAAGATCGCGAAGACGGCGAAAAAAGATTTGTTCTTGTTTATCAACAGTACTCAACAACTCTACATGTTCGAGTCAGAATTAAGTGTCTAATAGATGAAAATGAGCAAGCCCTAACTCTGACGGATCTTTTCAATGGTGCAAATTGGTTAGAGAGAGAAGTTTTCGACATGTTTGGGATTTCGTTCAAAGGACACCCCAACATGAGAAGAATTCTTATGGATGAAAGATTTTCTGGTCATCCTCTTCGTAAAGAGTACCCCATCAAACAAAGAGAACCGTTTAAAGATAATATTGCTTTCCACCTAGGGGCCAATCCTATGGAAATCGATACGAGCATCACCGAAGGTGAGGAGAAATAATATGGCCGCTCATGTACAAGACCCTCATCAGCTTAAAGATTTTTATAACCCAAACGTTTTAATTAATCTTGGTCCTTCACATCCGGCCATGCATGGAACTCTTCGTGTAATGTGTCGTGTGAATGGAGAGACTATTGAAGACGCTAACTGTGAGATTGGATATCTTCATCGTGCAATCGAAAAATTAGGTGAAGACAAAACTTACCATCAGTGGATGGTTTACACTGATCGATTAAATTATTGTTCTGCTCTAAATAATAACATCGCTTATGCCATGGCCGTCGAAAACGTGATGAATATCACAGTCACAGAAAGATGCATGTATATTCGAGTCATGTGCATGGAACTCTCTAGAATTATTGATCACATCATTTGTGTTGCGATCAATGCTCTCGATCTAGGTGCCATGACTGTTTTCTGGCTCCTTTACCATTGGCGTGAAGAAGCCTACACGATGATTGAATCAATGTGTGGCATGCGCTTAACGACAACTTATGCCCGTATTGGTGGAATGAGCTATGATATTCCAGATACTCTTCGTCAGCGTCTTTGGAAATTTTGTGAAGAACTTCCAAAAGCTCTTGATGAAGTAGAAGGTCTTCTCACTTCAAACAGAATCTGGATCGATAGAACAAGGGGTGTAGGAGTTGTCTCTAGAGAAGACGCTCTAAAGTACTCAATCACTGGCCCATGTTTAAGAGCTTCCGGTGTTGATCATGATCTTCGTCGTGACCGTCCTTATTATATTTACCCAGAATTAGATTTTGATGTTGTCGTTGGATCAAATGGTGATGTTTACGACAGATACCTCGTTCGCCTTGAAGAGATGAGACAATCTGTTCGAATTCTTAAGCAAGTAAATGATAAAATGCCAAGTGGCCCATTGTGGGTCAATGATAAGAGAGTTCAGATTCCAGAAAAACTGGATGTTTACAATAAAATGGAAGTTTTAATCCACCATTTTAAAATCTTTATGGAAGGGATTGATGTGCCGAAAGGTGAAGCTTTTACTTGCGTGGAAGGACCTAACGGCGAACTTGGTTTCTACGTCGTAAGCCGTGGGGGACCAAAAGCTTGGAGAATGAGAGTGAAATCTCCTTCTTTCATGTTGTTCCAAAACTTTGAAGCTTCAGTTAAGGGTGGAAAAATTCCTGATGCTGTTGCTCACCTTGGTAGTGTTAATATCATTGCCGGCGAATTAGATCGCTAGGAGAAGAGAATATGTTATCTGAAAAAATAAAAAAGACGATTAACGGAATTAGGGATCAGTTTCCAACTGAACAGGCACTTCTTCTTCCAATCCTTCATGAAATCCAGAACGAATACGGTTGGGTTTCTATGGAAAATATGAAAGCGGCTGGTGAATTTCTAAATCTCCCAGTGTCTAAAGTAAGAGAAGTCGCTAGCTTTTATACAATGTATCGGCTTGATCCTATTGGAAAAGTCGACGTTCAAATTTGCACTAACATCTCTTGCTGGTTAAATGGGGCCGACAAGGTTCTTGCTTGTGCTGAGAAGAAGCTTGGAATTCACCATGGTCAAACAACTAAGGACGGAAAGTTCACCCTCACTCAAGTAGAATGTTTAGCAGCTTGTGGAACAGCTCCTGCTGTTCAAATCAATCAAGATTACTTTGAGCAAGTTGATGAAAATATGATGGAAAGCCTTATTGATCAAGCCTCAAGAGATCTTGATGCTGGTAAAGACGTCGGAAAAAGCACTCAAAAAGATGGAGTTTGGCCATGATGTATAATAACGAGCATTTTGAACCCGTCATCACTCCCAATGTAAATGTTCCAGGGTGTGAAACAATCGATTTTTATGTTCAAAAAGAAAATGGATATAAAGGGCTTGAAAAAGCTCTCAAAATGAAACCCGCTGAAGTTGTTGATGAAGTAAAAAAATCAAATCTTCGTGGTCGTGGTGGAGCTGGATTCCCTACAGGCATGAAATGGTCTTTTATGCCGGCAAATCCTGTGGATGCTAATGGTAATCCAAAGCCAAAATACCTTGTTTGCAACGCCGATGAAGGGGAGCCTGGAACATTTAAAGATAGACTTATTTTTACGAAAACACCTCACAGAATGATTGAAGGAATGATCATCGGTGGTCATGCCATTGGATCCAACAAAGGCTTCATTTATATTCGTGGAGAGTGGTTTAAAGAAATTCGTCTTATGCAAAAAGCCCTGGATGATGCTTATGCCAAGGGTTTTCTAGGGAAAAATATTCTCGGATCAGGTTTTAATTTTGATCTCGTGATTTATAAAGGTGCAGGTGCTTATATTTGTGGAGAAGAAACAGCTCTCCTTAACTCTCTTGAAGGAAAACGAGGGGAACCTCGCCTTAAGCCACCTTTCCCAGCTCAAGTAGGTGCTTATGGTATGCCTTCTTGTGTAAATAACGTTGAAACATTTGCAGCGGTTCCCTACATCATAGACAAAGGGTGGGAGAAATACGCCAAGATGGGAACTGAACGTTCAGGTGGAACACGTATGATTGGTGTTTCTGGGCATGTGAATAAGCCAGCTGTTTATGAACTCCCTATGAATTTATCTATCAACGACATCATCGAAATCGCTGGTGGAGTGAAGGGCGGAAAACTTAAAGCCGTCATTCCTGGTGGTGCCTCTGCTCCTATGCTGAGAGCTGACGAGTGTCATGTTTTAACTGATTATGATTCACTTGCTAAGGCCGGAACGATGGCAGGATCTGGTGGACTTATCGTTATGAATGATACGGTCAATATCGTTGAAGCGACATATACACTTTTAAAATTCTACGAACATGAATCATGTGGGCAATGTTCTCAGTGTCGTGAGGGGTCACATTGGCTCGCCAGAATGTTTAAACGGATTCTAGATGGTGGTGGTACACAAGATGACCTAGATTACATCGCTAAAATCTGTGGAAATATGGCCGGTCAAACGATCTGTGCTTTCGCTGATGCTGTTACTGGTCCAGCTCTCTCGTCCGTTCGGAAATTCCGTGGTGAGTTCGAAGAACTTGTTGCGAAAGGTGGATTGAAAGGAATTGGCAAAAAAGAATCTGCCTCTCATAAACTTGTAGGTGCCCATGTCTAATATTCATGAAATTTTAAAACCGAAAGAAGATTTAAATTATTCTTCTTCTAAGAAGCCAGTTCATTCTGATCCTTCTCCTGAAGCGAAACCACTGCCAAAGGTTACGATTGACGGAAAAACCTATGAGTTTAAACCTGGCGATACGATTATGGAAGTTGCCGAACGCTATAAACTTCACGAAGAGATTCCACGTTATTGTTATCATCCTGGAATGCCTATCGCTGGAACATGCCGTATGTGCACAGTTGAAGTTGAGAAGGCCCCAAAACTCATGACTTCATGTTCAACTCCAGCGGCAGACGGAATGGTTGTCCATACAAAATCTGAAAAAGTCATGAAGTCACGTACAGGTGTCATGGATATGCTTCTCACGAACCATCCACTTGATTGTCCAGTTTGCGATAAGGCCGGAGAGTGTAAACTTCAGGATTATAATTTTGAATATGGTCCTTCGATGTCAAACTTTAAAGAAGAAAAACGAGTCTATGAAGATGCGACGACTAAGAAACTCTCTGATAAAGTAACACTTAACATGAACCGTTGTGTTCATTGCGAGCGATGTGTTCGTTTCACTGATGATGTGACTAAAACAAATGATCTCGTCATGGTCAATCGTGGTTGGCACAAAGAACTAGACGTTGCCGATGAGCGCGGTTTATTTAATGAGTATCAGGGCTGTCTCACTGACTTTTGTCCAGTTGGTGCCCTTACTTGGAATGATTTTCGATTCCAGAAACGTTCATGGTTCTTGGATAAAAAAGCCTCGATTTGTGACGGTTGCTCAAAAGGATGCAACATTGAAGTTCATTCAGATAGAGATATCGTTTACCGTTATATTCCTGTTTATAACGAAATGGTTAATGGTCATTGGATGTGTGATGAAGGTCGATCATCTTTTAATAGTTTGATGGATCCTCAGAGATTAATATCTCCACTCATGAATCACAATGGTCAAATGACCTCAGCTTCCCTTGAAACTGTAATTGGTCAAATTAAAACAGCCATTTCTCATTCTAGTTCTGTTCAGCTTATCGTTGGAACAGATTCAACAAGAGAAGAGGCTGCTTTATTTAAAGATAAATCTACTCTCGCTTTTGGAAAGCCTGTGATGGTTTCTTATTTTAATGGCACCGCAGGTGTTGTGACTTCAAAAGATGACAAGAAATTAGATACTCTCTTAAAAATGAAAGATAAAACTGCAAATACCTCTGGTGTAGAAGAGACTGGTTTGGCGCCACTTCAAAACGGTGAATTAAACGCAGATATCGCGATTCTTTTCAGAAATGGTAGAGCTGGTATTCCAAAGATGTCTTCAAACCAAAAGGTTATTCTTTGGGGTGTGTGGACAATTAATGAAATTAAATCTCTTCCCACTAAAAATGTGGTCGCCCTTATTCCGGGTCTAGCGACCATTGAAAAAGAGGGGAGCTTTAAAAACGTCGATGGTGTTGTTCAGAAGTTTCATCCAGCAATCCAGCATCGTGGAGGAGGAGTTTCTGCTCACCACGTGATTGGTTTAATGACGGCAAATAAATAAGAAGTGAGTTTTATGGAATATTTTGATTTCCTCCAGTTGATTGCAAAAATTCTCCTCGTTGTTGGAGTGTGCCTAGGTGTTGTTCCAGTGATGGTTTGGTTCGAGCGTCGCGGAGCTGCTTGGATGCAGGGCCGAGTTGGACCAAATAGAGTTGGGCCTTTTGGTCTTCTTCAGCCTCTAGCCGATGTTGTGAAGTTTATTATGAAGGAGGACTTTACTCCTAAAAATGCTAATAAGTTTTATTATTACCTGGCGCCACTCATGGCACTCATTGCTCCACTGTGTGCACTGTCAGTTATTCCATTTGGCTCTAAAGCAATTGTGAATGGCCAAGAAATCGTTCTTCAAATCGCTCAAATGGATTCCGGAGTTATTTTTATTCTCGCCTTTGCTGGACTTGAAGTTTATCCCATCATCCTTGCGGGTTGGGCTTCAAAAAATAAATATTCTGTTTTAGGGGCACTTAGAGGTTCATCTCAGATTGTCTCTTACGAAATTTCTATGGGTCTTGCCCTATTGTCGATGCTGATCGTCTACGGCTCATTTAATCCACATGACATGGTTTCTTGGCAAGCCTCAAAATACTGGGGAGTCGTCGTAAATCCTTTTGGAGCACTCGTTTTTCTTATTTCCATCTTTGCTGAAACGAACCGTCTACCATTTGACTTACCTGAGGGAGAATCTGAAATCGTTGCTGGTTATCACCTTGAGTACGGGGCGATGAAATTTGCCTTGTTCTTTATGGCCGAATACATTGCGATGATCATGGCCTCTGCCCTTATCTCAACTTTGTTCTTTGGCGGATACTCTCTTCTCCCGGGAATGAGTCAGCTCATTTCAATGATTTCGTCACACTTTGGATTTGGTGAAGTTGGAATGACGAACGTTACCGCAGTTTTTCAGTTCGTTTCCCTTTGCTCTAAAGTTGGCTTTTTTATGTTCTTGTTTGTTTGGATTAGATGGACTCTTCCAAGATTTCGCTTTGACCAACTCATGGATCTTGGATGGAAAATTCTTTTCCCGTTATCACTTATTAACCTCGTCGTAGTAACCCTTATGGTTTACTTCCTAAATAAATAAAGAGGCCCTATGGGAACGATTAACGTCTCTAAAAAATATACAGCTAAAGAAAAAGCATACCTTCCTGCGATTCTCATCGGTATGAAAATAACGATGAAAAGGTTCATAGAAGGTTTAATTTTTAGAAAGCACAACACAATACTTTACCCAGAAAAGAAACGAGATTATTCAGATCGTTTCAGAGGGGCCCACTTCATTTCTGTAGATGCTAACAAGACAGAGAATTGTACTGCTTGTTTCTTGTGTGAAACGGTTTGTCCTGCTGAATGCATTCATATCGTTGCAGAAGAGAGGGAAGACGAGCAAAACGTTTATGGAGTTATGAAAGAAAAAAAACCAGTGAGTTTTGATATTGATCTTCTTCGTTGTTGTTTTTGCGGTTTTTGTGAAGAAGCCTGCCCGAAAGATGCAATCAAGTTATCTACTAATTATGAAATGGCTACCTATTCGCGTGATGAGGCGATCGTTGATCTTGATCAACTTAAGCGCCCTATGAACGGTCGTCATGAAAAGAAGGATAAATAAATGAGTCCTGTAATTATTGTTCTGGCAGTCATTTCTGCTGTCCTTGCTTTAACGATGTTGTTTACAAAAAATCCGATCACTTCTGCACTTTGCTTATTAGGTGTATTGATCATGACAGCAGGGATTTATGGTCTAATTGGAGAGCATCTCATTGCAACGATTCAATTGGTTGTCTATGCGGGTGCGATCATGGTTCTTTTTATCTTTTCGATAATGCTATTGAATCTCAATACAGAATCGACGGATTTTAAAGATAAACCAGGACTATTTGTTGGTGCTATTGCTATGGGGTTTAGTGTTTTTGGTTTTATCGCCTTCGCTTTAAACGAACATTTTGCTAATCACCGCCAAGATTTTCCAATGGGAGAGTTCACTTCCGATAAAGTCGCGGCCCTTGGTGGAAATTCAAAAGTTCTATCCCACGCTTTATTTTCTCAATTTTATATTTCATTTGAAGTTATTTCCTTAGCTCTACTTATTGCCATCGTTGGTGCAGTTGTACTTGCTAAGAGAAAATTCGATTAAGGTATTTTTATGACTAATGATGTTTTGATTCAAGTCCTTGCTGCTTTCCTTTTTACTATTGGTATGCTCGTTGTCCTTCTTAGGAGAGATACGATCATGGTATTAATGGGGATTGAGCTCTTGCTTAATGCTGCCAACATTTCTCTTGTGGCTTTTTCCAAGTCTGGAGGAATGATTGATGGTCAGCTTCAAGTCTTTTTTGTCATCACAGTTGCTGCGGCAGAGTCGGCTATTGGATTATCAATTTTAGTGAATCTTTACCGTAATTTTGGGTCAATCCAAACCCAATCAGCCACTACCCTTAAAGGATAACGATCGTGGAAACTACTTATTCATCATTACCACTTCTCATTTTAATTTCACCTTTAATTGGTTTCTTTATAAATGGAGTTGTTTATCCCCTAAGGCTCAAAGGTTTTGCAAAAACTGATCCAAATACAGCAGGTGGAACGGCGACTTTTTTTATCGGTCTGTCATTTATCTTGGCATGTATTGTATTTAGTAAGCTCATGGGAGGGGGAGAGAATCCATCTCTCACTTCATATTGCTTTGAATGGTTCAATTTTGGTGGTTTAAATATTCCATTTGAATTAAGGATTGATAAACTCTCTGGTACGCTGGTGATGATTATTACTGGTATTGGAACTCTCATTCACTTGTACTCAACAAGTTACATGCACGACGAAGAGTGTGTAGGAAGATACTTTTCTTACCTTAACCTTTTCTGCTTTAATATGTTACTTCTCGTCATGGGTAATAACCTTCCACTCCTTTTCTTTGGTTGGGAAGGTGTGGGACTTTGTTCTTACCTTTTAATTGGTTTTTGGTATACGGATACTGAGAAGGCCAACGCAGGTAAAAAGGCTTTCGTGGTAAATAGAGTTGGAGACTTGGGATTTCTAGTAGGGATGTTTCTTCTGTTTAAAGAACTAGGAACTCTCAATTTGCCAGAAATCAATGCACTTCTAGCTAACCCTGAAGTTGTTACGAGAATTCTTCCTTCTGTGACCCTTATCTGTCTTTCACTTTTTGTTGGGGCCACAGGTAAATCGGCACAGATTCCACTTTATGTTTGGCTTCCAGATGCAATGTCAGGTCCGACACCAGTTTCAGCACTTATCCACGCAGCCACAATGGTGACAGCTGGCGTTTATATGATTGCTCGATTAAATCCTTTATTTGAACTCTCACCCGTAGCTCTTTCTGTTATCGCACATACGGGAGCATTGACGGCTTTATTTGCGGGTTCAATTGCTATCGCTCAAACTGATATTAAAAAGGTTCTCGCTTACTCAACTGTCTCTCAATTAGGTTTTATGTTCCTAGCTTGTGGAGTAGGGGCTTACCAAACAGCTGTCTTTCATCTTATGACTCACGCCTTTTTTAAGGCACTATTGTTCTTAGGTTCAGGCTCAGTTATCCATGCCTGTTCTGGTGAGCAGGATATGACAAAGATGGGAGGATTAAAAAAATACCTTCCTCACACTCATATAACGATGCTCATTGGATCTTTGGCGATTTCCGGGATTCCATTTTTCTCTGGTTTCTTCTCCAAGGATGAAATTCTCTACTCAACGATCGCTCTTCCTAATGGTGTTTCTTATTTATTTATAATAGGTGTTCTTACGGCCATGTTAACTGCTTTTTATACTGGTCGAATGATGAGTTTAACTTTCTATGGATCAGAAAGATTATCTCACGATGTAAAACATCATTTGCATGAATCTCCGGCCCTCATGACTTTTCCACTTTATGTCCTTGCCGGTCTTGCTGCTTTTGGTGGTTTTCTAGGTGTTCCGCATTTACTTGGTAACTTTATGGGACACATGCCTCACTTTTTATCTCATTGGCTATCACCCCTTGTTCCAGCTAAAGAGCTCCCACTCGTAGCTGTAAAGCTTCCCCTTCATGAAGGTGTTGTAATGGCGGGATCATCTGTTATTGCCATTGTCTCTTTTTTCGCAGGTATTGCTGTGTTTAAGAAAATCCAATTTATTTCGGATGCTTTCAGCGGTCTAGCACCTCTCCAGAAACTTTTGTCTCATAAGTATTTTATTGATGAAATTTATGGTGCCTTGATTATTGGACCAATCAGAAAATTATCCCACTTCTCGGGAGAGTTTTTTGACAGGTTTATTATTGATGGAGCTGTTAATAGTCTCGGCCGAGGCATCCGCTCCATTGGAGGGACACTTCGTGCAATACAGACAGGTGATATACAAAGTTACGGTCTTTTAATGCTTGGTGGAGTGCTCCTCGCCATTTTATTTATTTTAAAAGTTCTGGTTTAAGGATTATAGAAATGGAAACATCTTGCTTACTTTCCTGGATTATTTTTACTCCTCTTATCTTTGGTGTGATTATTGCTTTTTTACCAAAAAGTCTGGAACAGATTTTTAGGAAAATTGCCCTCGTTCAAACCTTAGTTAATGCTCTGATTGCAACTTATCTTTATGTAAATTTTGATGGCTCTTCGGGAGCTGCTCAATTTACGGAAGTTGTGAGTTGGTTACCAGATTGGGGGATAAATTATTCTGTGGCCATTGATGGGATTAGTTTACCTCTCGTGATGCTAACAGCTTTTGTTGCACCTGTGGCTATACTAGGAACCTGGCCTGATTTGAAGCATGTTGAACTTAAAAAAGAGAAATTCTTTGTTTTCTGTTTAATGGCGCTTCAATCTGGGATGTATGGGACTTTCCTAGCGACAGATCTTTTCCTTTTTTATTTTTTCTGGGAAGTAGTTCTTATTCCAATGTTTTTCATGATTGGAATCTGGGGAGGAAAGGATCGGATATACGCCACAACTAAATTCTTTCTTTACACAATGGTCGGCTCTTTACTAATGCTGGTTGCTATCTTTTGGATGATTAAAACTGGCCAAGAGGTTTCAGGTTTTGCAACTGCAGATTTCTCGAATTTATCTAAGCTTCAATTTTCGTTTGATGGATCTTCGCTTTCATCGGCCTTGAGTTCACCTCAGACGTTACTTTTCTTTGCATTTGCATTGGCCTTCGTGATTAAGGTTCCGATGGTCCCTTTTCATACTTGGCTCCCTGATGCTCACGTTCAGGCACCTACAGTGGGTTCAGTTTTTCTAGCGGCTGTTCTACTAAAGATGGGTACTTATGGATTGATGAGGATTGCGATCCCGATGTTTCCAGAGGCCTCCCATTATTTTTCAACACTCTTTATCGCACTCGGCGTTATTGGAATTATTTACGGTGCTTTTTGTGCATTGGCGCAAACTGATTTTAAAAAACTTGTCGCTTATTCTTCAGTTTCCCACATGGGTTACATCATGATTGGACTTTTTTCTTTTCAAAAAATTGCCATCGCAGGTTCTCTATACCAGATGATCAATCACGGTATTTCGGCCGGGGGACTGTTTCTCGTAGTGGGTTTTTTATACGAGAGGCTTCATACAAGAAACCTAGAAGAGTTCGGAGGATTGGCAAAAGTTGTTCCTCTCATGTCGATAGGTTTCATGATTATGACACTATCGTCAGTTGCTCTTCCTGGTTCAAACGGATTTGTCGGAGAGTTTCCTATTTTATTAGGGGCGTTCCAGGTTCATCCTGTTTATGTTCTTTTTGCTGGTACAGGAGTCATTCTTGGGGCGGTTTACGCTTTAAAGGCTTATCAGATGGTTATGTTGGGACCCAAAACTCGAACTGATCTTGATCACCTTCACGACTTAAATGTAAAAGAAATCATTGCTATGTGTGTTCTGACCATTTTTGTATTTGGGATTGGATTTTTTCCGAAATCATTTTTTGGGAAGTCAGATGCAACACTAGAAAATTATGGAAATACTCTTATTCAAAAAGTGAGTTCAAAATGAATCTATTAGATCTTTTTCCCATCCAGGCTTTGGGATCTTTAGAATACCTAAATTTATTGCCATTATTTACTCTTTCCTTTGGTGCTATCGGGTCTATCTTGGTGGGTACCCATAAAGAAAAAGGTCATACTTGGGCTTTTTCTTTATCCCTACTTTCTGTTCTTATAGCTTTCTTTCAAGTCAAGGGAGCTCTGTTTTCTAGTGATGTTAGTATCCTTCAAGAAACACTCATTTTTAGTCCGTTTACTAAAACACTCTCATTAATGATTCTTGTTTTTTCTTCTGTGGCATTAATTGTAACAAGAGGACAGGATAAAAAAGAGGGTCTTTTGTCTGAGGTTTATGGATTAATCTTGTTTGCTACAACAGGCATGATATTAATGCTCAGTACTCAGCACCTCGTTTTTATGTTTATTGCTCTTGAGATCATGTCTCTCGCTATATACGTTTTAGTGGCCATGAGAAGAACGAGTAGTTATTCAGCTGAAGCAGGATTAAAGTATTTTATTCTCGGTGGTCTAGCTTCTGCTTTTTTCCTTTATGGGTCTTCACTCATTTTCGGTGCTACGGGGTCATTTGAATTAGGTGCCATTTCTAATTTTCTTTCCGCTCACCCTAATCCATCCTTCATCTATTTTGTTGGTCTTGGTCTTGTACTTACGGCGATGCTTTTCAAAGTCGGCGCAGTTCCTTTTCATGGTTGGGTTCCTGATGTTTATCAGGGGGCCGCTACTAATATTACTGGATTTATGGGAGCTTCTGTTAAATTTACGGCTTTCATGGCCCTCGCTAAAATTTCTCAAAATTTAGTTTTTGTAGATGGTGTTAATAACCTTCAATGGTTTAAGAGTTACATCTGGGTCGTAGCTGCTGCTTCTATGATTTACGGGAACTTTGTTGCTATTTCTCAAAACGAAATTAAAAGAATGCTCTCTTTTTCAACTATTGCCCACACTGGTTATCTCCTATTGGGTCTTTATGCCATGAATATTGGAGATCATTCTTCAAGAGATATGATTGTTTATCTCTTCTTCTATGCTCTTTCAAACTTGGGGGCCTTTGCAGTTATTTCTCAGTTTGAAGAAAAAAATCAAAAAGATTTAACTTTGGACCAGTTGGCAGGCATTGGAATGAAGCATCCTTTTTTAGGTGGGTTATTCACACTTTTCCTTTTGTCTATGGCGGGTATTCCATTAACTTCTGGGTTCATTGGTAAGTATGGCCTTTTTAGTTCAGCGGTTAATGCAGGAGAAGTTCCTCTGGTTATTCTTGCTGTGTTAACGTCAGTTGTTTCAGTCTTTTATTACTTAAGAGTGATTATTTTTATGTTTATGAAAGAGCCAACAGGTGAAGCTGTAACTTATCAGGGTCTTAAAGGCGCAGGTTTTGCAGCCATTATTTCGGCCGCTGCTACCTTGCAGTTTGGATTATTTCCAAAGGCAGTGCTCTCTTTTGTTAAAATGATTTCAAAGTAAGAGGTAATTATGATTGCTAGAAAGATTACTTATGTAGGTAACTTTACGGACGAATTGGCAGGTGAAATTTTTGACATAACCAGAAAAAATGAAATTACTGGTCTTGTAAAAAAAGTTAATGAGAGAGAAGTGGAATTAAGCTTAGAGGGAGATCCTGCACAAATAAAGCTTATCCAGCATCAAATTGAGAGGAAAGTAAAACCACATATCACAGATAAAAAGATCGTCCAAATTCCTTACCAGTACTACGTTGGTCTAAGTTATATTAGTTAGTCATGAAGCTTCGGAAATCTTTTACGGTTTCCGAAGTAATTCCTCTCTGTGAGACACTCACACCAATAATAGGTTCTTGGTATTTACTATTAATTTTTATATTCAGTTTCCACTCCCCATCGATACATTTGCTTGTGGCCTGAAGATCTCCAGAGATGATAATTTCTCCACCTTCCCTAGAGCAAACCCCCTTGAGAGCAAAATCTTCTTTTATAACTGATCGAGTATCAGGAGAGTTGAATAAAACATACGAATTTGCATTCGTTTTATGATTCTTTTTTAGAATGATAACCATTTCAGATTTTAGCCAAAATGGTACTGAGTCCACAAACTGATAAGATCTTAAATCTAACGAATAAAGTAATTTTTCGGCAAGTTTATATGCCGACAGTTTATCTGGTGCCTTTCCTCTTAATTCAATATGTGTTGGGTGATCAGAGATGTGATTTATACTAATGCCCTTATCAAACTTCATGCTATTAATATGAAATAGGATAGAAGAGAAGTTCGTGCTTGAGCCTAAGGGCATTGATTGGATCAGGAGTGCCCCAAAAAGAAGACAGTATATGGGATTAAGAGCGTTCGCTAAGTCATTAAAAGTACGCACATAAACCTTTTGAATTCAATATTCCTCACAAATTTTGTTTTATAAACCGATAATAACTTTGGTTTCAAATTTTTAACAGTCTAACTTTGCGGGACCACATTAATGACTGCTCTTCGGAATTTTTTTTCAAAATGTTTGACCTTTTTCATATTGGTCAACCTTGTATCATGTGAACAGGGTGAAAATATGCAATCAGGGCTAGGGGAGCTTAGTGTTGATAAAGAAGAGGCCCGTAGGAATGTTATGGCCAACCAAAAAGATTTTTATGACAGTATTGTTGAAAATGGACTTACTGAAACCTTAGATAGCGTTGTTTCAGCTGATCCTTCCATTGCTTGTGAACCAACTCATATGAATGTTGCCCCAGTTAGCCTCAGTGGTAACCTAGATGAAATCATTGATGGTGCTTACAAAAATGATGAATCATGCAGAAAAGTATTTACTGGAAACGGTGGAAATTACGATGACGTTAAACTTTCGTTTGTAAGAACATTTGCTTATTCGATGGCCCAAGATATTTGTTCGGGTGAAGAAGAGGGAAGTTTATCAAGTATTTTCCAACAACCTTCGTTAGGTAACAAAGACGCACTAAGCTTATCTCAATTTAATGGAGGCTCCACTTCCGAAAAAAGCTTAGATAATATGGTCTCGACTTATGCTCTCACTTTCACTCTTGCCCAGAGGGAGTCTAGCGGTAATTTTACTGAAGGACGAGATATGTCTGCCAATAATAGTCAGGCGCTTACGGAAGAAGCAGGTGCGATTCAAGTGTCTGCGAACTCATTGAACCTAAAAGGGCCTACAAAAGAAACAGAGTTTGCTCTCCGGAAAATATTTAAAAAGTACGTAGATGACCTTTCAGGGAAATCTCAGCAGGATCAGTCTGTGCTATGCTTAAATGATAAGCTTTCGGGCCCCAATGAATCTAAAAACTTCGATGTGACAGGTGGGAATTTAAACCGCTTATTTGAGAAAGGTGATTGCAGTGGACTAAAGAGCAAAATGGAAGATGTGGGCTACGGAATTTCTGAAAAAGTCGCAGCCTGTTTTCGAAATTTGAATAAAGAGTGCCCAGGATTCTCGATCAAATACGGAGCAGCCGTTTCAAGAATAAGAAGAAACCACAATGGACCTCTCATTTTACATCAAGAGTTTAAGTCAAATGTCGACAAGAAATATCTAAAACCTTACTTGAAACCTGCATGCCAAAGCTTATTTAAAAGTATAGCCGAAAATAAAGATAAAATTTGTGCGGATATGAATTTAAAGCCATCTGAGAAACCAGAAAACGGCTCATCTCCGAGTGGTATATCAGTAGGTAGTTCTGGACAAAATCAAGAGCAAAATTTAGGCGATTTCTACGATTCAACTGGAGGCCTAGCGGGGCCAAGTGCAATGGGGAGTGCGCCTAGTGGTCAGACCAGTGCTTATGAAAGACCTGACTATGATGATTCCCAGGATTCAATTGCACCTTCAGCAGGATTAAAAGAATTGTCTTTGAAGACCAGGCTTGATTTCATGTCCACTCAAGGACAAAACAGTTGTGCTAAAGGTGTAAGGCAAACTCTTAATTCTCTTTTTGGGAAGCCTGCCGATTACGGCGATAGTACATATAAGAATGGTGTTGCTTCTGCTAAACAATATGACGAAAGAGTTCTATCTCAATGGGAAACGGCAGAGTCCAAGTATAAGAAAGTGAGTTCTTTAAATGTTAACGGATCATTTAAAAATTATGATATCCGAGTTTTACAACCAACTGGTACCTGTCAATATGATGCCGTTAATAAACATGGCCATATAGAATTTTTTTATAATGGTCAGTGGTACTCTGATTATAAGCAGAATGGTTCTAGCTATGATAACGATAAATTGAGAAGCCCGCGTTGTTATGCCAGTCAGTCCGTTTACCGACTATCTCCGAAAAATTAAATGTTTAAGTTTTAATACTTCGAAAGTCTTTTTTGAATTTTTGTTTAATCGTTTTCTGAAAAATTTTTATCCCTAAAATGGGTAGGTTGCTCTTGGTTCTTTCGGTGAAATTAATCAGCCATCTGCCATTCGTGCATTCTGTCTTACCCGTAAAGTCTCCCGATATGATGACGTTTTTAGATTCTTTATCACAAACTCCATACAACTGAACCGCTCCCTTCAGTTGAGCACGAGGAAGTGGCGATTCTATTGTAATGGATGTATTACTTTTTAAATCGGCAGATTTTTTTAATATAAATGTAAATGTTTTCGATTTGTTGTTCCAGAAAGGAACAACATCCTCGAATTTAAATTCTTTTTGCATGTTGGAATAAAGCAGTTTTTCAGCGAGTAAATACGCCTGTAATTTGTTACGAGCTTGTCCTTTTAATTTAATATATTCAGTGTGGTCAGTGATTTGTTTGATATTAATTCCAGGATCTAAAATCATTTGTCCGACATAATACATCATCATAGAAAAGGGTGGATGAGATGTGGCGTAAGTTTGGCCCACGAATAAAAATATAAATAACGAAATTTTAATTCCCAACATTTTTAGAAATGACACAGAATCATTTTCTCCCGACCGATTAATTGTTAGACCTATTATACATGATTTGTCTAATCCTTAGGTAAGTTTTTGAATTTACGAGTGTTCCATTCTCTGAATTAAAAGCTCATCTATTCTATTAAAACTCCGATATTAATTTAGAATTCGATGGGAGAGGAATTATCCGACTTAAATCAACTTTCTGCCATTTTGTTTGCCTTAATGTTTTATGTGCTCTTTTTGTCGTTGCATGTAAACCTGAAGACATGAGATCTAGTCCTGGACTAGGGGAGCAAACTGTTGGTTCTGCTGGAACTCCATCTTCTTATCCTTCAGCGGGAAGAAGTGATCCTAGAGATGAGTGGGCCGAAGCACAGAAAGATCCAGCGGCATGGGTGAACGACGCTGTCTCTGCAATTCCATCTTGTCATCCATCTGAACCTGAACCAACTCCCATAACTTCGAAAGGTCAAAATCTTCTGGATTCTCTAATAACTGATGCCTTCGATAAAGATGATTCCTGCCGAGTCGTTTATACCGGGAACGGGGATCGTAAAACTCCCGATAGTGAAAGAGTTGCTACAGCGGATATTACTTACGCAAAAGTTATGGCCTATTCTATGGCCGAAGACATGTGTGCTAGTAATGAAGTTCATCAATCTTTTAATAAAAGAGGTGGGTATGAAGATGCCCTTAATAGGGATGAATTTAACGGAAAGAAAATAGGAAAAGTAAGTGAAAATGATGTCGCTGCAACATATGCACTAACCTATGCTTTAGGGTATCGAGAATCTAGTGGTAACTTTAATCAGCCTCGTGATCCATGGGCAAAACCCTTAAATACTGGAGCGCAGGAGGAAGTCGGGTTCACACAAACTTCTGCCAACACTTTGAATGTACAAAAAAGTGCTGTCGCAAAAAACATCTTTAGATCTTATGTAAATAAGTTAGCAGGGATGAGTTCACAAAAAGAAAGGGCTTCCTATTGCTTGAATGATAAACTTGAAGGCAACAATCAAACACGATTAATTGAAAACGATTCTAAAGGGCAAGGTAGACCCATACCATTTGATCATGAAGGGAAGAAACTTAATGAATTATTTAGTAACGAATCGAGTACCTGTAAAAAAATTGTTAACAAAGTAAACGGAGCATTTACAGTTTCAGATACTAGCTCTGATATCATTGGATGTTATAAAGAATTACACAAGAACTGTCCTGGGTTTTCAGTAAAGTATGGGGCTGCAATCACTCGTACAAACAAGCAGCACCAGGGACCTCTTAGAGATGATCAATCAAAACCATCCCCAAAACCATCCTGCCAGTTGTTATTTAACTCAATTATTAAGAATCAGGAAAAACTGTGTCTTTCACTTAAGGAAGAAAAAGACAGTTCGACTTTAGGAGAAGATACGCCTGGACTTTCTGTTGATTCAAAAAATGATAGTACTGTGAAGCCAGAGCAAGGAAGTAATAGTGGAAGCGATACTGGCACGGCTCAGACGGAAACAAAAAAACCAGATACATCACCACCAGTTATTGGTAGTGATGGTCCTTCACGAGGTATCAGGGTTGAAAGTAAGCAGGATGGAGTCAACGACCCGGGTCTTCAATTAAGACAAATTACAACGACGACAGGGGCCGATGTTCTCCTTATTGAAAGTACACCTCCAGGATCATCTAAACCGCCTCTCAATACCCAACCCACATTTGATGAGAGAGATAACGTCAAAATTATTGGCCGCCAAGAATGGGATCCAGGTTGGAAAAATAAATATGGACCTTCAGGAAAATGGGGGTCACTTGGTCCAGTCTCTCGCGTAACCCTTCACCATACAGAGGGAAATCCAAAAGCGTCAGACATGAGTAGTCTTAAAACGGCAAGAGATACACACATCAAGAAGAATGGTTGGTCAGATGTTGGATATCATTATCTTGTTCCAAGGGAGCCTGTTGGTGGCGCTCAGGGTGTGTTCGAAGGGGCTCCGATAACGAATAAGGGTCAGCACGCAGCTGGAAATAATACAGGGAATATAGGAATTGCACTCTTGGGAAATATTAATATCTTTGACCCGGCAGTCAACCCCAAAGGCTCAGCAAAAAGTTTACCACCAACTGCCTATCAGGTAGATACTGTTCGCAAACTCGTTAAGATGCTAAAGAAAAAGTATACAAAATTACAACCAATCATTCCTCATAAATACAGTATTTCACCTGGCTCTAGATCGAGCTGGAATAATTGGAACCATACTAAGAAGGTTCACTTTAGTGGACAGCATACAGACTGTCCTGGTTACGGTGGACTTCTTTTAGTTAAAAAATTAAATGCGGAAGGACTATGAAAATATTTTTAATTTTATTTTTGTTCTTCTCTCTATCAGTTTCTGCAAGCAACGAAGCTTCTGCAAGGTTACTGTTTCAAAAATATATTTCCTCCATCGAAAACAAGGATTTATCCGCCCTTTTAAGTACCATGGATGATCATTTTATAAAAGAAACAGGCGGAAAAGATCATTGGAAAGAAGTGATTGAGATGCTTGGACATGAATATAAAGGTGCTAGGGTTGTTCAAGTTGAATTAAAGAAGTTTAAAGGGCGTTATTATGCTCGATTTAATTTCAGAAAAAAATCGGAAACAGAAAAGCCTCTTGGTGATAAGTGGTTCCAGCTTAAATTAATTGGTAACAAATTATTAATTTATGACTTCTTAGATCACTTTATTCCAGAAGAGGAAGTCAATTAATCCTGTGACGCGGCGAGTTTTTCTTGTTTTTTAGGTTTGTTTAATCGGCTCATTCAACGGTAAAATAACTGAAAATTAGTGGTGCCCAAGACGAGACTCGAACTCGTACGGATTATTCATCCGAGGGATTTTAAATCCCTTGTGTCTACCATTCCACCACCCGGGCAAGCATGAAAAGTAGAGTAATGATGTTATGGTATTGAGATTATGTCAATTGAAAAGCCCTTGGATTGCCATTCTGATTTTAAATCTTCTTGTTTCATGTTCTTTACAGAAGGAGCAGGAAGAGCGCACGGTAGAGATTCTTAGAACTTTTCCCGTTGGCTGGTTCAAGGTAAATCCAAAACACTCGCTCCTTGATAATGACGGCAATCCTGCTGCGCATCTGTTTTTTGATACAACGATCGATTTTAGTTTAAGACAGCAATTTGTGAATGTCTTAGTCGCGACACCACAAGGCTCTCCCCATGCCTATACGATTGACTTAAACTCCGGTCAAAGACATTTCTCGCACAGCTTTTGTCCTCATAAGGATATTTGGAAATCATATGATCTCACGTTGAATCGACCTCCATTTTCTTCAGGATTTATCCCCCGAGTACTTGACCAGTTGGGGCAACCTCAAAAGGTGCTTATCTGGTCCAATAGAGATTATTTTAATAAGAATAACCTAAATAAATTCCAAAAAGTTAAGCTCGTAGGTGCTTTCATTGAACAGGTTTGTCCTGAAGGAAATTGTTTGGGAAGAAGTAATTGGCTTTCTAAGCTTGTTTTTATTGGAGTTGATGCCGAGGACGAGTCTCTGAATAAAATACAGAATACCGATCAATTTAAGAAAGCGATCGATTGGCCAAAATCCAAGGCCTATATTGGAAATATGGATGGGCATAATTTTATAGGTGATGTTGCATATCCAATGACAAAAGTGGGTGAGCTCCTTGAATTCAAGGATGCCTTTAATTATTTAAAAAAACGCTCCATTCTATTTACGGACGATGAGTTAAAAAAGATTCAGAATGGTTGTCACGCACTTTATGATCAGATGTTATCAGAGGTTAGTGTAACAAAACCAGAAGACTTGCCTTCAAAAACACCTCAAGAGTTGAACGATAAGATAAAACTACAAAAATCTTTAAAAGAGAAAAATATCCCCGTTGGATTTGCTCAGAGAATGGGGAAGTTTACTCAAAAATATTTTAATCAAATCACGACTTGTGAAAAATTTGTGTACCATGGGAATATCAATCAGGATCCGGAGTCATTTTGGTTCTTAAGCTATATCGGAATTTTTTATCGACTCAATAGAGATGGATTCTTTTTCGATTGTAAAAATGGTTCTTGGCAAAAAAACTCCTTAGATGAGAATGGTAGACCAATTCACAACATCAAGAGAGATTTTTCAAACTGCAAAGAAGAACATATTGATAAAGCTATGGGATACTTACCAAATTTTTTGACAAGTCTTAAAAGCGAGAGTCACTTTTACCGATTTATAGATTATGATAATCATGAATTTGGTAGCCATCAAAAGATGTACTCTTGGGTTAAGTTAAAATCTGCCCGTTTAGACTGCAGTCATGATCCAAACACAAAAATAATAAATAAGGTAAGGGTTTTTCCTGAAGAGATAAAGTGGAAGGATCGATCTATCCAAGATCTTAGTAAGGATATGAAGATTATATACTGATGAAACAAAAAATTGAACCGATCAAAGTTTTTAACTTTTCTAATCCTCTTATGGCGACGGAAGTCTTGTCAGTCTTGGGTGATAAGTTTGCGGCCAGTCTACCATTTGAATGGGAACTCTCAAAAGACTACGCTAGTTCAGAAATCGTTCTATGGGATGGAATCATCACTCCTAAGAATCAAAAAATTGTAGATAAGATCCTCGATGATATAAAGTCAGGTAAAGTGCTCTTGCTCCTTGGAGAATCTCAGACTCTGCATAAAGAGCGTCCAGGAGTTAAAATACTAAATACAGAAAATTTAAATGTCGTTGAACTCTCTAGTTGGAGTATTCTTCCGGAAGAAATTCTTGCTGCCCTAGAAAATTGTTACAAAAAGCTTAAACATGTTTAACTGGAAAGAATTTGAGAAGACTAAAGATCTTCTCTCACATAGTGGTGGATTAAAATACAAAGATGACTTAGGTCAGCACCATATCTATCTTAGACCGACAGAGATGTTAGAGTGGATTGAATTTATAAAAGAAGATCTCGGTTTCTTTACACTTGTAGATATTGCTGGCTTTGATCTAGAACAGAATAATTTTGAAATTGTATACCATGTCCTAAACATGGGGTCACATCAAAGACTAAATATTCATTTGTTTGTGAGTCATCGAGAAGTAATCCCTTCTGTCGTTTCATTCTTTTCAAATGCTGACTGGATGGAAAGAGAACAAGCAGAAATGTTGAATCTCTGCTTTCAGTCAGAAAAAGAGGCACTACTCCTCCCGAAGTCTCAAAAAAACTTTCCTTTAAAAAAAGATGCGACGTATTCATCCTGGCCTAAAGATGAGGAGAGAAAAGTCCCCAAAACAAATTATAATCCCAATAAATCAGAAGCTCCTTATCCTGAGGAAAGCTATCTCTGGAAGAGCTATGATCTATTTTCGGCCAATACGATGGGAAATTTTGAATGGATGGTTTGCTTTGATCCTATAAAAGTAGTCCAATCTAAAACTTTTATTGGTTATCATCATCAAGGTCTTGAAAAGTTATTCGAGGGCAAGGATATTGTTCAGATTCTTCATCTGGTGGACAAAATAAATCTATCATCTGCTCCTCATTTTTCAATTGCTTGGGCAAAAACAGTCGAAGAGTTGTTCCGGATTAAAATACCTGAACGTGCTCAGGCTTTGAGGTTAGTGCTACTTGAACTAGCGAGAGTTGCTGATCACCTGACGGTCCTTTCTTCAATTTGCTTAGAAAGTAAGCAAGATGAATATAAACTTTATCTAAATGCTCGCGAGAAAATTTACGAATTGATTGAGAAGTATATCGGTCATCGTTTTGGTTTGGGGGCAGCAGTCATTGGCGGAGTAAAGGAAGATCTTCCCCATGGCTGGATCGTTGAATACCAAGCTGTTGTAGATGTTCTATCTAAAAATTTAAGACTGATTCATCATTCACTCGTTGGGCAGCGAAATTTTCGTCACCATCTTGAGGGTGAACCAGTGGATGCACAGTCCATTTTACAGTGGGGAGTCAGTGGACCCGCTATGAGAGCAGCAGGTTTGAACTTCGATCTTAGAAAATCTCAACCCTTTTACTTCTATCAAGACATCGATTTCGATATACCGGTCGGAATTAATGGTTCAACTTATGATCGTTATCTTATTCGTTACGAAGAGATTTTTCAGAGTCTTAGGATCATGACCCAAGTTCTGGATAATTTACCGCTTGGTGAAGTGATTTCCCCTTTGTTTGATAAAGGATATGTCGAATGGCGTAGAACGATGACCTCTCTCGAACAAGTTAGAGATTGGCACTATAGCGCCTTAGAAACTCCCGCGGGTGAGGCAGGATTTATAGTAAAATTTGAAGAAGCTTTGAAACCTGCTAGAATTAAGATCAAAACCCCTAGTTTTACCATGGTACAAGCGTTGTCAGTTTTTGTAAGAGGATTAAGGGAAGAGCAGATCTCAACAAGTTTAGTGAGTTTAGGAATATCCCGCTGGGAAATGGATCGTTAGATGATCTTAAATAGAAGTTTTTATTCAAAGATCTCACTTATTAAGGGCCTGTGGCACAATCGACAAGTGAGAAAATTATTAAGTGAGAAAGTATTTAAAGCTTTCAAATTACACAGGACCGAATGGCCCGATAAATTATATTTTTATTCGCCAAGACTCAAGAGAATTCCACGATTTACGGGAAATACAGATTTATTAAGAAACTGGAAAGACAAAGAAATTTGTGAGACACTTTGTCCGACTCAAGCGATCAAAGTGTCTGCAAACGCATTCATTATTGATGATCGTGGGTGTATTGCGTGTGGTCTTTGTGTTGAACTTGCTCCGCCTGGGCTTTTAGAAACTTCATGGGAGCCGAATCGCTTACACCGGTCTTGATAAGGATTGGTTTCTCATGCTTAAACTCATGACTCTTTTTACTGCTCTCTATGCGCTCTTCTTTTTAGTGATTAAAAGTACGATCGGAATGAATGGTTTATTTGGGGATGCACTAGAAGCACACCCAATCATTTTCCTAATGATCTATTTAGTTGCGATATCTCACATCACCATAACGGCGATGAGTTTATCATTTCACCGTTATCATACACACAAGGGAGTGGTGATTAACAAGTGGATCGATATTCCTATGCAGGTTTGGCTTTGGATGGTGACTTCTCTTTCAAAGGTAGATTGGGTTGCTGTACATATTTGGCACCATGCTCACTCTGACCTTGAGAAAGATCCACATAGCCCGCTTCATAAAGGTCTTTGGCACGCTTTGTTTCTAGGCGTTTTTGATTACTCTAAGGCGAAGTCATGGCCCGAAGTTGAAAAAATCAAGAAGACGATTCCAACAAACCGTTTGGAGTCGTACATGTTCAATCATTCTTTTACTGGTCCAGTGATTTTATCAGCAATAACACTTGTTATGTTTGGCCCGGTTTGGGGATTGCTTGTTGCAGTACTTAACTTTCTTGTGTCTCCCATATTTGCTATTGGCGGAGTCAATGCTCTGGCTCACTGGTGGGGCTATCGAAACCACGTAACGACTGATAACAGTAGAAACTTAGGATTCATCGTCCCTTTGAATTTTATCATCTGCGGAGAACTTGATCACAATAATCACCATGCTCACATGCGTTCGTGTTCTTTTCGCCACCGCTGGTTTGAATTTGATATTGGTTTCTTCTATCTAAAAATCTTGAGTTGGTTTCAACTAGCTGAATTAAAAAATGTTTATTCTCCAGCGACACTAAAACAAGAATTCGGTATGAAATTTCTTGAGTTGATAGAAAAAGACTACCGTTTCAAAAAACGTTGTGAAGAATTGGCCAATGAAATGAATCTTGGATACCAAGAACTCAAGTTAAGAATTGAGGCCTATTATCGTGGTGAAAAAGTTAAGCTCGAAAAGTCAGTGAAGGAATTCATGGATGAAGTGCGCAGGACTTATATTGCCAATCAGAAATTGAAACTCTCTTATTCTTAAAATATTTCAGATCTACTTCTTGTCCAGTCAACCTCAGATAATTTTCTGAGGAAGACTGACCGAGAAATATATTCGCCACCAAATTGTGAAACAATTTTTGTTACCATTTGAGTATCTAGCCAATGGATACCTTTTTCTTTTAAATGCTGGGTCAGAGAATAAAGACCAAATTTTGAAGCATTATCTTCATGAGTAAACATTGATTCTCCGGAAACGAAACTTCCTAGACTCACGCCATAGATACCTGCCACAAGCTTGTCTTCCCTCCATACATCCACAGAGTAAGCGTGGCCCGCTTTAAACATTTCTGTATAAGCATGAATGATGTCCTGGTTGATCCATGTTCCAGGTTGATCTTTTCTGGGTGTTTGAGAACATTCAGTAATGACCTCTTGAAAGGATTTGTTAAAGGTTACTTTGAACGGATTTTTTTTCAAAAACTTTTGAAATGAATGGGAAAGATGAATCTTTTGAAAATCAAGGATACCTCTAGGGTCTGGGGAGAACCAGGTGTTCGGAATTTCAGTATTCGATGGATCAATTGAAATGGGCCAGGGGAAAATTCCCCTCCTATAAGCTTCAATAAGTGTATCAACTTGAAGATCTCCTCCGACTGCAACAAGCCCATCGTCATCTGCAGTTTCCACAGGTGGAAATACAATTTGTCTTTTCATAAGCCTAGTACTTGAAGGAGTGATCGGGCAACATCGCCTGCGACAATGATTGAGCTTTGCTGATCCCTTTGATTGACTCCCTCGGGTATAACAAATGGAGCAACCTCCATGATGTCTGCACCAGTAACCTTAAACTCTCTTGAAAGCATCTGTATGATTGCTACACAATCAGTGGGAATGAGCCCATTCTTTTCAGGAGTTCCTGTCGCCGCAGCATATTTTTCATCGAGAGCATCGATATCAAAACTAATATAAATTTCTTCAATCCCCATTTTTTTATAGTGGCGACAGATCTTTTGAAATGTTTTCATGGCACCAAACTTAAGAACTTCACTGGCCCAAATTTGCTCGACACCCAAGGTTTTCTTCCAGTATCTCTTTGTTTTACCGGATGATCGGATGCCAACTTGTATGATGTGATCCGAGGATTCTAATTCTTTTAATATTTGATGAGTCCATGTACCAAAACACAGATCAATACCTAGTCTTTTATCCAGAAGATCCGTATGTGCATCAAAGTGTAGAATAGCAGCTTTCTTTAAAGATTTTCTCGATCTAAGCCATGTTTTAACTAATGGATAACTAACGGAATGGTCCCCACCTAATCCGAAAATTGTTGCTTCTGGATATGTTTTATAAATTCGAGAGAGCACCTCTTCAGTGATACTAAGCGGAGAAACGGGTAAATTTTTATTTTTTCCGTATAAAGCTTTTCTGCATTCCTTAATCGTTTCATTGTTTAAATATTTGTCGTGAAGTAAGTGAGGAATGACTCTCACATCTCCTAGGTCCGTAAAATTCTCTTTTGATGGAATCATTTCTTTTCTTAATATGAGTGGTCCCCAATTTGCCCCTCTTTGAATACCTCCTCCATTATCAGAAGGAATACCAATCACCCAGGGCCTAGAGGTATTTAAATGATTTAAATCTTTAAGCCATTTATCATGGGATTTCTTTTCATCTTTTGTCCCATAATAGCTTAATAGAAGAGATTCTTTTTTTTCTTTTGCTGTATTAACAGTAAAGACGCCATTACCTGGTCGTGTAAGTAATTCTGAAATATTTTTCAAACTAAAATCCCTTTTATCCATTTGTTTTGGAGAATCTGTTTTTCATAATGTGAATGAAAATCATTCTCCTTAAGATTTATAAAATCTTCTAAAACTTCTTTTTCAAAATCTAGAATCTTTTGATCAAGTTGATTTTCGACTCCTGCAATATGACTAGTTTTCCAGACTTGAGGAAAGCCAATCCATTCATCTCCAAAGGGTTCATTCTGAAAGACGTCAAGAAATGCCATCGCTTCTGGATTTGAAAGGAGAAACTCTCTTAAGCTTTTTTCTTCAACAAGTTGTCCTCTTGCGCCATTGATGAAAAGTAATTTGGGGTTAGCATTGAAAAAAAAATCTTTGTTAAACAATAATTCTGAGCTCTGGTTTAAACTCATCGTGGAGATAACGACATCTGCTTCATTTAAATTGGCTTCTTTCCATTGATTAACATGAGTGTGCGGACAGTCTTTTATAAAAGGGTCAACCACTGTCACTCGCGTTCCAAGTTTTGCTAAAGTGTCGGATAGGATTTTTCCAATGTGGCCATGGCCAAATACCCAAACATTTTTTTCTCCAATAAGGTTTCTATTCCATTTTCTTTTGGAGTCCCATTGGATGTGTTGAGGTAACTCAGATAGGCCTTGAAAAAGAGCACTTAAGGAATATTCTGCGACCGCTTGTGCCCTAATTTTATGTCCGATGATGGTTGGAATATTTCGCCATTTTTCAATTTCTTTTCCGAAATGATCATATCCAGAATTGGGGTGAATAATCAGTTTTGTTTGTGCTAAAAGGCCTTCTGGCAATGAGCTCAGTTTTGTATGGGTATTGGTAATAAGAATTGCAGGCCCCTTGGAAAAACTATCAAGTTCTCGATATTCCAAAGATGGCACAGAAGAGACCATCTCCCTTTCTTGGGAAATAAAGTTTTGAGCTTGGTAGGGAGAAACACCTGTTCTAATGACCTGAATGCTTTTCATGCCTATCAAAACTAGCGTAATTATGGCCAAAAGTGTATAAGTGTCTCCTATGATAAATATTAAATCTGCACGCGAAATTGAAATCATGAGAGAAGTTGGAAAGATGGCCGCTAAGACACTCCATTTTTTGGGGCAAAATCTGAAGGCAGGCATGACCACCGAAGAAATTAACCAAATGTGTCATGAGTATACTATCAAAAGAGGTGGGATACCTGCGACTCTTGGTTACCATGGTTTTCCAAAATCTTTATGTACATCCAAAAATGAAGTTATTTGTCATGGTATTCCTTCTGAAAAAGACGTCCTCAATAACGGTGATATAGTAAACTTAGATGTTACGACAATCTGGAAAGGATTCCACGGAGACACCAATAAAACGTTTCTGATTGGTAATGTAAAACCAGAAATAAAGAAGTTGGTTGAAGTCACCGAAAAATGTCTTGAGGCCGGCATCTCAGTCTGTAGACCGGGTGCTCGAATTGGTGACATTGGTGCAATTATTGAAGAACTCGCTCATGGACATGGTTACTCAGTTGTTCATGAGTACTGTGGGCATGGTATTGGAAGACTCTTTCATGAGGAACCTCAAATTGTTCATGTTGGGAAAAAGGGGACTGGAGCGGAACTTCGGCCGGGTATGACATTTACCATCGAACCAATGATCAATATCGGTAAACGTCACTGTAAATTACTCGACGACGGATGGACTGTTGTAACAAAAGATAAATCTTGGTCTGCTCAATTTGAACATACTGTCCTTATAACCGAAGAGGGATGTGAAATCCTCACTCAGTTTTCACAAGATGAGTGGACACCAGCTGATGAAAAAATTTAACGAATTTTTTGAGCACCAAATCTATCAGCGCGTGATTGAAACTCCTTCAGCGGAGGTCCAACATTCGGTTTATACACTCCAATTACGTTTTGATTCAAAAGACATCCTTTACCAAGCTTTCTATCAAGGACCTCAAAGTCCATGGATGTCTTCATTATGTTATTTAATTCATGGTAAAACCTTAAGTGAGTTGAACAAATTCTCTATAGAGAATTGGAAGGCATCCTTTAAAGATGACCAATCTTTTTGGGATTTTTATCAGGAAGAGGAAGAACAATTTGTTTTCTGGCCGACTGAGTTATTAAAGGCCGCGCTTGATACCTACCGAGGTCGTGACTATTTGTACAAAGAGACTAGTCCGTTGGTCTGTAGATGTTTTGGCGTTAGAGAAAAAGACATCTTGGAGCATCTTCAAAAGGAAGAGATTCCTACTTTAGAAACTTTGGGCAATAGTTCTAGTGCAGGAATGGGATGTCGGACCTGTGTTCCACAGTTAAAAAGATGGTTGGCGGTTGATGGGTCTGATAAAAAAGGACGATTTTTTAAAGAAAAATCTGCTGCCAATTGGGTAACTGAGATTGATTATTTATTATCATGCTTTCCCCAGTCGCTTGATTGGAAGATGGAAGTGATTTCATTTAATCAAGGGGTGGTCATGATCTCCTACAATAAAGAAGTCTCTCAAAAAGAGGAAGAGGCCACAGGTCATGAACTTCAGCGTTTCTTGGGAGCTGCCTTAGACTCAGACTTAAGTTTCTTTTTAAGACGAGCACGGCATTTTTCAAAAGCTTGAGGATAGTTCTTTAATCTTTCAAAGATTTTTTGATCTTTTCCTTCAAAAATTTTCTTTGTATCAATATCCTCCTGAAGATATTTTATCTCATTAAAAAATTGATCCAACTCTGGAATTTCTTCTTTAAGGCAATTTGGCGTTGGGGAGATTGATTGGATTTGAGCGATAAAGCTCAGAAGAATCTCTCTTGTTGCTTCAACATAATCTTCAATCATCCCTTCTGTCATACTTCTTTGAATACCCGTTACATTCGAAGGGATGATAAAAATGTTTCTGGCCAATTTGATAGATAATTCAAGAAGCTTCCAAGATTCAGAAAAATTTTCTCCGGAACAAATAGTTAGGAAGTGCTCCTTAACCAATTCAACCTTTGGTACCTGAATGATTTCAGCAATCAGTCTTTGATTGAGATCATAAATAGGCCCTGTCTCTTTTTTAAGATGAAACCTTTTTTCTTCTTCTCCAAGACATTTTAGGATTTCACGATCCCTGGCCCATAAAGCCGAGTTAAAAGTTAGAATAATGAGAAAGTAAGTCCATTTCATAGGTTAATTGTACCTCAAAATTAGAAAAGATAAGACAGAAAATACTCCAGAAGCTATGATGTAAGTATGAAAGAAATGAGTTTTATGGATCATCTTGAGGAGCTCCGAGCTAGATTAATAAGAATTTTAATCATCTTGGTTGTTTCTTTTGCCGTTTGCTACTATTTTTCTACTTACATCCAGGAAATTCTTCTCGCCCCGTTAAGAGAGGCCATGGGGACAAATGGTAAGGTTATCTTTACAGGTCTCCTTGATAAGGTTCTTGCTGAATTACAAATAGCTTTTTGGTCCTGTGTTTTCCTTGCAAGTCCACTTTGGTTTAGAGAGGTTTGGTTGTTTATTAAGCCTGGGCTTTATGAGGGTGAAATTAAGGCAGTTAGACCCTTCATCTTTGTTGGTTTTATGCTTTTCATCACTGGAGTTTGTTTTGGTTATTTTGTTATTTTTCCCTTCACTTTTAAAACATTAATTAATTCAGGTGTCGCTAACGTGGAGGCCATGCTTAACCTTCAGGACTATCTTCTATTGTCTTCGAAAGTTTTAGTCTTCCTGGGTCTTCTCTTTCAGCTTCCGAATATCATCGTTATTCTTGGTTTTATGGGGCTTGTAACGAAGTACTCCCTAAGAAACATGCGTCGTTATTTAGCTGTTGCCTTTGCCGTTCTAGCAGCAGTCATTACACCAACTCCAGATATACTATCTATGATGTGTGTTTGGATTCCAATGATGTTACTTTATGAAATTGGGATTATTGCTGTGGCCTTAATCGTTCACCCTTATTTAAAGCGAAAATACATGGGTGAAACTACTGTTGCCCTTCAGGATCAAAATCAGTAGGTTCTTCCTCAGTGAAATGTTTTTCGTTTTCGTCATTTCCTGTTGTTCGGTCACCAAGGTAAACAATGTGATCAGTATTGAAGTTCCAGTTTTCAAAATCACCCGTGACACTGTAACCGGGGAGCCTTCTTTGAAATTCTTGGTTCATGATTTCTATCTGAGAAGCATTAAAGTCGGTCGTATCTACTTTACAAAGCCAGCCAGTAAGTCTCACATCCATACCGGCCACACTGTATTGAGTATAACCCAAGTCTACACTGTGTCGGTTTAAGACTCGTCTTACTTCTTTATTCGCTTCCATCCGACTGAGTTTGCGCATAAGTTCCTTGATTAGAACTCATTATATATTGGATTCGGGAGAGTATGAAAAAATTTTCATATGGGAGAGGGGGCAGGTCGTGCCCCCATCCTAAGTCATTAGTTGTTCATAGCAAGAATAACTTCTCTTGTGACTTTTGAAGCAAAACAAGACGAATTATTTGTTGAATCCAGCATCGGTGCCAGTTCAACAATATCGGCACCAACTAAGTTTTTGCGATTTAGTATTTTTAGAATCTTCATGAATCCATGAAAGTCTTCGCCTCCGGCCTCAGGAGTTCCTGTCCCGGGGAAAAAACCAGGATCAAAGAAATCGAGGTCGAGAGTCAGATAAATGGGACGATCACTTGGAATTTCCTCTAGCCACTCACAACACTCTTTTAAAGAAGTCGCGAGTGTTTTGTTTTCCTTCATCCAGTTAAATTCACTTCTAGGTCCTGAACGTATCCCATATTGAATGAGGCGATTCTTTGAAGTGAAGTGATCTAAAACTCGTCTAATAATAGAAGCATGTGAGTACTTCTCTTCAAGATAACCATCGCGAAGATCAGTATGAGCGTCAAGGTGAAGTAAGACCATGTCGGGATAGTTTTTTAGATAAGTAACAATTGGCCCATATGAAATTGAATGTTCGCCACCCAGAGTAACAAATTTAATTTCATCTTTTTTTAGATCAAGATCCTTCGTCATTTCCATGAAGAAGTCGTTCGTTATATGCCATTTTGACGGATAAACTGGTAGATCTCCCATGGTAATAATATTGTAATCCTGGGTATCTTTATCCAAGTAGGGTGAGAAATCTTCTAGCCCGTAGGAAGCCTCACGAATGGCACCTGGTGCAAAGCGAGCACCTGGGCGGAAACTGGTTGTTCCATCAAAGCAAAACCCAATAATGTGTGTAGAGTGAGAAAAAATAGCTTCTGCGTATTGAGTGCCAATAAAAGCGCGAGCATGTTCTAATCCCTCAACTTCTTTAATAAGGCGTGGTTCTTTCATTTTTTACTCCTGGCCGATCATATTTTTATGAAAATTTGAAATTGAGAATGTTCCCTTGTGCCAATCCATGTTGTACCACTTAAGATTTCTCTGAAGTGAGTTCATGTGCTGAATCTTCGTTGGGTTTAGATCTGTTGGACGGTACTTTTTAGACGAGAAACCAAAAGTCCAATAAACCCCTGGATAAATAAGCATGGGAGCATTGAAGGAATTTACCACAGGGAAAATTTTCCTCATGTTATTATAAATATTTTTAACTCCCCACTCATCCAGAAAAGGATTTTCTGTTTGATTCATCATAATCCCTTCATCTGTAAGAGCGTTGTAAACGTCTTGATAAAATTCATCGGTAAATAGTCCTGACGCAAAATCGACTGGATCCGTGGAGTCAACCACGATGATATCATATTCTTTTTTTGCTTTTTTTATATAAGCAAAACCATCCTGAGGTAGAACGCGCACCCTCTTATCGGTTAATCCACTTGTGCAGTCAGGGAAATAGATTTTAGAGACTTCAATAACTCTTTCATCGATTTCGACGAGATCAATTCTTTCTATGTCTGGGTGTTTAACGAATTCACGAACAACTCCGCCATCTCCGCCACCAATGATAAGTACATTTTTACAGTTTCTTGAAACCATATACGGAATGTGTGAGACGACTTCATGATAAACAAACTCATCTTTATCAGACACCATGGTTTTTCCGTCAAGGAGAAGAAGACGTCCTACTGATTCAGTGTCATAGACATCAATTTTTTGATATTTTGATTGCTCCGAGTGAAGGTGAGCATTTATTTTAAAGCCCATGGCGAAAGTATTACGAAAAGATTCCTCTATCATCCAACCTGGCACGTTCATAAAACTCCTTACAAATGATGGACTTATTTAACCTAAAAAGGAGGCTTTTCCAAGGGCTAATTGACACGTAGCTACCTAAAAAACTTAGAAATGTGGGTTGGTGACGAAAACCTCGTTTGAGATTATGATGGAGAGGATTAACTTAGAGAGGAATTTCAATGATTTTAGTGACTGGTGCGGCCGGGTTCATAGGTAGCGTGATCGTTAAAGAACTCAACTCTAGAGGGGTGGAAGAGATCCTTGTTTGTGATCATTTTGAAAGCGGGGATAAATGGAAAAATCTTCGTGGCCTCAAATACGATTCATTTATTCAAGTTGAGGACTTATTTGATCATCCTGTTTGGAAAAAACAGGGGGGACTCAAGGCCATTTATCATATGGGGGCCTGTTCAGATACGACTGAGCTTAATATGGATTTCCTTTATAAAAATAACACTGAGTACACGAATAAACTTTTAGCTCTGGCGACTTCAAAAAATATACCCATTGTTTACGCCTCTAGTGCGGCCACTTATGGGGCCGGAGAACAGGGTTACTCTGACGATCACAAAGGCATTTCTCAATTAAGACCTTTAAACAAATATGGATACTCAAAGCAATTAAGTGATGAATGGATACTAAAGCAAAAGAAAAAACCAAAGGTTTGGTTTGGGGTTAAGTTTTTTAATGTTTTTGGTCCAAATGAATATCACAAAGGGAAGATGAGTTCTGTCGTCTTTCAATCTTTCAATCAGATTAAAGACGTGGGAGAGGTAAAACTTTTTAAGTCCCATCGACCTGATTTTAAGGATGGCGAGCAGTTGAGAGACTTCGTTTATGTAAAAGATGTTGTCCGTGCCATGATTGAACTCATTGAAGCTGGCAAAAAGAAACCTTCGATTTCAGGAATCTATAATCTCGGTACAGGAGAGGCGAGAAGCTTTCATGACCTTGTAAAAAGCACATTTAGTTCTATGGATATAACTCCTAAAATCAAATTCATTGATATGCCAAGTGAACTTAGAAACCAGTACCAGTATTTTACTCAGGCAAATATGGGTAAGCTTAAAAAAGCTCTTCCAAAATTCAGATTTATGAAACTTGAAGATGCTGTTCATGATTACGTTAGGGGTCATCTCGCAGCATCAGACCAATACTTAGATCATCAATGAATAAGAAAATTGATGGTCTAAAGCAAGCAATTGAAATGCTTCAGGGACTTGATCTTGCCTCACAGCAATCATTGATTGCAGAAATAGCGAGAAGAGATCCTGAGATGGCGATTAAGTTAAAACAAAATCTCGTTACATTTGATGACCTTCAGTTTCTAACAGTGACAATGATGAAAAGGCTTCTTCAGGATATTGATCTCAATGTTTTGGGTCTTGCCCTTCGTGGTGCGAATAAAGAAACGGTTAATCATCTTCTAAATATGTTCTCTACAAATATGAAAAATGATGTTGAGGATATTTTAAAAGGTAAGCCTCGTCCCTTGAGTGAAGTGATGGAAGCTCAGAAAAAAATTATGGATGTGGTTCATAAGCTGAGGGATAAAGGGGAGATCATTTTATCCAAAGATAAATCAGAAAAATATGTATAAAATAAGGGGCCTCAAACAAAAATTGGCCCCTTCTGATTTTAATTATTTTTCTTCAACAATATAGAAGTCTCTTTTCCAGAATAAGAATTTCTTTTGAGTGACTTTATATTCTCTGATGGTTTCTAAGGCTTTTACATCATAATTAACATTTCCACTTCCATAAGACTTTTGTTTAGCGGCAATGGTAAACTTTTCTGATTCTGAATCACCAAGTGCCGGTAAATTTTTAAACTTAATTTTCATAGAATCTTTTTCAAATGTCGTTGCTGTTCCATATTGAGCGCAGAATGTTTCTGGAACCATGCAAGTTCTTGGGCGGCGGACTGTTTCAGTTCTATAGTTATCGGCCCATCTTTGACACTGACCTTGAGGATTCATTCTGATGCAAGTCCTTCCCGTACTGACCGTTCTTGTATAAACATCGTAACCGCACTCAAGGCCAGATGTTCTTAGAACCATTCTCGTCTCATATCTTTCACAAATTGAATTTTCCATTGGAACTAAAAAGGAAATTTCAACAGTCTCTGGAGTTTGATTGGTTCTGATGACCGTTGCGGATGAGTTTTGAATATCAATTTTTTCATTATTAAGAAGAACTTCAGAAGCATTAGCGATTGATGCAAATAAGAGTATGAGAAACGCAGTACAGCTGAATTTTTTCATATTTCATCCTTTTAAAATGTTGAGTCTTATTACATGAATTTGAATTCTTTGTGTCTACTGGCCGAAAATCTTACACGGTCTATTAAGGTCATCGCGTGAGACTGTAGTTGTGGCACCCCTTAAGGGACGAAGTGACTCCGACAGAGGAGCTAATTTGACCTCTTAATGAATGACTTCCATCTTAATAGGACCAAAAAAATCGAATGAATGTTTTTAAACTTGCTGAAATTACAGAGGTTTTGTTTTGGCATGATTCCTGCTGAAAGGGATTCCAAGAGAAAGGGGGCCACTCAAGGATGAGTGATCTTGAAAAGGAATTCTCCCTCTGGTCTCCATGCTAAGGACTAGCATTCAGTTTCAAAGGATTTGAAACCGAAATAATGACTCAAGGAAGATAACACAATGAAGGAGAGTTTCATGGAAAAGGCAAATTTAGAAAATTTCAAAAACCTATTTTTAGAGATTCTCTCTGAAGAAGAAGTGTCTGAAGGTAAACTCTATCCTGTAAGCCTTGAAGGCGATGAAGTTGATATCGTCTCAGTTGAAAAAGAAAATCAAATGGATTTTCGATTGAAAGCAAGAAACGCGATTTATCTAAAAAAAGTTAAAAAATCTCTTCAAAAGATAGAAGATGGTACCTTTGGTGAGTGTGAGGAGTGTGGTGCTGAGATCAATCAAAATCGATTAATCGCAAGACCAACAGCTGATTTATGTATCCATTGTAAAGAAGCAGAAGAAAAAGAAGAGAATCAGCTTTTTCATAGAAACAAAAAGTCGATCAAGAATGGTAAAGTTCTACCTATTGAGCAACTTGAAAGAGGATTTAAAGCTGACGAAACTGGAACTTCGAACTTCCATGTTAGACATATGGATTACCAAGATATTGTAGGATAATTCAGGATTAATAAATGGAGGGCCCTCTTGATTGAGGGCCCTCTCTATTTAAACGATAAATTGTGAAAGTTCTTGAACTAGAGATTGAGATCTTGTGACAAATTTTTCTTTTTCTTCAGATGTTAAGCCTTCTGATGAAATTGAAGCAAGGTCTTGAACGTGGTGACAAATCTTTTCTGCTAAATCTTTCTTCTCACCTTTTTCCCAGATCTTTAAAGCATTTTGTATAAGAGGATTTCTTGGGTTAACAATGAGAGTCTTCTTTAAAGGCATAGCAAAGCTAGATTGGCCCATCGCCTTTGTCATTTGCTGAAATCGCTTCATGCTTTCGTCAACTTTAAAATAGGCACTAGAAGATGCGTTTTTAAAACCCTTTACTTCGACATCAAGCTTCGTTTCGAGCTCCTTATTGTCACCTATGAGGACGTGCTTGAAAAAATCTTTAATTTTGATGTCATCAGGAGTTGTTTCGCTGCTTTCTAGAATGGTTTCGATGATTGAATCAATCGCACTGAATTTACATGTCGTGTCCCCAAGCTTTTTGTATTCACAATGTTGCGTAAAATGAGGATCAATATACTGATCTGTTTCTAGAACTTGAACGTGCTCTGCTAGGAGCTGCTTTCTTAAGGATTCATCACTTAAATTCTTTTCAAAGTAAATATAGCTATCTTTTAATTTATCCTTATAGATCTCTGGAATCGAAGCTTGATAGTCTTCTAGGGTTACAAGTTTTGATTCACTGTTCTTAAAGAGAACAAACTTTCTCATGACTTCATCGAATTTCTCGTCCTGCATGCATCCATATTTAACAAAAAGACCGATGTCCTCCCAAACCTTCTCATAGCGTTCTCGCTCATTGTTAAAAAGCTTTTTCAATGACTCAGAAACCTTTTTAATAATATAGTTTGAGATTTTTTTTACATTCGGATCCCCTTGAAGGGCAGAGCGAGATACGTTAAGAGGAATATCAGTTGAATCGATCGCCCCCTTAAGAAGTCCCAAGAAATCTGGAACAACGTTTTTTACATTGTCTGAAACAAATACTTGTTTTGAATAAAGTTTTATCCCGTTCTCTTGGATCGGCTTATTAGGATTAAGTTTGGGAAAAAATAAAATTCCTTGAAGAGTAAAAGGGTGATCAACATTTAAGTGTAGCCAAAATAATGGCTCAGATTCCATCGGAAACATTTTTTTATAGAAAGATTTATAATCCTCATCGTTAAGCGATGTCGGGTCCTTTCTCCAAAGTGGTTGAGTGTCATTGATCGTTTCTTCTTTACCTTCTTTATCATTCACGTCTTTCAGCGTGATTTGATACGGCATGAAGTCGCAATAATGAGTAAGTGTTTCCTGGAATTTCCACTTATCTAAAAATTCTTCTCCGTCGCCTGAAATGAAGAGAGTGATTTTTGTTCCGATTTCAGTCCTGGCCGAATCTGAGAAAGTGTAATCAGTGTCCCCCATGCAGGTCCACTTTGTTGGAGTCGATCCTGGTGTCATCGACAAAGAGTCGACTTCAACTTTTTCTGCGACCATAAATGCTGAATAAAAACCTAGACCGAACTTCCCAATGATTTCATCTTTGGAGTTGTTGTTCCCCATGTCCTTCATCTTTTGAACAAATTCCTCCGCTCCTGAAAAGGCGAGCTGGGCAATGTATTTTTCAACCTCAGATTCTGTTAATCCAATACCATTGTCCTCGATCGTGATGGTTCGTTCAGCCTTGTTGACTTCTATTTTAACCTTACCTTCAGGTGTTTCATGTCCTTGGGATCGAGCAATTGTTTGCCTTTTTGTGATGGCATCAGAGGCATTGGAAACCAGCTCTCGGATAAAAATATCATGCTCCGAGTAAAGCCATTTTTTAATAATAGGAAAAATATCATTGGTTTTTACTGAAATCGAACCTTTACGGTTACTCATAAGTCCTCCAAAGCTGGTGTCATAATGTCGTCTTGTCATTTAGCGTAAATATCCATAAAAAGATGGGCACTAAGTGATAAACGTCAAGGGTTGAAAGAATATTATGTCTAACGAAGTTTTGTCTCTCCAGATTTTAGCAACTGGAGGAACCATTGAAAAAATTTATGACGAATTTGAGGGATCCCTTCAAAATCGAGATACGATAGTAAAAAATAAGATCCTTCAAAAATTGCGTCTTCCGTACACTGACATTTCGGTGAAGCAAATCATGTCGAAAGATTCTCTGTACATGGACGATCTTGATCGTGAGTTTATTCTGAATTCAATTAAACATTATGAGCAGGTTAAAAAACCTATCATTATCCTTCACGGCACAGATACAATGGACTTAAGTAGTAAATATTGTCACGATCACTACTCAACGATCTCAGTGCCGGTCGTTTTCACTGGGGCCATGAAACCACTCGGTTTTGATGACTCAGATGCTGCTCAAAATGTGATTGAAGCAATCTTTGCGGCGAGGATCTTGTCTCCTGGTTATTATGTAACCTTTCACGGAAAACTTTTTACAGTTCCAAATTTTAGAAAAAATAAACAGCGCGGCACTTTTGAGGAGATCGAGTAATGAAAAATTTTATTTTCCTTTTGATCCTATTTACATCTCAAGTTCATGCTTGGGGCCCGACTGGACATAGGGCCGTGGGTGCTGTTGCCGAAAAATTTTTGGATCCTTTCGTTGCTGCAAAAATTTTTAAAATTTTAGGGGGGAACTCATTATCAAGAGTTTCTAATTGGTCAGATGAAATAAAATCGGATCCTGATAATTATTCCTATACTTTCAATTGGCATTATACTGATTGGAAAGATGAGGATCATCAACACGATGAAACCAATTCTTCAGGAAAGCTTCTGTCTGCAATTAAAGAACAAATAAATGTTTTAAAAGATGCTCAATCAGCTGATGATAAGAAAGTTTTTGCTTTAAAATTTATTGTTCATCTTATTGGGGATCTTCATCAGCCTCTTCATGTTGGAAATGGTTTAGATATGGGGGGCAATAAGTGCAAAGTTCAATTTCATAGGAGAGAAACAAATCTTCACGCTTTGTGGGATGAGGGGATGATTGAGTTCACTAATCTTAGTTTTACTGAACTCGCTCATTATGTGTCTCAAGGAAGAACCTCTGAGGAGGTTCAATCCTGGAAAAGTGGTGATGTTATTGACTGGGCACTTGAATCAAAAATTCTAAGGGCATCAATTTATCCAAGTGATGTGACTCCTTCTGAAACACCAGCTTCTATAAAGCAGTATTGCCGAAGTGATATTGTAGTCACATCGGAATCAATGCCTAAGCTTGCCTATGAGTATAGTTACAAATTTGTGCCTGTTCTTGAGCAAAGAATTTTTCAGGCGGGTCTTAGGCTTGCCGTTGTTCTAAACAACACATTTAAATAGGGTCTCTCGCCTTCGATTGTGGGCGATTTTAATAGTCAGGCTTTGTTGCAATCAGCGCTAAGTTGCTGAATTGATTATCTTGTAGCGGTCTCTGTTCCCAGGAAGTTTTTTCTCCCTGATAATAATTTTAAGAATTTGTATGAGTGGAGCCGATAAAACCTACGAGGTCTTAGACCATGGATAAGTTTTTATTAGGGAAGAAAATACTAAGTCAGCTACTAGTGATGATATTTATCATCTCCGGATGTCTATCCTCTGATATCCCCACATCAAATTATGCTTCTCAAGCCGGCGGCGGAGTTAATTGTCCAACAGGTTCTCAGTGCGCTGGCGGGGAATCCACCACCACAATTGGAACTGGCACTTCACTACCTCCCAAAGTTGAAATAAGACACTTAATCGAGCCCAATCTTTCCACTGACCTCACATATTCAACTGGTACTGGTCAAGCGGCAGGAGGGAGTTACGTTCGTAAATTAACGATACCTAAAAATTTTGCAGGTCGATTATACCTGGCCGGAATTAATATCGGTTCACTTTCCTCAAGGCATGTGAAGGTTCGTTTTAAATTCGGAGTGAATAGAGAAATGGTCACTATTCCTGCAACCGTTTCTCAGGCCCCTGGAATTACCCCTCAGACTCCTATCAGTGTTTTGGTGATGGATCTTCGATCTGAACCATTTAGAAATATTCGTCTTCCTTATGACCTTTTTGATTACAACGAATATGATCTCGATTCGAATGGATTTTTTGCAAGTGGAGTTGAACCGACTCAAGATAATAGAGACACTGGCCTTTATTGCCGTGGTTTAAGAATCGAAGACGACTCAACTTTTGAAGGAGTGGGGGCCTGTGATGGGGTTCAAACAACTGGTACCGCTGAAGAGTGTCTTTACGCCTACGCTAAAGTTTTAGATCAGGGCTTAGTGAAGGTTTCAGGTGGCATCAAGGTTCCGTTGGCGCCATCATTTCCTCAAATAAAAAGTGTCACAGGATCAAATTATTTTCAAGATAGTATGGCAGATAAGCTACTCAAACCTTTATCGGACAGCATTCCCACAAGTGCCCCAAATACTATTGGGCAGATTAAATTTAGTGATGCTGCATTCCCGCTTAATTCCTCTAACTCAGTCTCTATTATTTTTAATCCTGCTACGATTTGGGATCCTGTAACCATTTTGGGAAGTTATTACTATTACCGTGGCCCTTACCGATTAGTGAATCGAGCGAATTGGCAATTTGCTTTTCCGTATGACAAAATTGATGGCAAAAATAGACTTTTTAAAGAAAATTCTTGGGTTTCTTATACGGACTTCTCTTCTGATCCTCTTCCTGACGATTCATCCACAAACCCAGAGCAGAATAGACTCTACTACAATTCCTATATGTTCCCTCTGGCAACAAAATTAGATCTTGTGACTAATGTCACTCACCTGGCATCGAATGAAGTTGATGGAGTAAGGACTGAACAAAATTTATCTGCTCCTGGGAAGACATTATGGATGGATGGTTCGAACGCTCGGGCACAGAGTAAGAACTATGATTTAGAGCATATGGGTTCATGTAATGTTTCAGCGACGATAGATATTGTTGCGAAAGATGATAGTAATAATGAATTTGTCATTGCTCTTTCAAAAGACGTGAAACTTCAACTCGTAAGACCGACACAATATAAAACAGATTCAGGGAACGAAGTCCTATATACGAATTTTAAAAGTTGTACGGCAAGTACTGGCTGCTCGAGTTCGGAGTGCTGTTATAATAATAGGTGTTGGGATCAGACACTCGTTTCTCAATGTATGGACTCTACAAGCACTCAGGGAAATAAAATCATCGGTGAAACTTGTTCCACTGATCTTGAATGCTCAAGTCTTTGCTGTAATCGAACATCTGGATTATGTGCCCCTCACAATACACTTTTAGCACCAGCAGTTCTTTGTAGTAAACCGATTGGAGACAGTTGTATTGCTAAAGAGTGGTGTCAGAAAACAACCATCGTAAAATGCTTCGTTATCAAGACAGGTACAGACTCGTTAGGGAACACGACCTGTCGGCAGCAGTGCTATAACGTTGAACAGTTTGGGGATTGCAAGAATGGCATTTGTGTTTCACCACTTCAAGATACAATCGCCCCGTTTGATCCTAATGATCCTAATGCATGTAACAATGCCGTTCCTGCGCCCAATTTTTAAGGATTGTAGAGTTCAAGCTTTTCAGGGCATAATAAAGGCTTAAGGAGTCTTGATATGTCTTTACCTGAACTGGATGATTGCGTTCTCGATCACATTGCAATTGCCGTTAAAAATATCCCAGCTTCAAAAAAGATTTATGAAGACTTAGGACTTAAGTTTTCTCCACTTGTGGAGGAAGTTAAGGAGCAAAAAGTATTCACTGCGTTTGCTAGTATTGATCAAAATGCCCACATTGAACTTCTTGAACCAACATCTGAGGAAAGCACGATCTTTAAATTTATTGAGTCTAAAGGTGAAGGCATTCATCACTTATGTTTCAAGGTCTCTAATGTTGTTTCAAAAACAAAAGAGTTAACAGATAAAGGCTATCGATTTATCTATCCCGGCCCTAAAATAGGAGCAGGTGGTTGTTTAGTTAATTTTATCCATCCGAAGTCAACAGGCGGGGTTTTAATTGAGTTGTCTCAAAAACCTGTTGAGGAGAAGTAAAAAATGTCTTATTCCCAGTTTCATGCTCCACCTCTAACAAAAATTAATAAAATTATTTTAGTAACGGCAGGAATTTGTTTTTTGGTTGTATCGATCTTGAAAGCGATCGGTGCTTTCTCACTTGTTGGTTTACTTGGTCTGTCAGCAAATGGTTTATTTCATGGGCACATTTATCAAATGTTCACCTATCCATTTGTAGAAGTTCAGCTGATGAATTTTATATTTAATGGACTCGTTGTATGGTTTATTGGCTCAGAATTAGAGGGTCAGTGGGGACAAAAAATTTACCTCCGGTTTCTTCTTTTGACAGTTGTAGCAGTAGGGATAATTTACGCGGTTGTTAATCTTTTGTTTTTCTTTGGAACTCAATTCTATCTAACTCCTATTCATGGACTCTCTGGTATAAACTTTGCCCTTCTCATCGCTTATTCTTTATTGTTTCCAGATAGGCCAATGGCGTTCATGATGGTTTTTCCAATGAAGGCTAAAACTTTTTGTTGGATCTTGGCCGCAATAGAGGCCTATCTCGCAATCTTCTCCTCATTTACTGCTTCTTGGGCGCATCTTTTAGCAATGGGAATTAGTTTTGTGATCATTCATTTCCAAAATAACCCACTGATCAGTAAGGCGTTAAATGCGACCTGGAAACCGCGCTCAACCAAGAAAAAGCATCTCTACGTTGTTAAAGATGATGACCAAAAGCCTCCAAAGTATTGGCAATAAATAACTTATTGCGTTAAACCTTGCCGAACTTCAGGTGCAGTGGTACAACGATTTCTCGAATTAAAGTGAGGACTTATGAAATTAAGATTAGCTCTTGAAGAAAAATTAATGGATGTTAGAGTTCGTGACCGCCTTCTTGCTGAAGGAAAAATTTCTAAAGAGGAAGTTAAGAAATACTTAGATACTCTTAATGATGAAACTAAAAACGCAGTCCCTTTAGATCACGAAGAACCAAAAAATATTCAGTAATTTCTTACTGAACAATAAATCCAGAAAAATAAATTTGCTTAATCACAGGTGGATCTCCAAGTTTGGAGTTCACCTGTTTTTTGATTCTATTTTCCAAAAGCATTTTACCTGTCACTGATTCAAGGTCCTCAGGGTTTAAGTGTGAGCCAAGTTCAATCAAGGTATCCTTAAACAGGTGCTCGTTCGCCTTCACGGTAGCTTTCTGTTCTTCAGTGAAAGTCAAAACATTCATTTCAATATCTAAGTAGCGGAGTCGGGAACTCTTTGAATAAAGATTTACGACAAACTTTTTTATGGGCTGTGGTTGAATTTGTGTGGAGGCCACTGCATTGGTTTTCAGTGCCTCAGCTTCAGCGGCTTGGTCTATAGGTGGGGGTTTTATCATATTATGAGAATAATAAACGAGGCCTGCACCTGCTAAGACAACAACGAGATTAGTAAGGATAAGGATCTTTTGAAGCATGAATTAATGATAACACAAAAGAAGGGGGCCACAAGGGCCCCCATTCCTGATTAAAGATATTTATCTAGTTGTAGCGGAGTAAATGGAAGATCTAAATCTCGTGCCACTTGCTCGTAAACGAGTTTACCCTTGTAGATATTTACACCCAAGCGAAGTGGTTTATCTTTCATAATGGCTCTATCCACACCATCGCGGGCAAGCATACGGGCGTATTTTAAAGTTACATTTGTAAGTGCGAAGGTTGAAGTTCTAGCAACTGCCCCTGGCATATTGGCCACACAGTAATGAACAACACCATCAACAACGAATGTCGGATTCTCGTGAGTTGTTGGCTTACAAGTTTCAATACAACCACCTTGGTCAACAGCGATATCAACCACAACAGAACCTTTTTGCATTTTAGAAATCATGTCACGGGTAACGAGTTTCGGCGCTTTGGCACCCGGAACTAAGACAGCACCGATCACAAGGTCAGACTGAAGAACTGTTTCTTCAATATTGTGTGAATTAGAGAAAATAGTGTGTACTTTATTTTCAAAAAGTTGATCAAGCTCTGCTAGGCGCTTCGTTGATAGGTCTATGAGAGTGACATCGGCTCCCATTCCAACGGCCATTTGAGCAGCGTTTGTTCCAGCAATACCACAACCAATGATTGTGACTTTCGCACGACGAACTCCTGGAACTCCACCAAGAAGAATTCCTTTTCCGCCTTTGTCCAGTTGAAGGTAAGTCGCTCCCACCTGAACAGACATTCTTCCAGCGACTTCCGACATTGGAACTAAGAGTGGAAGTGAACCGTCATCAAGTTGAATTGTTTCATAGGCAATACAAGTTGCACCAGATTTCATCAGACCTTCAGTCTGAGGTTTGTCAGCAGCAAGATGGAGATATGTATAAAGAATGTGGTGAGGTTTAAGAAGAGCGATCTCATTTGGTTGTGGCTCTTTAACTTTTATGATCATTTCACCTGTATTGTAGGCATCTTCAAGTGAAGGAACAATTTTCGCTCCAGCTTTAATATACTCTTCATCAGAAATACCAATGCCCATTCCAGCATTGTGTTGAACGTAAACTTCGTGACCGTCTTGAACTAGTTGACGAGCACCACTTGGAGTTAGACCAACACGGTTTTCGTTGTTTTTAATTTCCTTAGGAACTGCAATTTTCATCGGGACTCCCTTTATAATTGACTATAAATTCAGTAAAAAATTTCACCCAATATACACGGTTTTTAGTTTCAAGAATAGAGGAAGGAGGCCCCATCTGTGGCCGGGAATGTATTTTTTACACCGCGCCTCCTGAGTTCATTAGTAAGCTCAAGGTAGTCCCACTCATGTCCCATGTGGGTTAGAAGCGCCATTTTAGGACGAATTTTTTGGATATAATCGAGTGCTAGCTCCAAATGAAGGTGAGTTTGATGAGGAGTAGGGCGTAAACAGTCGATTACCATGATTTCAAGCTCAGCGTTAGAAAGCCTGTCTGTAATATTTTTAGGGATCTCTCGACAATCTACAATGTAGGCCAATTTACCATGCCTGATACCAAGTGTTTCTTCATGGCCGTGGGGCATGAAGAAAAATTCAAATTCATGGTCTAGAATTTTTGTCATTCCTTCTTCAATTGGAAATTGATCAAGAAGTGGAATTCCTCCACCAAGAATCACTTTATTTGAAAAATACTGCTGACGATCAAAGATATATGGAAATTTTCTTTTTAGATCATGGGCCGCTTGATGAGTCGAATAGACCGGGAGAGCTTTTTTTGATTTAAGGCCAAAAGGTCTAAGATCATCCATTCCATGCGTGTGATCTGCATGATCGTGGGTAATGATGACTGCATCTAGCCGATCTATTTTATTAAGCAGTAACTGAGTGCGCAGATCAGGTGAGGCATCAATAAGAATTTTTTTATCATTTGGAAGTTCTAACACAGCAGAAGTGCGGAACCTTTTATTTCTTACGTCGTTTGACTGGCAAACCTGGCACTTACAACCTAAAATAGGTACTCCCGTGCTAGTTCCAGAACCCAAAATTGTGATTTTGTTCATTTGAAGGATGCTACTATGAAGTTTTTGTTTTCGCTACTTGTCCTCTTCGTTTTCATTAATGGATGCTCTACAACAAAGAAGAATAAAAATTTAGCTGAGAGTATTCAGCTTGATGTTGAGGAATTAAAACTCGATAACGGAATGACCGCCCTCCTCGTTAATAATTCAAAGTTGCCTATTTTTTCACTTTATTTCTTTTATAAAGTAGGTGGAAAAAATGAAGTTCCAGGGATTACTGGAGCATCACATTTTTTAGAGCACATGATGTTTAAAGGGGCAAAAAAGTATGGAAAGAATACCATCGATTTTATTATCGAAGGTAGTGGGGGATCTACAAATGCCTATACGACAAATGACTCTACTGTTTATTATGAAAACTTGCCTTCTTCAGAGCTTGTGCAAATTCTAGACATTGAAGCTGATCGAATGGAAAATCTTGCTCTTGATCCGGAGGACTTTAATAAGGAGAGAGCGGTTGTTCTTGAAGAAAGAAAAATGCGTTATGAAAATTCACCTAAGGGTCAACTCTATCAACTTTTAATGGAAAATCTTTTTACGGGAACACCATATGGAAGATCTGTTATTGGAGACATTCCAGATCTAAAGTCAGTAACGAGAGAGCAAATCCATGCTTACTTTAAGCGATTCTATGCTCCAAACAATGTGGTTCTTGTTATTGTGGGTGATATAAATACAAAAAAAGCAAAAGACATTATTCGTGAAAAGTTTGGGAAAATAAAATCATCTCCCTCTGTTATCGAAGCTCATGCTGAATTAAAAGAAGAAGCATTTCAGGTTTCTTTAAAAGAACAAAAAGTGATTAAGCGAAAAGGTGAATCTCCTAGCCCTATCTTTATGCTCGCTTATCCAACTTATAAAGCTGGTCACCAAAAAGGTTTTGCACTCGATGTGCTTTCGTCCATACTAGGCTCTGGAAAAAGTTCAACACTTATCAATGAATACATATTAGTTTCACGGCCTGTCGCAACTTCTATGTATGCCGCTCACCAACAGCTAGAAAAGAATGGTTTCTTTTTTATTGGGGGAGAACTCGTCAGGGGAATAAAGTTGGATGACTTCAGGCTAGATCTTCAAAAAAAATTAAAGAGCTATTGTGAAACAGAAATCACTGAGAGGAATATCCAAAAGATAAAAAATAATTATCTCGTTGACCTATATTCAGGATTAGATACGAATGCAGGATTGGCGCAATTTATTGGGGATAGACAATGGCTTTATGGGGATTGGAGATTCTACAAACAGGAGCTCCTCATGTACGAAAAAGTTAAAGTAAGTGATGTGAAAGAATTATGTCATGAAACATTTTCCAAGAATGGAGTTTTTGTTTCTGTATGGGATAAACACAAGTGAGATTTAAAATGAAATATTTATGGATTTGTTTATTAGTGATGACATCTGCCTACGCTAAGGATGGTTTTTTATCGTCCGTGAAAAGGATGAATTGGAACATTGGAAAAGAAGAGCTTGAAGTTGTGTGGATTGAGGATAATAAATTCCCCAAATTTACAGCATCAATATTCTTCCAAGACGGTGCTATCAGTGATCCCATTTCAGGAATCACACAAACAGTCTTTGATCAACTTTCTGCTGGTACCTCAAGAGAAAACCAGAGAGAAATTTCAGAGTTTTTTGATTTCTACGGGGCCAATCTCCGTCACTCTGTTACTCATGAATATTCAATATTTACTGTTCAGGCACTTACGAAAGATATTAAGCCTGTTATGGGAAAGGTTTGTGAACTATTCAAAGACGCTCAGTTCCCACAAAATGAATTAAACTCCCATATAAGTAGATCAAAAAGCCAATTAAAGAATTTAGTGACTTCACACTCATCACTTGCGGATAGAGTGTTTAGAAGGATCACATTCAAAGATACTCCCTATGCTTCTCCTGTAGAGGGCACTCTTGAGGGTCTTAATCAAATCACCCAAATAAAATTAAAAACGAGACTTGAATATTTAAATAAGACTAAAAAAGTGCTTTACCTGGCGGGGCCATCAGATATTTATGAGATTGAAGATGTGCTTTCAAAAAATTGTTCTTGGTCTAATGCCAACAAGGCCGAGAGATATGAAATCAAAAAACCTCTTCCTGAGTCCGCAATTTATCTTGTCGAAGTGCCATCTGCGAATCAGGCACAAATAAGAGTGGGTAGATACCTTACTTCAAATGAGTTCGTTGGGAAATTTGATCATTTTTCATTTATGTCTAGTTTCCTCGGTGGAGGCTTTACTTCAAAATTAGTTCAGGAGCTAAGGGTTAAGCGAGGTTTAACTTATTCTGCAGGTGCTTACGTTTCAATGCAAAGAGATTACGGGAGAGTAGGAATTGTGACGTTCTCTAAGAATGAAACTGCTGCTGAAACGATCTCTTTAATAAGGGACGTATTATCAGACGTTGCTTCAGGTAAATTTGAAGAAAAAGAGTTTATTCATCAGAAAAATCACGTCGTAGGTGGATTTGCTTTCGGTTTTGAGGAAACAAGTGCCTTCCTAGGTCAGATTATGCTTTATGATCATCAAAAAAGAGATTTGAGTCAGTTAGTTAATTTTCCTCAAGTGATTAGTAACATGACCATGTCTGAATTAGGTCGAGTCGATATGGAGGCTTTCCCTTGGGAGAAGTTGTCCATTGTTGTCGTTGGAGATAAAAGTCTTGTAAAATCTCTTTCAAGAATTAGACCTGTACGACTTGTTAAATATGAGGATTATTTATAATGTTATCTAGGTCGTTTCTTGTGAAACGGCCTGCATTTCAACCATGGCACCTGGATAAATGACAAGCCTTCCTGATTTTATTTTCCCAAAGACCTGTGCACTCGATCTAATGGACACGAGGCCCAAGCAATCGATTTCACCTTCTACTATGCCAAAAATCTCAAGATCAATGGCCTTAATTTTACCTTTAACGAAGCTTCCTCTCTCTAAGATTAACTTTCCATGTTCTTTGACTTCAATACTGCCATGAACATGCGAGTTAACGATCGAGTCACCTGACAGGGTTAAGTCACCAACAATCATTGAATTTGAGCCTAAGACATTATAATGAAAATCTTTAAAGTCTTTATCGTCTATCATTATTTTGTTCCCACTTTAAATGCTTCAGTTTCTTTTATTAGAAGAAGATCTCCTTCGCGACTAAAAATATAGACGACAAACTTGACTTCACTTCCCTGAGGACGCGTCAAGAATTCAGCATTTGTAGGTCTTAGTCTAGAGACGGAAAATGGTTCTCCTGAAGAGTACTTCATTCCAAGAGCTATTGCTTGATTAGAATCTTTTGGGTAGGCCACAACTCCAGACTCAGAAATCATAAAAACAATGACGTGACCCATGACTTTGTTTTCAGGAGTTGAGCTGATGATTTGAAATTTTAGGCTAGTCTTAGTTGGCTCTTGAATCAATTCAAACTGATCGAGAGTTACCTTATTTTCTTCAACAAGATTTTGCATCCCATAAGGCTTAATAATGTTCATGAGGTGAGGGTCATCGACGACACTCGCTGATGGTGCCTGGGCAAGTTTATCACTTAAAGCTTTGTTAGAATCCTTAAGAGATTTTATTTCTGATTCGAGTCCATTGATACGGCCATCAGAAACTGGGCCCAAGCTTGGTAAGGTAGGAGTAGGTGCTTCTTTAATTCTTGTCCCTAGTCCCCATGAAAAAAAGACTACCAGGATTGAAACAAAGATGACTGGTACGACAACAAATATGGTTCGAATAAAGCTTTTTGTTAACCTGAAATACTTTGGAGGCAAGGGAGCGTCATAAATAACGACTGCAACCTCGTCCCCATTTTTTTGTATAAACTCTTTCATCACTATTCTTTAAAGAATTTTTTAGAAGGAGAAAAAGCTACAGCACTTCCATCGACTCTCGACCAAACTTCACCAACAATCTTCCAGTCGTAATTTTTGTCTTTTTTCAAATAGAGTGTTTTCTTACCAATATCATTTATTACAACTGATCGATAGTCTTGCTGAAGATGAACGACGGCATACTCTTCATTTGAAAATATTGAAATAAAGTCTAGTTTAATTTGAGGTTCGTCAGGTCTTGAGAAAACTGCTTTCTTGTAAGATTTATAGTTTTCATAGTTACCATGCTTTCGATCATAAAACCGAGATGAGTCATAGGCCGAGATGTATTTATTAAAATCTTTATTTTGCCAAGCGGTTGCCCATTTTTGAACAGCTTCACTTAGATCCTTTCTGTTCCTTTCCCAAGTCGTCTTTGATAAATAAAAAACATCCTGAACGACAATAATTGGAGTGTGGTTCAATTCGATATACTGAGAAATATCTTTTAGGTCTTGATTTTGCACAACGACACAGCCTCTAGAGTCAAGTCCCTTAGAAATTCTGTTATCATCATCCGTTGAGTGTAACCAAATTCCGCCCCCACTCTTACCCTCCTGAACGTCAATGAAGTTTGGGTAATCCATAGGAAAGGCGCCAGAACCATAAATCTCTGCGTACTTACCATGTCTTTTAAAGAGTTCTTCTTTGGATAAAAAATCATAAATGGTGTAGATTCCTTCAGGAGTTTTATGATCACCATTGACTGTTTTATCACCCTTAAATTTTCCAGTCGCAGTACTAAAAGTTTTTACAAACTTAGGAGTGGAGCCTCTATTTTCGTAAAGATGCAGCTTGTGTGTGGCCTTCTCAACTAAGATGACGTGATGTGAGAATTTTTGATCCATCATTAAGATATTAGACGGATAGAAATTTTCTTCCGCAGAAACAAAGCTGACGGAAATAATCAGGAAAACCCAAGTAATAAGTTTTAACGTTTTCAAAAATCCTCCAAGTCGTACTTTCTGATTGTATTATGACCTAGAGAGGGAAGCAATACTGTTGTAAGGGATTATTCCCCCAGAGAATTCACTCTTTTTTATTAAATATGACAGAAATTTTCTCTTTATACCTGACTACACCCTCAAGGTATTTAAAAAGCTTTATTTTTTTTCTCATTCATTTCGACAATTTAACGAAGAGATAGATAGATACAACTTTATTCAATAGGACTTCAATATGAATGATGACGATGCAACTGAGTTAAATAAACTAAAGTCCATGTCTTCCAATCCTGTGAATTCTCAGATTGATGAAGCATTCAAGAGTGGTATCAAAACTCCTTCAAAGCCTGAAGTGGCATCTGCAACGCATTCTCCACCCCCTGCTGTTCCAGGCCATGGTGAATTATCTTTAGGAGAGATTGAAGAGCTTGATTTAAATTTTGGTTCAGAGCCTGATGATGATGTTCCACCAGCTGAAACACCTCTAGAAAGTGGTCTTGAACTCTCACTTGATGAGGGAGCAGAATTACAATTGTCTGAAGTTGATAATGAATCCAACAATGAAGCAGCAGAGAATTCCCAGTACGGTGAACTCTCACTCGATTCAACTGAAGAAGTTGAGGATGAGGAGGTGACTGTTGGTGATCGAGACTCTCTTGATTCTGAAGATGAGGTGATTGAAAACTTAGGTGAACTTTCATTTGACGAACTAAGTTCTGCAGATTCTTTAGAGTCTTCAAGTGAATTTAATGACGCTAGTCTAGACTTCGATGAAGTTGATGAGTCTGTAAGTGAAGATGACTTGAGTGGTTTAAATTTATCAGAAGAAGATAGCTTTGACCTTATTAGTTTGGAAGATTCTAAAATTAAAGACATCAATGAATTGAACCTAAAACAATCTCAGCCTCAAGAAAAAGAAGCCTCAATTGATTCACCACCTGAGATTGGCATGGATTTAGATGCGATTGATGATGGTGAGTTGCTTTTTGGAGATCATGCTGAGGGGGCCGATTTCTCAGAAGATGCTATGAAAAAGCTGCAGGAAATTGATGAAATTCTTGTCATTGATGCTTCAAGAGTCGATATAAAGAAAGAAATTAAGGTTAATAATGATGAGGATCTAAACGAGTCACTTGTCTCAGAAGATATAAACCTTGAAGGCATAAATTTTGGTTCAGATGAAGAACCAGAAAAACATCATGCTGCTGAAATCATACCTGAGGTCAAAGAAGAGAAACCAAAGAAAAAGAAAAAAGAAACGGTTGAGCCAAAAGAGCCTAAGGAAGAGAGACAACTTGGACAAGACCTTAGGGAGATTTCGGGCGCTTACTCTATCGAAATGGAGCGGATGCAGGCCACGATCTCAAACCTAAGAGGTGACAGAGAAGAGTTATTGGCAAAAATTCAAAAACTGGAAGATGAAAAATTAATTCAATCAAGGAATAGTCTTTCACTTAGAGCAGAACTAGATGAAAGAAAGATAGAGCTTACCATCATTCGGAAAAAATTAAATGAAGAGATTAATGAGTTAAAAGATAGATTAAAATTATTTGAAGAGAAGAGACTCATTATTGAGGAGAAAAATAAAATATTATTGCAAGAGCTAGATAAATCAGCTCAAAAAAACAAAATAGATGTTAAAAAAGTTCAAATGAGAGAAAGGGAGTTAGAGCAAAAGTTAGAATTGCTTAAATCTGATGCTGAAACACAGATTAGACATAGAGATTTAAAGATACTTGAACTCAAAAGAAAAATTGATGGGATGGAGTTCGATATGGAGTCAATCTCTCAACAAGAAAAACGTTCTGTTGAGTCTAGGTTTGAGCTTGAGGATAAATTAGAAAAAGCCATTAAAACATTAAGGTCTGCGATTACTGTTCTTGAGGATGAAACAGATAGAACAAATGCTTTAAATGCACTTAAGAAAAATATAGATATGTAATGAAAAAACTAACGGATGTTTTAGATATTGTTGCCATTGGGCTTGATTCAGTTGCAATTGAGGCCATCAAGGCATCTTTGCGAGACAATAAAGTCAAAAATAGAATTAGTTTTATTCAAACGATCGATGAACTCGCGACTTTTAAGAAAAAAGATACCCATGCTGTTTTCTTTTATTCTAATAGGCAGAGCCAGAAAACAGTTGATGATATCAGGAAAATTCATCTCCTCATGCCTGGAGCAGGTGTGACGCTTTTATCTCCTAGGGCAGAGCATACAGGAATAATTGGAGCATTTAGAGCAGGTCTGTTTGATTTTTTAACACTTCCGATTGATCAAAATGAATTGAGAACGGTGATCTATCGATTAAAAATTCATGGCGCTGTCCAGGGCAAGCAGTGGAATCCTGAGCGAGCTGTTTTGCATATCTTTTCTAGACCTGAAAGTTTCATTAAGGTGGGAGATGTTGCAGCTGCTCTTAACCAGTACCTTTCACTTTTTTTTCAGGTCGAAAAAGAGATTCAATTTTCATCACATCCGAAGAAACTTAATTCTTTAAAGGAAAAACTTAATTTCTCTGAAAGGCAACTCAAGAGGATTAAACGCTTCCTTTCTGATGATACTGGTTTAATCTTTGGGTTAAGATTTATCAATGAAAGATGTTATTTCTTAGTCAAAAGAGGAGATGGTACATTCGTTTATTTAGTCGCAAAAAATATTTCAGACTATTCAGTTAAAGACATACTAAGTAACTATCTTGCAAATATTTTGAAGACGACACTTACAATCCTAACTGAATCGAAAAAAAGAGAGTACATAAGAATGCTCTCTCTTACGGATGAGGTTACTGGGGCTTTTAATCAAAGGAAACTCGTAGAGGATTTGGAGTATCATGTAGGAAGGTATCAACATGAGCAAGTTGGTTTCTCATTACTCTTTATTGATATAGATTATTTTAAAAATGTGAATGATCAATTTGGTCACGTCGTAGGAAGTCAGTTGTTGATTGATATGGCGAGAATCTTAAGAAATCAATTACGTTCCACTGATCTGATCTATCGTTACGGGGGAGATGAATTTATTGTACTACTTCCTCGAACAAATGTGGATGAGACTAAAAAAATCGCTTTGAGAATTTCGGATGCCGTTAAAGTGGAAGAATTTAGTATCGGGCAAGATCAAAAATATCGACTTTCACTTTCAATTGGAGTGGCACAATTTCCAACTGATGCCACAAGCGCTAAATCAATAATCGAATTTGCTGATAAAATGATGTATATGTCTAAGAAAAGTGGTAGGGGCAAGGTCTTTCACGTTACGGAAGTCGTAGCATAAAAAAGCCCCGTTATCCGGGGCTTTTTGAATTACTTACTCGCTAATTTCTTTGTCGATTTTGCCTTGAAACCAGGCTTTGCTGTTGCCTTTGAAACTTTTTTCATCACTTTCTTTTTTGACGTTGTCGTTGCTGCACTTTTTGCAGTTGAACTTGATTTCGCAGCTTTGAGTTTAGCAGTTGCTTTAACGAGCTTATCAAATTTTGCTTGAAGAGTTGCTAGCTCTTTCTTTTGACCTTCTAGAAATTTTTTTGCTTTCGCTTCGAAATCTTCTTTTTCTTTTTGAAGTTTTTTCTTCACGTTATCAAGATCTTTATCAACGAGTTTGTTAAAATCCTTTTGAGCATCCTTCACCATCACATTAATGCTAGACTTGATATCACTAACATTAACATCAGAAATAAATGTTTCAATGTTGGATTTGATTTCGTTAATTTTTCCCATAACTTTGTTTTTTGTTTCTTCGCTCATATTCCCTCCATTCAAGATTGCAGTTGATAATTTAAGCTTTTGCTTATCGGGACTCGATAGCCAAAACCAAAACTTTTTGCCTTAACCTTGAGGATAGGGCAAAACTGAATTCTTTTATACTCTGATTTCAAGTAGAGATGAAGTACTTTTGTAACTTCTCCATCGTTATAACCTAATCTTAACAATTCTTTACGTCCCATTCTGAAGCTTAAGATTCCCTCTAAAATGGGATCTAGTCTCTCGTAGGGTGGAAGGGAGTCTTGATCGAGTTGATCCGTTCGCAACTCTGCTGAAGGTCCTCGGTTAATAATGCCTTCGGGGATAAGATTGCCGTACTGCTCGTTTATAAACTTTGAAAGTCTATAAACTTCTGTTTTATAAAGATCTCCTAGTAAAGAGATCGCTCCAACAGAATCTCCATATTGAGTCGAGTAACCGACGGCAAGCTCAGATTTATTAGATGTATTGATGACCATGGCCCCGGTTTGATTTGATCTCGTGTAAAGGAGTGTTCCTCTCAGTCTACTCTGGATATTTTCATCAGTAAGTCCTTGAAAAGGCTCAGAGAAATTTTGAGTAAAAGCATTTTTCACAGCCGAGTGAAGGAACTTAATTGGAAAATACGATAGGGATATTTTTAATTTTTTACATATCTCCTCAGATAACTCTGTGGAAACTGATGAAGAAAAGATACTAGGCATGTAGATGGCCTCTAGGGACTGTCCTTCTTTAAGTCCAATTTTAACAATTGCTAGAACGAGCGCCGAATCCATCCCACCGGAGAGTGCCACCAGAAATTTTTTAAATCCATTTTTGGAAGCATATTCTTGTAACCCAAAAATCAGTGCTTTGAGGACTTCCGCGCACTCCTCATTAGTCCAGGTCTTTAATATGGGAGGTGATTTAGAGTCATCAATTCTTGGATTAAAAAGCCCTTCCCAGGTATTTTCCTGGTTCTTAACAGGATCTTTTTGGTAGTTTCCTGAAATTTCTTCAAGTTTTATGCTCTTTGAATCAGCTTCAAAAGATTTCAACTCGGTAAAGATAGTGTCTCCAGATGCCACAAAACTACCACCGTCAAATAGAATTTCATCCTCTCCCCCAACTCTATTGATGTAAAAGAATGGGCACTTGAATTGAAGTGAAATCGTTTGGGCCCTATTAAATCTCTTTGCTTTTTTAGCCGCCTCAAAAGGGGAAGCCGAAAGGTTAATCAGAGCATCGACTTTAATACTCTTTTCTTTTGCTTCAAGAAACATTAATTCGCATGGGTCTAAGCTATGAAAACTAGAGGCCCACATGTCCTCACAGATGTGAAGGGCGAATGTTTTATCATTAAACTCGTAGAAGCAATTTTCTTTCCCGGGACTGAAATATTTTTGTTCATCAAAAATATCATAATTGGGAAGAAGTCTTTTGGAATAAAGAATCTTAAGTCCTGTTCCTGGGTTAATTTCAAAGATCACATTTTGTATTTTTTTGGGAATTCCATCTTTTTCGTATTCATAATGAAGTCCGCCCACCAGCGCCTTCCATTTTCCTATTTGCCCTTTTGCCCATTGATCCAAATCCTTCAAATGCGACTCATAACTATCAATAAAAGGTCTTTGGAGAACGAGGTCCTGTAACGGATAGCCAGTGAGATAGAGTTCTGGGAAAAGATGAAGACCATCTCCCTTTAGAACGTTCACCAATGTTTGGAAAATGGCATCAAAGTCTGCAAGAGTGTGGTGAGTTTGATGGAGAATTAAATTGGTTTTCATAAGTACTCGTCTTTACTTGACACGTTGCCTTAATTAGGGGTAATTGATGTCCTATCGATTATACAGAAAAAGAGACTAAAAAGAGAGTGCTCATGCAGAATTTGGTGAAATCTCGAGTATTGATCATTGGGGCGGGTCTAGCGGGCTCCGAAGCTGCCATGTATTTGGCAAAAAATCATGTTGAGGTCGTTTTAGTTGAATCAAAAAAACTTAAACTCAATCCCGCTCAAAAAAATCCTAATTTTGCAGAACTCGTATGTACTAATTCTCTTAAATCTCTTGATCCTCATTCTGCGCATGGGCTCCTAAAGACTGAAATGAAGTCTTTTGGTTCCTTTATTATAGAAACTGCTGAGAAAAATGCTGTTCCGGCCGGTGATGCGCTCGCAGTTGATAGAGACCTTTTTTCATTAGATGTCACTGATCAGTTAAAAAATCATCCTCACATCCAGGTTGTTGATTTAGAGGCGACAGATCCTTTTGAATTAAAAAAACAATTTCATTGTGATTACGTAGTTATTGCTACTGGACCTCTGACTTCAAAAAATCTTGAGAATTGGATTCTAAAAGAAATCTCATCAGATGATTTTTATTTTTACGATGCAATTGCTCCCGTTGTAGACGCTGATACTTTGGATTTATCCAAGATGTATTTCAAAGATCGTCATAAAGACATAGAAGAAGGCGGGGATTATCTTAATTCGGCCATGACTAAAGAGCAGTACTACGCATTTGTTGAAGAATTAAAAAACGCTGAGAAAGTTAAACCTAAAGATTTTGAGGATTGGAAGTTTTTTGAATCTTGTTTACCGATTGATCTCATGGCCGAGCGTGGACCAGACACAGCGCGATTTTCTTGCATGAAACCTGTGGGGCTTGAGCCAGATATCAATGGGAAATGGCCTTTTGCTGTGGTTCAGCTCAGAAAAGAAAATCTCCTAGGCTCTGCTTACAATCTTGTCGGTTTTCAAACGAGACTTACTTACAAAGAGCAAGTTCGTGTATTCCGAATGATCCCTGGTTTTGAAGAAGCGAGTTTTATCCACTTGGGGTCGTGTCACAGAAATTCTTTTCTTAATGCCAGAAAGCTCCTGGATTTTGATCTTAAGTCAAAAAAGTATCCTGAATTCTATTTTGCTGGGCAAATCACTGGGGTTGAGGGCTACACAGAATCTGCCTCAATGGGGCTCTATGTTGCGATTCAACTCTTGAGAAGAATAAGGGGTGAAGCACCTTTTAAGTTCCCGGTTGAGACAGCGATGGGGGCATTAGTTAATTACATCATGACTATTGAAAAACCTTGTCCATCAAATATCAATTTTGGACTCTTGCCTTCTATCGAATTTACCCGTGAGCAAAAAAAGGCTGGGGGAAAGAAGCTTAAAAAGGAACTTGTGGCCAGAAGAGCACAAGAAGTTTTTCAAAGCTTTCAATCTTCGTTAAGATAAGGTCATGTTAGGAACCTTTTTAGTTATACTTGCTTGTCTACTTTGGGGAATGGATACCTTAATTAGGTACCCGCTAGTGGAGCGTGGAATAAATCCCATTACAATTGTCTTTCTTGAGCATTGTATTTTAACTCTTATTTTTTCATTTAGTCTGGTTCCTAATCTAAAAAGAATAGGTGAATTAAAAATTGCCGATGTTTTTAGCTTCTTAGTTGTTGGAGGCCTTGGATCTGCGATTGCGACCGTTGCATTTACAGAGTCTTTTCAGTATTTAAATCCTTCTTTAGTTATTCTACTTCAAAAACTCCAACCAATCGTGGCCATCATTTTGGCGAGCATCGTCTTAAAAGAAGATATTCAGAAGCAATTTGTGGCCTGGGCGGGAGTTTGCCTTATTGGAGGACTCCTCGTTAGTTCTCCCGATATTGAGAGATTTTATACTCTTATGGTTACTAATTTTGGTGCCGTCACTTCTGATGTCGCAATCAAAGGATATGGTCTTGTTGGGATTTCTATCTTGGGTTGGGGAGCGGCTACAGTCTTTGGGAAAAGACTTAGTATCGTTGGATTTGAAACAAAATCCATTATGGCCGGTCGATTTTTTACTGGTTTAATAGTTCTTGTCCCTTTTGTTCAGTGGAACAGGAGTCTCATCCTACCTCATGGAGAGGATTACCTACGAATCTTAATCATGGTGATGATTTCCGGTGCACTTGCCATGTGGTTTTATTACCAAGGTTTAAAAAAACTTTCCGCTAAGACCACAGCGATTGCTGAAATGTTTTTTCCATTTTTTGCGATCATTGTTAATTGGATTTTCCTTGGGAAACAGTTGAGTGAACTTCAATTAATTGGCGGAGCAATACTCATTTTTGGTTCATTAATTATTCAGATAAAGAAGTATTAAAATGAATACGGCCATTGCTATTGACTCTCTCCTCTTGAGAGATGACAGTGTTTTTCTTTTAGAAATGATTTTAAATCTTTTTCCTAATTCTGAAATTTATACAATTGTCCATAAGAGGGGATCAATCTTGGGTCCCATTGAAACAAGACCCATTGTGTCCTCTTTTCTTACCCATAGAGCAAAAGATGTCACCGTATTTAAAAAGAATTTTTGGATTATGCCATCTGCCGTAAAGGGAATTCCAATTCATAAATCGATCGAGAAAGTGATTATTATTTCTCGAGGATTTATTCATGGTTTAAACCTGCCCACAAACGTAGAAAAGTATTTATATATTCTCGATTGGGATCTTGTTGATCAAGAGTCTTTAGGGTGGCAAAAAATGTTTACTCCCTATGTAAATGAATGGAGAGAGAAGGCTTTAACGAAATATCTTAAAATTGCTGTTAGTTCGGAGTCTCTAAAATTGAAATTAGAGTTACCTAATACAGATGTGATCCATCCCACTTACAAGACAGAGGAATATCCTTTCGTTCGTGATGAGGATCATCATTTTATCTTTACTCATCAACTCGTTTACACCCATGATTTAAGTGTGGAAGAGTTTCGAAAAATAATTTATTATCTCGATTCCAAGGGGGAGACTGTCAGAGTTTTAGGACCTGATTCTCATCTTGAATCGATCAAAAAAGAGTTTCCTAAAGTCGAGTTCGGTGGGGATCATTGTGAGGCTACAAATGCACTTTACTCTCATCAGGCGAAAGTTGTTTGGGATTTTAGTCGATCTCTGTTTCCTTCTAAATCTTTTGGGGCCCTCGCTACGGGTAGACCCGTGGTCGTAAGAGATGAAGCAAATCGCAGGGAGTTTCTAACTGATGGAGCGTATTTTTTAGCGAATTTCCATCAAGAATTTATTCAAAAGGTCTATCAGGATGTGGAGGAAAATTATCTCAATTTTGATAGGAAAAAGCTAAGACGATTAGGTCTTAAGTGGAATGAGCGTTTATTTAAATCAAAAATGGCGAAATTTCTAAATAAATGACATTAGTCATTTTCAAGATTTCTAAGCGCCTCTTCAAGTCGTGAGATCGTTTTCAAAATGACTTGGTCTATAGACTCATTTTTTTCGCGGTTAATGATCGTTGCAGCAGAATGAGAGTGACCGCCTCCACCCAAGGCTACGGCAATGGTTCCAACATCATACTCACCTGAAGAGCGCAGACTCATTTTTACGACATCTCCGTCATCTCTAAACATGCAGGCAACTTTAATATTATTGAGAATGAGTAAATTGTTGATGAAGGCATGAGTATCTTCTACATCTCCAGCAAAGCGATCGATATCTTCTTTTTTTAGAACAATCCAAGCAATTGTCTCATCTTTATTCGTTGAGGCAGTATTCAGAATTGTTGCGAGCATATGCATATGATGAACACGCTTAGTTCCGTAAATCCCATTATAAGCTTCTGGTGGACTGATTCCTGTATCCATGAGTTTTGAAACTAACTTATGAGTCGATGAAGAGACTGTGGGGTAACGAAATGAACTTGTGTCAATTATGATGGCGGTATAAATTGGAAGCGCCATATTTTTGTCAAATTTAATTCCTAGGTGTTCAATAATTTCACCCACGATTTGTCCAGTGGCTGCAGCGTTGATGTCGATACAGTGCTGACTTAAATCCCGACCTCGACAAGGGTGATGATCTATGTATAAAAGATTCTGAGTGTCACCTATAAATTGACCTAATTGTTGTCCTACTCGCTGTTTTGTATTGGTATCGACAACTATGATTAAATCCGAATGATAATCTGAATGTGATTTTTGAAACTCCTCAAATCCATGAACCACCTTTTGAGAGTCAAGGTACTGATAACGTTCAAGGAGAGGTTCCTCGTTAACGCAGTGGCATTCTTTACCGTATTTTCTTAAGGCCAGGCATAAGGAAATTTCGGAGCCAATTCCATCAGCGTCAGGAAACTCATGCGTTGTGATGAGAATCCGCTTCGCTACTTGAATTCTTGACTTAAAAGTATCTAAAATAGTCATAGTTTTTAATATCTTCTCGGAATTTAAATCTGTTAACTAGAGAGCGAAGTAAAATTGTATGATCAATATTGATAAAATACTAGTAGTTGACAACGTTTCTAGAGAATTTCCTGGCCGAAAAGCCGTCACAAATGTCTCCTTTGAGGTCAAACAAGGATCTATCCACGGATTCTTGGGCCCAAATGGTGCCGGTAAGTCCACAACCATGAGGATGATTGCGGGTCTTCTGCCACCGACTTCAGGAGAAATCACAGTATTAGGTGAGCGAGTCTTCGGTGATAACTCTAATCTTAAAAATAAAATTGGATTACTTCCAGAAAATGCACCTCTTTTCTTGGATATGTCGGTGGAGAAATACCTTCATTTTGTTGCCAAACTTCATGGAGTCAAAAATCTCAATGAACAGGTAGAAAGAGTCATGACCGAACTATCCCTCATAGATGTTCGAAGAAGACTCATTGGAAATTTATCTAAAGGATATAAACAGCGGGTAGGTTTGGCGCAAGCCTTGGTCTACGATGCACCTTTTTTGATCTTGGATGAGCCAACAAATGGGCTCGATCCCCAAACGGTAGTTGAGTTAAGGGATTATATTAGACGGCTTGCTCTTCAAAAAACGATCCTTTTTTCATCTCATATTCTTCCTGAAGTGGAGCAGCTTTGCGATCAAATTACCATCATCCACCAAGGCAGAGTTCGCGCAACAGGAAACTTAACTGAAATTCATAAAAAGTTTAGACAAGGACTTGTCTTAAAAATAGGACTTAAAATGGGTGAAGATCTTCCAGATCTTTCTCATTTTGGGAAATATGATGTTACTCAAGAGCACTTGGTTGGAAAAGAGCAACAGTTTCATGTCATCTTTGAAGATGATGCTGATTGCAGGTCAGAACTGGGAAAATACCTCATCTCCTGTGGATTAAATCTCTTAACTCTACAGGTAGAATCCCCTGAATTAGAAGATATATTCTTGCAAGTTACGGAGACAAAAAAATGATTTGGACGATCTGGAAAAAAGAAGTGGAATCATATTTCTCCTCACCACTAGCATACGTGTTAATAGGACTTTTTTCACTCATTACTGGAATTATGTTTTTTAATTTACTTGTGACTTACACCGACGGAGTTCAAGCGATTCCTCAGGATATGGCACAAAATATTTCCTTTGTTGAGGAAGTGGTATTAAAGCTATTTGCTAATATCAATTTTCTCTTCTTAATTTTTATTCCACTTTTAACAATGAAGCTTTTTTCTGAGGAAAAGCGTTTAGAAACAATTGATCTCTTTTGGCTTTCACCAACTAAAGAGTGGCAAGTTGTTTTGGCGAAAGGTTTGTCGGCCCTCAGTCTAGTTGTGTCAATGCTTTTCATGACAATCATATTTCCTCTGATTATCTGGGGAGTTGGAGTCAAAGATCTTTCTCTCTTAGGAACTTCATACTTATCAGTTCTTCTCAATGCATGCTGCTACATTTCGCTGGGGCTTTTTTGTTCTTCGATCACGCGTAATCAAATTATTTCTGGTCTTTTATCAATCCTAGGAATTCTTTTTCTCTGGATGATTACCTGGGGAGGGCATTTAAATTCCAACTACATGATTTCTGAAATTTTTAATTACATCGGTATCACCTCCCATTTTGAAAGGATTCTGAGAGGATTGTTGGGGACTCAGGATATTATTTATTATTTGAGTTTCATTTTTATATTTGGGTTTTTAACTGTTAAAAGTCTTGGAAGGAGAAACTGGTAATGAAAAACTGGCTTTATCCTCTATGGGTCATTATTGATATTTTAATTTTTCTTGCGGCCATTGGGCTCTGGATAACAGCTCCCGAATTTAAAACACTTAATATTGTCGTGACAGTTTTTGCTTCAACTTTGGGGTTTTTACTTGTTGTCATTAAGCTTGAGAACATAAAAGAATTGATTCGTAGCAAGTACTTCCATTCTATTGTTTCACATTTGACTAATATTTTTCTCGTCCTGTGTATCTTTGGAGTGGTGAATTATCTCGGAAATAAGAACTTTAAAGAATTTGATCTCACGCTTGAAAAAAGAAATAGTCTTACAGATCAGTCATTAAAAGTGATTGAAATGATAAAATCTCCTCTTAGGATCTCTGTTTTCTCTAGAAGAGAAGAGTGGTCATCCATGCTAAATCTTCTCAAGCTTTACGGTGCTCAGAGTAAGTTCATCTCGATAGATGCTATCGACACAGATGTTCGCCGAGATCTTGTCGAGTCAAAAAAAATTACCCAAAACGGGACTGTGATTATTGAATATTTAGGTAAGGAAACCTCTTTCCCGCTAATCGATGAGTTATCTTTAACCAATGGTCTGTTAAAGGCGCTAAGATCAGACAAAATCGTTTTATACTTTATTACTGGCCATCAGGAAATTTCCTGTAACGAAACTTCGGAAGAAGGACTTTCGGTATTGTGTGAAAAATTAAAATCATTAAATTATGAGCTTAAGGATTTAGATCTTACTAAAATTGATAGAATTCCCAGTGATGCATCGGCAGTTTTTGTTCTAGGTCCTATATCTGGTTACTTAAAAGGTGAAGTTGCGATTATTAAACAATACGTTGATAATGGTGGAAGTTTCTTTCTTGCTCTGGCGCCTGCCTTTAAAGCTGAAATTTATGACAATCTAACTTCCCTCGTTAAGCCATTTGGCCTTGTGCTAGGTAAGGATATTGTGATTGACCGCCTTTCTACTGTTCAAGGAGCTGAAGCGACCATTCCTATTATTAACAAATATGAATCCAATCATCCGATCACTGAGGGATTTAGTCTCAGAACCGTTTTTCCCCTTAGTTCCTCTGTGTCTACCATCGTAGGTAAAGATACCGCTCAAATTATTGCTCACACATCTCAATTCCCTGGAAGTTGGGCAGAAACCGATTTAAAAGCTGTCACTCTAGGTAAGGCAAAATTTGATGAAAAAACGGATCAGAAAGGCCCAGTTGGTTTGATGGGAGTTGCAGAGGGAGTTGGGCAGTCGACATCAAGAATTGTTCTACTCGGTTCGAGTTCTTTTCTTGTTAACGGCTATCAATCACAATCGGGAAACACGACACTTTTTCTAAATTCAGTTTCTTGGATTGTTAACGATGAAGGAATTATTTCTCTAAATCGGCCAGGGGTAGAAGAATTTCCTGTGATCCTTAGCTCTCAACACTTGCAAATGATCTTCATCATAGCAATTTTAATTATTCCAATTATTTTCTTCGCTACCGCCATCTTTGTTTACAGAAGAAGAAGACTCTTATGAAGAATAACCTCATCCTGCTTGGAGTACTCGTTTCACTTATTTTGGGAACTTATATATTTCAGGAAAATAGAGTAGCTCGCGAATTAAAAGAGTCTAGGGAAGAGAGCGCACTTTTATTAGGAGAGATCCTGACATTAGAGCTGCCAAATATAAAAGCCGAAAAGATTAATGGACAATGGATGGATGGCGAAACATTACTTTCATTCAATACTTTTAAACAGATTGAAAAGAAAATTTCTGAAATAATGAAGATCAAGGAAATATCTGGAGATTGGGCGAATTACTCACGTTATTCTTTTCCTTTCAAGGTCAATGGTGTGGATTGGTCGATAGGGGATCTTTCACTCGATAAACAGTCTTTTTACATCAAGCAAGGTGACAAAATTTACCTGGCCGTCATTGAGGGAGGAAGTCATCATCTCACCTCCCATGAAGAAGAAATAGAAGAAATAAAATTGAATGAACTTTTAAATTTTCTTTCGAAGAAAAAAAATGATCTCGTAGAGCTTCAATTGTTTCGATATTTCCCAACGCTTCCTTTAAGTCGTGTCGTGATATCCAATGATGGAGATCTACCTTTTGAGTTAAATTTAGATTCAAATATGACTCAGCCCGGACCCATTTCGGGAGTCGAAGTTCATTCAAATTTAAAAAATAAATTTATGTCTCTCCTAACCCAAGCGACGATCAAAGAAGTGACTCCGCTTTCAGAAATAAAGAAATTTAAGAAATTAGGAGAGATTAATTTCTTGGGTGGAAATCAAAATGTTAAATGGGAGCTTTGGCTTAAAAGTGACAAATCGGCGGACGCCATTATTATTGATCCATTACATAAAAAGTCTTTTTTGATGGTAGGGGGGACTCTAAAAATATTCTTTGTGCGTCTCCAGGATTATTGGGATAAAAAGGTTATTCCCTCTAAAGATTTTACTTCCTTTACTCAAGTCAATGCTGAGTTTATTCAGGGGTCAAAAAGAGATACAATTACGATTGTTAATAAGGAGCCCCTAGAATTTGAGTCAAAAATACTCAATATCGATACTCCTAATATGGAATTACTTACTCAAATTATTTTTAATTTAGATCAACGTGACCAAGCTGAAAGAGTATCGATTCTCACGAAGGCGGAGAGAACTCAGTTTCTTTCGGGGGATTACTTAAAGATCAGAGTTATGAATCAAGAACTTCTCATTTGGAGAAAAACTGAGGAGCTCATAGTCGCCAATCTCACTCAAGGATTTAAGGCCCATTTCACTCTACTGGATGAAAAATTTCGCGGTAGATTTGAAGATGTGTTAAAGTAAGTACTCATGAAAACATTGGTTGAAATTTTTGAAACTTATCTCATGGTTTTAGTGCATCCTTTTAGGATTCACGATCAGTTTCGACATCAATTGCCAATCCCTAATCACGAGGGGCACCTCTATCGACCTTTAACTTTAGCCGAGTCGTTGGGAGTTTCTTGGGTCTTTGCAGTGATCCGAGGTCTCGCGAGAATTATTGTTCTGAACTTTTTTCTAGGTTCTCTCCTAAAACTTCAAAGTGAGAATTTCCCTTTCCTGCAAGAGTTCATTAAAACTTCCGGAGCTTCATCATATTATTTTTTTCTCTTCTCAGCTGCACTCGACATTATCTTTTTTCCTGTGAGCTCAATCGTTGTTACTGAAGTTTGGGCCTGGATTATCAAAAGGTACTCTGGATGGTTGAATCCTGGTTTGCCTCATGAGGAAATTTCTGATCAGATTACGACTCATGCACTTGCATCGAATGTCTTTAGCATCATCCCTTTCATTGGTGATCTAGTTCAGGGGTTCCTTTATTATTTTCTCCTTTATGCTGGTCTTAGATCAAATTTGGGGGCTTCCCGCTCACTCGCATGGGTTATATTACTGACTCCGACTTTGCTCTTTTTGATGTTCATAAGTACCGTCTTTTTCATGGTTTTTTATTTAGTTTCCTAGTTTTTACCCTGTTATTTTCTTACGGCCATGAGAAATCAGATTGTTGACTAGACCTGTCTGATTGTCATCTTTTCGCTTTTTTGAAAATATCAGACCACACACACAAGATAGTAGTTACGTTTTCGCTTTTTTTCGAGGAGACACACTAGATGACGCATCATCATTTTCATGGATCGATTGAAGTCGTTTGCGGCCCAATGTTTTCTGGTAAGACTTCTGAACTTATTAGAAGAGTTGAGCGTGCTCAAATAGCAAAACAGAGAGTCCAAATTTTTAAGCCGGCGATTGATATTCGTTATGACAAAGAGGGTGTTGTTTCTCACACTTCTCGATCAGTTAAAGCCGAGCCAGTAGAAAGTGCAGTTGATATTCTTATTCGTTTAAAAGATTCAACTCGAGTCGTGGCCATTGATGAAGTTCAATTCTTTGATGAGGCCATTACAACTGTAGTCGTAAAGCTAGCAGCAAGAGGTTATAGAGTTATTTGTGCTGGTCTAGATCTTGATTTTCGGGCACAGCCATTCGGACCCATGCCAACACTTTTGGCCGTTGCAGACGAAGTGATGAAAATTCACGCTATCTGTACAGTTTGTGGTGCCCAAGCAACAAGAACCCAGCGTTTAACGAAATCAAAAGCTCAAGTTCTCCTTGGGGAGACAGATGCTTATGAAGCGCGTTGTAGAGGTCATTACCAATATGATGATGCTGAAGAGCAAGCTCTCCTTCCTTTAGAGGAAGAGATTAAGCCTCTCGCTGGTCAACTTTCTAATTAAGAGACAAAAACTTCTGGGCCATGCTAGAATTTTTCCTCACGGAGAACAGGCATGGCCAAAGATTTCCAACATCAGAGTTTGATTTTTAAGCCCAGTGAAATTAATCATCACTATGGAAAGAACATTCATATTCTTTCTTCGCCTTTGATGATTAGTTTATTAGCAAAACTTGGATCCCCACCGACGAAACAACCTGAGATTAATCAGTTAATAGAAATTCTCTATAATCATTTAATTGATTACTCAATCAACTCTCTTTTTCCTAAAAAGCTAAGTCGAATTGATACGAGAATGAAGAGTTCTCACCCCGAAGGAATTTACGAGGGAGAAGTCATCGATCCAGAAATTCCTTGTGTGACGGTTGATTTAGCACGTGCTGGCACATATCCTTCGCACCTTTGTTACGAAAAATTAAATATCCTGATGAACCCTGATAAAGTTAGGCAGGATCATTTTTATGTCGCAAGACAAGTTGATGAGCGTGGCCAAGTTATTGGGGTTAATGTGTCCGGATCAAAAATTGGCGGTGGAATTCAAGATGCGATTGTAATATTCCCTGATCCCATGGGAGCAACCGGTGGCACGATGGTTGAAGTTGTAGAACACTACAAATCTAAAGTTGGTGGGCGTCCACTCCAAATGATTGCTCTGCATTTAATTGTCACACCTGAGTATATAAAAAATGTGACAACACAGTGTCCTGATTTACAAGTTTTTGCGTTAAGATTAGATCGCGGACTTTCTAGTGTGAATGCTCTGAACGAAGTCCCTGGAAAATTTTGGAACCAAGAGATTGGATTAAATGATCATCAATATATTATCCCTGGAGCGGGCGGTTTAGGAGAAATCCTGAATAACTCCTACTGTTAGGAAGAGGAAAAAATGGAATTATATACACCTGAGGCCCTCATCACTGAAGATGAAATATCACTAAGGATTGAGTCACTTGGAAATGCAATCACACAGGATTTTGAAAATGAAGATCTCGTCGTGATATGTGTGCTCAAGGGATCGTTCATGTTTTGCTCCGACTTAATAAAGAAAATAAATCGACCTCTTAAATTAGAGTTTATTTCATTATCAAGTTACGGTGATTCTACGAATAGTTCAGGAAACGTTCGCCTCGAGATGGATATTACGGCCAATATTGAAGGTAAGAATGTCCTCATCGTCGAGGACATCGTTGATACCGGTTTAACGATCAAAACACTTTTAGAGCTTCTTTCTGTTCGAAATCCCAAGAAAATTAGACTTGCCTCTCTTTTATTTAAACCCTCAAAGTTAAAACATAAAGTTAAAATTGATTATTTAGGGTTTGAAATAGAGGATAAATTTGTCATCGGTTACGGCCTAGATTACGCCGGCCGATACCGTGAACTACCATACATAGGAATGTTGAATGCAGGTAACTAATACTGGAAGTGTGAGAGTTGATCTTGTAGGCGGAACTCTTGATATTGAGCCAATTAATCTCATTATAAAAAACGTAGTGACTTTAAATGTGGCAACGGGTTTAAAGGCTTCTGTAAAGTTAACGAAGACAGCTTTTGATGGTGTAGAGATCCATTCAGCCGATTATCAAAAAGATTATAAATATACTTCTGCTGAACTAACTGAAGACCGTGTTGTTTATTCTAAAGATTTTGCTGAGATGAGTTTTGTTCTTCAGATCCTAAGACTCTTTGGTATTAATTCCCATATAAGATTAGAACTTTCATCAGGTGCACCAGCTGGTTCAGGTCTCGGGGGATCTTCTGCTATGGGAGTGACTCTTTACAGAGCTCTCTGTAATTTTACCGGCCATAATTATGACCGTCATACGGCAGTTTTAAGAGTTAAAGCAGTTGAAAGTCGAATTCTCAACCAGGGCATGGCAGGTTATCAGGATTATTTTCCTGCTCTTACTGGGGGGATATTGGCGATTAAAGGAATTGAGGGAGAGATTAAGGTCGAACAACTTTATACGGATGAGCTCAAAGAATTTTTAGAAAAACATCTGACCCTCATATCATCAGGCCAGTCTCGTCAGTCTGGGATTAACAATTGGGAAGTTTATAAAGCATTTTTTGATAAGAAGCCTGAGGTCGTTCAGGGTCTTACTGCTATTGCAGATATATCTCACCAAACCTATGAAGCTCTTAAAACTAAACAGTGGGACAAGGTTCTAGGGCTTATTGCTTTAGAGGGTCTAGAGAGAGAGAAGTTATTTCCCGGAATTACGACTGATAAAATTCGTCAATTTACAGCAGAGCTAAAAAAAGATGGAAATGTGTTAGGATTGAAGATGTGTGGTGCTGGTGGTGGTGGTTGTTTTATCCTGGTTCACAAGGACATAGATCGTTCTGTGATCGAGAATAAAGTGACGGCCCACGGGATGACAATTCTTCCATTCGTAGTTGAAGCACCTCTTTAATAGGGATTCAATTGGCAAATACGGTTAAAAATGTTGCGGGGATGAGTTTAGGAGGGGGAAGAAGGGAGAACTTCTTCTTTTCACTTCTTGAGTATTATCCTGACAAAAAACGATGGTTCCTTAAATCCCTTCATCAAGTTAAGGACGAAGAGATTCGAGACCGTGATGAAATCATTACGAGCTGGGTAGAAACCTACGGACTAAAACAGCTCGTCGTTGATTTTCCATTGAGCCGACCCCCATGTGAGGACTCATGTCTTTCAAATTGTAAAAGCTCTAAAGAATGTCCTCGCTCATCAGTAATTGCTGTTAGAAATGAAATGGAAAAGCTATTAAATGAAGATGCTAAGTTTCATCAGTCTAATCCAAAGAGATATGAGCAAGAAAGGGTTTCCTCCCTTGAGGTTGATTATTCAAAAAATCTCTTGAAAAAAAATACTGATGAACACATGCTCTCCCGTTCCTTTAAGAGAAAATTGCGAAAGGGTTTTACCCCCTATTGGCACCGACCAATAGATTTTTGGGTTTGGAAAAATTATTACGATCAGTTACTAGACGTTTTTAAAATATCATATGAGTCTTTCGGGAATGTCTCTGTCATGTTACTTGCTAGATTAAATTACTTATTAAGGCATCTTCCCAAAGATCTCACGATGTATGAATCAAACACAAATATTTGTTTGATTGAGCTCTATCGCGCTCGTGTGGTCAGTAAATCTCTTCTTCTTCAATTGTTTGACCTTGATCTCGCAAGTCTAGCTCGAGAGCAGATTGTAAGAAACATCGAAAGACATATGGAGATATTTATTTATGATAATGATTTAGAAACGATCATTAAGAATACTCAAGCTTTCGAGTCATTCCTATTGTCGGTCGTTGGTCAAAAAATGCTGATGAACGGGCTACGTGAAATTCCAATATGGGGAAATAGTGACGGAGGTAACTTTATTGTTCCTTCCTTTCATATACAGGGATAGTTCCGGTCGAAGAATTTTTCAGAAATTTTACTCCTAAATATAAATATAGATAAATGAAGATCGTTAGTAGGTTATAAAAAAACCACGGCACTCCCAAGATCGGGCCTTCAATGATAAAAAGTAGTGCCAGAATAGAATTCGTCAATGTGTAGAAGAGTACGTAGCTTTGTGCCCACAATTTTTTGCGAAGATAGAAGAAATAGAAAAAGAGGTTATTTGCAAAAACGATAAACAGGAAGAAAAAGAATCCATTATCAATAACTTGTTTCACTTCTTGAATTGAATCCCGGCTAAGTTGTCCAAAATCCACTCCTTGAGTTAATGCAATTTTTTCAACGTAGAGGATGGAGAGATTTTTATGGACCCAATAAATGCGCAGGTAATAGCAATTAATCAGGTCTAGGGCCACAAGTCCGATCACAGTTACCATAACAAAATATTTTGAATTGATGCCAGTGAAGTGTTTTCTAATTTTTTCCATCATAGAGTTCAATTTTATCCCAAGTTTTCCCACATGTGAATTATAGTGGTTATATGGAAGAATATCTACGACAGTCTCAAGTCTTTCAAAAACGCTTAGGTATTGGCCCATTATCTAAACGAGAGGCTCGTTATTTATTTTTCCGAATGGCCTGTCCCCTCATGCAAGGTAAGGTAAGTCGGTTCGTTGATCTCTCTAAAGTTCCAGTGACATTTATCCACGGGAACCCCCATATTGATAATTATGTTAAGACTTTTCGTGGATCAGCCATGTTGGATTTTGATCGCTCTCGGATGGGGCCGTATTGCTGGGATATTATTAGATTTTTAAGCTCCCTTTCATTAAGGAGAGAAGATCCTGATGGGTTTCTAGATAAAAAAGTCATTGAATACTTTTTAGATGCTTATATAGTGCATTTTTTAAACTCGGAAATTCCCTCTAAGCAGCTCAAAATGCTAAAAAGTGTAGAGCCAGAAAAGTGGCAGATGACGACTAAGGATTATCTACGCTCAAATAAACGTTGGGCAAAAAAGATGCGGGAGCACTCTATCCCGGTTAAAACTGAATCCATTAATATCCTACTAACAAAATTTTTAGAATCTAGAAATGAACTCAATTTATTAAATGATTATCAGGTGAGTGAGGTTGGACTTACTCCTGGAAGTTTAGGGAAAAAGCATTTTATCTATTCATTGAGTCCAAAAAATCCTGATTCTCATATGGATTCCATTATTTTAGATGTCAAAGAAGTTTATGAGGAGAAAAATACCAAGTTTTTCTTTTCACCGACTCTTCACCATGGCGAGAGAATGATTCTCGCAAGTAAAGTCTTTGCTGATGGGATGGAAGAAAAATTGGGATTTTGTACCCATCAAAATAAACAGTACTGGGGTCGTCAGATTCCAAGTTTTGCAGTGAAGGTAAAGAAGTTTTTAGATAAAGACGAGCAGTGTGATTTTGCTTACTCTGTTGGATCAGAGCTCGGTAAAGGTCACAGGAAAGGTTTACGAGATTCTATGAGTCCGGAACTCATTGAAAAAGACTTGTTACTCAATTTTGATAATTACTACAAAGTAAGTAAGCTTTTAACTTATGAACTCAATTTGGCCTTTGAAGCGACACTAAGAAAGATTAAGCTTTATGAAGCTTATCGGAGCTGGTGATGCTTTCGATCTCTCTCCTTTTTCTTTTAGTGACTCTTGGCTCACTTCTCACGAGCCTAACTGGTCTTGGTGGAGGCACTCTCATTCTGGCAGGACTTCTTCTTTTCTTTCCTCCAGAGATTTCTATCCCACTTCATAGTTTTACTCAATTTTCAGCAAACGGACTTAGAACGGGACTTTTTTTTAGGCACGTCAATTGGAGAGTCGTTGGGGCCTATGGCCTTTTGATGCTCCCGTCTGCTTGGCTAGCGGCCAGGATCTTTCATCTCGTGAACCCTAGTACTCTTAAACTTATCGTTGGCATTTTTATTTTGGCCTCAATCATTCCATGGAAGATAAAACCGAAAGGTGAGCCAGAAAGAAAAACCTTTGTTCTCTTGGGAGCTCTTTCTGGGTTTATGGGAGTTTTTGTTGGCGCCATTGGCCCTGCAGTAGTTCCATTTTTTAACCGATTAGAATTAAATCGCGATGGTATCTTATCGACAAAAAGTGCGGGACAGATGATTCTTCAGCTATCTAAGATCTTGGCCTTTACAGGTGCGGCCGGAGTGGATTTTATTGCAATGAAAGATCATATTGGCATTTTAGTCTGCGGAACTCTACTGGGAGTGATCCTCTCAATTCCACTTAGTAAAAAAATATCTGATCAGAGATTCAATCTCGCCGTTAATCTTCTTTTAGGTTTTATTTCTGTAAAAGTTCTTTATGAGGGGGTAAGTGAACTTTTTTTTAGTGCATGAAAAGGCGGTTTTCAGGATATTCCCAAAGGTACTGGCCTTCCTCACCAGGTATTCTCACTTTGCATAATGAAACAGGAATGGCCCCGAGGCGACGAACTTTATCAGACCAGCCTTGAAGGATGGTGTTAATTTTTTCTTGGATTGCAATCGCTTTATCGGAATTTGTCTTATGAAATGAAAGTTGTGAATTAAGAATATTAAGCTCTCTCTTCGTTTTCGCCGAAATATGCATCAATAAGGGAACTAATTCCAAGGCTTCTTCATTTGAAAAAGTCTTAGTTTGATTCAAAGGATAGATACTTCTTACGTTTTCGAAAGTTGGTTCCATTATTCGAATGTTCCTTGTCTAATTTTACGCTCGACGTCTCTTTTAGCAGTTGTGTCACGTTTATCAAAGAGTTTTTTACCTTTGGCCAACGCGATTTCACATTTAACAAGACTATCTTTGAAGTAGAGGGCCAGAGGAATAATTGTAAATCCTTTTGCAGCCATTTTTTTTTCAATCTGATGGATTTCTTCACGCTTTAACAGTAGCTTACGCTTTCTTGTCTCTGGGTGATTATTAATATTCCCAAATTCATAATGAGGAATGGTGGAGTTTTGGAGCCACGCTTCACCATTTGAATCTATGGTGACGAAGGCCTCATTGATCATGCCTTTACCAAGTCTTAGAGACTTAACTTCTGTTCCTTGTAATGCGATGCCGCACTCGTACTTGTCTTCTATGTAGAAGTCGTAGCCCGCTCGCTGGTTTTTGCAGATGATCTTGATACCCATAGATCCCGACAGTATATCAGTTTGATTAAAAAGAGGACTCTGAATTCTTTAGGCCCTGAATAATTTTAAAACTTGAGTGTAAGTTAAGGCTTCGGCCCTAACTTTTGAATCAATTTCGGCAAGTTGAAGTTTTCTTTTCGTTTCTTCTTCTCCCCATTGGTTTTTCAGGATTCCACCAAGTTGTTTTCTTTTTTGTGAAAAGATTAATCGCAGGTATTTTTCAAATTCATCAATCTGAGTGAGCTGTATTTCGGGCGTGTCTTTTCTCTTAAATCCCAAGACTTGTGAGTCTACTTTTGGTGGTGGGACAAAGGCACCTGGAGGAGCGTAAATAACATGCTTTAATTCAAATTGGGATAGCGTGAGAGCATGAAGTGAGCCCATGGCATTTCTTGGGTCATTGGGAAGGATTTTTTGTGCCACTTCTTTTTGATACATAAGAGTCATGTGCTTAATTTCTGGAATCCGGAGAAAGGAAGTCGTTAACGGCACGCTTACGTTATACGGAAGATTTGAAACCAGCCAAATAGATTTATAGTTATGTTTTTTTAGAAATGATTCCCAGTCAAACAAAAGAGCATCTTGGCGATAGATGTAATCAGCACCCACAATGGGACTTAGAATTTCAACAAATCGCTCATCCATTTCGATAACATAAAGTGGAAGATGATAGTTTGCGAGATGTGGGGTAAGGACTGCTGGTCCCGGTCCAATTTCAACGATAGCATCTATGCCATCTGGGAGAGGGGAAGTAATTTTATTAATAACTGTAGGACTATTTAAAAAATGCTGACCGAAGCTTTTATTCGCTTCAGGAAATTTATGGGCCATTTATTTTTTCTCCACAAACTTAGATTGAGCATCTAAGGTGAGACACTCAGGAAACTGAACTGTAAGTTCAGGCACTCGTGCTGCCCAGTTGGCAATCATTGCAGCATTGTCCGTACAAAAGCGGGGAGCAACGACATGGACATTTTTAAAGCTTTCTTCCATTAATGATCTCAATCTTGAATTACAGGCAACCCCTCCACCAATTATAATGGGATAATTAAATGTTTTAACATTAAGGTTAAGAACTTTTTCTATGATTTCGCTCGTTTTAATTTTAAGAGTTTGAATAATCGCTTCTTGATAAGAGGCAGCGATATGAGGAAGTTCTGCTTTCATCTCTTCTGGAGTCATCTTTTGAAGTTTTACCCTCAGTGCCGTTTTGAGTCCTGAGTAACTCATTTTTCCAGGTCTGTCTCTCAAGTAAGAAATTGGAAAATCAAATTTTTTCCTGTCTCCAGCTTTGGAGAGTTCATCAATGATTCTGCCTGCAGGGTAACCAACACCCATGAGTTTTCCTCCCTTATCAAAAGCTTCACCAGCGGCATCATCGAGAGTGGTTCCCAAAACTTCCATTTCATTAGGTCCTTTCACCCACATGAAGGCAGTATGTCCACCACTCACCAATAGACCTAAATAGGGATAGGTGATTTGCTCAGTTAAGTGAATCGCTTCAAGGTGAGCAAAGAGATGATTAACTGGAGTTATTGGTAACTCATTGATGAGAGCAAAAGTTTTTGCAAGATTTATTCCAGTAAGAAGAGAACCTACAAGACCAGGATGGGTCGTGACTGCTACTTCTGTGATTTCTGTTGGATTTATTTTCGCTTCTTGAAAACAAACATCTAAAAGCGGAGGTATCGCTTTAACGTGAGATCTGGCAGCTAATTCCGGAACAACTCCCCCCCATTTGGCGAGTAGAAAATCTTGATTGTAGCTATTGAGAGATAGAATTTTCGTTGTATCGGTTACCTCAAGAATGCAGATAGATGTGTCGTCACAACTCGTTTCAACTCCAAGAATAATTCTCTTCTTAGTATTAGAGTTCGTGTTTAGCCTCATTTGCCTCTTTTGTTCCTTTGTAATCTTCAAGCACTTTTTGGAATGCCTGTTTTGCCTCTTCCTTTTTGCCTAATTTATTTAAAGATCTTCCAATGAAGAGAAGACAGCTAGGAGCGAGGGTTGCTTTAGGATATTTTGTATAGATTTTACTAAAATAGACGAGTGCTTTTTCAGCATTTCCTGTGAAATACTCAACTCTTCCAAGACCATGGAGGACTTTATTTTTATCCCCAGGTGAAAGCTCATTGTGATCAATTAGCACCTCGAGTTCTCTTCTCGCTTCCTCAAACTTATTTTGCTTAACAAGTTTAAGTCCACTATCTAAATCGTCCCTAACGCTTTTTTTTTTACCTGATTTTGTTGAAGGGCCTTCTTTTACAGAGGCGAGACTTGTGGTTACTTTTTCGATGAAAGCTCTTTGTTCTTTTAATTCATTTTGAATACTTGCAAGTTGAGTCGTTTGAGATTCTTGTTGAGTTTTTAAAAGGTTCAGATTTTCATTCATTTTATTAAATTGTTCAGGATTCACTTGGCCTTGGCGGTGTTCAAGTTCTTCTAGTCGACCATTCATTTCATTTATCTGAGTTTGAAGATCTTTCATTTGTGAGACGATATTGGCCATCAGCCCCTGGGTGTCTCCCATTTGTTCAGACATTGTTTCAAATTTCTTTTCACGTTGAACTTGTTCAGCAGTTTTTAAGCAAGCCGTAGAAAAGATAAGAATAGAAAAATATAAGATTAGTTTCATCATATAATCTGAGCCTCAATTGATTGATAGAATGATATTAGCGAATTTTTATCTATTCCGCATTACCTTCCAGTGCCTTTTTTCTCTGGGACTGGTATTCAGCTTGTTCAGAATATTTTTTTGAGAGGAGAGCGTATTCTTGGGCCTTGTTGAAGTATTTTCTTCTGTAAGCTGATTTTGCTTTGAGGTAAAAATCCTCAGCTTTTCTGAAAATATTGGGAGCATGAACATCTGCTGCAGCTTCTTTTGCTGCCATGAATGCAGCTTGAGCAAGGCTCATTTCAACTTTGGGACGTGTGGTAGCTAAACCACACGAACCCAAAATAAGTAAAAGTACAAAAGAGAGTAGTCTCATTAGCCTTATTTAGCTGTTACAACGAAGTTTGCACGACGATTTTGTGTCCATGCAGACTCATCATGACCTTCGGCCTTAGGGCGCTCTGATCCGTAAGAAATAGTTGAAATTCTTTTTGATTCAACACCTAGAGCAACTAAATACTCGCGTACAGCTTTAGCACGACGCTCACCTAGAGCTAAGTTATACTGACGTCCACCGCGCTCGTCACAGTGACCTTCTACTTGAACGTCAACGTTAGAGTTCGTCTTTAAATAGTCAGCATTTGATTTTAAAGCATCTTTTGTATCTGATTCTAAGTTAGAAGAATCAAATCCAAAGAAGACAGTCTTAAGTCCACCGGCCTTACCATTATCTGAATCACCGTTTAACTCAAGAGTTAAACCACCATTTGCACCAGCACCATTAGCACCGTCTTGGTTGTTTTTTGGTTTGTTTGAAGCACAGCCTACAGCAAGTAAAGCAACCATAAGAGTTGAGAAAAAAGCACGTGTGAACATTTAACTTCTCCTTTGAAGTAATATGAAAACTAAATATGAAAATTTAACTTTCGCATTATGCTCGGAACGATGTGTTTTTTGAAGCAAAAACTGAGAACAAAGCTCGGAAGAGAAAGGAAAAAGAGTCAATTGGCCGACATGTCTTTTTTGGTAAAACGAATTTTTTGACACCCTTGAGAACAACATAGCGCATCAAGTGTTTGCAATCGTGTAGAATACTTTATTCATTCTGGCCTTTTATATTGGCACAGGAATTGCTAAACTATTTATGTGTGTGTGTTGGAGTTAAAGAAAGGATTTTTTTAGCTTCTTCTTGTGTCTCTCGAAAAAAAAGCCCATCCTTGCAGATGGGCTTTTTTTTATAAAAAATCGAAGACAAAGCTTCCCATGGTTCTCATGCTTAGTCCGGACAAAGTGTCATAAATTGGATTCAATTCATAAATTCCCAAAATAGGCTTGTGTGTTAGCTTGAGAGTTTTATAGTGACCTGAAATTTCATTTAACTGAGAAAGCGTGAGCCCAGATGGGTTGACTGCACTAACTCCTGGAACAATTGCTCCATTAATTGCATCAGAATCTAAACTGAAAAGAACCGCCGTCGTTTCATCTATCTCTTTTTGAATATCAGCAAATAAATTTTTAAGATTTTCTGAATTTAATTGGTGACTCCAGAGGATATTCATTTTTGTCTCTTTGATCGGTTCAAGCGTAGAAAATGAATTCGCAAAAGAATTTAGTCCAATTTGGAATAACCTCAATTTACCTGGAAACTCATCACCAAATTGTCGAAAAGGCGTTCCGGAGTGGTACTCTTGGTCAGTCCGCGTGTCAGCGTGGGCGTCAATATTAATGACCACTAATTTTTGAAAAGTCTTAGAGAGTGCCTTCATGAGGGGATAAATGTGATCATGGCCTCCACCTATATGGATTAATGTGGATGAGGGATTTAATTCAATGATTTCACTGATCCGTGCCGCCTCTTCTTGTTGTGCATGTTTAAAGTCTTTTTCCTCTTCTTCGATATTTCCAACTTCAGTGTTGGTAAATCGGTAATGGATTAACTTTTCAACCAGGCTGAATTTTTTTAATGTCGACAAAAAAGCTTTTGGAGCGAAACGAGCACCATTTCGGCCCCCGTTTCTTATCACTCCGATGTCAGTTGAACTTGTTAGGAAGACGCAATGATGTAAATAGGAGTCTGACTGTATAAATAATTTGCCCACAGACTCTTCAAATCGTTTTTGTGATTGAGTGATAGTACTCTTCGTCATAAAATCTACTTGTTTATAAAAATAAGTTGTGAGTAGAAAGTGTCAAATTTTGAATGGACTGACAAGGATTCTGTGAAATGGTTTATCCTCATGCCCGGTGGGCATGAAGGTCCATATTCACTTGAGAAGTTAATGACTTTACTCGAACGAAAAAAAATCTCACATGAAGTTAAAATTTGGGCAGAGGGATTAACTGAAGCAATTTCATTAAAGATTGTCCTCGAACGAAGTTATGAATTACCTCAGGTTGAAAAAGAAATTGAGAAAATAGAGCAAACAGAAACGATAGACGAATTACCTCCAATTCCAGAGGTAGAAGAGACTTCTCCTCCAGATTTACCCGTTGAGAAGAAACTAAGACCATTCCAGGTCTCAGGACTTAAATTTCTTATCCCATTTATTGTCCTCATTGGGGGCACTTTTTTATTTTTAAGAAAGGATCAGTTTTCTATCCCTCGTCTTTCAAAAATGAGTTTAGAAATCCATGAAAGGATATTAAAAGAAAACGAATTCGAAGGATGGAGCAAAAATATATTTTTCCGAGAGTATCTTCCGCTAGATCATTCTCATATTTGGCTTGTGACAAGTGGATATCAAAAATGCGAAGTGGAGGCTTCTTTTACTTCTATTATTGATAAGCTTCTAACGTTTAAAGAAGAAAAAATTTCTTTTAAGACAAAAGGAAGTCTTTCTGGTCATGTGGTCGAATTGTCATCATTCGATTTTATTCAAGGAAATAAAATTGTTCCGGGTCTGTATGAGATGGATATTAAGGCTACTGCTTGTACTTGGGATGGTGTAAAACCCAAAGTAATGAATTTCTTTAAAGAACCTGAAAAGGAATACATTGGAAGAATAAAGGTTATTCTGTTTTCCAAGGGAGCAATACAATACAATCTTGCTATCGAAAATTTACTTAGGAAAAAAGTAGAACTAAAAGAGAGAGCTAAAAGTCAGGAAACATTATTCTGGCAGGATTTGACGCAAAAGTTTCAGACATTAGAGGCAATTAGTCTTCAAATTGAACAACATCTTTTAGATTTTCTTGAAAGGGAACCTAAATCTTTTAAGAGAAATACAAAAACAATGGTGGAAGGATATTCTAAGAAATTTGGATCTTTTTTGACTTCATTTGTTGTTGAGAATAAAAATTATTTTAAAAACTTAGACGAAAAAGGGTCATCGAGGAAAAGAAATTATGAGCTGATGGTTAGACTCACCTCAAAAAAGATAGGACTAGAATCGATGAAGCTCATAGAAGAATTTTTATCAGTTAAAAAAACACTGAGCAGAAAAGATTTAACTACTTTTTCTAGAAAAGTACGGAAAAAATTTTCTGATTTAAAAATAGAAATCAGTGAAAAATTAATTCAGATTTCAAAGGATCAAGAGATTCGGGAGTAAACAATTCTGCTGCCTCAAACTCCGTTTCAGACTTCCTTTTAATTTTTGCTCCCCAGTAATTCATGTCATGCTCAAATATCATTGTCAGGTTATTTTCAGCAATAAATTGATAAAACTCGAGCTTGTTTACCGTGGTCAGTCCGGGAGAAATATCATAACCCATAACCCAAGGAACAGAGATATGCGCACTGGTTGGAACTAAGTCTGCCATGTAGATAAAATGTTTATCATAGGCGTGAACTAACCAAGGTGTATGGCCATGAGAGCATTTAAATTTAATCTCTTCACCATTATCGATTAAGATCATTCCTTCTTCCCCGTCTAACCAATTTATTTTTCCGTCATCATTTGCCTTCTCAATAATTGGTTTGAAGTAACTTGAATGAAAAGAGCCTGCATCCCTTTGAGTTGGGTTTAGAGAGTAGTTGTAATGTTGACGATGAATATGAAGTGTTGCGTCAGGAAAAACACTGACGTGTTCTTGTCCAGTATGCCCTAAACCCCCGACATGATCGAAATGAAGGTGAGAGAGAATAAGGTCCGTTATGTCTTCTGAGGCCAAATTAAAATTCTTTTTTAAAAGATTTTCGAGAGGCCCTTTCTCACCAATGATCCCAAAGCGCTGATCAAATTTCTCACCATGATAGTCTCCAATTCCCGTATCGATGAGAATGTTTCTATTTTTAGTTTGAATCAACATGACACGAAGGCTCAATTGAATTCTATTTAGCTCATCGGCCGGGATTAATTTTGACCATAAAGGCTTTGGAATAATGCCAAACATTGCACCACCATCAAGTTTGAAAACCGCTGGATGAAGAATAAAATATTTTGTCATAACACCTCGCGCTTCCATCATGCCTATAGACAGACGCGTTTTTCAAGACCTTTTCATTGTCTGAGCTCAGAAAATGCCTATAATGTTGCCTAATCAATAGTTGTTTTTAAGGAGAAGGTATGAACGTTCATGAGTACCAGGCCAAAGACTTAATGCGAGAGTTTAATATCGCAGTCTTAAAAGGTGGCGTGGCAAACACTCCAGCTGAGGCAGTAGAAGTTGCAAAAAAACTAGGTGGAAATATTTGGGTTGTGAAGGCCCAGATTCATGCCGGTGGCCGTGGAAAAGGTGGGGGAGTGAAGCTTGCTCGTTCGCTTGATGAAGTTGAAAAACTTTCTAAAGAAATTCTTGGAATGCAGCTAGTGACTCATCAGACAGGACCTGAAGGGAAAAAAGTACTAAAAGTACTTGTTGAACAGGGCTGTGATATTGACCACGAGTATTATTGCGGTATCGTCCTAGATCGTTCAGTTGGAAAAATCTGTATGATGGTTTCTACTGAAGGCGGGATGGAAATTGAAAAAGTTGCTCATGAAACTCCAGAGAAAATTGTTAAGTGTCATGTGGATGCAGCTACTGGTTTTACAGCGGCTCACGGCAGAAAACTTGGATACGCTCTAGGTCTTAAAGGCGAAACTTTAAAGAAAGCGATGGCTTTTTTTGATGGTCTTTACAAACTCTATGTTTCTAAAGATTGCTCAATTGCCGAGATCAATCCACTGGTGACAACAAAGCAGGGAGAAGTATTGGCCCTCGATGGGAAATTAAATTTCGATGACAATGCTCTTTTCCGTCACCCAGAAATTGAAGCGATGAGAGATATTACTGAAGAATCAGCACAAGAGCTTGAGGCCGGAAAATATGGTCTCTCTTACATCTCTCTCGATGGTAACATTGGTTGCCTCGTGAACGGTGCAGGTCTTGCGATGGCAACACTTGATATCTTAAAACTCCACGGTGGTAGCCCAGCAAACTTCCTTGATGTTGGAGGTGGTGCCACTAAAGAAACAGTTCAAAAAGCTTTTACCATTATTCTACAAGACACAAACGTTAAGGCCATCTTAGTGAACATCTTCGGAGGAATCATGAAGTGTGACATCATCGCAAACGGTGTTGTTGATGCCGCTAAAGAGCTTGGTGTTAAAGTTCCTCTTGTCGTTAGACTTGAAGGAACAAACGTAAGTCTTGGTAAAAAAATTCTTGCTGAATCCGGACTAAAAATTACTCCGGCCAACGACCTCGCTGATGCTGCTAAAAAAGCAGTAGAAGCCGCTAAGGGAGGAAAATAATATGGCGATTCTTATTAATAGAAACACTCGTCTTATCACGATTGGTATCACTGGAAAGCAAGGTACATTTCACACTCTACAATCTCGTGACTACGGTACAAATGTTGTTGGGGGAGTTACTCCGGGTAAGGGCGGGACTGTTCACGAAGGTATTCCTGTCTTCGACACAACCTATGAAGCCGTTTTAGAAACTAAAGCAAATGCTGCAATGATTTTTGTTCCACCTCCTGCTGCAGCTGACGCCATCATTGAGTGTATTGATGCTGAACTTCCATTAATCATTTGTATCACAGAGGGAATTCCTGTTGGTGATATGATTAAAGTTAAAGCCGCCCTTAAAGGTTCTAAATCTCGCTTAATTGGACCAAACTGCCCGGGAGTCATTACTCCAGGTGAGTGTAAAATTGGAATTATGCCAGGCCACATCCATATGCCAGGGAACGTCGGAGTTATTTCTCGTTCTGGAACTCTAACTTATGAAGCCGTTTATCAGCTAACTCAGCGTGAAATCGGTCAATCAACTTGCGTAGGTATTGGTGGAGACCCAGTTAATGGAACGAACTTTATCGATTGCCTTGAAATGTTCCAAAAAGATCCAGACACCAAAGCAGTGATCATGATCGGCGAGATCGGTGGGACAGCAGAAACAGATGCTGCCCGTTGGATTAAGGCCAATATGACGAAACCTGTAGTGAGCTTTATCGCTGGTGCAGCTGCTCCTAAGGGGAAACGTATGGGTCATGCGGGTGCGATCATTTCTGGTGAGGACGATTCTGCTGAAGCTAAGTTCAAGATTCTACAGGAATGTGGAATTACGATTGCTAGATCACCAGCAGAACTTGGACAAAAGATTGCAGAAGTATTAAAGAAGTAAGAATAAAATTTATAAGGAGCTTATTATGGCCATCGAAAAAACATTTTCTATCATTAAACCGAATTCAACTCTGGATAACAATATGGGTAATATCATTGCTCACTTTGAGAAGAATGGTCTTCGTATTGCCGCTGCAAAATTTGCTAAACTTTCTAAAGAGAAAGCTGAAGGTTTTTATATTGAGCACAAAGAGCGTCCTTTCTTTGGCGAACTTGTAAACTTTATGACTTCAGGTCCAGTTATGCTTATGGTTCTTGAAGGCGAAAATGCAGTTGCTAAAAATCGTGAACTTATGGGTGCTACGAATCCAGCTAACGCTGCTGAAGGAACTATCCGTAAGCTTTATGCAAAATCAGTGGGTGAGAATTCTGTTCATGGATCAGATTCTCCAGCTGCTGCAGAAAGAGAAATTGCATACTTTTTTGAAAAACATGAAGTTGTAAACCGTTTTTAATTTTTCTTAAGAAATCATTTTCTTTAAAGCCTCGCCGTGTGCGAGGCTTTTTTTTTGGTCAAGATTCACTGCACCCTCTACCGCAAATGAATCTAAAAATTTCCCACATGAATTGCACAAATAGGGACTTCTTAAAAAACTCTTCTTAGTATCAGTCTCAGTGATTTGCAAAAAACTAAATAAGCAAAGGGGAACCTATGAAAAAGTTTGTGGCGATGATGTTGGCAGGATTGAGCTTATCTGCCTTAGCAGATACCCATTATTTACGTTCTCACTCTAGAGGGAGACAAAAAATGGAAGAGCATCGAACTCCTGCCTCGGATAACGGATCTTTATCAATGTTTGAATTCAATGCTGATTCTGTTTTGGGAGGATTCTTCTCTTTAGATCAATCAAAAACTCGAGGGTCCTCAGCAGATAATGACATTGAACTCAATCTAAATCTTAATTATGCCTACCAACTTTCTTCTTATCGAAGAATGCAGCTCGGTTGGCGTTTTGATTACTTAAAAGATACGAACTCTTCTGGAGACATTGAGAATTGGGGTCTTCAAGTTGGTGCTATCTACAATAACTCAACTGATCTTCAAAACACGATGTATGCCTCGCTTTATCTTGGGATGGGCTGGGATCATAGTTATGGGGCCGCTTCGGGTGGAAATTCTTCAACCGAGAACATGGTCAGCACAATTGCCCTAGGCAGGAGATATTCCCTAGACCGAATGGGAGTAAAGCACCTCACATATTCTCCTGAGATTGCCCTTCAAAACCGAAATGCAACAACGGGTGGGGCCCTAGAGTATTCACAAAGTCTTCAGATTCGATTCCTGCAATTCTCAGTTTTCTTCTAAATTCAATAAGTTGGGGTCCTAAGCGTTAGGGCCCTAATTTTTTTATATGTCTCTTAATCAATCACCAGAGTGTAAAAATTTCAAAAGCCTACTAACGAGAGTCCATCCGCGTTATAACTTGGGGAATAAGAAAATTGTAAGGAGTATCCCATGTTTAATCTCGGCGACCACGTTGTTTGTCCAGGCCACGGTGTAGGTCAGATATGCAGTGTTGATACGAAAGAATTAAATGGTGAGATGAAGAGCTTCTACATAATTAAAGTCGTGTCTAACGGCATGAAGGTCATGATTCCCGTGGATTCGAAAGAAGGTATTAGATCGTTGATCCCATCCACTGAAATCAACGGTGTTTTTGAATTACTCAAAGATCAAAGCGTTAAAGTAGATATGTCGACATGGAATCGACGTCATCGCGAATATACTCTTAAGGTAAAAACGGGCTCGCTCCTTGAAATCGCTGATGTTCTTCGCCAGTTACTTCTTTTAAAAATGACTAAAAAGCTCTCTTTCGGTGAGAGAAAAATGCTAGATCAATGTAAAGATTTGATCGTTAAAGAGATAGCACTTTCTTCTGGAACTCCGGAAGTGGCCGTGTCTGATAAAATTGACTCACTTTATACCTAAGTTAAGTTCTCAAAAAGCCCTCAAAAGTGTATTCTCATCCTCATATCTAATGAGGAGTTTTCTTTATGACAGTACGTGTGAGATTTGCACCTTCCCCAACTGGTTACCTACATATTGGAGGGGCCCGGACTGCCCTTTATAATTACCTTTACGCTAAGGCCACTGCTGGAACTTTTGTTCTTCGGATTGAAGATACAGATCTTGAGCGATCAAATGCTGAATATGAAAAACTTCAAATTGATGATTTAAAGTGGCTTGGGATTATTCATGATGAAGGTCCTGATAAACCAAATCCAAAGTACGCCCCTTATCGCCAATCCGAAAGAGCAGAAATATACAAAAAATATGCCCTGACTCTTATTGAAAAGGGTCTTGCTTACTACGACTTCTGCACAGAAGAAGAACTTGAGGCCATGAAGGAAAAAGCAGCGGCCGAAGGTCGAGACCCCGTCTATGAAGGAAAATGGAAAGATCCTGCTTTTCATAAAGAAGCTCTCGAGAGAATTTCTAAAGGCGAAACACCTGCTATCCGATTTCGAGCTCCCAAAAAAGCTTACACTCTTGAAGATAGAGTGAAAGGTCGTGTCGTTTATCCAGAAGGAATGGTGGGTGATTTTGTTATCGTGAGATCCAATGGGCTTCCTGTGTACAACTTTTGCTGTGTCATTGATGACCACTTAATGGACATTACCCACGTTATTAGAGGTGAGGATCATCTTAATAATACTGTTAGGCAGCTCATGATCTACGAGGCACTAGGAGCAAAAACTCCTGAGTTCGCTCACGTTTCATTACTTATAGGGCATGACCGTCAGAAGCTCTCAAAGCGCCATGGAGCGACTTCAGTTAACCTCTATCGAAATGAGCATTATCTTCCTGAGGCCATGTGTAATTATCTTTGCCTCTTGGGTTGGTCACATCCAACGGAGAGAGATATTTTTGATAAAAAAGACATCGTTGACGTTTTTAGCTTAGATCGTTTTTCGGCCTCTGCGGCGATGTATGATTTAGAAAAATTAAAATGGGTGAATTCTGAACACATAAAGAAAATGGATAATGCTGCTTTAATTTTATTGATTGAAAAAGAGCCTGAGACTGACTTTTTCACCAAACAAACTGCTGATTGGAAAAATTCTTGTGTCGAACTATTAAAAAAATACGCTCACTTTATTACTGATTTTCCAAAACTCGTGAACGAATTAATCTTAAATGATGATCCTGAAAAGACTGATGCCTTTAAAGAAATCACTTCTTGGGAAACGACTCCAAAAATCATGAGCTTTATTTCTGATGAGGTAAGCAAGGTGAATGAAGAATTTATTAATGAGGCTGTATTAAATGGTTGGATGGATTACGTGAAAAAAGAAATGGGAGTGAAGGGGAAGCCTCTTTTTCAAGGTGTTCGAGCTGCTCTTACAGGCCATGATCATGGACCAGATTTAAAATTTCTTATTCCACTCACTCCAGTGAGTGTTTTGAAAAAACGAATCACTCATCTAAAGAAGTAGGATTTATCGTCATGGAATTAAAAATTCACAATAATCTCACCCGTAAAAAAGAAGTTTTTAAACCGATTGAAAACGGGAAAGTGAAATTTTATTCATGCGGGCCAACGACCTATGATTTCCTTCATATTGGAAATGCTCGGGCCCTTGTCGTGGGGGATCTGTTTCATCGAGTGCTAAAGTCTTTTGGCTATGATGTGACTTTCGTTAGAAATTATACTGATGTTGATGATAAAATTATTGATCGCGCGAAGGAACTTAATCGAGATCCTATTGAGCATGCTGCTCTTTTCGTTAAAGAGTGTGAAACGGATATGAATTCTTTGGGGATGATGCCTGCAACTCATACTCCAAAAGTTTCTGAGACAATGCCCGAAATTATAAAAATGATCGAAGACATCATTAAAAATGGTAAGGGCTATGTCGTTGATGGAGAGGTTTTCTTTAATGTTCCCGCCTTTCCAGCATACGGCAAACTTTCTAAGAAAGATTTAGATTCTCTTCAGCACGGAATCCGAGTTGAAGTCGATAACCGTAAAAAACATCCTTCTGATTTTGTTTTATGGAAACCGGCGAAAGCAGGGGAACCAGCATGGGAATCTCCATGGGGAAAGGGTCGCCCAGGTTGGCACATAGAGTGTTCTGCGATGGCAAAAAAATTTCTAGGTAATACTTTAGATCTCCATCATGGTGGAGTTGATCTTATGTTTCCGCATCATGAAAATGAAATTGCTCAATCTGAAGCCGCCAATAACTGTCCATTTTGTCATAACTGGGCCCACAATGAATTTTTAAATTTTGGCTCAGAGAAAATGAGTAAGTCCCTAGGGAATGTCATTAAAATCCGAGATTTTGTTCAAAAATATGGTGGTCAAGTTCTTCGTCACATTCTTCTGTCTGTCCACTATCGTGCTCGTCTGGAGTGGACTGATGAAGTTCTTAACCGTGCTCTCGATGAAGTCAAAAAAATTCACGAATTTGCTATTGAAGCAAAAGAATACTCAGCCAAGGGAACTTTCTCTTCAAAAGAAATATCTGATTGTATCGAAAAGATGAAAGAAGAACTTTCAAATGATTTTAATTCTGCAGGGGCGATGGGCCATTTTTTCACATTTCTAAAAATTTCACGTGCCCATAAGGAAGAGTTATCTCTGGAATCTGTAACCCAGTTACAATCGACTCTTAAATTTGTTCAAGACGCACTTGGGCTCATAAGTGTTGACCCACAAAAAGTTCTCGATGAACTTAAGCGTTACGACCAGGACACGAGCTCGACCGGAGTGGATGCTGCTTGGATTGAGCGCCTTATAGAGGAGCGAAAAGCTGCTAAAGCCGCTAAAAACTGGGCCAGGGCCGACGAAATACGTAAAGAGATTGCCAGTAAAAATATCCTTTTGAAGGATAATCCGGACGGAACGACTTCTTGGTCAGTGCAAAATTAGAGTCAAATTGGCTCCAGAGGTTAGAATTATTCCGACATCGCCTAACAATGACTTCCTGAGAACCAAAGCTATTGGTAAATTTATTCTCTAATGTCTTTTTAATGGGAGTCACTCATGAAAATTTTAACACTAGTTTTGATGCTTTTCCTTGCGGTGAATTCTTTCGCAAGTTCTGAAACAAAAACATTTTTCTTTGACGGGTCTCAAGATTCGATTCAAATGTCTCTTCGTGCAGAGGAAACTCACACGGAGTACCGCTATGAACAGCGCCAGACCATTTGCTATCGCCAAGTTGTTTATTATGATACTATTTGTCACACAAATCCTCAGGGGCAAACTTCTTGTAGAACAGTCCCACGTCAAGTAACAGTCGCCTACAGTTGTATACAGACAGTTCAAATTCCTTACGAAGTGAAAGATTTTGACGTCATCGCAAATGTTAACCTTAAGGTAAATTCCGTAGAAGGTTCAACTCCTGGTGAGACATTTAGAGTTAAGTTAGACGGAGATTCAATTTCTCTCTCTGGAACAGGTTCGAAAAAATTCTTTCTGATCCAAAAGATTAATAAAGTGAACACGAGTGTTAATGGTTCAGTTAAATTGATTGATGCTAATTACTCAGTAGACCTCGTAGAGGCCGCACCAGTTGTTAAGGCCCTTGATGTCTCTGATGTATCACTAAAAGATAAGATCCTAAGTTTTAGGACTGGTTCAATTGAGGTGAGGTCTTTGATTGGTTTTCATTTAAATGTAAAGAAGGCACCAGTTTTTGGATCTAATACCGTTCTTTTTGATCGTGAACTTTCTTCTTCTGAGATTGAAATTTCATCTCAAAATGAGGCAACGACAGCTGATGTGAATATTCAAAAACTAGGAGTTGAGCTAGGAAGTGGCCGTTTTACACTGACTGCAAAAACATTCTTTAAATATCAAGGAACGATTCTTAATTTGAATCAATTTGATAGGATTGAGGCCTCGAGAACTCTCATTTATAAAAATCGCTAAGTGTCCAATATTTGGGGTCCTTCGGGGCCCCTTTTTTTTGTAAAATTTTCAATTTAAAAGACCTACCGCTATCTAAAATGTTACAAGGCTCCCACTATTTTAAATCCTAAAGGGAGATTCCATGAAAAAACTTCTAAGCGTTTTCTCTGTTGCCCTATCATTCAGTGCTCTCGCTAGTACTGTTGATATGAAGACATTTATTTATGACGGGTCTGTTAGTTCAACAAATCTATTGTTAAGTGCTGAAAAAACTCACACTGAATACCGTACAGAGCAAAGGCAATCAACTTGCTTCAGGACTGAATTAAGAGGTTATAGAACCGTATGTACGGGTGGGGGTTATGGCGGTGGTTATGGATATCCGGGAAGACATCCACGTCCTTATCCAGGTCCAATGCAATCCTGTTGGTCTGAGCCAGTTTATGTCACTGTTGCTTATTCTTGTATTCAGACTGTTTCAGTACCTTACGAAGTTAAAGACTATGATGTTGAGGCAAGGGTTAATATAGACATTAATAAGCTCTCTCCTGAAGTTACTCCAGGTGAGACATTTAAAGTGACACTTGCAGGAGATCAATTAAGTTTTGAGGCCATTGGTTCAAAGAAATTCTTTATTGTTAAGAAAAAACAAGACATGCGCTCATCAATGAATGGATCGATTAAAATGATAGATGCTCTGTTGTCAGCTGAACTCGTTGAATCTTCTCCAGTTCTTAAGGCATTGAACTTGGCCAACATTTCAATTGAAAATGGCATTTTAAGTTTTGACATGGGTCCAGTTGAAAATAATGCAAACATTGGTTTTGCTCTTAAAATTACTAAAAAGAAACTCTTAGGTTCGGATCCTGTTCTTCTTGATCGTGATCTTTTAAATTCAGAAATAGAAGTTAAGACAACTTCTTCAGGTTCTGAAGCAGATATTAATGTGAATAAACTTGGAGTTGAGCTTTCTGATGGAAAGTTCAGTCTTACAGCGAAAGCGTTTGCCAAGTTTAACGGCAACCTTATGAATAACTCTCAATTCAATGAGCTCTCTTCTTCTCGCACTCTGATCTACAAAGTTCGATAAATAAGCAAAGGCCCCTTCGGGGGCCTATGTTTCTAAGATAATTCTAAATAGCTTTGCGCTTTATTGATGACTTTGATTTTTTTATTCTTACCGATAAGTAACTCTAGAGGTCTTCCTCTAAGGTTATAATTTGAACCCATGCTGTATCCATAGGCCCCTGTATCACATAGGACTAAAAAGTCTCCGGTATTAAGAATAGGCATCAGTCGATTTGAGCCGAAGCAATCTGATGTTTCACAAATTGGGCCTACGATGTGACATGGATTTTCTGATTTCCCTTCTTTCACGGGAACTAAATCATGGAATGCTCCGTAGAGTGAAGGACGCATAAAATCATTCATCCCTCCGTCTACAATCACAAAGTGGTTATTCTCAGATATTTTATTTCTTAAAACTTTCATCACAAAAATGCCTGCTTTCGCAACAATTCTTCTTCCTGGTTCGAAGACAACTCTTGGTCTAAGTTCTGATTTCGCATAAAAACTTTTATTTAAAGTTTCGTTCACTAAACTCATGTATTCAGAGATACTAGGAAGTTTTTGAGTTTCATCTGGATGGTAGTCAACCCCAAGTCCACCACCAACATCTAAAAATTCTAACGGTGCTTTCGTTGAAAGAGCAACGTCACAAAGCTTTATGATGGCCTTCTTTGTCGCTTTTAGGTCAAGGAGTTGACTTCCGATATGAACTGAAAGTCCAACGAGCCTACTGTGAGTCCAGTACTTCTTGTGATGAAGGGAATCAAGGATATCCGCCTCAAGAAGTCCAAACTTATGAGTTTTATTTCCTGTTGAAATGTATTTATGCGTTTTCGGTTGAACAACAGGATTTAGACGAAAGCAAATGCGAGCTTTCTTTTTTAACTTTTTAGCACATTGATTAATAAGTTCTAGTTCTTCAATAGATTCGACATTAAATGAAAAGATACCCGTTTTTGAAGCCTTGAGTGCAAAAATGATTTCTTCTTCGGTTTTTCCCACTCCTGAGAAAACAATCTTTTCTGGAGAAATTCCAGCTTCCATTGCTCTTTTAAGTTCTCCGCCAGATACAATGTCCGCTCCAGATCCAAGAGAGGCAAGAATATGAAGAAGTTCTTTGTTGGGGTTCGACTTTAAAGCAAAACAGACAAGAGGATTAATGAGTCCACTGTTGACTGCGCCGTAGAAAAAATCACTATAGTTTTTAGTCAGGATCTCTTCTGAGTAAAGGAAAAAAGGTGTTTTATTCTTTTTAGCGAGTTCTGAAATATCAGAATGGTTAAAGAATAATTTTTTATTTTTATAATCTAATTCTTTCATAAAAATTTAACACTCTCTTTCCATTCTAGTACTTGTTTTAACGCTTCACTGTTAAGCATCCTATTATCATAAGCGACTTTTGCAAGGATTTCAAAGTTAGTTAATGAGTGGATATGAAGATTGTTTTCTTTAAAAATTTTATCAGTATCCGCGAACTGATACGAGAAGATACTAACAATACGACTGATCTCAACCTCTGCTTCTTGTAACTTTTTAGCTGCGGCGATAGAACTTTTACCCGTAGAAACGAGATCTTCTATTAATACCGCTTTTTGTCCCTCTTGGACTGCTCCCTCTATGGCGTTTTGCCTACCATGATCTTTACTTGAAGACCGGATATAAACAAGTGGTAACTTCATTGCATGCGCAATCCAAGCGGCCCAAGGGATCCCGGCCGTCGCAGTTCCTGCAACGAGATCAATATTTAGTGGTTTGATGAAGTCGACAAAGGACTTAATGATTATTTCTCTTGAAATAACGGTTGAAATAAGAAGACGATTGTCACAGTAAACAGGAGATTTTATACCTGAGGTCCAAGTAAATGGTTCTTCAGGTCTTAAAAAAACGGCTTTTTCAGATAAAAGTATTTTGGCAATTTCTTCTTCAGTTGTCATTTATTGTCCTCTTAGTATCTCTTCGAGTGCTTTTTTGGGATCTTTTGCCCCAGTGATTGGTCGACCAATCACCATAAAATCTGTCCCTAACTCAAGGGCCTCTAGGGGAGTTGTGACCCTCTTTTGATCTTGATGGTTGGCGTCTTTTGGCCTAATTCCAGGAGTCACAGTAAGAAAATCATCCCCACAAATGGATTTAATAATTTTCACTTCAAGAGGTGATGACACAACTCCATCGCAACCACTTTCCTTAGCAAGTTTAGCGTAGTTAAGTACACTTAGAGCTAAATCGCCTGGAATTTTTTGTTCTAGGTTCATTTGCTCCGTACTCGTGCTGGTGAGTTGGGTGACTGCAATTAAAAGTGGCGGATGATAGGATGATTTTATCGCCTCAGCTGCTCTTTTCATCATTTCCTTTCCACCAGCAGCGTGAATATTGACCATGTCAAAAGGAAGCTTTGAAAGAGTTTTTAATGATTGCCCGACGGTATTTGGAATGTCATGAAGTTTTAAATCAAGAAAGACCTTAAAACCTTTATTGTGGGCGTTAAGGATAATTTCTGGACCGGCGCCATAGAAGAGCTCCATTCCCACTTTTACCCAGACTCTGTGATCTTTCAATTCATCAAGAAGATCTGTCGCTGATTGAAGGCTAGGCGTATCAAGGGCAACGATCACTTTTTCTGGAGGAATCTTCATAGGGGATCCATAGAATAAGTATTTCTTTCAATCGTCTTAAGAAGAGCTTCAGTGGTATCAAGTGAAGTAAGACAAAGAAGCCCACGTTCAACAGCAATCCTTCTCATTTTAAATCCATCTGACTCAACATTTTTGCCCTTAGAAATTGTGTTAATAACAAGAGCAACTCGACCTGACTTGATCTCTTTAATGATATCGTCCTCCGCTTGTCCAATCCTCGCGATCGTTCTAACCGGAATATGAGCTGATTTCAGAAGTTTAGAAGTACCCTCTGTCGCTATAAAGTCAAAGCCAATCTGGTAGAAGCGTTTAAACAATTTAAGCGCTTCCTCTTTATCTTTATCATTAATCGTTGCGAGAATTGTTCCTGAATCAGGAATAATAACCCCTGCGGCTACAAATGCTTTATGAAGTGCCTTTTCAAATACTTTATCTTTCCCCATGACTTCACCAGTTGATTTCATCTCAGGGCCTAAAGCGATTTCAACATCTGAAAGTTTGGCGAATGAAAAAACGGGAGCCTTAACTGCGACAGAATCCTTATGTGGAAGTGTACCATCGTAAAACCCCTGGGATTTAAGTGACTCCCCGAGAATCGCTTTTGTTGCGATTTTTGCCATTTGTACACCCGTTACTTTCGATAGAAAAGGAACTGTTCTTGAAGAGCGTGGATTCACTTCAAGGACGAAGACTTCATCATCATGGATAACAAATTGAAGATTAATAAGTCCTTTTATATTTAAGGCTTTTGTAATTAAGATCGTCGTTTGAGATAACTGTTCAAGAATCTCTTTTGAAACACTTTGTGGGGGGTACACAGCGATGGAATCTCCTGAATGGACTCCTGCCTTCTCAATATGCTCCATAATCCCAGGAATAAAAACAGTTTCACCATCAGAAATAGCATCTACTTCCATTTCTCTTCCAATCATATAGCGATCTATGAGCACTGGATGAGAGGGATTCACTTTGACTGCTCGACTCATATAATCGTTGAGTTCTGCTTCGTTATAAACGATCTCCATCGCTCTACCACCCAGAACATAGGATGGTCTCACGATGACTGGAAAACCAAGGTGAGCAGACTTTTCAACAGCTTCATTAATAGATGTTACTGTACAACCAAGAGGTTGAGCGATTGATAGCCCTCTTAGAAGTTCCTCAAATCTTTTTCTATCTTCTGCCTTATCAATATCATCAGTAGAGGTACCAATAATATTAACGCTCCGTTTTGAAAGTGGTTCAGCGAGATTGATCGCAGTTTGCCCTCCAAACTGGACAATCACTCCAATCGGTTTTTCTTTTTCGATGACGTTATAAACATCTTCAAGAGTGAGAGGCTCAAAATAGAGTCGATCTGAAATATTAAAGTCCGTAGAAACAGTTTCAGGATTATTGTTAATGACAATCGCTTCAAGACCCATACTTCTAATGGCCTCTATGGCGTGAACAGTTGCGTAGTCAAACTCAATTCCCTGACCAATTCTTATGGGTCCAGAACCCAGAACGACAACTTTCTTTTTAGAAGAGGGGAGGACCTCATCCTCTTTTTCATAAGTAGAGTAATAGTAGGGAGTGGAGGATTCAAATTCTCCTGCGCAGGTATCTACCATCTTGTAGACTGGAATCATGTTTTGCTGTTTTCTCATTTGAAAGATGTCATCTTCATTACACTTCCATAACTTAGAGATAAACTTATCTGAAAAGCCCATTCTTTTTGCTTCATAAAGAAGAGTCATTGAATCTTTCTCTGATTCAAGTCTCCTTTCTAGTTGAATGATATTTCTGATTTTTGCTAGAAAAAACAGATCAATCTTTGTGAGCTCATGAATCTCTTTCTCGGTTACGCCGATTCTCATCGCTTCCGAGATCGCAAACAATCTTTCATCATCTTGTTTTAATATTTTTTCAATAATTTCAATCTTCGTTTTATTCTTCCATTCAGGAAGTTCTAGGTGACATAAACCAACTTCAAGGGAGCGAACTGCCTTAAGAAGAGATTCCTCAATCGTTCTTCCAAGTGCCATGACTTCACCGGTCGCCTTCATCTGAGTGCCAAGACGACGATTTGCTTTTTGAAATTTATCAAAGGGCCATCTTGGGATTTTACTTACAACGTAGTCGAGAGCGGGTTCAAAGCAGGCATAGGTTTTTTTCGTCACTGGATTAATAATTTCATCCAGCGTTTTACCAATAGCGATTTTGGCTGCAATTTTAGCAATGGGGTATCCCGTTGCCTTGGAGGCCAAAGCTGAGGACCTTGAAACACGAGGATTAACTTCAATGACGTAATAGTTAAAGGAGTCTGGATCGAGGGCGTACTGAACGTTGCAGCCTCCCTCGATTTTAAGAGAACGGATAATTTTTAAAGCGGACGATCTTAAAAGTTGATACTCTTTATCACTAAGGGTCTGACTTGGAGCAAGTACGATTGAGTCTCCTGTATGAACTCCCACGGGGTCAATATTTTCCATGTTACAGACAATGATACAGTTATCATGACTATCTCTAATAACTTCATACTCAATTTCTTTAAAACCAGCGATAGATCTCTCAATCAGACATTGTTGAATAGGAGAGGCCGCAAGTCCTGAAGTTCCCACCATGGTTAATTCTTCTCGATCTTTAGCGATGCCCCCACCTGTGCCACCGAGAGTAAACGCGGGTCTAACGATGACAGGGTATCCAATGTTATCGGCAAATTCGAGTGCTTCCGAGAGTTCTGTCACGATTCGACTTTCCGGAACTGGTTCCCCAATTTGAAGCATTAGATCTTTAAATAATTTTCTATCCTCAGCTTTTTGGATGGTGTCGACTCGACATCCTAAAAGTTGAACTCCTAATCTTCTTAAATGACCCTCTTCTTCTAATTTAACCGCCAAATTTAAAGCTGTTTGCCCACCTAAAGTAGGAAGAAGACCATCAGGCTTTTCCTTATGAATAATTTTTAATAGGAATTCTTTTGTAAGAGGCTCAATATAAACTTTATGAGCAGTCTCTTTGTCGGTCATGATGGTGGCCGGATTTGAGTTCACCAAAACCACTTCAATTCCTTCTTCAATTAATGATTTTACCGCCTGAGTTCCAGAATAATCAAACTCAGCCGCCTGTCCAATAACAATTGGCCCGGATCCAATTACAAGAACTTTTTTAAGATGCGAATGAACTGGCATATTAATTCCTTATCGTCTTTAAAAAATTGTCAAACAACCAAGCCGTATCCTCTGGTCCGGGACAAGCTTCAGGGTGATACTGAACTGAAAAGGCTGGAAGAGTTTTATGTTTTAATCCCTCAACAGTATTGTCATTAATATTGATTTGAGTAATTTCCAATTCACTATTATTAATTGAATTCGAAGTGACTGCAAATCCATGGTTCTGAGAACTCATAAAAACTTTACCAAGTTTGAGATCTTTTACAGGATGATTGCCTCCTCGATGACCAAACTTCAATTTCTCAGTGTCTGCCCCATTGGCCAAAGCAAAGAGTTGATGTCCCATGCAAATTGAAAACATAGGATAATGCTTTTGAAGCTCTCTAATCACCGGCAGGACCTCTGGCACATCTTTTGGATTCCCTGGCCCGTTGGACATCACAATGCCTTGAGGTCGATAGCTTTGAATGAGTTCAACTGAAGCATTCCATGGGACAACAACAACATCACAATTTCTTATCATAAGTGAGCGGAGGATATTTTTTTTATACCCAAAATCCATGAGAATAACTCTTTTTCCAGATCCAGGGAAATGAATTGGATTTTTTGTTGAGACTCTATTAATTTGATCAGTTCCTAAGGACTTTGAAAGAATGACTTTTGCGTTTTGGTTGACGTAGTTTTCAGGAACGAGCACTGCTTTCATCACACCATAATTACGAATTTTTTTGGTGAGCTCTCTTGTATCAATGCCAGCAATTCCTGGAATCTTAAATCTTTCTAAGAGTTCTCTAAGTGAATACTCGTTTCTCCAGTTTGATCCCTCACCTGGACACTCTCTCACGATTAAGCCTTTTAAGGCGGGGGTTAGAGATTCGAAATCATCTTTATTCACTCCGTAGTTTCCAATGAGTGGATAAGTCATAATGACCATTTGATCACAATAGGATGGATCTGAGAGAATCTCTTGGTAACCAGTCATACTTGTATTGAAAACGAGTTCTCCTAATGAATAGGATTGATCAATATCAAAACCAATTGATTCACCAACGTATTCGTCACCATTTTCAAGAATTAGTTTTATTTTTCTCATGATCTATTTCCTTGAATGGCCCATTCTAAGATCGCCATTCTCGCAAAAACTCCGTTACTCATTTGTTTAAAGATCCTAGACTGCTCGTGCTCGACAATGTCATCTGAAATTTCGACACCTCTATTAAAGGGACCAGGATGAAGAATAATGGCGTCTTTTCTCATCGTATTCATTCTTTTTTGATTGAGACCAAATTGTTTATGATAACTGACTGGATCGAGCTCAAGTTCATCATGTCTTTCAAGTTGAATCCTTAGCATCATAATAGCATCCACCTTGGGGAGAATTTCATCAAAATGGGATTTAAATACGTGAACGTTTCGAGTTTCCTGAATAAGGCCTTCAGGGCCACAAAGAAAGACATTAAATTTAAATTTCTCAGCAGCGACCATCAGTGATCCCGCGACTCGAGAGTGCTTAATATCCCCACAAACAGCTACGTTTAATCCTTCTAATTTTCCAAATTCTTGATGAAGAGTTAATAGATCTAAAAGTCCTTGCGAAGGGTGTTCGTTCTTTCCTGCGCCAGCATTTAAGAGAGGTAAATCAAACTTATGATGGAGAAAATCAAAAACATGATCATCAGAGTGTCTAAAGACAATACCGTCCACGCCAAGGCTTTCAAGGGTTTTAAGTGTGTCATAAACAGTTTCTCCTTTTTTTACGCTGGAATTTTCAGGCACAAAATTTACGACCTCTGCTCCGAGTCTTTTAGCGGCAATTTCAAATGAGCAGCGAGTTCTAGTGCTTGGCTCATAAAAGACATTAGCAAATATTTTATTCTTTAAGAGGTGGCGTATTTTGTCAGGATGTTTTGTTTCAAGAGAAAAGAAATGGGCCCTGTCTATGAGAGCTTGTAGATCCGGAGATGAAAAACTAGATAGAGATAGAAAATGCTTGATCATTATCCTCCTCAAGAGCGAAAGAAGTAGACATTTGATTTAAGAGAATAGAATAGACTAAGTGGTGGATGTCGTGAGAAATTAAATTGATGCAGAGAGGCATCAGGCGCATACTTGTAGTCCTATACACGTAATTTTAAGATTAATATCAAAGTTAAAAGGCCATCGACAAGAGTTAAAATTATGACAGCAAATTTCATTCTAGAGTCAGCTTTTAAACCTACTGGGGATCAGCCGCAGGCGATTGCCCAGTTGACTGAACAATTTAAGAAACATTCTCCCTTCCAGACTCTTCTTGGGGTTACGGGCTCCGGTAAGACCTTTGCTATGGCGAATGTGATTAAAAATCTAGGTAAAAAAACTTTAATCCTAGCTCCCAATAAAACACTTGCAGCTCAGCTATTTGCTGAATTTAAGGAATTTTTTCCTCAAAATGCAGTGGAGTATTTTGTTTCCTATTATGACTATTACCAACCAGAAGCCTATGTTCCTGGATCGGATACATATATCGAAAAAGATTCAGCAATTAATGAAGAGATAGACAAACTTCGCCACTCAACAACGAGATCACTCTTTTCTCGTGAGGATGTTATTGTTGTGGCATCAGTTAGCTGCATCTATGGTATTGGATCTCCTGAGGAGTATTTTGGCCAAAGGATAACAGTACTTACTCAAGACAAAATAGAACGAGATGAATTCCTCCGAAGATTAGTTGATAATCAATACCAGAGAAATGATATTGATTTTCATCGTGGAACGTTCAGAGTCAGAGGGGACATCGTTGAGGTCTTTCCTGCCTATGAAGATTCTCAGGTTCTAAGGATTGAATTTTTTGATGATGTCATAGATGGTATTTACTTAGTCGATCCGCTGAGAGGGAAAGTCATTCAACCTCTTACTAAAGTTGATATTTATCCAAAAAGCCACTACGTAGTAAGTAAAGACAAGATGAAAGTTGCTGTTCAAGAAATCAAACTAGAATTAAGGGAGAGACTCCAAGAACTCCACTCACAAAATAAATTGGTGGAAGAACAGAGGCTCCAGCAGAGAACACTTCTTGATTTAGAAATGATGGAAGAAATGGGATTTTGTCCGGGAATTGAGAATTACTCGAGACATCTTTCTGGAAACAAACCTGGAGAGGCTCCGTTTACTCTCATTGATTACTTTAAAAAAGATTTTTTATTAATTGTAGATGAATCCCACGTTACGATTCCTCAAGTTGGTGGGATGTACAAGGGCGATCGGGCGCGGAAAATGACCCTCGTAGATTATGGGTTCCGGTTACCAAGTGCTCTGGATAATAGACCGCTTAATTTTCCTGAATTTGAAAGTAAATTAGACCAAGTTCTATTTGTCTCAGCGACCCCTGCAGATTATGAGCTTCAGAAAGTGGATGGAGAGTATGCGGAACAAATTATAAGGCCAACAGGATTACTTGATCCGGTTATTGAATACAAGGATGCTAAGAATCAAGTCGATGATCTTTTAGTCGAGGCAAAAAAAGCAATTTCTCTGGGTCACAGAGTTCTTGTGACAACGTTGACAAAAAAACTCGCCGAAGAATTAACGACATTTTATAAGGGCATAGGGATGAGAATCCGTTACCTTCACTCTGATATAGATACCTTGGAGAGAATGGAGATTTTAAGAGATCTTCGCCTTGGTGAATTTGATATTTTAGTTGGAATCAACCTTTTAAGAGAAGGTTTAGATATCCCCGAAGTTGCTCTTGTTGGTATTTTAGATGCAGATAAAGAGGGATTTCTTCGCTCAACTCGCTCATTAATTCAAACAATAGGTAGGGCCGCAAGAAACTCAGAGGGAAGGGTTATTCTTTATGGATTTAAAAAAACACCTAGCATGAATGAAGCGATGAGGGTTACTGAGGAAAGAAGGCAGAAACAAAAGGAATACAATCAAAAACATGGTTTAACTCCAAAAACCGTTGCAAAAAAAATAAGTGGTGGAGTGATTGAGGTTCTTCGCGGGGCCAAGAAAGCCGACAAAAAAGGGCGGAATAAAGAAATTTCGACCCAATCACTCACTGCAGAGGCAATTGATGCTAAAATTAAGGAATTAAAACAGGCCATGAAAGAAGCTGCGAGTGCTCTCAATTTTGAGGAGGCAGCGAAACTCAGGGACGAAGTAAAAAAATTATCCGAGTTAAGGTTTATGGTATGAGTTATTTGTTTTTATTATTTTTGCCCTTTCTTGCTTTCTCTCAGGTTAAGACCCAAGGATTTATTATCCAGGTGAATGATCGAAGTGTTTATGTTCTATCACCCGAAAAAAAGAACGCCCTATTTTCCGTTATCGTGGAAAATCGCTCCCTTTCTGATCAGGTAGGGAAGTTCATCGTAGGTAGTAAAATTTTAAAGTTTGTTTCAGTCGCCTCAGGAAAAACAGAAACAGTTGAAATTGAAAATAAGAGTCAATCACCGGTCGTTTTTGTTCCTGTAAGTCCAGCCTTCCAGGAAGTGCCACTCCTTTTTGGTAAAAAAGCCTATGAAATCCCATCAAAAGAATAATATTCAAAAAGTTGTCTTAGTTATTTCTGACCTTCACTTGAGTGCAGGGAAGATGATTAAGGGTAAGAGAAATCTTTTAGAAGATTTCCATTATGATAATGAGCTCGTCGATTTCCTAAATTATTACTCTTCTGCCGATTATCAGGATATCGAAGTCGAGCTTGTCATCAATGGCGATTTCTTTGATTTTCTAGCGGTTCCTTATGTCGAGTTCTATGATGATGAATTCTGGAGTGAGACTGCCGCCTTAGAAAAATTGAGAATGATCATGAATGCCCACAGTGGTGTTTTAGAGGCATTAAAACGATTTTTATCTAAACCTCAGAAGAAGATCGTTTATATTATTGGAAATCATGATGCTGAATTTGTCTTTGATTCTTTAAAAGATGAGTTTCTAAATTATTTTGGCGATTTGAAAAAAAATATCATTCTTTCAAATTCAATTTCGACTCATATTCCTGTAAAAGGTGTATGTATTCAACATGGCCACCAGTATGAAAGGGCCCATGAGTTTGATCAACAGAATGCCGTTATTGAAACTCTTAACGGGGAAAAATATTTCATCCCTCCCTGGGGATCGTACTATGTTACAAACGTGATTAATAAATATAAGCAAGAACGATCATTTATTAATGCAGTGAGGCCGATCAAGCACTTTATTATTCACGGAATCCTTTTTGATACGTTTTTTACTATTCGTTTCATTCTTTCCAATATTTATTATTTTTTCATGGTTAGGTTCTGGCACTTCTACATGACCAAAAGTAGTTTAAAACAGGTTTTCGAAGACCTCATGAGAGAACTAGAACTATTTCAAGACTACGAATCATTAACCAGACAATTTTTTGAAAATCATCATGACTCCAAAGTCCTCATTGTGGGTCACACTCATAATCCAACACTTAGAATTTTTAACGACGGAACAATGTTTATTAACACTGGAACTTGGACTAGGATGGTCAATCTGGACTTAGGTCAGTGGAGTAATAGTAATGTTCTCACATACGCAAAAATATTAGTTAAAAATAAAGAATATTCGATTGAAGACTTTGACAAAAATGTTGAGGTCGATCTTAAGCATTGGCAAGGTATTAACACTTTCCCTTATTCAGAATACCACTAGATAGAAGAATTGATTCTAGTCATTAGTTTTCGAGTATGAATGGGGTGTGAAAGAATTTTATCGACTCCTAACTTTGCAGCAAGAAAGATCGTTTTAGGATTTGAATTTTCAGCTAAAACAAGAAAAGATTTTTGATCTTGTAATAATTGAAGTGATTCGTTTGTAAGTGTATTTGCACTGATGAGAACAAAATATTCATTCTTCGTTTTCAAATACTCCAACGCCTCTTCAGTGTTTGAAGCCTCTACAACGTGAAAAAATCCATTTCTTGTGAGCATATCTCGAATCAAGATGCGAAATTCTTCGTTTTCGTCGCAGATGAGTATGGGATTTGAAAAATTCATAAAAATATTTTAACGGCCATGGCCCTCTCTGGGAATGTTTAAGGCATTGAAAAATATAACTTTTTCTAATAACCAATTATTTTGATCAAGTGTAAGTTATTAATATTTATGAAAAAAGTCTTAAGTTAATTATCTTGGTTCCGATCAGATTGGTGTCTATCACAAGAGTGATGACAAAAATTAACAAAATCACTTAAGCACGGAAGCTTATCTAGTCTCTCAAGGTTTGAGAACTGATCATCAAGGAATGGATGAGGGTAAACCAAGGAGGATTTCATGGGTTTTCGTATTAACACAAACGTTTCTTCAATTGCAGCTCAACGTGCCCTGAGCGTCAACAACAGAGAAGCAGAAAGCACACTATCAAAGCTATCAAGCGGTTCTCGTATCGCTAAAGCTGCGGACGATGCTGCTGGACTTGCGATCTCTGAAAAATTAAAAGCTAACATCCGTTCATTAAAGCAAGCTGACCGAAACGCTAATGACGGTATCTCAATGGTTCAAACTGCTGAAGGTGGTTTGAATGAAGTATCATCAATTCTAACACGTATGCGTGAACTAGCAGTACAAACAGCTTCTGATACTGTTGGTGATCCAGAACGTGAAATGACGAATATGGAATACCAAAACCTTAAACTTGAACTTGAGCGTATTTCGCAAGTGACGGAGTTTAACGGTAAAAAACTTCTTAATGGAGAAGGTGGCCAGTACGATTTCCAAATCGGTGTAAACAATGATTCTTTCCAAGATAGAATTGTTTATGATGCTCAAAGAGTAAATGCTCGTATGGATGGTCTAGGGATCTCTGAACTTGATGTTTCATCTAAGTCTGGATCTCAAGATTCACTTCAGTCGGTAGATGCGGCCATTGAGAAAGTGTCTGGATACCGCTCTTTTCTAGGTGCGATTCAGAACAGACTTGTATCGACATCGAACAACTTGCAAGTGAGTTCAGAAAATATGTCTGCCGCTAACTCTCGTATCCGTGATGTTGACTACGCTGAAGCAACTGCTACGAAAGCGAAGAACGATATCCTTGCTTCTGCTGGTACTTCAGTACTCGCTCAGGCAAACATGAGTTCTCAAGGTGCACTAAAATTGATCGGCTAATACTGTCAAACCTGCATGATAGTTACAGACCCACCGAAAGGTGGGTCTTTTTATTTATGTTTTAATTAAAAAATAGCGTCGAACCAAGGTTTTTTTGCTCTTTCATCACAGTCTGAAACCCAAAGATGTTTAACTTCTAAATAAGCCTTGAGTCCTTCTTCACCCATCTCGCGACCTAGTCCAGATTGCTTGTATCCACCAAATGGCATTCCTGGATTTAATAAGTGGTACTCATTAATCCAAACAGTTCCAGTTTCAAGTTGTCTGGCAATTTTTTTTGCATGATCAGGATTTTTTGACCAAACCGCCCCAGCAAGACCATAGACTGATTTGTTAGCAAGTTTTACGACTTGCTCCTCGGAGCTAAAGGGAGTGATGCCAAGAACCGGCCCAAAAATTTCTTCATTAAAGATAGTATTCTCTGGAGTTACTTCAAAAAGAGTTGGTTTAATGTAGTAACCTTTATCAAGTTCCCCACCTACAGCTCGTTCTCCACCAAAAAGAAGTTTCGCTCCCTCTTTTTTACTGATTTCGATATAGTTCATGATGGTATCAAACTGCTTTTTATTAACAACCGGGCCATATCCAGTTCCTGGATCAGTTGGGATGCCAACTTTTACATCATGAATTCGCTTAATGAGAGCATCTTTAAAAGCTGGGTAAATTTTTTCATCTACAAAAAGTCTAGTCCCTGAATCACAGGCCTGACCTGAGTGATAAAGAAAAGCATAAAGTGCACCATCAACAGCAATGGATAAATCAGCATCACCGAGAACAATGTTGGCCGATTTTCCACCCAGCTCCAGAGATAATTTTTGAAGATTCTGACCTGCTGATTGCATGATCTTCTTTCCAACAGAAGTTGAGCCAGTGAAAGCAACTTTTCTTACTTTCTTATTTTGTAGAAGATATTCACCTTCCTTTGCTCCACCAGTAATAATATTCACCACACCTTTTGGAAGACCAACTTCATTTAATATTTCGGCTAAAATGGAAGCTGTCACAGGAGTTTCTAGAGCAGATTTAAGAACAGTCGTACAACCAGAGGCAATAACGGGACCAATCTTCCAAGCGGCCATAACAAGAGGGAAGTTCCAAGGAATAATCTGTGCACAAACACCAACTGGCTCATAAATTCTATAGTTATGAGAAAAACCTGCACGAGAAGCTGACTCATCTTTAACTTCAAATTGAAATTTTCTTAGTTGGCCTGCAAGGACTTTAAAGTACGAGGCTGCATTATGAACATCGGCTTTGGCCTTCCTCACACATGAGCCTGAATCAGCAATCTCTAGTTCCGTTAATTCATTTCTTCGCTCTTTCATTTTTTCAGAGATGGCCTCAAGTATTTCGGCCCTTCTCATTTGGTCCATGGAACGCCATTCAGTCGAGTGATAAGCTGCCTCCGCTGCATCGACAGCTTCATCAATATCTTTTTCTGAAGGGATATACACTTTTGCAACCGCCTCACCATTTGCTGGATTCTCAGTGATAAAACTCTTTTCAGAAGTTTTAAATGTGCCGTTGATGAATAACTTTATTTCTTTCATGAAAGCTCCTTAAATTTTTGAAAGCTTAATTGTAATAATTGAGTTTGGCCTTCCCTCTTCACCTTTAGCGAAAATATCTCGCAACTGATTTAATTCGAGATCCTCTTCTTCACCCTTACTTACAAGTTCAAGTTTTAAGCCTTTTTTCTGTTTGATCTCAAATTTTAGGGTAGCGGGCTTTTTGTTCTTTTCTAGAAGAACCAAGTGTAGAGAAAATTCGCCGGCAGGAATGATGTATTCTTTATTATGTTCAAATTTCTGATTGAATTTCCATACCTCTCCGTCTGTTGAAAACGATCCTTCAGCAATCCAACAAGAAAACGCATTGAGAGAGAAGAATAAAAAAAAGATCGTAGAAGCTTTTTTCAACATCTTTCCACCGATAAGGCAATTCCTTGCCCAACTCCTATGCACATTGTTGCGAGTCCCTTTTTAAGACTAGGATCTTTTTTCATTTGGTGAATCAAAGTTGTTAAAATTCTTGTTCCAGATGCACCTAATGGATGCCCTATTGCGATAGATCCACCATTCCTGTTTATTTTAGAAGGCTCTAGATTAAGTTCTTTCATGCATCCCAAGGCTTGAGCAGCAAAAGCCTCATTTAATTCAATAATGTCAAAATCAGAAACTTTATAATGAAATTTTTCACACAGCTTTTTTACTGCTCCCACGGGACCAAGTCCCATGACATTTGGGTGCAGACCATGAACTGCTCCACCCGTAATTCTGACGATAGGGGTGAGGTTATGTCTTTTTAAAAAATCTTCAGAACAAATAACCACCATACTCGCTCCATCATTGATGGATGAACTATTCCCAGCTGTGACAGTGCCTTCTTTACGAAAAGCTGGTTTTAATTTTGCTAATTTTTCTAGAGAAGTGTCAGCGCGAGGTCCTTCATCACTTTGTACAATGATCTGACCTTTTTTGTTTTCAACTGTGATTGAGACTATTTCTTCACTAAATCTTCCATCTTTCTGTGCCGCCACTGCTTTTTGATGTGAGTTTAAAGCAAAGAGATCTTGGTCTTCTCTTGAAATCCCATGAAGCTTTTGGACTTCTTCCGCCGTTTCGCCCATGCCTAGAAGTGGAAATATTTGGGCCATCTTTGAATTCTCAAATCTCCATCCAATCGAGGTGTCCCACATTTTTTGAGTTCTATCGAAAGGAGAGTTTGATTTTGATAAGACATAGGGAGCACGAGACATGCTTTCTCCACCGCCCGCAATAAAGCAGTCACCAAAGCCAGCAGAAATTCTGGCGTGAGCATCCATCACAGCATCAAGGGATGAGCCACAGAGTCGATTAATTGTTGTACCAGTCAATTCAAAAGGGTAATTGGCCAGAAGTAGTCCCATCCTCGCAAGGTTTCTGTTGTCCTCTCCGGCCTGGTTAGCACATCCAATAATGGTATCACTTATTTCAGCTAGATCATGTTTGGCCGATTGGGCGTAGTCTTTAAAGAGCTCCGCCAAAAGGTCATCAATCCTGATTGAAGAGAATACTCCACCAAAAGAGCCAACAGGAGTTCTTTTCGCATGGACGATATAGGTGCTTTTCATAGTGAATAATCCTTATTTTTAACTGCCCTATGGTAACAATAAAAGCCTGAAATGAGAAAATAAAGAGGAGCTTTTGCCATGTGTAAGATTGATTTTGGTGCCAAAATCCTAACATGAAGTCATTCCTAACTCCCTGTAATGAAATTTGCGCTTGGCTCCTATGGAAATTTAGCATAAAAACACTTATTCCATAATTGATAAGGACAGACTTATGAAAAAGGCGCTTCTTCTTGCAACTCTTCTCACCACTTATGCTCATGCCTACGAGTCAAGGGTGATTAAAGGTGAAATGGCCCCAGATCTAGATTCCTTGCTCTCAAAAGCTTCGGGGGAAACTGGTGTCGATTTTAAAAAGTCGGATTTTTTATTAATTGAAGATAGAGAACTTGCGACCAGTAAATTCCAAATGTATGTTCAGACAAATTCCATGATACCTGTGGCAAAAACAGCCGTGAGAATTTGGAGAAATCTAAATAATAATGAACTTATTCTGGCAGAAATGCATCTCGACGAGAAGGCCCAAAATCAGAAGACGATTCTTCAGGCTAAATTTTCTAAAGCTAAATTCAATCTCAATGCACTAGCATCTAAACAGCTCACAAAAGCCATTTTTGAAATGACCGGCAAAGAGGTTTCTTCCCATGCGACTGATTCAAGAATCATTAGCATGAAAACCAAGGACCAATGGGAAAATGGAGATCTGGTCAGAGTTGTAGAAGTGAGAGCTCGTCGAGGAGTTCATACGGTGGTTATTTCTCTTTTAACCAATCGTGTGCTTCGTACTTCATATAACGAGTTCCCTCAATCCGAGATGGTTTCTTTGAAGGCCAATATCTTTCCAATCTACGAAGAAGTTGAAGGGACTGGAGAGCTTCTCCCATACGAAATAAAAGAGTTAAAATATGTTTATACGAATATTCCGGATGCTGGACAAGACCCACTTGAAACACTCTCAAACACAAAATATCCGGAATCAAGGTATAGCCCACTTCTTGCGGAAACATCTCTTGGACAGATGAACGATTTATGGTCAGAGGCTTCAATTAGAAAAGCAGTCGAAGCACTTACTTCTAAGCTTCCAAAAAAAGCGAACTCATATGAAAATGGACTTCTTCTTCAAGGTAAATTTGCCACAATAAATCTTCACCCAAGTATTAAAGAAGCCTTTAAAGATGTTGAATTTGAATTGAACCCAACAACTCATAACATGCTCTCTTGGAATCTTGTGGATGGTGCTTATGTGGCAGCACCTGTTGTTGGATTTGCAGGTAAACCTATTACTTCTCAAACTGATTTATTAGCGCGAATTCCTTTCCGTCATCCTGAAAACGATGCCACCTCTTATATCAATTCTGGTGTTGATGAAGCACAGGTTTACTACGCAGTCACTGTTCTCATGGAGTCCCTGGCCGAGATGGGCTTTACGGATAAAGAGCTCTCAGAGAAACCATTTCATGCATTTTTATTCGATCCAGATATTGGAATGCAAAACAACGCCTATTACACTGATAACACAATTAATTTTACGACCTACACGTCTGATCAGCCAAATCTAGCTCGAGACAACGCAACCATTTGGCATGAACTCGGACATGGTATTATGGATCGCCTTATGGGGCCTCACCTCGCATTTTCAACTGGTGGAGGATATGGTGGTCTTTCAGAAGGTATGGCGGATTTTGTAGCCTCTATAGTTTTAGAGCACCAAACTGATGGAAAACCGTTCCCTGGTAAAAATAATTTCAGAATTATTAATGAAACAGGATTTTACCTAACCAATGAGTTCCATGACGAAGGGGAATCATATGGAGGAGCGATGAATGACATGCTTCTCACTGTTATTTCTTATGAGGGAAAATCTGGCCTAACTGCATTTACAGATTTAACTCTTGAGGCCATGAGACTCACTCGGAACCATCCTTCACTTTCAGCGGCCAATTGGTTTGAAATGATGATTTATGCTGATTCCCTAGGGAGTTCTGTAAGGGCCCCTGGTAAGTTTAGACAGCTTATTAATGATGCACTTGCATCTCGTAACTTTTCTTTTGCTAAATCATTTAACCCAGCTGAAATGAAAGTGACATTTAATGGTACAGAACTAACGGCGAATTCTCCAGGAAGCCGTGAGAACCCCCTCACTCCGTGTGGAGAGAATGGAGTGGCAGCATTTGATTTAAAAGTTTCATTAACTTCTGGTGATGCAAACTTTATAAAATTCCCTGCAACGGTTAAGGTTGAATATAAAAAAGGTGCTCTTCAGGGTGCCATTAAGTGGATGGGTGAGGATTCGAATCCCGAAATTTACACCATTAATTCAGCTGAAGAAATGTTAAATGTTCCAGTAAGGGCCTCGATGAATTGCGAAACGATCAACCAGCCCGATGGTTCTTGTAAAGACTATGCATATGTCCAGATCTGGAATCAAGGATCTGAAAAACCAATTGCTAAAAAAAGATTCTATTTGAAATTAAATAAAGCAGAGTGCTCAATATAAAGATGGCTCCTACGGGAGCCTTTTTTATTTTAAAAGCTTTGAAGGGATGTATCGTTTGTCCTGAGTTTTGTGAAAAAGTTCTTCAAGTAAAGTTAAAACATAAATTTCTTTACCCTCACTCCATTCAAATGGGCCTTTTGGATAATTAACACCAAATTTCATCGCCCTGTTAATGTCTTCCTTCTTGGCGACTCCTTCATCAAGAGCGAAATAGGCTTCGTTAATTATTTGAACGATCGTGCGCGGAAAAACAAATCCGCAAGAGATGATACTTATTTCAATTGGAGTAAAGCCTAGTTCGACAAGTTTATTGATAACAGCTTGATCTCTTTCTTTAAAATGAATCTCAATTTTTTTAAGTTCATCACAAAAGAGCGCCGCGAAAGTGCCTTTTAGCTGTGGGAATTCAGAATAAAACGCTGAAGGATCATAGCAAGTGAGATCCATGAAAATTTTTTTCTCAGAGTTCTCTGATAGAATTTTTTTCTTCTCTTCTTTTGTTCCGAAGCCGAAATTTATAAGAATGTTATCAAAAGAAATATTAGTCATATTTATAAAACCCACGTTTCACTTTTCTTCCAAATCTCTTTTCTTCTACCATTTGCTTTTGAAGGGCATGAGGAGCAAATCGAGGCTCTCTTTTATAGGCCTCCCAGACAGAACAAGTGACAGAGTAATTAACATCGATACCAATGAGGTCCATAAGTTCGAAGGGACCCATTTTAAATCCACCAACTTCCCTTAAGATATGATCAATTTCTTTCATTTTAAATTCATCGTCACTATCCACGATTCGGAGTGGCTCGCCGTAAAAGTTTCTAGCTACACGGTTTACAATAAATCCTGGGGAATCCTTACAAAGTGCAGGCTTCTTATCATTTGACTCAAACCACTGATAAAGGTCTTGGCATAACCTCTCGTCAGAGTCTTTGGCCTTAATGACTTCAACAAGTTTCATGATGGTTGCTGGATTAAAAAAATGAAGTCCAACGAAACGCTTTTTCCTTTCAGACGAAACGGCTGTGGCCATTAATTCAATAGGAAAACTCGAGGTATTACTAGATAGAATCGTTTGAGAGGAAAAGTGATTATCAAGTTTTTTGAAAAGATCTTTTTTTACATCCAGATTTTCAATAATGGCTTCAATCACAAGGTCAGCGTCTTTTGACACTTCATCTAAACTTTTTATGAAAAGTGATCGCTTCATTTCTGTGATCTTTTCAAGTGAAAGCTTGTTTTTCTCTAGAAGTTTATCCCAAGATAAATGAATCGATTGTAATGACTTTAGAAGTTGCTCTTGTGAGTTATCAACAAGCTCCACTGAACACATTTGTTGCGTAAACCACTGGGCTATGCCGGAACCCATCGTTCCGGCACCAATAACAACAACTTTTTTTATATCCATGTTTAATGATAAGCGTTTTCTGTAGGCTGAGCTGATTCAACGTAGTCTGGAACTTTAAGACCCCATTCTGCACACTTGTCATTAATCTCTTTAACAAATGCAGCACGAACCTCGGCATTAGATCTGTTTTTGAGACCTAGCTTTTGGTAAATGTCATTCCCACTACCCGTTGATTTACCAAAAGTGTTCATCACTCTTGGCCACCAAATATTAAGGCGATCTTGTAGGAAAGCACGTTTTTCAGGATTCTTCGCCATCTCTTTCACTGTTTTATCGCCGTGAGCAAGGTGCATATGCTCTTCCTTGCAGATTGTTCCAATCGCATTTTTCCAAGGAATAAAGGAGGAATTTAAAGTGTCTTCTAAAACATGACCAGCAGCTCTATCCATTAAAAAGTTGAACAGACAAAAATCTTCCCAGTGAGTGATTTGATAATAGAAAATATTAACTCTTTTATCTTTCTTAGCGCGTGAAAATCCAATGTTGGCCAGATCGTCCGGTAGTCTCCAGTCAAATTCATGGGCCAGCATATGGTCGTGAGTTTTTTCTCCTAGATCATCTAAGATTTTATAAATCACATGAGCATGTCTCATTTCATCTTTAACGATTTGAGCAACTAAAACTCTCTCATGAGCGTTTGGTGCTTTCGCAATCCAAGGCATATAGCCAAGTCCACCAGCATACTCAGAGTCAGCTTGCATCCACAAAAGATTCAAAAGATTCTTTCTGTAGATTTCTGGCATTTCAGAATTCGCATCAAACGTTTTACCGTTTTTGATTTCTTCGAATAACTTTAAATCTTCATTAGTGTATTCGCGCATGGATTTTCTCCTATCTATTGACCTTTAAAATTTGGTTTTCTTTTTTCCAGAAAAGCTGTCACACCTTCCTTGTAGTCTTGCGAGAAGCCCAAATATCTTTGAACGTATTTCTCTCGACTGAGAACCTCTCCCAATTCCTTTTCATTAGCATATTGGAAGTTCTTCTTCACCATTTTTACTGAAAGAGGAGCTAAAGCATTGATTTCTGATGCGAGCCTCAGAGCTTCTTCCAGAGGCTTTTCAGCAATTTGGTTGATGAAATTATACTCGACCATGGCCTCGGAGAGAAGGGGCTTACCTAAGAGAGCGAATTCTAATGCCTTGGTGTACCCCATTTGTCTAACTAGCATGAAGCTCATGCCCGCATCTGGAGCTAGTCCAATCTGACTAAAACCAGAAATAAAGCGGTTACCAGGGGGGGCAATTTTCAAATCACAGGCAAGAGCGACAGATAATCCCGCACCGGCGCAAACACCATTAATAGCTCCAATAACAATTTTATCCGATGTTCTAATCGCCTCTATGAGGGGATTCCACTCAGTTTCAATGGTGTGGCCAATATCAACTGGACCCTTTGAGGCGTCCACAGTTCTGTCATTTAAATCCTGCCCAGAGCAAAAAGCCTTTCCTTCTGCAGTCAAAACAATTGAGCGAACATTAGGATCTTTATTGGCATCTTTAATACCAGAAATGATATCTAGTTTACCCTGCACATTAAGGGCGTTATAAACTTGAGGTCTATTAATGGTGATGATTGCCGTTCCATCTTTAAATTCATATTTGATCGTTTCATAATTCTTCATAAGTTCACCGGTTTAAAATCGACAAGTCTTTCAAAAACAGAAGATTCTAACTTTGAGGGATTTTCAATTTGTGTTTGTTTAAAAATGCCACACACACAGGCATTTAAATTTGGATCCTTAAAGTCATTTTTAATAATGTTACATGACTTAACTTTGCCCTCAGAACTCACAACTAGACTTGTGGTCATCGTTCCTTGAACTGAGCCATCTTTACCAGTGTAAGAATCACTCTCAACATAACAGAGACGAAGACTTTCATTAAGAATGCTGTGTCTTTTCATGGGGCCAGAACTACAAGCAGCTAAGAAAAGAAAAAGGAAAAAATTAATTCCCTTCATATTTTGGTTCTCTCTTTTCCATGAAGGCCTTCATCCCTTCCTTCTGATCTTTCGAAGAGAAAGTGAGATAAAAGTTTCTTCTCTCGTATTCCATGCCATCCTTAAGGGCCGTTTCAAAAGCAATATTTACAGCTTCTTTAGCAAGCTTGACGGCAACAGGAGCACGATTTGAAATAATTTTGGCGATTTCAAAAGTTTCCTGAAGAAGTGTTTCTGCAGGGACAACTCTTGCCACAAGCCCAGATCTCTCAGCTTCATAGGCATCCATCATTTCACCAGTCAGAACTGCTAACATCGCCTTGGATTTTCCAATCGCTCGTGTGAGGCGCTGTGTTCCACCGGCTCCAGGAATGGTTCCTATTTTAATTTCAGGTTGACCGAATTTCGCTGAATCTCCTGCAATGATAAAATCACAAGACATCGCGAGTTCACAGCCTCCACCAAGAGCAAAACCATTAACAGCCGCAATAATTGGCTTAGTGATGAGTGAGAGTTGCTTCCAAGTTCTAAATCTGTTGTCGTTAATTTGATCAATCGGGGTTGCTTCTGCCATTTGACCGATGTCAGCTCCAGCTGCAAAGGCCCGATCATTACCAGTTAGAATGATAACTCGAATATCTTTATCATCTTCAAGGAGAAAAAAAGCTTCAATAACGTCCTTCATAAGATCTGTTGAAAGAGCATTGAGAACTTTTGGACGATTGAGTTGCACCAAAGCTATATGGGGATGATTTTGAAAATTCTTTGTAACAAGAATGTTCTCAAATGTTTTCATGCTTAAGCCTTAGTGATGATTTCTTCCGCAAAATGAACAGAAACGAGGTCTCCAGCAAATTTCATGGCATCTTTTCCAGATTCCATCATTTCAGGAGTTTTCATCGCAGCTTTCCAAGAATCTTTATTTTCAAATACCATTTCTACAACTTGATGAAGGTGAGAAGCACCAGCTGGGCCGCCAAATATTTTATTTGTTCTCACTTCTTTAATTCCTGGAATTTTTAGACAAATAGGAGTGTGAATATTTTTGAAGTGCTCTTCAAATTTTGCTTTTTGAGCTTCGTCTGTAAGGGCCTTATAAACAGCAATAACCTTATACATATAACTCCTTGCGTTGGGTCGATGACTTTATTTCACCAACGATAACGACTTAGGAGTGAAAATGTCAAAAAAATACAAAGGTTTAACCAAAACGTCCTTCAATATAGGCAGCAGTTCGTTCTTCTTTTGGCTTTTCGAATAATTCTTGAGTTTGACCCATTTCAACCAATTCACCCATGTACATAAAAATCGTTTCATCTGAGACACGTTTGGCCTGGCTCATGGAGTGAGTCACAATAATGATGGAGTAATCTTTCTTGAGATCTTTGATGAGTGTTTCAATCGCCTCTATTCCAGCAGGATCTAGGGCAGAGCAGGGTTCATCTAGAAGTAATAGTTTGGGTTTTAAAGGCAATAAGCGCGCAATACAAAGACGCTGCTGCTTCTCAAGGCTTAAGCTCAACGCTGGCCTGTTTAGTTGATTCTTTAAATCATCCCAAAGACCAACTCTAGTTAATGAGCTTTCGACCATTTGATCTAATTCTTTTTTAGTAACTTTTTTAAGGTGAGTGCGAGCACCAAAAATAACATTCTCATAAATGGATAGAGGAAGTGGGTTTGGTTTTTGAAACACCATACCTACTTGTTTTCTAAGTTCTGGAAGAGCGACAGTCGGGTGATAGATATCCTCTCCAAAAACTTGAATACTTCCCTCATGAGAAACTTCTGTACCTCTTTCATTAACACGATTTAAACATTTTAAAAAAGTACTCTTGCCGCAACCTGAAGGTCCAATCAGAGCAGTAATTTTAAAGGCCGAAATATTAAACGTTAAATCTTTTAGCGCTTGAAATTGGCCATACCAAAAGGAGAATTCGTTTGTGTTAACAACATAATTTCTATTCATAGGTTATCCAAAAAGTCCTTCAATGTATTCTTTCGTTCTTGTGTCTTTAACATGACCATTAAAGAGCCTATCATTTGAGTCCAAATCAATAATACTTCCATGAAGCATCATCGCAGTTCTATCGCCAAGGCGTTTCGCCTGATTGATAACATTTGTTACCATCACAATAGTCATGTTCTTTTTTAATTCGTGCAGAACAGCTTCAATTTTCATGGTTGTGACGGGATCAATAGCAATTGAGAATTCATCAAGACATAAAACTTCAGGGTGGTGAGAAAGTGCTCGAGCGATAGTAAGGCGCTGCTGCTGACCTCCAGATAGTTTAGTCGCAAGACCATCCAGACGATCCTTTACTTCATCCCAGAGAGCAGCTTTTTTGAGACAGTCTTCCATGATAAAGTCGAGTTCTCCTTGATCTTTACAACCTGCCATCTTAGGAGCGTATAAAACATTTTCTCGAATACTCATTGGAAGACCAACAGGTAATGGGGACACCATACCAATTCTTCTTCTTAAAAAAGTAGAGTCTTCATCGAGGTAAATACTTTCACCATCAAGCTTTATGTCTCCGGACACTTTTGCCGTGGGATGAAAATCCATCATTCGGTTTAAAGATCTTAAGAGTGAACTCTTGCCTGAGTTTGCTGGCCCAATAATCGCCAATACTTCATTTTGAAAAATATCAAGATAAAGATTGTGAATCACATCTTTATTGCCATAGTTAACAGTGAGGTTTTTAATTTCAATTTTTTTATTCATGGTCTTACCACTTTCTCTTCATTCGAAAATAACTTCTAAGTCCAACAGCAATCGAATTTACGGAGAGAATAAGAAGGATCAAAACAAGTGCCGTTGCGAAGGGATAAGCATCAGGAACGCCTACGACTTGAGTTGAAATTGTAAAAAGATGCATCGACAGTGCCATACATTGATCAAAGACAGATTTAGGTAGAAAAGGTAAATAGAACGCAACCCCAGTGAAGAGAATGGCAGCAGTTTCACCAGCAGATCTTCCCACTGAAAAAACGACACCCGTTAAAATTCCAGGTAAGGAATTCGGAAGAACGATGTAGCGTATTGTTTGTAACTTACTGGCCCCAACGTTCCAAGATGCCTCTCTATATGAGTGAGGAACGGCCTTAAGAGATTCTAAGGTAGAAGTAATGATGACGGGTAAATTCATCACAGCAAGAGTTAATGAGGCTGCCAGGATACTTGTTCCCATTTTCATAAAGAGAACAAAGGCACCAAGACCAAAAAGAGCATGAACAATACTAGGAACACCCGCTAGGTTCAAAATCGCAAGGCGAATGACTCTCGTAAGCTTATTGTCCTTAGCGTATTCAGAAAGATATATGGCAGCAATCACACCCATTGGACAAGCAACGAGAACACTGATGATGACAAGCCAAAATGTTCCAACGATCGTCGGAAAAATTCCTCCGGCAGTCATCCCCTGAATGGGATCCATGAGAAGAAAATCCCACGAAAGAGCAGAATAGCCTTTAACAAAAAGCCAAAAAATAATGATTAGTGCTGGAAGAAAAAGGAAAAACGTTATTGTACTGAGAAGGTTTTTAAATTTTTTCTCTTTGATTTCTTTATTTAAAAGATGATTACTAGGCCGAAACATAATTATTGCCTCCTGCCGCGAATAAGAAAGTCTGCAGTTAAATTAACGATAAACGATAAGCAAAATAGAACCAAACCAATAGCGAAGAGAGCTTGATAGTGTTCCCCACCTTTAGGTGATTCACCTAATTCAGCAGCGATTGTAGCCGTTAAAGTTCTTCCTGGTTCAAAAATACTATTTGGTATTTGTATGGAGTGCCCTGTTGCCATGAGGACCGCCATGGTTTCTCCCAAGACCCGTCCAACACCAAGAAGAGCCGCCGCCATGAGACCATTTTTCGCTGCAGGTAGAAGAACTCTCGTAGCAACTTCCCACTTTGTTGCACCCATCGCTTCAGCTGCTTCACGATAAGTTTCTGGTACGGCCCTTAATGCATCCTCACCAACTGAAATAATCAGTGGAAGTGACATCAGTGCGAGAATGATTGAAGCATTCAGAATGTTAAGCCCAATGGGAACATCAAATAAATTAATAATGGTGGGGTTAATCATCATGATCGCAATAAATCCCCAGACAACTGAAGGGATTGCCGCAAGAAATTCAATGAGAATTTTGTAAATTTCTCTTACCTTTGGAGAACAGAACTCTGAAATATAAAAAGCACAAGCAAGACCGAGAGGGACTGCAATCAGCATGGAGATAATTGTGACAAGAACTGTCCCAGCAAGGAGGGCCAGGATTCCATATCTGATTTTTACTACCGAAGCTGGGTACCACTCTTCAGAAAAGAAAAATTCTTTAAAATTGAATGCGCCAACAAGAAAAGGGTAAGATTCTTTTAAAATAAAAAATAAAATTGCAGCGATGAGAACAATACAGCTCACGCCACCAGTTTTAATGATTCCTTCAACGATTTTTTCGGCGATTGGCTTTTCTTTTTTCTTTTGGCGCCACTCCATCGCTAGAGGAGCAGGTTCAGTTACTTTGATTTCCATAGTTACCTTTTAGGTGCAGGGACGTAGCCTGCTTTAACCGTGATTTCGTGGGCCCTATCACTTTGAGTCCAGTCTAAATAGGCCTGAACCATTTCTGATGGATTACCCGAAGTATACATATAGAGTTCTCTTGAAATGGGATAGGATTTATCCATGGCCGTTTTGACCGTTGGTTCAATGCAATCAGAGTTGGAAGTTTTTTGAATACAAACTGCACGCACTCTGGGATTAAGGTAACCCATTCCTGAGTAGCCAATGGCACAAGGTGTTTTTTCAACGAGATCAATTGACTCTCTAGAGCCATTGAGGTCCATTGAGCCAAGTTTGAGATCTTTTTTCTTCCCTAGGATCGCCTCTCTAAAATACTGGTACGTACCGGAGTTAGATTGGCGAGAAACTCGGATGATTTTATTATCTTTGCAACCTGGTACAACCGTGCCGCGAATGTCACTCCAATGAGTGCACTTGCCACCTTCGCCATAAATACAAGCGACTTCCTCGAGTGAAAGACCAGTGATAGGGTTTGATGGATGAATAAAAACCGCTAAAGCATCCATTCCTACGATAAATTCTTTGACATCATTTCCAGTATTCTTTTTCGCTTCATCACGTTCCTCAGGTTTTATCGCTCTTGAGGAGTTTGCAATATCAACTGTTCCATTAATGAGGGCAGCAATTCCTGTTCCAGAGCCTCCTCCGGATACGGCCAGAGCAACTTTGGTATTAATATTTTTGTATTCTTCGGCCCAAGCTTGGGCCAAATTTACGAGAGTATCAGATCCTTTGTTTTGAATAATAACAGTATCGCTTTTCTGAGAGCATGCAGACACGATTAGTATCATTAAAACTAGAAGTAGTTTTTTCATTATCAGGTTCCTTAAATTTTTCTTGATTTTATTAATCGGGGAGTGAAATTGCTATGGCCCCTGTATTCTTAACCTAGTCTTAACAAAAGAAGGATTTTTGTTAACATATTGAATTAGTAGGTCTATAATTTCACATGGTTACAACCGAACTCACCATTCTTTGTTTAGCATCTTTTGTCGCAGGTTTTGTGGACTCTATTGTGGGCGGTGGAGGCTTGATCCAATTACCTGCTTTTTTACTAGTTCTTCCTCAGTTTCCTGTGGTGAGTCTTTTGGCCACAAATAAATTAGTTTCCGTCACCGGAACGGCCGTTTCGGCCTATCGATTTTCACGACAGGTCCCGTATTATTTTAGAATTATTATTCCTGGAATAATGAGCGCCTTTCTTTTTTCGGTTTTGGGTGCTTTCACTGTAACAAAGCTTTCAAACGATTTTTTAAAACCTCTCTTTATGGTTTTACTCTTTTTCGTTTTTTTAATCACGATTCGAAATAAATACTTTGGCATCTTAGATCACGAGGAGAAAGTGTTCATTCCTATATGGAAGCCGATTTTGATTGGTTCTGTGATGGGATTTTATGATGGTTTTTTTGGACCGGGCACTGGAAGTTTTTTGATTATTGCTTTTGTAGGTCTACTTGGCATGACTTTTGTTCAAGGCTCTGCCTATGCCAAAGTGATAAATCTCACAACAAATATCGCAGCGATTTTATTATTTTCAATGAAAACTGAATTTCACCTAAGGTACGCCCTTCCCATGATGGTATTCAATATGACAGGTGCCATGCTTGGAGTTCGCTTGGCGATCCTTAAGGGAAACGAATTTGTGCGGGGACTACTAAGAAGTATAGTCCTTCTGACTATTTTTAAATTAGGCTTTGATTTATATAAAGCGTATTTTTCTTAAAGATAGCCACGCTTCATTTGATCCCTTTCGATGGCATCAAAAAGTGCTTGGAAATTTCCATTTCCAAAACCCCAATGATTCTTTCTTTGAATAAATTCAAAAAATAAAGGACCGACGTAAGTGTCGGAGAAAATCTGTAACAGATAACCTTCTGGATCTCCATCAACGAGGAGATTTAGTTTTTCTAGAACTTTTAGATCCTCAGTGACTTGAAATGGTCTCGTTGGAATGGCCTCATAATAAGTTGATGGGACATTTAGGAATCGAATCTCTCTCTCTCTTAATTCTCCAACCGTCGAAATAATATCTGGAGTCATAAGCGCAATATGCTGAACACCTGGCCCCTTATGCACATCAAGAAATTCTTGAATTTGCGATTTCCCGCCTTCTTTTTCAGGTTCATTTATTGGAATAATGATTGAGTTATCTGCCAACTGAACCACTTTAGAATTTAATCCCGTTTTTGTCCCTTTAATATCGAAGTATCTTGTTTCGACAAATCCATAAGTTCGTTTATAAAAATCTACCCAATGATCCATTTGGCCTTTGGGAACATTATTCGTGAGGTGGTCAATCCTTGAAACTCGAGTTTTCAGAGGCTCTACGGATGGATCTTCAATAACATTCGTGAAGCCTGGCCTGAATTCGTTTTGTGGCCGTTCTACAAATTCATTTAAAACATCACCAAATCCTTGAATAGAAGCAGTTTTAGTTAAGCCTTTCTCAGTTTCTTGAACCTTAAGGTCTGAAATGAGCTTCGCTCCGTTTTTTAAAGTGATTTCTAAAGCCTTTTCCACATTTTCGACTTGAAAAGAAATCTTAGAAACGCCCTCTCCGTGGTTTTCAAAATACTTCCTAGCATGATTATTTTTTTCTTTTGAAGCCTTAACTAAAAAACGAACTTGGCCCTGAGTGTAAAGCCTCGAATCTTCAGAGATAGCAGTTTGAGAAAATCCGATTGTATTAAAAAGCTTCACCGTAGGAGATTCCATCGTGTCGACAGTGAATTCTAGGTGATCGATATTTTTTAATCCTGCAGGGTTTTGCGACATGTTATCTCTCCTAATATGAGTTCAAAGAATCTCTCATCGAAGCTATTAGAATGTCAAAAACAACATAGAGTGATTGGGCAAATTCTATTCTTAGACGAATGCTTTTAAGTGATTGATTTTACTTTTTGTTAATTGCTCAAATGCCTTCCAAAAGGTATAACAAAATGCAATCACCGAAGAGATAAAAATCATGAGCTACAAGATACTAAATGGAAACGAATTACTCATTCAGGGTGCTCTCGAAGCTGGGTTTAATTTATATACCGGATATCCCGGTTCACCTCTGGCAGATTTCTTCAACATACTTTTTGAAGAACGGGATGAGCTCCAAAAAAAAGGGATCAGGGTTGTCATCGCAAATTCTGAGGCCAATGCAGCTGCCATGGCGTCTGGTGCAAAAATGGCCGGCCAAAATGTTTTAGTTGCCATGAAGTCGATGGGATTGCATGTGGCTTCTGATGCTTTGAGTGTCGGGAACTTTGCTAATCCAGGAAAAGAAAAAAAATCTGGAGTTGTTGTCGCCGTTGGTGATGATCCATGGTCCATATCGACTTCTACTCCTGCCGATTCGAGATATTTATTTAAGCACCTTCATATTCCATTCTTTGAACCATCTTCACCTCAAGAGTTAAAAGATTGGATGAAGACAGCTTTGCATTTGTCTCAAGAATCGAGTGTCTATGTTGGAGTTCTTTTAACTACATTTATGGCAGAGGGTGGAGGAAGAGTTGAGATTTTTTCTGAGAAAGAAGTCTCTAAGGACCCTGTGACTCTAGATCCAAGTCAGTTTAATTTAACAAGTAACGTGATGGTGCCTCCAAACTCTCTCATTGCTGATCGAGAAATGATTTTAAATCGTTTCCCAAGAGTTCAAGAGACTCTTGCCAAGCTTGCCCTCGATCAAATTTCTGGAAATCTTGAGTCTAGTGTTGGAATTATTTCCAGCGGAGGAGTCTTTGAAACTCTCAAGCAAGTTCTTCAAGAGTCTAAACTAGATGAAAAATTTTCTTTGTATAAAGCAGCCACTTCTTATCCATTTAATGAAGACCAACTCGTTCCTTTTTTAAAATCCAAAAAGACCATTCTTGTGGTTGAGGAGAAGAGGGGATTTCTAGAAGCAGAATTAAGGTTTCTCATCAGTAAACTTGATTTATCCATTGAAGTCTTTGGTAAAGAATTTAGAAAAACTGAAGGTTTTCCTGCCTTCGGTGGGCTTTCATATGAAATCATTTATCAAAAAATAAATCTTCTACAAGATTTTTTAGATTTTAAAATTCAGGATGTGAATTGTCAGATTCCTGTTAAGTTAGACATTCTTATCCCAAAAAGGCTTCCTACTTTTTGCCCTGGTTGCCCACACAGAGAAACTCTTTCAATCATGAAAGATGTTCGTGCGAGTCTTTCTGATAAAAATATTAATCTCATCTCCCACGGAGATGTGGGGTGTTATTCTCTTTCATTTCTTGAACCTTTTAAAGAGATGCATGATTTATCGGCGATGGGACAAGGTGGCTCCCTTGGTGCTGGAACTGATTTGTTTACGACAAATCCATCTGTGGTATTGATGGGGGATTCAACATTCTTTCATTCTGGAATGACTTCCATTTCAAATTCCGTTCAAATGGGTCACAACATCACCTATATTTTACTAGATAACGATAATACTGCCATGACAGGACATCAGGTCACTCCAAGAACTGGTGTATCGGTTGAAGGAGAGACTAGGCCTAGGCAGAATATGTTAGATGTCGCAAATTCTTTAAAAGTTACGACAGCGATAGAAGTGAATCCTTCAGATCGCTATTTTTATAAAAATTTACTTTTAGATTTTGTTCAAAAGCCCGGTGTAAAAGTTATTGTTTCAAATAAAGAGTGTGGTCTTACTTTTCATGGGCGTAAGAAAAGAGAAGAAAGAAAATTATTTTCAAACGGTGGCACAGAAAAGGTACGCGAATTTTATCAGATCAATACTCTTGCTTGTGAGGACTGTAGGGCCTGTGTTGAAATGACTGGATGTCCTGGTCTGTCTCAAACGGAAGATGCCTATGGAACAAAAGTCATGATTGATCCACAAATCTGTGTGTCAGATTCCTATTGCACGAAAATCAAAGCTTGCCCAAGTTTTGAATTAGTCAAGGTCAGCGATTACCACCCCACAAAATATAAGAATACTGAAAACAGACAATCCAACTGGGATCATCTTCCACTTCCACAGATTTCAAAACCTCTTGAAGAAATTTCTCGTGGCTTTGATTTTAGGGCCCTGGTTATAGGAGTTGGTGGTTCAGGTGTAACAACTATTTCTAGGATTATTGCTGAGGGTGCATCCAAAATGGGTGGCCGTAATGATTTGGTATTTAAATTTGTTGATCAAAAGGGATTGGCACAAAGAAATGGTTCCGTGACGAGCCACCTTGCGATTTATTCGAATAAGAAAGTCCATGGTCCAGTTCTGCCAATTGGAACAGCAGATCTCGTTTTATCTCCAGATTTACTTGAAGGCGCGAGAGCGCTCGATTACTTAGGTCCAGACGGGATTATGATTGTAGATGAGGAATTTCAAGTCCCACTTTCTATTCTTTTAGACAGAGGTATTGATGTCCCCGTCACAACACAAGAGGCCCTTCAGTTAGAATTAAAAAATAAACTAGGCGACAAGCTCATTATGGCGCCACTAAAGAAAATGAGTTTTGATCGGTTTCAAAGGCCTGTTTATGCATCGGCCATGATTTTAGGCATTGCCTATCAGGCCGGAAGACTTCCTTTTAACCTGGAAGATTTGAAAACAGCATTTGTATCGGCTGTCCCTAAGGCAGAATTTGATTTTAATTGGGAAGCTTTTCAAATGGGGCGTAACTGGTTTTTAACTAAAATTGAAGTGAACCAGTTTTCAATACTTGATGACAAAAAACTTTGGGAAAAGAGCGTAGCACTTTCGGCCTATCCTTGGCAAAGAGGCGAGAGATTCGTTGATCTTTGGAATACATACACAAAAATGTTTGGGGAGAGATTTACAGAAATCCCTTTATCACACGTAAGACAATATCTTCATGATATTATTGTTTTTGATCAGGGTAAGTTTTTAGGTCAATTCTATGAAATGGCCCTTCAGCTTCGGAAGCAATATACAGGCGAGGAGCTCTCTATTGCTTTAAGAGTTTTAGCCAAAACCTTTTGGATAAAGGATGAAGTTTTTGTATCACATCTCATGATTTCACCTCTTAAAAAAGCTATTGATAACGATAGATATGCCCGCCTAGGAACCTCATTTCAAGTGATTCATATAAATCGCCCCTCCTTTGATCTCTTTGGGAAAAAAATCGAATTTGATTTTTCACCAAAACATTGGATGCTAAGAATCATGAAGCATTTGCGCTCATTAAGGCTTCTCATGCCTGATTGGCATAAGAAGGAGAAAGAGATTTCCCTATTCATACGCAAAGAGCTTCTTAATGGTGACCTTCGACGTTCTCGCCTACTTGAGCTCGATAACATTAAGGGATATAGAGAAGTTAGATATAAGTCTGCGATAAAATATCTAGGTAAGACTCATGTCTAAAATCATTGATGCAGTTTCTGTTGTATTAACTTGCGGTGATCAAATCTTTGCAATTCAAAGACAGAATTTTTTGACGGCTTTTCCAGGTTACTGGGCTTTTCCAGGGGGTAAAGTAGAAAAAGATGATTCTGATTACTTCCTACAATTCCCCCAAACTGATGGGCTTGATGAGAAATTATTTGGGGCAGTTTTAAGGGAAATGAAGGAGGAGTTAGGAATTGATTTAAATCAGGAAATTCAGCGTGGGACTATTAATTCTTGTCACTATCTGGGTCTTGCTGTGACTCCAGATTTTAATCCATTTAGATTTGCGACTCATTTTTTTAAAATAGATTTAAACAAAAAAATACCTTTTACCGTAGACACAAACGAGGCAAGAGTTTTCGACTGGATGAGTGCCGAGGCCCTTTTGTATAAATATGAGCTCGGAGACTTACTGGCAGTACCTCCAGTTATTAAAGTCATAGAGATTTTGGGGAAAAATCCTCAAATAACTCACATCGGTGATTTAAATATTAGTTATGATAGCGCTGATTTTGTTCCCTATATTGAATCTCTCAAGGGGATTAGACAGATCATGCCTCTTTCTCACACTCTTCCACCAGCAACAAGAACCAATGCTTTTCTTATTGGTGATGATGACGCAAAAAAAATCATTATAGATCCATCTCCAAAGGATGATGAAGAATTTAGGAAGTTTAAAAAGACGTTGAATTTATTTGGAGTTGATGAAATCTTACTCACGCATCATCATCCTGATCACATTGAAAGGGCGAATGAGTTAGCAAGAGAGTTTCATTTAACGATTCTTCTTAGTGAATACACAAAAAATAAAATACTATCTCGTGATCCCCAATATTTTAATGGAGTTAAGACAAAAGTTATAAAAGATGGAGACGTTGTTACAAAATGGCTTCACAAAGATGTTCTCGTGATGGAGGTGCCTGGACATGATGAAGGCCAAGTGGCGCTTTATTCCCAAGATTTGAGCTGGTTTATTGCAGGTGACCTCTTCCAAGGAGTTGGAACGGTTGTTATTGGGGGAGATGAAGGGGATATGAGAAAGTATTTTGATACTCTTGCTAAAATTATTAACTTATCTCCTAAGGTCGTTTTTCCTTCTCACGGCATAGGTCTCGGGGGAACATCCATTTTAGAGAAGACTCTTAATCACAGAAGAGAAAGAGAAGCTCAAGTTTACTCCCTCTACTCGGAAGGACTTTCACCTGAGGAAATGCTGCCTCGACTTTATGGGGAAGTTGATAAGGCTTTGTGGCCATATGCTCTTAAAAATATCTATAAGCACCTAGAGAAGCTAACATTAGAAAAGCGTATAAAGTCCACTTAAAGAAAAATTAGAAGTAGGCAGTAAGACAGGGAGTTACTCCCTGTCTTAAATTAATTTAAAAGATGCTGATGAATGTAGAGACGGTAGATTTTATCCTTCGTTCTACGGATGGAAAAGTTTCCGCTTTCTTTTTGCTCAATCAAAAACTGATAAAATTCAGGTCTAGTGTCAGCGATTTCTAGAACTGACTTACCTTCAAATTCGCCGAAGTCGATAACAACTTTATCTTCTTCAATGATACCAGTTAGCGGACTCTGTTCCTGCGCCATTGATTCCCTCCTTAGAATACGATGGTTCAGTTTCTACCATGAAACTGTCTATGTAGTTTGATTATCGAGAAAATGTGATGACTTTGAAAAGCTTAGTTTTTGAAAAATTGTTTAAAAAATATAACAAGTGCCTTAAATTCCTGAGGGTAGTCGTCAGCCATCATCCGCTTAATGACTTCCATTGATTGATAAAGAGACATTCCTTTCCTATAGGGGCGATCACTAGTCATAGCAACGACAATATCAAAGACAGATACTAAGGTACTTTCTAAACCGAACATGATCTCTGGGGCCTCTTCTGTCGTTTGATCTTTCACGAGATAGTTCTTAATTTTATCATTCATAAAGTGATGATGCTTAATCATTGTAAGATGATTCTTTGAAAGCGGAATTCTGCCATCTAAAAGATCAAAGGAGTAGTCAGCGTGATTAGCAAAAAGTTCTTGATCTCTCGTCGTCAGAGTCTTTAAGTCAAACTTTCCAGAGGGAATCATTGAGAAACCTAGGTCCTTAAAATAACTCGCTAAGAAAAGATTCTCTATTTCTCTGTCATGAAAAAGGTGTATCGATTGAAGATATGAAAGTAAAAGTAAGGATGAGAGCATTGGCTGAACGAGCGTAAAATGAAAATTTTCACTCAATAAGCTCTGAAATAGGTAAGGCTGATATTTTTTATGCTCAATCAAAAACTTACATAAGTTTTGGACACTTTGATATTGGGTCATCAAAAGTTCATCTTTATGAGGATTTTTGTAGAGCTCAGATAAGTGGAGTGAAACCAGTTTAATATCTTTTGCACCATTTTCCATTGGATTACCAACAGAAAGAGATCTCGTAATTTTTATCAGTGCAGTTTCTAAATTCTTTTTTATGTCTTCAGCATCAGCTCTAGAAACATAGACTTCTCTGTATTGATGTTTTGATAGAATAAGAATTTGGTCTTTTGTTGGAACCGTACCTGATGCGATGACTGGATAAAAGGTGCCGTCTTTAAATATGTATACGGGGTGTTTTAACTTTCTCGTTAAATAAAGTTCACCAACAAGAAGTGGTCGAAGCCCCAAAGATAGTCGATGCTGATTTGTATAAGAATCAATTGTCTGTATTGGAAACATCCCTGTACCTCATGAGTATTTTAACTCATTTTGGTTCAGGGAGGTGGAATTTCTAGAGTGAAGCTATGTGCTGCTTTAAGTATTCAGTAAATGAGTGGCCGTTGGCCTCCAGCATTTTTGGGAACATCGAGATAGAGGTCGAACCTGGAAAAGTGTTGATCTCATTGAGGTAGATCACTCCATTATCAAGGAAGAAATCAATTCTGGAGAGGTGTCTAATTTTGAGACCCAGATATAGCTTAGTAGCATAGTCGGTGATTGTTTTGACTTGTTCTTCGGTTACGTTCTCAGCTCGGACAAAGGTCTTTGATTGGCTATCAGATGAGTACTTTTCATCATAAGTATAAAAAGTCGCACTTGGAGTAACAATCTCTCCAGGATAAGAAATTTGAAGTTTTCCGTCATATTCGTAAGCGGAAACCTCTAACTCCCTTGGGTTCATTCTTTTTTCTATAAGAACAAATGGAGAGAAAGTGAAGGCCTCATTAAGCGCCTTTTCTGGAGATTGACCTTTGGGGACCATGTAACAGCCAACAGACGAGCCTTGGTTAGAGGCCTTGATAACGATATCTCCGCTCTTTTTTTGAAACTCAACAACTTTATCTAGGCTTTCCTGATTGTTTTCAGAAACAAAAATAGACGGAGTATTGGCCACACCAAGTGCTGTCGCCCACATCTTAGTTGTGATTTTATTAAAACACATTTTTGAAGTTTCAGAATTGCATCCAAAGTAAGGAAGATGAATCATTTCAAAATAAGATTGAAGATCCCCCGTTTCTCCCGGATATCCATGGATACACGGAATAGCGAAATCAATCCTGATTCCCGGATCTCCATCCTGTTCAAATGCCCTAAGGTATCTCTTCCCATCAAGAAGATACTTCTTCCCCGAACGATCAACCCATTGACCTTGCTTATCGATTTCAATCAAGACTGTTTTAACGGAAGAAATTTTTGAAAGACACTCTTCATAAAATTTGACTGAACGAAGAGAAACTTCGTGCTCTGTACTTCCACCACCGCAAAGGAGTAAGACATTTTTTGTAGGCATCATTAACCTCTTAAAGGGGCGGGAACTTTTTCTAGATCCAGCACTTCAAACATTTCAAAAAGAGCAGTTTGTGACATTGTCTCAGATTTCTGTTCACCATATTTTCTAACGGCTACTGCCTTCTCCTCAATTTCCTTATCACCTAAAACAAGCATAAAAGGAATTTTACCTGTCTGTGCCTGACGAGTTTTTAATCCCATTGATTCATTACGGTCATCAACTCGAACTCTAAAGCCTTTTTTATCTAACTCTTTTTGAAGCGTCTCTGCAGCTGCAAGGTGGAGTTCATTTTTTACCGGAATGATGATGGCTTGTTCAGGTGATAACCAGAAAGGAAAAGCGCCGCCCACGTGCTCTAGGTAAACTCCAATAAATCTCTCAAGAGATCCTAGAAGCGCTCTGTGGATAACGACTGGTCTTTCAAGTTCTCCCGCTGTATTTGTAAATTTAAGATCAAAACGATCTGGAAGTTGGAAGTCGAGCTGAATAGTTCCTAATTGATGGAATCTTCCAATGGCGTCAGAGACTTGGATATCAATTTTTGGTCCATAGAAAGCTCCGTCGCCTTCATTGATGAAATACTCTCTTCCTGAGGCATCTAAAGCAGCTCTAAGGGCAGCTTCAGCAGTGTCCCATGTTTCATCCGAACCAACTCTCATTTCAGGGCGAGTTGAGAACCCGATTTTTATTTTCTTAAATCCAAAGTGTTCATAACCAATAAAAAACATATTCATGAGAGTTTTAATTTCTTCTTGAATGTCACCCATTTGGATAAAAATGTGAGCATCATCTTGGCAAAAAGTTCTCACGCGAGTAAGTCCTGCCACCACGCCTGATTTTTCGTAGCGGTGAAGGCGACCGAAGTCAGCAAAGCGAAGTGGAAGATCACGATAAGAATATCGGTGATGAGAGAACATTAGCATGTGGCAAGGACAGTTCATTGGCTTGAGCGCGAACTCTCTTTCATCAATTTGAGTAAAATACATGTTCTCTTTGTATTTTTCATAGTGGCCAGATGTGTGCCACAAATCAACATCAAGAACTTGGGGCGTAATTACTTCTTTATAGTCATATTTTTTATAAATCCTTCTCATAAAATCGACGAGACCGTTATAAACCATTGCCCCTTTAGGCATAAAGAAGGGAGATGCTGGAGCAAAAGGATCAAATATGAATAACTCTAATTCTTTTCCAAGCTTTCTGTGGTCACGCTTTTTCGCTTCTTCAATCATCGTCAGGTAATCTTTCAACTCTTCCTTAGAACTAAAGCAAGCCGCATAAATTCTTTGTAGCATCGGACGGTTCTGGTCACCTCTCCAGTAAGCTCCAGCCGTATGAAGAAGTTTAAAGAAATGTGTTAGTTCAGATGTCTTTTCAACATGAGGGCCTGTACACAAATCAAAAAAGCTATCACCTTGAGTGTAATAAGAGATAATCTCTCCCTCAGGAATATCGCGAATAAGCTCACATTTTAAAGTTTGACCTTTTTCTGAAAACAACTTCATGGCTTCGTCTCTAGAAACCTCATGTCTAACAACTGGGGAAGAGCGCTTGATGATTTCCTTCATTTTATCTTCAATGACCTTAAGATCCTCTTCGGCAAGTTTCTTAGTCATATCGATGTCGTAATAAAATCCATTTTCAATTGTGGGGCCAATACCGAGCTGGACTTTCTCGTTCGGATAAAGTTCCATAATCGCTTGGGCCATAAGGTGGGCAGTTGAGTGCCTTAAAGTGTCTAATTCGTACTTCGCCATTGGTCGTCCTCTTAATTAGGGCAAGAATTTACAGATAGGATTAAGCAGATAAACTTTACCAAGCTAACCTCGTTCAATCAATGAGTTAGAGAGTTACTTAAAGCTATTTATTTGATCTGTAAGAAAATCCTCTCAGGAAAATAAACTTTAAATGTTAGAGAAGGCTGATAAAGGTCACTCATGAGGAAAGTCTTACATTCCATAAATCTCTGAAACTCCTAATATTTTTGGCTTTTTCAGGGGAGCGCAAACACTCATCTTGCTTTTTTGTCAGGGATAGGGTTTAACCTCCGCACCGCTAAATTGTAAGACTCTTAGGTTTTACTGCTTATTAGGAGGCATTCATGGAGACCATACAAACGCCATCAATCGAAACATTGATGACAAGAGCTGTGGTGGACCTCAGCCAAGATGATAAATTCCTGGCACATCTTCCGATCGACTCGAGTCGCATTGAGGGTCAGGGTCATTATAGACTAGCTAAAATATTCTACGACAAAGCAGATTTTGAGAAAGCAGAAGATCACTTTCTTGAGGCCTTAAAGCGTACCGAACTTCCGCAAGACGCTTTTGCGATGTTTAAAATTTATGGATTTCTTATCCGTATCTACTCTGAAAGTTTAAATGAGAAGGATGCGAATAAATATATCCAACTCTCTAGTGAACTTCTGGATCAAACCGTTGGAATTCTTCCATCATTAAATGGTGAGTATTTTTATAATGCAGCGGTTGTGAACACTTATAAAGGTGACTTTACTGAAGCTCAAAAGAACTTCAATCAAGCCTACAGAAAAGCTCAAACAGAAAATGAGCCAGAACTTATGGCAAAGTCTCTTTATGCCATGGCAACGAATGCATTCCAGATGAGAAATTATCAGGATACAATTGTTTACCTCAATCAATTAAATGAACTTCTAAGCATTCTTAAGAAAGGTTACCTCAAAGGCTCTATGCACCTACTTTGGGGGAACGCTTTGAGAGAATTAGAGGAGTACGCTAATTCATTAACTCATTATGACTTAGCGATGAAACTTCTTCATTCAAAACGTTGTTGGAATATGCACAACTATGTCCTTCTGAATAAAGGTGTTGCACTTAAAAAAATGGGAGAATTCTCAAAAGCTCTTATGCTATTTGGTCTCGCTCAGAATTCTTTGGACGATGATTACTTTAAACGCCTTCAGCAATTGATTTCAATGGAAGTTGATGATGTAAATGATTCTTCTGTTGACCTCTATCTTGATCGCCACAATAGAGTGATTCATGAAAAAGCTCTAGGTGTCATTGACTTTAAACACCGTTTTGTTCTTTTAGAGATTCTTTTCCTCTTGGCCCAAACTCCAGGAACTTATTATAATAAAGAAGATCTTGCGAAGATGATTTGGAAAGATGAGTATAATCCTCTCATTCATGATAAACTCATTTATACAAGCATCAGCCGCTTGAGAAAATTAATTGAGCCAAAAGGAATAAAGCGCCAGTATATTCTTCGCGGAAAAGATGGTTACACATTTAATCCTCGAGTGAACGCTCGCTTCCATAAAGAGAATGAAGTTGTTAAGCATAAAAATATCGCCAATATTGAAATTAGTTCTCCTGTATAGCCTTTTTGTCGGAGGTTCCAACGCAACCGTTGTTTCCTCCGACCGTTTCATCATAAAAATCCTAGATAGAACCGTTTCATTTCAGGATATCAACTACCAACTAAGAAATATAGAAGCACTCAATTGCATCTATGATGACTCCTACATCGTTCAATTTTTTGAAAAAAAATTCATTTCTACTCTTCGTGATTTTATCAAGAATTTCCCATCCGAAGATGAAGAGGTTAGACGCTATCTTCATTCGAATGAGAATCTTTTAAAGCAACTGAGATATTTTTTTAAGATCTTGAGATACTCTGAGGATCAAAAAACTGATGTGTCGGGAAATCTTAAAAATTTAATAAGAGAAAGTACTAGAGAAAATAAATGTAACACCGATGTTCTCTATAAAAATACCCTCAAAACAAATTTTATCGCTCTGATGGAGATGGAACTCTACTTACGCTCTAGGTACGGGGGCCAACTGAAAAATAATTCTAGTTTTGATTCTATTAAATCCTCTATTGAACTCTTCGTTGAGTCTCTGGATAAGCAATTCTCACATGAATATTACTGGTAAGATAGCGATTGAAAATCCCACCCAAGAAGTTATCGAGATGGATCAAAAGTTGTTTCCAAATCCTTGGGACACTTCTCAATGGATAAAACTAGATCCAAATTTGAATCACCTCTTTACTTGGCGAATGGGCCAGGAGCTTAAGGGATTTGCGTTGCTTGGAACTGTTCCGGGTGATGATGTGGCGCATCTATATAAAATAGTCACAGCTCAGAATGATAGAGGGAGTGGCTCCTCACAAGAGTTTTGGGCCCATATAATTAACCAACTTGTCCCACTTGGTTTCAGAAGAGTCTATCTTGAGGTTGAAGGGGATAATTCCAGGGCGATTAATTTTTACTTAAAGGTTGGCTTTAAGACCCTAAGAAAGGCCAAGGGCTTTTACTCTAACGGCGCAGACGCACTTATTATGGAGCTAACGCTTGGAGTCTAACTGCTTTAAAATTGCACTTTTGAATCATTTTTGTTAAACATAATGCCTGTCTTAGATTTCGTTATTAGCGGTTAGGGTGGATTTTTTCCTCCCTTTTTTTTTATGGGCACATGTAATGGATATTAATCAGGAAAGAACTGGGTTAGAAAAAAAGTTTTTTTTGATGTGTGGGCCTGTGGTTCAAGAGACGGGGTACCGTCTTTACGACCTTGAATATATCGCAACTCAAAAAGTACTAAGGCTCTATATTCAAAATCCAGCAACTGGTTCCGCTTTAATAGAAGACTGCGTGAAAGTGGACAATGCCTTGAGTCCCTCATTTGAGACTGAGACATGGATTCCTGAAGATATTGTACTTGAGGTTTCATCACCGGGTGTTTTTAGGCACATCTCTAACCTTGAGCATTTTAAGATGAGCCTAGGTGAGATTTTGGGTGTCGTTATTATGGGCCAGCTGTCAGATGAGCAGGTGAAGAATGCACCCAAGGGCATTAAGGGCGAGAAGAAGTTTAGAGGGAAATTATTAGAAGCAGGAGAAGAGTCATTTACCATAGAGGTAAGTGGATTTCCTCTCATGCTCAATTATAAACAAGTTAAAAAAGTAAATTTAGATCCCGATTTGAAATCGGTCAGAGAGTAAGGAGAGTAATTGTGAACTTTTCAGAATTAAGCCGAGTGATTGAACAGCTAGGAAAAGACCGCGGAATTAAGAAAGATGTGGTGGTGAATGCTATTGAGCAAGCTTTCCTTGTGACTGCACGTAAGAAGTTTGGAATTCAAGGTGAATATGAGGCACGTTATAACGAAGCCGACGGTGAAGTTGAAATCTTCCAGTATAAGAATGTTGTCGATAAAGTTCGTGATTCAATTGTCGAAATTGATTTTGATGCCGCAAAAAAATTAGATGAAGGTTGTGAAGTTGGGGACCAGCTCGGTTTAAAAATCGAAAATCCTGGCTTCTCACGTGTTGATATTCAAACTGCTAAGCAAATTATCTTTCAAAAAGTTCGCGATGCTGAAAGAGATATCCTTTTCTCTGAATTTAAGCACCGTGAAGGTGATTTAGTGACTGGTATTGCTCGTCGTTTTGAAAAAGGTAATGTGGTCATTGACCTTGGTAAATCTGATGCCATTCTTCCAAAGAAAGAGATCATTTTTGGAGAGTCTTTTAAGCCGGGAGATAGAATTCAAGCTTATCTTTCAGATGTAGTCATGACAAACAGAGGCCCAGAAATTCGTTTAACTAGAACTTCTCCAATGTTTCTTGTTAAATTATTTGAAGTTGAAGTTCCAGAAATTGCTGACGGTACAATTGAAGTTAAGGCAGCTGCTCGTGAACCTGGTCACCGTGCCAAAATCGCTGTAACGACAAAGGATCGTGATATTGATCCAGTTGGGGCTTGCGTTGGTATGAAAGGGTCAAGGGTTCAAAATATTGTCAATGAACTTCAAGGCGAGAAGATCGATATCGTTCGTTGGAACGAAGATTCTGAAACTTTCTCTAGAGCAGCTCTCGCTCCTGCTGAAATTCAGTCAATTACTCTTAATCATGACGAACATACGTTAGATGTTATCGTAGAAGATGATCAACTTTCTTTGGCGATTGGTAAGAGAGGACAGAATGTTCGTTTAGCAGCGATGTTAACCGGATGGAAAATTAACATCATTTCAAAAGTTAAGCTTCAAGAGAGAATCAAGCTTGCAGTTGAAAATCTTGTTCAACTTTCAAATATTTCTGAAGCAACGGCTCAGGTGCTTGTTCAGAAGGGAATCATGTCTATTGTGGATCTTTCTGCTGCGACACCAGAAGATATTTCTCGCTACTTAGGTAAGTCTGTGGCCGATGCGAAGGCGATGGTTGAGGCAGCTTCAAGTGCACTAGATGATGAAAGTATTAAGTCTGACCTTGATGAGAACGCTGAAATCATTTCTGCATCAGCTGTTCCAAATCAAACAGGATTTAAGAAAACTGAAAGAACTGATTCTGGTAAAAAAGATGACGTAACGAAGTTCTCTGAAGCCGAAAGAAGGCTTCGTGAAGAGCTTGCAGCTTTTAAATTAAAGTAATTTTTGAAGTTTATAATCGGAGAAAACAATGGCAAAAAAAGTTTACGAACTTGCCAATGAAATTGGGGTAGGCGCTTTGGATCTCGTTGAGAAACTCAAGTCTATGGGACTGAATGTCAGAAACCATATGGCGAGTTTGTCAGATGATGAAGTCACGAGAGCAAAAGCTGCGTTTGAAGCACCTGAAAAGAAAGCTTCCCCAGTAAAAAAAGCAGTAGTCAGAAAAGTTGTTAAAAAAGAAGCACCGGCGCAAGAAGAAGCCCCTGCTCCTGTGGTTGAAGAGGTTGAAGAATCACCTGCTGCTGTTGCAAAAGTTGCAGCACCGGAAGTGGCGCCAACGTTATCAACAACCCCAGCAACTGAAGTCGTCTCGACTGACGATAAGCCTAAGATCGTTACCGTTAAGCGTAAGACGAAAGCTCAAAAAGAAGAAGAAGATAAGCGTGCTCACGAGGAAAAAGTTGAAGCAGCTGCTCAAGCAGCGGTTCAAGCTGAGCTTGCGATGGCAAGAGCATCTTCTCAATATGCTCAACCTGCTTCGAGTTTTAATACGAGTGCTCAAGCGGCCAAAGCTCGGGACCCTAAAAAAGATTATTACGAAGAGAAAAGACACTCTTTTACTCCCATCTTTGTTCCAGAAGAGAAGAAAAAAGAAGAGTCTACAGAGAAAAAGCCTCTTGAGACAAGATTGCAGCCTCGTAGACCAGCTGAAGATCTGGTCGAGCCTGAAGAAGATAAAGATAAGAAGCGCATGGGAGATCTTGCTGCTGCTGTTGGAAAAAAAGGTGTTGCAGGCAAGAAAGATCTTACGGTTATCCGCGCTGATGAAGAATTAAAATATGCTTCTGCTTTAGTAGGGAAGGCAATTTATACACCTCCAAAAAAGAAGAAGGTTTATACGGGACCAACTCAGAAAACACTCATTACTGAAGTTAAAGAAGCTAAAAGGTTTATCACGATTAACGGTGTTGTCACGGCTGAAAATCTCGCAGACAAACTCAGTGTTAAATTTGAATCATTTGCTAATAAACTTCTGACCATAAATCTTCTTGTGAAGCCAGATGATTTTATTGGCCTTTCTCTCGCGAGTGACATCGCAGCTCTTTATAATTATAGAGTTGAAGATGTTGCCTTCAGTGAAGAAGAAGTCCTTAACAAAAAAGCTGGTGAAGATAAATCTGCTTTCCCATTACGTAACCCTATTATTACGATCATGGGTCACGTCGATCACGGGAAAACGTCGCTACTGGATTACATCAGAAAAGCAAAAGTTGCTTCAGGTGAAGCAGGTGGTATCACTCAACATATTGGTGCTTATTCCGTTCCTGTGAAAGGATCTACACTAACGTTCTTAGATACTCCAGGTCACGCTGCTTTTGCGGCGATGAGACAGCGTGGAGCAAACGTCACAGATATCGTCGTTCTCGTTGTCGCTGCTGATGACGGAGTGATGCCTCAGACGGTTGAATCGATTCGTTTTTGTAAGAACGCAAAAGTTCCTATCATTGTCGCTGTCAATAAAATCGACAAACCAGCTGCTAACCCAGATAAGGTGAAGCAAGGTCTTACTGAATTTGAACTTCTTCCTGAAGAATGGGGTGGGGAAACTCAGTACGTTCATGTCTCGGCGATGACTGGTGAAGGTGTTGATAATTTACTTGAATCCATCCAGCTTCAAGCTGAAATGATGGAATTAAGAGAGAATCCAAAAGGAAATACAGAAGGTGTTGTGATCGAGTCCAAAATTGAAGTTGGTCGTGGTCCGGTGGCAACAGTGCTTGTTCAAAAAGGGACATTAAATAAGGGAGACGCAATCGTTGTTGGTGAAACATCTGGTAGAGCTCGCTCTCTCATGGATTTCGCTGGCAAAATGGTTAACTCTGCTGGTCCTTCAACTCCTGTGCAGATCTTGGGACTTGAGTCGGTTCCAAGTCCCGGAGATATTGTTAACGTTGTTAAAAATGAAAGAGAAGCAACAAAGATCGTTGAGAACAGAATCAATGAAAGAAAGGCTCTTGCTAATACAACAGTTGAAGCGAAGAAAGTTTCTCTTGAAGACTTCTTTTCTACTGCTCAGAATAACTCTGAAGCTGAGAAAAAAGTTCTTAAACTCATTATCCGCTCAGATGTTCAAGGTTCATACGAAGCTATTCGTACGGCCGTAGAGCAGCTTGGCAACAGTGAGGTTTCTGTTGAAGTGATTGCTGGTGGAGTAGGAGCGATTACGGATAATGACGTTAATTTAGCTGCTTCTTCTAAAGGCTTTATTCTCGGATTTAATATGCGTCCGGTAACAACTGCCCGCAGAATTGCTGAAGAGAAGGGAGTCGATATCAAGACTTACTCAATTATTTATGAACTTATCAATGAAGTGACACTTGCCCTTGAAGGCATGCTAACACCAGAAAAAGTTGAAAAATATATTGGTAGAGCTCAAGTAAGAGATACTTTCGCTATTCCTAAAATCGGAACAATCGCAGGAACTGCTGTTGTTGACGGTAAAATTGAACGCGGATGTAACATCAGGCTTCTTCGTGATGGTAAAATCATCTACGACGGAAGATTGTCGACACTTAAGCGTTTCAAAGACGATGTTAAAGAAGTTAAGAACGGCTATGAGTGTGGTATGTCTCTTGAAAACTTCAATGATGTTAAAGTGGAAGATATTATTGAGGCTTACATTATGGAAGATAAGAAGAGAACTCTCGTTTCCGATCTAACTCTTTAAGGATATTTTGTGGCAGGACGTGGGAATAAATTTTCGAAATTAAAATACGAGGAAAGGGTCCGCGATGAGATTAATCTCGCTCTTAGAAGAGAGTTCGCGGACCCCCGCCTTTCCAATGTCTCGGTCACTCACGTTGAATTAACTCAAGATTATTCTCATGCCAAAGTTTATTGGGATACCTTTAACGTTACAACTCGTGGAGATGCGAAAACGGCGATTGAGAGTACTGCTGGAAGGATGAGAAAACTTCTTTCTGAAAAGATGGAAGTTCGTCATACTCCAGAAATTCATTACGTTTATAATTCACAATTCGAAGACTCAAATAAAATTGATAAGCTGTTGAAAGATTCAACGGATGAAGAATAAGAAAGAGTCTTTATTTCCGCCACTCGTCTTCAATGTCTTTAAACCTGCCCGGATATCTTCATATGATGTCGTTCGCCATTTTAAACGTCACCTACCTCATGGTTTTGGAAAAATTGGACATTTTGGAACCCTAGATCCCTTCGCTTCCGGAGTTCTTATGATCGGAATTTGTGGGGCGGCACGGCTCAATGACTTTATTCATGATTTCCTTCCGAAAACCTATCTTGCTGTTGGAAAATTAGGCATTGAAACACCTACAGGAGACTACACTTCGGAGATAACTCAAAGAGATGATTCTCTTTACTTAAATCGAGAAATCGCTGGTTTCAATCGAGAATTTATTGAAGAAAAATTAAGAGAAAAATTTATTGGTGACTACTGGCAGGCCCCCCATAAGTACTCCGCTTCAAAATTTATGGGAAAGAATTTACATGAATGGGCGAGAGAAGGAGTGGAAGTAAAAAAAGAAGCTGTCCTTCGTAAAGTTTATAAAATTGAAGTCGTAAAATATGTCTTTCCGTATTTATCAATTCGTGTCGAAGTCAGCTCAGGCACGTATGTGAGAACTTTATTTACGGATATGGCCAATTTCCTTGGAACTCTTGGTTCACTTATTTCTTTAGTGAGGGAGAGTGTGGGAGCAATAGACCATACAAGTGCCATAAAAAAATCCCATTGGCCGCAAGAGAGAACGATCGATATTATTTCTCACGGTATACCCATCGATAAAGTCTTACCTTTTTCTAAGTTTGCTCTTACAGATAAGCAAACTCTGGCGTTTAAAAATGGAGCTTTCTTTGATCCAGAAAAGTTATCACTCATCGATCAAACTTCATTGTCTGAAAAGTTTTTCTGGGTTCTTGATAATGAGAATAAATTAATTGGGCTTGGAGAGAAATCTTTTCCTAAAGAGTTTAGACCTAAAATTAATTTTCATTCAGAGGAGAAAGTTTCTCCTTCATCTGATCATGACCTTTAATCACTTGATTCCAGCAGGCCTCGGCAAAACTATCAGCAGTTGAAAAATTTCTTGGGTCTATCTCTTTGTGAACAATGATCCCAACATGCTTAAATGGGTTAATAATCCCTGTGGCGCCAAAAACTCCTCTCGTTCCATAAATACTCGTTGGAATCACGGGGATTTTTTCATTAAAGGCAAAGACAAGAAGTGTTCTTTTTATTTCATTAAATGGTTTCGGTGACGACGTCTTTGACCTCGTTCCTTCTGGATAAACCTGAAGTCCTATTTTATCTTTCAATATTCTTTTTTTAGCTCGCTCAAAAACTTTTCTTCGTGAAGCCGTGCTGTTTCTTGAAACGGGAATGGCGCCCGAAATCCATGCCATCCAGCCAAAAATAGGGATATTTAGGATCTCTTTCTTCATGATGGGCGGAGCTTGGTAAGCCAGGGTAAGGAGGGGGATATCTAGAAAACTTTGGTGGTTTGCCACATAAAGCCCATAACAAGGAATTCCACCAAATTCAGGGGAGCGCAGATCCTCGTAGTGACTAATTTTGGCATGGCAGGCATAGCGTAAAAGAAAATGGCTCAGGCTTGACCAAACTGGCCCAACGATTTTAAGTCTCGTTCTTAAATGAAACGGTATAACTAAAAGGCAGCTTGGCATTAGTACAAATACCAGACTGAAAAATGCCAAGAAAATAGCTTTTATTTGAATCAAAATTAACATGAGGCCATTGTACTTAGAAATGGACTAGTCAGACAATAAAGAGTCTTGATCTTTTTGTTCTAATTTTCCCATATTTAGGGTAATATTTTTGGTATTTAACGGGATAATTAGGAGTCTATTGTGTCAACCAGCTTAATCGCCATGGGCGTTGCTCTCTTCCTGGTAATCAACCTTGTTGTTGGGTTAGCAGCTGTAAGTTTATTGTTTGGAACTTTTGAAACACTTTTTGGTAAGCCTAAGTTGACGATTCTTCGCTCGACCAAAAGTGGAAATTATTTTGCGTTTGGATTCAAATGGAATTCGGCCAAAGAGCCGGCCTCTATTGATCAAGTCACAATTAGATTATTCAATCCATTCGGTCATCCAACTCAAGTAGAGGTTTCAAAAAACTTTGAAGCGAAAACGTCTTCATTTGCTACTGACGTAGAAATGGGTCCAGGCCTCTTAGAGCTTCTTGGGGCAGAAAAATTTGATCTAGCGACTCTTCAGGTTGTGATTCGATCTTCGAAGTCTGGCATCAGCTGGCAATTTGATATGAAGGGTCCAAAATTTAGAAAACTTGTTTCTGAAGCGAAGTTAACAGTCGATCAATTCATCGGTGATTACAGAATGGATACTTCTAAAGAATCTAAATCTCCAATCGATGTTCCTATCCGCTCTTTTATTGCAGATACTGTCCCTGGTAAAGGGGCCCAGATTGCAATCCCAACAAACCCTGCCTTTGCGGCCCACTTTGCTGGTATGGGTGGTGGAGCTGCCTCTGGTGCTGCTGGCGGAGCTCCTGCAGCTCAGGCAGAAAATTATAAAGTCGCTAAGGTTTGGATTGAGCCAGGTTGTATTGTGTGTAACGCTTGTGAAGACATTTATAAAGATGTCTTCGAAGTGAAGGCCGACACTTGTATCATCAGACCAAACGCACCTCTTGATGATGGATTAAGAATCCAAGAAGCAGCTGAGGCGTGTCCAGTTGAAGTCATTAAATATACAAAAGCATCATAAAAAAAGGCTCCGAAAGGAGCCTTTTTTTATGATGATTATTTTATTTTTTTCCAGATGAGTTCACTTGAAAAGAAGTCCTTAAGACCTTTTTCATTTTCATTCCATATATCTTTGAGACTTTCACGGTGAGTTTTTAGCTCTGGGCACTCAAAAGTTAAAACAGGAGACTGATACTTTTCAACAGCAAATGTCCCAAGGGAACCTGGAGTTGGGTAGCCAATATCTCCCGCCATCTCGTAGTTATTATACTTATTTAAAAATTCTGCCACGTCCTTGCACTCACCATTAAAATTCAGAATAGGCTTCCAAGTATGAAAGGAAATAATGAACCCTGGTTTATACTTGTCCATGAGTTTTACTAGGAATTGATTTTCTGGCTCTGATAATGGTTTAGGTCCTGGATTATAGCGAGGTTCCTTATGGTCGGTTGACCAGTCCTTCGTAGGAAGATTTCTATTGAGATCCACCAAGTGCGCGTTGACTCTGGTGCGATTCTGGTACCCATCAACATTGAGAATCGGTACGACAACCATTGGTAAATCTTTTAAAGAGTGCTCAGATTTAAGCCAGCTAAAAAGCTCTTTTAGGACGTAAACACCTTCAACCTCGTCACCATGGACTCCGCCAATGAGGTAGAGGTACTTTTGGGCCTTGATATCAGTTTTAAAGGCTGGAATCGAGTGACCTTCTAGAGAATGGCCACTTTCTAGTTCAGAAAAAATCATAACTATTCTTTATGAAGATAAACAGCAGATTGTCCTGGTGTTTCTTCAACCTCCACTTCTAAACTTTTAAATGAAAACCCAAACTGACTCACCACTTTTGCTCTAATCTCATCACAAATGTAAACAGCAATGCGTTCAGCACTTGTGTTTAAAATGGGTAATAAAAGAACATCTGACATTGGTATTGAAAAAAGACTTTCATCAGGTGTTTGAATCACATAATTTTTTTTATCAGTATAAATTTTAAGATGCTTATTATCTTTAGGGATGAGAAGTTTATGATCCAAGGAATCGCAAACTTCTCTTACGATAGGTTTGATATTTAAAAAATCAAAAACCATGTCACCTTCAAGTTGAGGGGCCTCTCCTCTCACTTGAACTCTATAATTGTGGCCATGCAAAGGCTCTCTTCCACCATCTTCAAAAATCATGAAGTGCGAAGATGCAAAATTAAAGTATTGCTTATAGACTTTAATTGAAAATGGAAGACTCAAAGGTCATTTCCTGGTTGAGTTTAAACTTTAAGACAAGATACTATCGCGTTAAATACTTGGTAAAGGGTTTAGATTATTGTTGCGAATAGTCAAAGGCAAAAATGAAGAAAAAGCACTTAAAAGCTCTCAGTTCTATCCAAAAATGGCTCTCTAAAGAGGAGCTTTTGTCTGATGAACTTGTGTTGGCCCTAAATTCCATTAGGAAAGTGATTGATGAAGTTCCGGAAGAAGAGGCTGAATCCGATAGTAAAGCTCTTCCACCCCCTGCTGAGATTGCTGGAGAGCCGATGGCGATTGCCCTTTACTCAGATGGGGGATGTAGAGGAAATCCTGGTCCAGGTGCCTATGCGTATTTAGTGCAAAATGAGCAAGGGCGAATCCTTGCTGAGGGAGTAGAGTTTGAGGTCCATACAACGAATAATAAGATGGAGTTAAGTGGCCCCATAAAAGGACTCAGTGAAATTAAAGAGCTTCTTCCTTCACTAGGAAAAGATGCACTCCTGACAAAAATTAAAGTCATGACTGATTCCAAATACGTGGTTGACGGTATGAAGAGTTGGGTTGCCGGTTGGAAGGCCAGAGGGTGGAAAAAAGCTGATAACAAAACTCCTGAAAACCTAGAATTGTGGCAGCAATTAGATCAGATGAGAAATGCTTTTTTTGAGATAGAATGGATCTGGGTGAAAGGTCACGGTGGGCACCCTCAAAATGAATATTGTGATAAGAAGGCCAATGAGGTCATGGATGAAAATCTTAGTTAGTCTTCTCGTTATAGGCTCATGTTTAAACACGTGGGCCTCATGCTCATTTAAATCACAATTTAAAAAGGTGATCTCCTTATCTGGGCCCATGACGGTTCTTCTAAGGGAGACTCAACTTTTAACTGATCCAGCTCTCCAAGGGATTTCAATCTTTAATCCCATCTCTGAAACTGAGTTTAGAAAGAAAAGAATCCCTGGTGGAATTTTTCTATCACAAAGAACTTTAAGTGAATTTGAAAATGCTCTTGTCTTTTACGATGAGGGGAGAGAGCTAAGGAAAATCCTCTCCACTGGAAGAGGAATTCAATCTGTTGAAATTAAAACAAGAAATAAGTTTCCAATTGAAGTGGTGGATTCTCTTATAAGAACAATTTACCCTCTGACAAATGGTTGTGATCAATTGTTATCTAAATTTAAAGCGAACGCGGTGGGAATGGAGATGGATCTTTTGAAAAAACTGCCACCATCTTTAAAGGTTGTTTTTTATTTAGGTCGTTTTAAAAATCACCGACCTCCAGAACTTGTTATCGTAAATGATGGAGTCGTAAAAAAACTCATTCAAGAAAGCAAAATTAAAACTTATCCCTCAGAATTATCCTATGTAAATTGGTCCTCTAAAATCATGGATACATTGACGAAGGATTATATTCATCTCGGGGTCGAGGATTCAGGAAGTCGATTTGTTAAGGAAATAAAAAGGTCATCTATGAAGATGACCTTAATTTACCCCGGAGCTTTGGTTCCCGGTTTTTCTCAATTGGAAGCGTTTTTATTTTGGGCGAATTCCCTCTGAACTAATTTTTAGCTTTATGCCTCTCTACCATTTCTTGTGCCACTCTTTTCATTTTAATAAAATCATTTGTTACAGTGACTCCGCCACTCGTTTTAATCATAGATTTCATTTCTTCGGCCTGTGAAACTCTTTGATCTGAAGAGGGGTGAGAGGCCATGGCATCAGAGAGCCAGTTCATCGCTGCATTCTGGCCTTTTTTTGCATTCTTTTCCATAGCGAGTAATTTTTTATAGAAGTCACCAACTTTCTCTTTATCGTAGCCAGCATTCGTCGCGTACCTAAAGCCCACACGATCTGATTCAAGTTCATCTTCTTGAGAGTTTTTCATGAAGGCATATTTTTGAACGAACAATCCTCCAACTGCACCAACGGCAGCTCCACCGCCGATGAGTTTTGCCTTGCACTCAAGATCATTTGGGTCGCAAAGTTTTTTACTCGCGTAGTATCCTGCAGTTCCTAAGACCGCCGCACCGATGGCCCCGAACATAATGGTCTTACTCTGCTCTTTTTTAGCAACATACATCCGCTCAGCAGTATGCCTTGCTGTCACGTGACCAATTTCATGCCCTAAAACTCCTGCGATTTCGGCCTCGGATTCGGCCATGGCAATAATGGGAGTCGTGATAAAAACACTACCGGCCGGTAGTGCAAAAGCATTCACAACGGGAGTGTCTACAACGGTAAAATTGTAGGTGTAGGGATTATTGTTGAGCTTATTGGCGTTCACTAATTTCTGACCAAGTTTAGTGATATAGGCCTGAAGGGCCGGGTGATTCACAGGAGGGTAATCTTTTTTCATGTCCACCAAGGCTTCTTTGGTGAGATTTTTTTCTTCCTGCACAGTCAAAGCAGATTTTTGTCCAGCATTATTACCTTCACGGTATCGATCAGATGACTTTGAGCTACAGGAAACAACTAAAATGAACACAACAAACAAAATAAACTTATTCATAAACACCCCTAAAACTAATTAACACATTTTATGTAAGAGGATAGAATCGTCCAACAATATGTTAAGAATTCATATAAACGATGACTTATTTTTGCCTCATGCTGGCTGTTGTATTGATTTTAAGATCGATAGAGGTGAAGTTATCCTTTTTACTGGCCCAAATGGGCTAGGGAAAACCACCTTAATGCGTCGAATTTATATGGAGCAACAATCAAACTGTGTTCATGTTGAACAAGCTCCTCTTACTTCCTTCTATGACCGAAAGCTTGGAAAGATTAAAGAACTATTTCTAGATTCTACAAAGAAGTCGTTGAACACAGATAAGTTTACTCATCTCTGGAAGGCATTTGGGTTGAATGAGAAGGACCAAAGGTTCCAGTCGACTTTATCTGGCGGGGAGGAGCAGGCCTTGAAGTTATGTTTGGGTCTTGCTTTAGAAAGTCAGATGTATATTTTAGATGAGCCTAGTCAGCACCTTGATAGTTATTCCAAATCGATTCTTAATGATTGGATTCAAGAAGAGCAAAGAAATTTTAAATCGATCATACTGGTTGAGCATGATTTAGAGTGGTTAAAAAGCTTGAAAACTGTCTATCAGTTAATGTTTGAAAACAAGACCTTAGTTTTGGGGCATTGATGGACTACCTCATTTTCAGAATGTGTTGCTCTTTACTCGCTGGAATGATTATTTCCCAAACGGGTACCCTTATCCAATTAACCACAAAAAATATATTAGCGAGTCCTTCGACCCTCGGTTTTGATGGATTAAGTATCCTCTGGGTACTCATGTTTCATTCTATTCTTTTGTGGTTAAATATAGAAACACCATCTTACATTTTATTATTGGGGATTCCTTTTTTTATCCTCTTAGGATTTTACTTCTCTTCAATCACAACGAAGGCCAGATCCGTTAATAAATTAATTCTTATGGGACTTACGTTTAATTTACTTGTGGGCGCGATCTTTTCTCTGTGGCAGTTTTTGTTCCTCGCTTTTAATTTACCTTTTCCCGTTGAACTATGGTTTGGACACTTTCGGTTTGCTAGCTTTGAGAATCTTGTTGTTTTGTTATTCATTCAGATTGCTATTTTGGCCGGATGGCGTTTTTATAAAACCGATTTGACAATATTAAGTCTAGGAAGTTCAGTAGCGAATAATTTCAAAGTTCCCACGACTCATCTCCACCGATTTATTTTTATCTCAGTCTCCGTAGGAACATTTACTGTTGTCTCAATTTTTGGAGCGTTTTCATTTTTAGGCCTTATCTTTCCTATTGTCTCAAGGCGGTTTTGGTTTAACCGCTTTGATTTAACCGGGGAGTTTTTAATAGGAAGTTTAATGAATGGACTTGCTTTTTGTCTGATTGATCTGGTCTGCTATTCTTTCCCGTTTTATGGAGCAGAAATTCCCATGGGTTTAGTGAGTATGATTATAGGTGCAGTGAGTCTTATGATCATTCTCTGGAAATCTAGGAATCGTTTCGAAATATTGGCAAAGAGATAAAAAAAAAGTTATTCTTTTAATGTTTTTAATCAACAAAGGACTGTTTTCAATGAAAAAGACATTGGTTTTTTTAAGCCTAATTGTTTCTGCTCTTATTCTTACTTCTTGTAATTCGAATGACCCTAAGAAAATTGATCTTAAATCTGAGGATGATAAGACTTTCTATGCAATGGGATACATGCTTGGTGGAAACCTTCAGCGTCTTACATTGACTGATGCTGAACTCGCTGCTCTTTACAAAGGGATTGCGATGTCATCTAAGAATGAAAAGTCTGAAGTTGATATGGCGAAATACCAGAGCCGTATTCAAGAAGTTTTCAAAGCACGTATGGATAAAGTTGCTTCTAAAGAAAAAGAATCTGGAAAAGCTTTTATCGAAAAATTTGTTAAAGATGAATCAGCTACAAAAACTGAATCCGGTTTAGCTTATAAAGTTGTTAAAGAAGGTACAGGAGCAACTCCTGCAGCTGAAGATGTTGTTGAAGTTCACTACCACGGGACTCTTACGGACGGGACAGTGTTTGATTCATCAAAAGAGCGTGGAAAAACTATTTCTTTCCCACTTAACAGAGTTATTAAAGGTTGGACTGAAGGTCTTCAAACGATGAAAGAGGGTGGAGTTACAAAATTTGTGATCCCTGCTGACCTTGCTTACGGTGAAGCTGGTGCCCCTCCAAAAATTCCTGGTGGAGCAACTCTTGTTTTCGAAGTTGAGCTTTTTAAAGTGACAAAAGCAGCTGACGCTAATAAGCCAGCTCCTGCCGCTAAAACAACAAAGAAAAAATAATCAATTTAAAGATTGATATGAAGCTTAAGGCCAGGGAAACCTGGCCTTTTTTTTTATTCAACTCACCCAAACTGCCCCTCCTTATTGGTGTAGAAGGGGCAGTACTTTCTATTTATGATGACGGAATTTAATATTTTTGCGTGCGTTAAAGTGTAGGGATTCTAGTAACTTACCCTTTTAATAAGAGCTCCCTTTCTTGCAACAACGTCGGCATGAAAAGAACATGCCCCAACCTTATTTGTGCTGCCCCAGAATTCGTCATTCGAGATGGAACTTTTTGGAGAAAAGATGACTCTAAATGGATTCAAAGATATCGATGTAAAAACTGCGGAACCCGGTTTTCGTCCGTCACGTTT
>CANEUH010000005.1 GCA_947441615.1 Bacteriovoracaceae bacterium | reverse complement strand
TGAGGTATACAATAAAAAAAGATTGCACTCATCTCTTGGGTATTTGAGTCCCGAAGAGTATGAGTGCAAGATACTAAGTTTAAAAAATAATGATCGGCCTGTTCAGAAAATATGGGGTCGGAGCGTCTAGTCCAAAGGGCTCAGTCCACGTTAAGATCCTGGGCCCAGATAAGGGAGTCGCTTTTTTGAATCTTTAAACGCTGGATGCAGTTTCAAAATTTAAGATCAACTGCTCACGGAAATTTTTGATTTGATTCTCAGTCATCACTCCTTCGATCCATCCGAGGGTGAAGCGCAGTTTTCCATCCGGCAAAGAATAGCATCCAAGCATCATATAACCAGAGATATTCATTGAGCCACCAAAACCGATGAAGCTTGTTCCAGGAATCATAGGCACCCTACCCATATTGGAGAGAGTGATGCAACCGGGACTCAGCTTGGTGACTTTCTCAAAAGTTTTCTTTGAATCCTTTGGACTCTTCTTCGTGATAAGGGCCAGCGGCTTCAAGACTAAAAACGGTGTGGCCTTCTTAAATCCCTGTCGGATCTGCTGGGCCACTTTGAGAAAGGAGTTTTCTTTTAGAGGCACATAGCTTAAATGGGCGGAGACAAAAGGACCAAAAAGATTTTTTTTATTGATCAAAGATCCTAGATTGATCGGGCAACCAATTGCCATCGAAGACTCTGTGACCTCAAGTGAACTGGCCAGTGCTTGGGCCATACCTGCCATGACAAAATCATTGACGGTTAAAACTTCTCGATTTCGGGCGACATGGGAAGTGATTTTTTTTGAAAGCTCATCATTTAGTTCAAAATAGCAAAGCTTGGTTCTCCTCCCCTCAAGCTCAAGGGCAGGTATAGGCCTGATCCTGAATGGCTTCATCGTCATCTCAAGCCATAATGTCCTAAACTGAGTTCCAATCCATCTTAACCATCCCCCCACTCCATTGGCCTCTTTCGGAAAGAGAGCTTCAAGGGCGGGCGAAAGTGGATGAGTCATTGCCTCACTAAGGTTTGGGCCCAATCCCTCAACAAAAATACTTCCCAGCGAATAGAGAGAGTAACCATCTGCCACATAATGAGGAGTGGTGAGAACGACACCTGTTGAATGATTGTCTTGAAGAACTTTGACCTTCAGTAGGCATTCCCCAGTTTTAAGACTTAAAAAGCACTCTTCTTCACAAACTGCATATAGATTTGATGGTGTAGGTGTGAGTGAGCACCAAGTGATACTCACCTTGGGTCTCTGATCCAGTCTTATCCAACGTGGTTTTTCATCTAAAACGCAGCAGAAAACTTCAATCCTGTCTTGGCAATGATGGAGAGCCTTCTCAATCTCTCCAGTAGAGAGCTTCCGATTCCAACTGAGCATAATGGATATATTAGAACTCGAAAATGAATCTGAGATCCAGTACCACTTTTCATTGGGACCAAGATCGCGTTTTACTTCCATAGCCCCAGACCTTTACAAAGAATGAAGTCCAATAATTTATCGGGCAGAATTTTAGTCACTATCGATGTCAATATGGCATCTCCTCCAATCTTAACACGGCTGGGAGGATTAGCTTGGGCCAAGACCTTCTTGAGTGCGCCAGCCACATCCTTAGGATGAGTTTTTCTCTTGAGTGCCTCCTCGCCATTGGCGTGCAAAAAGTTTTTCACACCCACTTCATAGATCTTGGTTTGTGTGGCATCAGCTCCCTTGAGGTTAGCAATGGCATTATCCTCAAGCTTTTGCCAAATAGGAGTGGCGATACTTCCCACTTGAAATAGGACCACCTTGACTCCCTGACTGATCAGCTCTCGTCTCAGAGAATCAGACCAAGCCTCAATGGCAAATTTAGATGAGGAATAGGCCGAAAGAAAAGGCAGGGCAATCATGCCAGCGGCCGATCCAATATTGATGATCTTACCTTGAGAAGCTCTCAGTAACGGCAGCAGTTTTTGGGTGAGAAGAATGGGGCCAAGCCAATTCACTCTCATTTGCTCAAGCAACTGCTCCTCTTTGAGTAATTCCAAAGGACCAGTAATGCAGATTCCAGCATTATTCACTAGGCCTACAAGACTTCCCTTCCTTTGCTCAAGAACCCGCTTCATCTCTTGAATCGAAACTTCAAACTTTTCACTTTGGTTCATGTCTAATTCGAGCACGTGCAGATTTTGACGAAGGTCAGGACTCAACCCAATGATCCATTGAGGCAGATGAGACCGGTTTCTAACGGTGGCAAACACTCCAAAATGAGATTCAAGTAAATAGCGGCAGCACTCCGCTCCCAGTCCGGAAGAAGAACCAGTGATCAGTACCCAATTCATGGCGATTCCTTAATCTTGGGAAAATGAAGTAGTGATTTATTTTGAGCGTCGATCATCGCTTGCGGCATGAGCCTGAAGGCCGTATTTCTCAAACCCACCGCCAGTTTATTTTCCCACTGTTCATAGGTGGCCACGGTCCGGCTCAGATTCACGACCTGAGAAGTGCGCCTTCTCCTTAGAGACTCAAAGACGCGTAGCCCTTCAGCAGAACACTGAGCACTCAAATTTTTGGTGAGTACCACCGCATCTTCAATCGCAAGACCGGCCCCTTGCCCTAAACTTGTAAGTGAAGGATGGGCGGCATCGCCTAATAAAGTGACAGGCCCGATGCCCCAAAAATCACGGGGCTTGCGGTCCAGAGTTTCGACCTGGATGATATCATATGAGTCCGGTGTTTGTTCCAATGCTGCTCGCACTAATGGTGGCCAATTTTTAAAGCGCTCACGTAAGAATTCTAAGATGGGACCTTTTTGAACCAAAGAATGATTCATGGTGACCCACCAGTATAGCCGTCCCTTACCAATATCAATGAGACCAACGCGCATTCCCTCTCCCCAGTAATGAATGACCATACCGGGTTTAAAGCTGCTTGCTTGAAAAGGAATCGTTCCAAGCCAGGCAGTGAAACCGGATGATCGTAGAGGAGTGCTGGGGATGGCAAGGGATGGATTCTTCTGTTCTAAAAGTTCTCTCACCTTTGACTTCAGTCCATCACAGCCAACGAGCAATTGAGACTGATATTTTTGAATTGATCCACCGACCTCGGCGGTCGTGAGTACTCCAGCTGGGCCCACTTGATAATCACACACTCTTGAATCAAGATCGATTGGGATTTTCTTGGCCAGCTCAAGCAAGAGTTTTTGTAAGTCCCCTCGGTGAAGACAAAGACTCGGGGCCCCCACATGCTTAGTGATCTTAGCAAAATCAGAAGAAAAAATAAGGCGGTCTTTAGGGTCTCTGACCTGGAAGTCAGTCATCGCCTCGCCAATGTCCATGAAAGCTTGATCTAGGCCAAATTCTCGCAAGGCGAGGATGGCATTGCTCATCAACGAGATGCCTGATCCCTTCTCCTCATAGCGCTTTGCCTGCTCAAGCACACGACAATCAATTCCTGCTTGATGAGACAGAACAGCAGAGGTCAGACCTCCGATCCCACCGCCAGCGAATAAAAGCTGATGAGACATTAACAGGCTCATTAGTTAAAGTTTTGTCATTTTAGTCATCCTTCAATTATCCCACATCCAAAATTTCATCATAGAGCAAGCAAAATATTCCGATTTTTTCCTAACAATAATATCGCTTAAAATACCATTATGAACGATGAACAGGTCAGCTTCGATTTCCTCCTGGGATCTCATATGGAGTGGGAAGCTTTTCTAGAAAAGAGGCTCAACCATGGAACCAAGTCCGTGCCTGGTCAGGCGCGTGCATGGCCAAAAGGCCTAAAGGGTTCAATCTCTCACTGCGAGCTTACTCCAGAGTTGACACTTTTTGTAGCGGCCTTAAGTCACACCCACTCCATCGGCGTGGACCTCCAGGAATTGATAAGTCCCTCCATCACAGAAGAAGTCAGGGACTTGGTGGGCAGTGAGGAGGAATTTCAATTATTGAAACCCTTCAGTGCTGAAAAGGCAGTGAGTCTACTCTTCAGTGCAAAAGAAGCCCTTTATAAACTCACTTACCCAATCACCCAGCAGTTCTTGGATTTCCGTGAAGTCAGTCTAAGCAGTGTGCGAATGAAATCGGAAGACCTCTACCTTCAGTTTGAGCAGATGAGCGTGGAAGTGCGCTGCCAGCTACGAAGCCTCACACTGCCAAACCTCAGCAAGAAGCAATTCATCATTGCACTGGCCAAGGTTATTGAATGAAAAAAGCCAATGCATTTCAGTCCATGCTGTGGACATTTCAAGAGCTTTACCCAAGCTCTCCAGCATATAACTTGGCTTACGACCTCTCCTCTTCCCGCGCTGAAGCTTCCAGAGAAGCCCAGAAAATTGAGAAAATTAAAACTGCTCTCACCTCTGCCATTGGCAAATACCCACTGGCCCAGGCTAAATTCACCTATGAGGAGTCTTTGTCAGTTCACATCGATGTCCATCATACTGGCTGGTCTTTTCAAGAATTCGATGATGAGATCAAAAATGAAGCCAGATTAGAAAAAGAGTCCAGGCGCCTGGCCTCGATTCCCTTTGATCTTCATAAGGCCCAATGGATAAAAGTCTATTTATTAAAGACCAAGGATAAACTGCACTTTCTCTTCATCACCCATCACTTGATCTGGGATGGTGCTTGCTTTGCGCTCTTCCTCAATGATTTGATCAATGCTATCACGGGCAAGGAAGCGAGGGGTCCCGCCCTTATTCCAGGCCCCTTGGACTATCTCGATTACCACTCAGCCTCTATTGTTAAATCAAGCGAAGTCTTTGCTGTTCCAGACGAAAATGATTTTGCCTTGGACTTTACAAGACCTAAGGTCTCAAAGCACACAGGCGACAGGGTTCAGTTTAATTTCTCTGAAAAACTAACCCAAGATTTTTTGGAGGTGGCCACAAAACTTCAGATTACTCCTTATCAATTAACCTTGGCCTACACACTGGCCTGGACCGCCCAGGCGACACGCAATCCAAATCCAAGCCTCGTGTCCCCGTTTAGCAACAGATCAACAACCAGAAGCCGCTTTATGAAAGGCCCTCTGGTGGGGCTAGGTAGAAGCTCCGCTACAATCACTTCCAGTACAACTTGGAGTGATCTTCTAGAAGATGTAAAAAGCAGCTTCTCACTCGCTAAAAAAGAAGCGCTGGATGCTGCCCGAGGACTGACAGCTTTTCCCAAGTCATCATCGATCCTCACCTTTCAGAATCAGTTTAATGAAAAAATTGAAATTCCTGACTTCGAAGACCTGCATCTCACCTCGTTTGTCCCTTACTCATCCAAGAGCGATCTTGAATGGGTCATTCACTCCCACCCGAGCAAGAAAAGCTGGAATGGATGGCTGGAGTTTGATTCAGAAATCTTTACCATGGAGACAGCAGGACACTTCGTGGAAAGCTGGCTGCATGGAATCTCTGAGCTCACAAAGAAAGTGGATCTTAAATCTGAAAAGGTGAAGGACTTAAGTTTTCTTCCCCTTGCTCACGCGGAAACACTCAGGTCTTGGAATGCACTCACCAAGACTCACTCTCATACAGACACCCTTGCCTCTCTTTTTGAGAAACAGGCAAGTGCCACTCCCCATGCCTGTGCACTGATCTATTTCAAGGATAATGAGGAGAGGTCCTTAAGTTATGAAGAACTCAATAAAAAGGCTGAAACCTTGGCCTCCCGTATACTTTCTGAGACTAGTAATAAACCCGGAAACATAGGCGTGAGCTTCTATCGCTCTGCTGAACTTGTCATTGCCATTTTAGCGACCATTAAAGCTGGTGGGGCCTATGTTCCCTTTGATCCAGACCTGCCTGAGTCAAGAAGACAAGAAATGATGGAAGAGTGCTCTCCTTCCTTGATCCTCAGTCCAAGCACTGAATTTTCCCGTGATGAGCGGAATGGAAAAAAACCAAGCATCAGTGTGCATGACCCCGCCTATATCATCTTTACTTCCGGCTCAACTGGAAAACCTAAAGGGGCGATGAATTCTCATGGAGCGATTGTTAACCGTCTTAAGTGGCATCAAAAAGAATACCAGCTTCATATGGGCGAGAGAGTCCTGCAAAAAACTCCTTATACTTTCGACGTGTCGGTATGGGAATTCTTCTGGCCACTGATTGAGGGAGGCACTCTTGTCATGTCTCCTCCGGAATCTCATAAAGACCCCAAAGCCTTGGCCGAGATCATTCTTAACCAAAAAATCAATGTCCTGCATTTTGTTCCTTCCATGCTAGAAGCATTTTTAGACGAAGCCTCATTTTTAAACCGTCAGTTCCCAAGCCTTAAGAAAGTTCTGTGCAGTGGCGAATCTCTCAGTCGAAGTACAACCCAGAGGTTCTTTAAGATTCTTCCTGGCATTGAGCTTCATAATCTCTACGGCCCCACTGAATGCGCCGTAGATGTGACGGCCGTTCAAATCAGACCACAGGATCACGGAGTCATTTCTATTGGTAAGCCCATAGACAACACTCAGATCTACATTGTGAATTCAGAACTCTCACCACTTCCACTTGGATGGCAAGGGGAAATCATCATTGGGGGCACTGCCGTTGGTATGGGCTATGTAGCTCGTCCTGAACTGACTGATGAAAAATTCATTCACTCTCATTTATGGGGAAGGATTTATCGCACGGGTGACTTAGGTAAATTTCTACCTAACGGTGAAATTCAATATCTGGGCAGGATAGACCAACAGGTGAAGTGGCATGGATTCAGAATTGAACTCGAAGAAATTGAAGCAAGACTCTCCATCATTAATTTCAGTGTGCGTTCCAAGGTTAGGCTTAGGAATCAAGAAGCTCTTGTCGCTTACTTAAAACTTTCGCCCGACTTAACTGAAGAGGACGCTCTCAAACTCAAAGACTCACTTAAGATGTCTTTGAGCAATGTCTTGCCTGACTATATGGTTCCCAATGAATGGAGAAGGCTCGTTGATTTCCCTGTTTCTGGGCATGGAAAATCAGAATCTATGCATCTCGATGAGGTCTCGGCCAGGATCGAGAGAGCTCTACTGGTCTCAAATAGTCCCACTTATGAAAAATTCACTCCCCTTGAAGGTCTGCTCATTCCTATTTGGGAAGAAGTGCTCCAGCGCTTTCCCGTCTCTCCTTCTTCTTCATTTTTTGAACTGAGTGGTGACTCATTAAAAATTCTGAGAATCAAAAGCAAGCTGAGACCTTTTGGTTTTGATTTCAGCATTCCTGCTTTCATGCTTGAGCCAAATTTGAAAGGAATGGCGATTTTGCTTAAGCGAGATTTAAAGACAGAAGAAACGGGGCTTGAGAGCTATACTCCTTCTGTAGATGAGCAGGCTTGGATTCCCGCTGAATCCATCGCCTATCCAGCGCGTGAGCTAGAACTGGCACTGGCCTATATTGAAGAAAGCAGATCGGTTACCCATCCCGGCACTTACCATGACATCTTTCATCTTAGGATACCTTCGGCTTTAGATCAATTTGAACTTGAAAAGCGTTGGAGAAAACTCACTGGAGTGCATCCGATACTCAGGGCCACTCTACACTTGGAGGCCCCAGAAAAACCTCTGTGGCTTGTCAGTAAGGAAGCCTGCCAGAGTTGGCATGTGATGCCAGCTGAAGCTGATTCTCAAAAATGGATCAGTGACTTGATCGAAAGAAAAATTCATCCTCTTGACTTAAAGCTGGGTCCTTTAGTCCGAATGTTTTTCAAGTCAACACTCTCGCGAGAAACTGAGTTAATCCTCTCCTTTCATCACGCCGCCCTTGATGGATGGAGCGCTTCGGTTTTGATCACCTCCCTCTTATCAGACCAGGACATTATCGCGGCCAGCACAAAAGACTTAAAAAACTTGGTCTCATCCTGGTTTAAAGAACAAAAATCTCTGCAATCCAATAAGTCCAACCTCTACTGGAAGAAAAAACTGGAGTCTGTTTCTCCTACACTGCTTGAACCTATTTCAAGAGATCAGGTGCTGGTAGAAACCCATTGGTCTAAGAGCGAGCTTCAGGCCCTGCATGTTCTTTGCGGAAAAAATTCTCTCTCACTAAAATCATTACTACTCGCCGTTCATTTGCGCGCCTTACAGATGATCACCCATGCGGAGAACGTCACTACCGGTGTCATCGCCAATGGCAGGGACGTCGATTTAGGGGTCGATACTCTAGGACTCTACTTACTCACTCTTCCTTATAGTACTTCTCATACTGGAGGCTTAATCGCGCTGGCCCGGGAGATTCAATTAGGGGATCAAGAAGTTGAGGCGCACAAGCATTTCCCCCTTACAAAGGTCATTCAAGCTTCCGGTTTTGAGCGAATCTTTAATACTGCCTTTAACTTCACTCAGTTTGAGCGCTATGACGCTTTGATAAAGCAAGACAATAGCTCCTTTTCTTTCACCGCCTATGAAAATACGGAATTTGCACTTCTTTGCAATTGGCATGTTCAGGCCGCTCAAGAATATCCGATGAGTATCAGGCTTGCGATTCAATGGGGAGATGGCAAATTCAGCCCAGAGTTTCTTCTCTCAGTTTACCAAGACCTCATTGATGGACTGATTGAAAAATCCATTCCCCTTCAGCTTCCTTTTGAGAATAGGCCTGATCATTCAGCTCCCTCCATTCTCTCTCGATGGAGGCAATTCTCGGATTCGCCGGCAGTGTTTTTTAACGATGGCGAGTTTTCAAGAAGTCTTAGCTACTATGAACTGAGTGTCATGGTTGACTTGTGGAAAAATCAAATTCAACTCTTGAAGGCAACCACCGCTTCAATTGAACTTCCTCGTACGCCAGAAGCCCTAGCCATTTTATTGGCCTTAAGTGAATTAAGCATTAGCATCATTCCTATTGACCAGACCCTGCCAATCGGGAGGCAAAATGAGATGCTTGCTCAATCCAGTCCAAATATTCGACTGGTCTTAAAAGATTCTGTCATATCCATCGAAAAAAACACTGATCAACGTCAAGGGACTTCATTTTATACGCTCTTCACTTCTGGCTCGACAGGAAAACCGAAGGGCATTGAAATGGGCAGAGCGGCTTTTGAACGCCTGATTGATTGGCAGCTCTCCTCTGAACCTAGGGCCATGCGCACACTGCAATTCGCCTCATGGAGCTTTGATATCTCCTTTCAGGAAATTTTCACGACTCTGTGTTCAGGTGGATGCTTACTAATGCCTTCCGATAAGCTCAGAAAAGACATCTTCGAAGTGAACCGCTGGATACATGGTATGGAAGTCGAAAGGATCTTCTTGCCTTTTGTCCTCCTCAATCATTTCTGCCATTCATCTCTAAGTGAAAATCTAATCCATAAGAATTTGAAAGTCGTCATCACGGCCGGTGAACAACTTGAGGTCACCCCGGGCATCATTGAATTCTTTAAGTCCCATCCAGAAACCAAGCTCTTCAACCAATATGGACCAACTGAATCTCATGTGGTGACTGAAAGTCGAGTGGATCCGAGGGATGAAAAAACTCCCATGCTCCCACCTATTGGAGCTCCAGTATGGGGAACATCATTGACTGTGGTGAACGGATTCTTGGAAGATAATCCCATCGTCAAGGATGGTCTGCCAGGCGAACTTTGGATTGGTGGATCATGCCTGGCCAATGGCTACCTTGTCCCTTCTTCCCAATGGATTGAGCGTAACGGAAGGCGCTGGTATAAATCTGGAGATCTCGTCAGAAATATAGGGTCCAAGGAAGTCTCTCTTCAGTACTTAGGAAGAATTGATAACCAGGTGAAGATCAATGGCCAGAGGATTGAGCTTTTAGAAATTGAAGCCCAACTCTCGGAAGCTGCCAAGCTGCTTGGCTTTTTACCTGAGCAGGCTACAGCTTGGATCATTCCCGATCAAAAAATTCTGGTTGCTGGCCTCATCTATCCAACGACGATCTTAGAAGCTGACTTAGAAGAGCGTCTGATTAACGCTCTTGAATCCACTCTTCCGCATGCCATGATCCCCGCCAGAATTTTCTTCCTGAAGACCCATGAACTGCCTTTGACTTCCAATGGGAAAGTCGACCGCTTGAAACTTGGCCAAATCAGCAAGGAGTGGATGTCTCCTCGCTCAAAAGATCCTTCCAAGAAAAGCATGGCCTTAACTTCCTTCGAAAAAGACATCCTTAAAATCTGGGAAATCATATTGGCCAGGCCTCTCAGAGACCAGATTTCCTCAAGCGAAGAAGCCCACTTTGGCAAACTAGGTGGCAACTCTCTCTCTTACTTAAGGCTGGTGGCACAACTAAGTAAGAGTGCCGGCAGAAAACTTAAGCTTGAGGATCTGCTCAGAAGACCGACCCTTGCCAAGCAGGCACGCTGGCTGCAAGGTGAAGGCCTCGACTCACGTAGAAAGCTTCCCGAGACATGCATTGAACTGTTTAGGCCAATAAGAATGCCCAAGGCTACGCTCGTCATCATTCATCCCATAGGCGGCAGTATTCAATGCTATGAAGCTCTGGTGAATGTCTTAAAGTCAAACTTTCGAGAAAAAGACATCCGGATGATCGGCATTCAGTCTCCCCGAACTCCGACCAATTCCATCCCCAACTTATCTGCTGGCTATATCGCAGACCTAAAGTCCGCGGGAATTCTCATCGAAGGCCATCCACTCTCCCTGATGGGCTGGTCCTTTGGTGGGGTGGTTGCAGTTGAAATGGCGGCTCAACTAGAAATCCAAGGGCTCAAAATCGCCTCACTCTCACTTTTAGACTCCATTGCACTTAAAGAAAAACTGCAAACAAGTATTGCACTTAAGACTCAAGTCGAATGGTTCTTCTGGGAACTTTTAGGTATGTTTCAATCCTATCCAATGGAACTGGAGAGCTCCATCATCTCCATCACTGAAGCAATGCCTGATCCTCAGACCATTGATGAGGCACTCAAGATCCTTCACCTGTATCTCGATAAGGCACGTGAGTTTAATTTTAAAGTTGAGATTGAATCCTCAGAGATCAAGCATTTCTTCATGACCTTCAATAGTAACCTGGAAGGTCTGCAGACCTATACACCGAACAAAATTTCAACGGAGCTCAACCTCTTCAGATGCCAGGAACAATTGCCCACGCGTTTAAAATCCGTCCACCAATTCGTAGGCACGCAATTTGATGACCCATCTCATGGATGGCAGAGATTTTGCGAATTACCAGTTCAGATTCATTTTGTGGGTGGAGACCATGTGACCCTCATCCAGAAGCCCCATGTTGAAAACTTAGGGCAGATCTGGATGAGAATGATGAAGGTGTGCTAATTATTTCTTAGCGGTAGCTGGTTTAGATGAAGCTGTCGATAAATCTTGATAAACCTAAACTACCCGACTTAAATGGTGTTGTCCTTAACGATTCCCCCATTTTCACGCCTCAATTTAACGCCTCAATTTAACAAGTTAAAACGTAATGGTTTATTCGTACTCAACAAGCACGACTTCTTCGTTTTAATGTTCTTTGATTCTGAATCCGTGAGTTTTAAGGCGATCTTTCGTAATCGTCATTTTTAAATCATCAAGCCCTAGCTATCATTGCCAGAGTTTGGTTGGGTTATTAGAGCTTTAGAATACTGAGAACTCGCAAATAGCATCAACTTCAAGTGAGCCATCAGCCTTTCTGACTGTTGTATAAGCATCCGGCATTATACTTCCATCCGTCTTTGAAATAGACAAAGTGGCCGAATAAGTTTTTCCATATGATCCGCCTGATCTTTTTTCTCTAATTACGTGAATATTAGATTCTTCAATATTCAAATCTTCTAAGGATAACTTCTCAACTTTACCCTTCGAATTTAATCTTACATTTAGGAATTCAATACCGGGCATTTCAGCTACGCGCTGGATGCCAGCGTTTGGCGTTGAGCAAACAGTTTTTGGAATTCCTGCGAGGACATTTCCAGACATAATAATTAAAGCTAGAACTGCTAATTTTTTCATAAATACCCCGATTGATTTTCGATTCAGATTTTTTGAATCGATTTCTAAAGATTCTTAGACGATATTTGAAACATTTCTTTGTTAAAAGATTCTGTCCTGGAGCAAGAAGCCATCAATAATAATCCGAATGTTGAAAATCTCAATCCATCCAACTTACTGTAATTTAAATTAATTTTCATATTCATCGATTATGTCTCTAGGGTGTAATTCTATTTCTAACTTGATCACATTTAGGTTTTATTTTAGTCTTTTCCCTAACAACATCTCTAATCGTTTTTACCCACTTGTCATCTTTACCTTCCCAGTTTTGATAACCTTTTGGATGATGGGCGTGATGAAAAATGACATACGCTTTTCCATCTTTAAAATTTGTAATTAAACTACAATCCGGATTGATTCCAATTTCATTTGATAGATTGTTTTGATTATTAGTAGCCTTAACGGTTATTTTTGAACCCTTTTGATAATTACCCTTTAAAGTTTCAAATATTTCAAGGCTTCCAGATTCAAATTTTGCAATAACGATATTTTCTGTACATTGAATAAGAGTTTGATCAGATTGATTCCAAGTAGACGGGGGGCCAAAGCAAGCAAATGCCGAAATAGAAAATAGAAGAATGCAAAAAGGTAAGATTTTAATCATTTCTAAATTTTAATCTAACTTCACTCTGCTTGAACTTAATTTTGAAGGGGGATAAATAAGGCGCAATGGGTTAAGGTTTCTTTGCCTGAACTTTTTTTATCTGCTTCCTTTTGGGAATGCCTCTAATTAATTTCTTCTGAGTAGATGGCAGGACAAAAAGTCGCTCAACTAGATTTTCTACAATACCAGTAACCACCTCTAAGTAGGTATTGTTTTCTGGCTTCCAACCTCTATGAGTAGCTGCACTTCCTGCTTCGATAACAAAATTTATTAACTCCAATTCCTTTTCAGCAATGTGACCCTCATTTTTTAGGGCTTTTATGCCAGTAACAAACCCACCTTTGTCTCCAACATGAATTTGGATTATTCGATCAATAATTGCTCTACAAATTGAGACGGCAGATATGGGAGCATTTGCCTGAAGCACAATATACAGCTCTGCAAAAAGATTTAACAAAGCCTTGTCTTTGATCCCCTTCAGCCATTCTGGCTTGCGCTTGGAAACAGGGGCAGGGTAGAAGGTCACTTCATTTCCATCGTTCTCAGAAAAGTAAAAAGTTTTCTTAGCAGACAATTCATCACACCCAAGACACTTCATTATTTCCCAAGTTGTGCACCAGTCTAAAGAATATCCTTCATCGAATGGTTCTGAACCACTCTCTTTGACGGAGGCTTTTATTTCGTGATTCTTTTCCCCGCCACATTCATTACAGTGCGATTTAGTTTTATTTCCTGACATATTCACCTTATTTCTTGAAAAACACCCTATCATCAAATAAAACCTCTTGAAAATATTAGCTTTTAAAAAGAAAATGAAGTTCAGGGGGATGTGGCTTTGGATAGAATTGAATTTGAAACACTTAGAGATTTACCAGGAAAAGTAATTAGCTCAGATATTGTCTTTAATACAAAAAGACAAACTTCTCCTTTGCTCACTACAGACGATTTAAAGATATCGAATGGGAGCAATATCGATGCGAGAATGGTAATTCAATATAATCCTGAAGTTGGGTCCAAAACAATTAACATTCATGTTCAAGGACTAGGGCCTGTATGTCGATTAGATGTCGATGGACCTGCTCATAGGCCATGTGGCAGAAGTCATAAGCATTCACTTCAGTCAGAAAGATGTCCAGATCGCAACTTACCTGACAACGTGATTGATAGGCCTGATCTTGCTGGCCGGTCGTTATTAGAGGTTTTTCAGGAGTTTTGCACAATTGCAAACATAACTCATACTGGAACATTTGTTCCACCCTTAGAAGGAGAAGCTGAGTGACGCCTGACCAATTAAGAAGAGCGATGGCGAATTTCTCTCTGATAAACGACGTCGACTTGCTCAGACGAGGTCATATTCGTATTGAAACTCATTTAAAGTACCCTGACGGTACATCCATAGACGTTTTTCTAGTCGATCCAGGACGAAATGGTAACTTTACTCTGTCTGATCTAGGTCAAACGACATCATGGTTGATGACTTCTCAAGTAAAACCTTGGCTCTCAAAAAAAAGACAGTCAATTGTTGAGGATATTCTTAGGGTGTCAAATGTAATCCAGAATGGCGGGGCTTTACAAATAATTGCTAATAATCAAAATGAAATTGCAATGGCTGTTTTGAGACTCGCTCAGTGCTGTTCGCGTGTTGCAGATTTAACTTTTACGAAAAGAGTTTCAAATCAAAATCCTATAAGAGAAGAAGTCGAGGAAATGATCTCTGATTTTGAGCTACCTTATGAATCTGACTTTGAGATATTTTTGCCTCGAAGAAATGTAAAAGTGGACTTCTTGGTCAGGTCACCTAGATTGACTTCAGCTATTCTGACTCTATCATCAAGTAATTCTCAGTCTGCCCATACTATATCAAACGAGATATTTACGCGTTGGTTTGATCTAGAGCAAAATCATAGGACCGAGCAAAGGGTCACTATTTTTGATGATAGAAGAGATGTTTATAGGGATGATGATCTTGATAGACTATCCACTATTTCTACCCTTGTTCCAATGTCAGATAGGCAAGGGCTTCAAACCATAATTGCAGCCTAATTTATCCAAAAAGTTTTTCCAAGAGAGATACCTTCTTTTTGAGCTTATCATCTTCCATCTCTTTCATGATCATTTGAAGCTCATTGCTGAGGGGCTTGGTGTCTGCTCGGCATAAGATATTCACAAGGTCAAACGTCGTTAAAAAGTCTCCATCGTAGATTAGAGAATCGGCTTTAGTAGAAGTTGGGAATAGTCTTTTGAATATCTTTTTCCATATATTGAAGTACTTTGAACATTGCTTTTCAGTCCCAAACATCTGTCCATAACCTTCGCAGATGACCATGTGAGTAATTTTCTTAGTGGGTCCATTGGCCTGCTTGGCTTTAACTATCTGATCTTCACTGAGTTTTGCTAAAATTAATCGACCCATAAAATCCTCTTTCAAACTATATCGGTTAATTTATACGAACTCATTAGTTCGTGTTCTTTAAAGTACGTGTTTTCGATAATTTATGGATGTCATTAGAAAAAGACCTCCAAAAATTAACCAAGAAGTTTGCTTCCAATTTACGGGAGCTAAGGCTTTCCAAAAAGCTTACCCAAGAAGAAATGACGGTCTATGGCTTTAATTACCGCCACTACCAAAAGCTGGAGAGTGGGAACCATATTCCAAGCTTGCTTACAATTTTAAAGCTTTCCAAGATTATGGGCGTTGAGCCTAAAGACCTTTTAAAATGAAGATGGAAGAGCTTGGAGTTGAGGAAAAGTTCCGGGCCCACATTAGCATCCTACGAGAAGGTTTGGCTGAACTGAAGGGACTGACTTCAAAAGAATTAGAGGAAAAGGGCATTTCCACGACATGGTTAGGTGAACTTTTAATGAAGGCTTGGGTGCCTGATGCCGCTCTTATACCCGCGTCTGAAGCGGGTGAAAAACGTCTCAAAAAAATAATGTCCATCACCCCGGAAGGAATCGCAGAACAAGTAGGAAAGGAAAGAAAATTTAGGCAAATTACGAATGTGGATTTATTGACTTGGTCAAAGATCTTAGATGAGTGTGATCGACTTTCAGATCGAGAATTGTATGCATTTTGTATTGGATATACTTTGGCTGAACTGTCAGGAGTGATCTATTCAGAAGAAGCCGAAAAACATTTCGTGCGAAAGTTTACGAGCAAGAATGCCAAGAAAAGCAGATCTCCTGATATGAAAGAATTTATCTTCGATGCCCTCGATAAGGCCTTTGGAATTAGTACTTGGAGACAGCTGGTTGATCAACTTCAACGATCTCAGCATGATCGTTTCAAGGATTGGTTGAAAGATGGATCTCAGGGCGCGAGTTACTTTGATAGTTCTGCTAAAAGACGGAAAAAAATAAAGCAGGAAACGCTGCAGAATTATATGAAAGAGTACAAGTTAAGTCTAAGAAAAGCCTAGAGAAAGCCCAGGAAAAGCCCAGCCTCAAATTTCAAAATGTCATTAACAGCTTCGGGGAAATTTCTCCATCTATTCTTATCCCATGTTTCAAAACACGGGCAAACCCATCCAGTTAGATTTATCAGACGAAGACGTTAAAGCCGTCGCGGATGTTTTACTACTTCTCATGGATTGGAATGACTCTGTTTTGAAGTTGGTTGAAGAGTCACAGGCATCGGAAGAAGTTTCCCATTGAGCAATTAAAAGCAGCGAAATTTTCAATTTGAAAGTTCTAAGTACTGGCAATTTAACAACTTGTCGGAGGCCCTTTATTGCTTCCGATCTTAAAAAATCTTGGAGAAAAAATGGATCACCGTTCACTTAACGAAAAGATGAAAACAGAGGGCAGGAGAAAGAGAAGATGGAGACAGCCAAGCATAGACGAAAAGAAATTGGCCTCAACAGAACTCAAGGACCTCTGGGGTGATTACCAAAAAAGGGTCCGCGTTTTGGAGGCTCGCTTCCCTAATGACAATAATCGCACTCTTGCTGAAAGAGAGTTCGCACGAAAGTTAAAACTTTACACGGGACTTAGATTTTATCCAGGGTTCTGGTTGGGATCCTTCCAAGTTGATGTATTTATCCCATCCCTCAACGCACTCATCGAGATCAATGGCGGAATACATAACACTGAAGGGAAGATGTTTAGTGATGGAGTGAAGTTTAGAAAGCTGTGCAAACTTTATGGTGCTTGGCCGATAGAGTTTGAAAACAGACAAGTCTATAACGAGTTCAAACGTGTTCTTGAGTTGTTAGAGAGATTGCCTAGACTCACTCCGATTGAGGAGGAATTACAATTGAAGAGAATGTTACTTGTTACCATTGAGTCTGGTTTGTAGTTGAGGTAGGAGTAGCTCTATGAAAAAAGCAGTTATTTACGTTCGAGTTTCCTCCAAAGAGCAATCAGAAGGCTTTTCATTAGAAGCCCAAATGGACCTTCTTAATGCTTATGCGGCTAAGAATGGCTTTGAGGTAATTGAAGTTTACAAAGAAGTTGAGAGTGCAAAGAAGGGAGGTAGGCCCGTCTTTGCTCAGATGCTTAAAATGTTTGAGGCGAAACCTGGCCTTCACCTATTAGTGGAAAAAACCGATCGCCTTTATCGAAACGCTTATGACTGGGCGACTCTAGATCCGGACAGACTTAGTGTTAGCATCCACCTAGTAAAAGAAAATAATGTTGTTCATCGTGAATCTAGAAGCCATGAGAAATTCATTCATGGCATCAAGGTACTCATGGCGAAGAACTTCATTGATAATTTGTCAGAAGAAACCAGGAAAGGGATGTACAAGAAACTTGAAAAGGGCGGCTATCCTTTCCTGGCCCCAGTCGGTTATAAGAACGATCCTGTTACACATGATGTTGTCATTGATTCTGAGTACGCCCATTTCGTGAAGAAAGCATTCTTGGAGTTCTCATCTGGCCGATATTCACTGAGTTCTTTAAATGATTTTTTGTACAAGGAAGGGTTTAGATCCAAGAGGGCAAAGAGTAGACCGAACAAAGAAGCCATGAAGCGCGTTCTAACTAATAAATTCTATTATGGAGTCATGAATGTGAAAGGTAAGGAGTATCCAGGTGCTCATGAACCGTTGATAACGAAACAACTCTTTGATCAGGTTCAAGGTTTAATTGGGAACATTCGTAAACCTCGTTTCAATGTGAAGAATTTGGCCTTTGCCTCCCTTATGACTTGCGGTCACTGTGGTCGGTCCATTACAGGTGAGGAGAAACGAAAGGCAAATGGAACCACCTACGTTTATTATCACTGTACCGGAACCAGGGGAGAGTGTTCTCAGGTCGTTTACCTTGAACAGGCAAAGATTGAACGAAGCTTTTCTCAGGCAGTGGCCAGGCTTCAAATACCAGATGAGATTGTTGAGCTGACTAAGAAAGCTTTGCTTGAGTCTCATAAAGACCAGCAGACCTATTCCAATTCAGCCTTAGACCGTCTTAATTGCGATTATAAAAAGCTACAAACTCTCATTGAGGCAAGTTACGAGGATAAACTGCTTGGTCGAATCGAACATGATTTTTGGGAGAGACGAAACGGAGAGTGGAGAAGACAACAGAAAGATGTCCTAGAAGCGATTGATAAACACAAAAGAGCACAGGCTACTTATCACATCGAAGGAATTAACTTTCTCGAACTCGCTAAGAACGCCCATTCACTCTATGAGCAACAACCAATCGAACAAAAGGCTTCTCATTAGAAAACTTTTCTCGAACTTTCGAATTGAAAACGGAACTGTCTGTTTTGATTGGAAAAAACCATTCGAGCTTATGGTTAATTATAACGAAACGAAAAAATGGGGTGACCGATGGGGATCGAACCCACGACAACCAGAACCACAATCTGGCGCTCTACCGACTGAACTACGGTCACCATTGAGATAGAAAGACAATCTATAGGAGAGACCCCTTCATCGTCAATGGAAAGGTTAATCTGAAAAACCGTGACGCATAGCGCATTGGTCAGATTTCTTGCAAATTTTTATGTCCCACCGATAATTAAAGTATGAAAACAATTATTTTATTTATCGCATTGATTCCACTTTCCACTTTTGCCTCAATAATGGGGATATCCTCTCATCCCTTAAATCAACGAGCAAAAGTCTTAAGTGCTGAAATGACAGGCTACATGTCTCAAAAAAATGAAATGGGGATGGGTCTACGTTACACACAAGAAACGAGTCGATATAGAATATTGGATTTTTCAGTGGCCGGAGGTCAGGAAGCTCGTGCGATGACCGTTGGAACCGGGATGGATTTTGAAATTTTGAGCGAAAAAATAAACCAGCCCCGAGTGTCACTTAAGCCCTATCTTCAATATCAGCGTTTTGAGGGAACAAATTCGAATCTCATTGGTGCAGCACCAAGTATAAGAAAAGGTTTTAGTTTTCAGGGTCAGGAGTTTTTCCCTTATCTCGCTGTTCCAGGTGGGATGAAAATTGATAGTGTCACAGATGAGTTTGTCTATTATGCTTCAGTGAGTTTTGGCGCCAGTATGCCTTTACCTGGAGCTCAGAATGATAAGATTCTTCTCACTTTAGAGGGAAACAAGAATATGGGTGCCTCTTACGATTACGTTGGTTGTCTCGTCTCTTGGATTTGGAAATAATATGATTTTCTTCTCTGATTTTGATGGAACCCTGACTCTTGAAAAGCGTGAACTCACGCGTGACTTTTTTGAAATAATTGATCTCATCCATAAGCATGGCCATGAGCTCGTGATTGTCTCTGGAAGATCTATTTCTTGGGGACATTTTCTTTTAACTCACTTTCCTCTTAAGGCCTGTATCATGGAGGGTGGAGGGGTCGTGCTTTACATAGATAAGCACGGTGAAATCGCTGAAGAGCCACTGGTTTCCGTTAAAGAACTTGATCGCCTGAGACACTTTACCTCTGAGATTAAGCACCATTATCCTCATGTCCCACTTTCTGCTGATAGTTTCGGAAGACTCACGGACCGAGCGATTGAATTTCATCTCATGGAGCAAGCTTGGGTAGATCAAGTGATGAACTTTATGGATCAAGAGAAGATCAATTATTCAAAGTCTAATGTTCATATCAACTTCTGGTGTGGCGAGATCTCAAAATATTTGGGTGTAAAACATTTTTTAGGAAAGTATCGCCAAGGGATTCAGGAGCAAGATTGTTGGTTTTTTGGAGATGCTCCAAATGACCAGAGTATGTTTGAACTTTTTCATAACTCAGTTGGGGTTAGTAATATTAAGCATTGCCTTCACCGCCTGACTCATAAACCGAGAATCATTCTTGAGGGTGAAGAAAATGCTGGCCCCAAAGGTGTTTTAAACTTTATTCAACAAATTACCAGTCGATAGGGAAGTAATCTTTTAAGAATTTTCCTGACCAGTGTTTTCCTGTATTGATGCCATCAAAGATGGGATCAATGACTCTGGCTGCACCATCTACGATATCTAACGGTGGTTGGAAATCATGAAGCTGTTGTTTCTTTTCAGATAGCTCAGCTGGATCTTCATCTGTCACCCACCCAGTATCAACTGCATTAATAAAAATGCCGTCTTTAGCGAAATCTGTCGCCGCTGTATGGGTCATCATATTCAGAGCAGCTTTCGCCATATTGGTGTGAGGATGGCGATCTTCTTTATAAAACCTGTGAAATTTTCCTTCCATCGCAGAAACATTCACGATGTGCTTTTTCCCTGTGTAGTCTTTTCTCATGAGTCCCACGAGATGATTACAAAGAACAAAAGGAGCAACGGCGTTCACGAGTTGAACCTCGAGCATCTCGACGGTTTGGACTTCACCTAAACGGTGACGCCAGCTATTAGTTTTCCTGAGATCCACTTGTTGTAAATCAGCATCGAGTTTTCCCACAGGAAAAACTTCTTCAGCAACAAGTGAGTTATCAAAACTATATGGAATTTGAGAAAGTTTTGCTGAAGCCCGAAGTCCAATCCCTGGTGCTTTATCACTCCAAGCAACTGGCATATTTTTATCTTCGCCTACTTCAATCGGTTGAAGTTTTCCCACACATTGTTGGAACTCTGAGAGAAGACTAGCAGCTTCAGAGGGTAATTCTGAAAGAGACTTCATTTCGTTTTCCATCAAGTGGGCGTAAAAGCCTGATGGTCGACGAACAGTTTGAGCAGCATTATTAATGAGAATATCAAGGCGCTCATACTTCTGCTCAATATAGCGGCAGAAGATTTCTACACTCGGAGTGTGACGAAGATCAAGGCCATAGATTCTAAGCCTGTCTTTCCAAACGGAGTAGTCTTTCTCTTTACTAAAACGCAGGGCCGAATCAACTGGAAAGCGAGTTGTTGCGATGACAGTCGCACCAGCTCTTAAAAGCATAAGTGTCGATTGATATCCGATTTTTAAGCGAGACCCAGTAATGAGAGCGACTTGACCCGTTAGATCAGCGGTCTGGAAACGTTTGGCATAATTTAAATCAGCACAAGTCGGGCACATGGTATCGTAGAAGTGATGAACCTTAGTAAATTTAGCTCTACAGACGTAGCAGTCATGAGGAGTTGCGTACTCTTGAGTTTCTTCTTCCACTGGACGAAATTCAATAAGGGAAGGAGCTGTAAAAATAGTGGCCTCACGAGCAGATCTGATTCCTGTTAACTTGCGGGCATTACGATTCGTTTCTTTCTCAATTTGTTTCCGTAGCTTTTTGACGTCTTTTTGTCGCTTCTTCGTTTCCTCTCGACCAGGTCTAGAAATAATTCCTGCTGACTTAAACATTGCGAGACGCTGTTCATGAGTGAGAAGAGTTAATTGCTCACTTTTTGTAGCGAAACTTTCTAAGACTTTTAGGCACGTTTCGATGTCAGTAATTGAGCACTCAAGGGTAATGGGAGAGTTATTTTCATTCATGCCGGTCTATCTAACATGAGGCATTGTGATGGTCAACCTCAGGCGAGAAAGAGTTTCACTTTCTCCATAATCATTTCATCTACTTGGCCCCGTTTAAGATCAAGTTTATCCTCTAGCCATTGGGCGAGATCCTCTGGAAGAGGGGCCACAAAGTAAGTGGGAGTCTCTTTAGGATAAGCCAGTTTCAAGGCCGTAGCATGAAGGGCATGTCTCGGTATTTGAAGAAGTTCATGATCCTCTTCTGTTGCTTCATGATCTTTAAAGCGGATGAAAACACCTGGATCTCCATTATAAAGTTTTTCTCCCATAAGGGGATAACCATTATAGGCAGCATGGACGCGAATCTGATGTTGGCGTCCCGTTAAGGGAAACGCCATGGCAAGCACGTAATTATCTTTTTCTAAAATAAGTTCAAAATGTGTTTCTGATTCTTTACCAAATTCAGAATCCTCGGGCCAAACCGACATCATCCCTCGTGGAATTTTATTCTCTTCCCGGTCCATTCTTTCTTTGGCAGTAAAGGGAAAAGATTTGGCTCCAGGTTTTTTATGAGCGATAAAAAAATAGCACTTTCTCACTTTGTCATCTTCAAAAAGTTGCGCCACTCTTTGAGACACCTTAGGGTTTTTCCCCAAAAGAAGTAGGCCTGAGGTTTCCCGATCTATTCGATGAATCGAGTGAATAGTCTTTTTGTAGATGGTCTCAAAGAAAACAGTGGCACAGTAAAATAAATTCTTTCCTGCTGGATGAGTGATCATAAAGGGAGGCTTATTAATAACGAGAAGCTCCTCATCTTCAAAAACGATTCCAGGTTTTTGATCCCTAGGAACTGGTTTCCCGTGCCAGTACTCATCTTCAATCATTCCGTCATTAAAGGTTGTAATCGTCACTCTTTCCCCATAATGAACTTTAACACTTGGTTTGTGAGGTGATTTTCTTCCCGAAATTTCCACTTCGCCTTTTTCAATTTTCTTTTTTAAATACTGTCTTGAAAGAGTGGGCATACACTTCTGGACAAATTGATCCAGTCGCCAGCCATCCTGCTCTAAATGAACAGGATGAGTGACAACATATTTTTCAGTACTAAAAGACTTTTCTACTTCACTCATTTCTGAGTTTCATAGCGCATTTTAAGTAGATATTGAACAGAAGAGATCGCGCCATTTTCACTGTAATGGTATTTGTTCATAAGGGTCTTAATGATCGTGGTGATCATGTCTTTAACATCTTTTGGAATGTTTTGACCGATATTCTCTTCTTTTTCCTCAAGAAAAAGAACCAGATTCTTTCCAATTCTATCGATGATTTTTTTCTGCTCTTTTCTAAACGACTCTTGCAGAAGATGAACAAGATCTTCAAAAACATCAGAATAAACGATGGATTTTCCTCGGTTGTCTAGAGCATATGCTCCAAGACGAGCAATAAGGTTTGACCTAAATTTCTCAGGAGCTTCATTCATATGCACATTGGATTCAAATTCTTTTATAAAATATGAATCCGGAACTTCGAATTTACCGGTGACACTGTTTTTAACTTTTTCACCTTTGATGACTGCATTGATGGATAAGATATATTTTGAAATATAATCCTCATAAGATCTTTCATCAACGAGTCCCAGAGATTCACGGACTTCATTATCTAAGATCTCTAAATTCCAAGTTTCAATTAAGTCGATGAACTTCTTTGTATCATGATACTCACCTTGGTGAGAGATATTTAAAAAATCAAATTCTGCTTTCTTTTCAGACATCGCCTTAAGATATTCAAGAACCTCTAAAAATGTCACACTCTTGTGACTGTAAGCGAGATCATAAATGATTTGCTTCACTTCTCTAGGAGAAATTCCGAATTTTCCTTCATACATTGAATCATTTTCATACTCATCTTGGAGATCAGAAACACCCATTTTAAGGAGCTGCCTAGACTCTGAATCAAATGAGTCAGGAGTTTCTCTATCAGAGTAGAGAAAACACTTTTCAAGAGGGGAGAGTGCTTCAGCAATTTTACCTAATTTCTCGTCCTGATAATTTTTTCCAACAGGAGCACGCATCCTTGTCATCACAGACCAAAGACAAAGTGCGCTTAAAGCATGGGGCTCGAAAGTCGTTTCATCCTTAAGTTTTGTAATCTGTTCGTAATAAATTTTCTCTTCGTCTTTGTAATTCATTAAATATGGAACTCTTAAGAAATTAAAACGTCCTTTGAAGGAATTAAAGTCAGGATGCTGTTTAAATGCTGAAAAATGAATCTCGTTTGAGGATCCAATAAAAAAGATATCTAATTCAGTCAGAATCCCATGGAGATTGATTGTTTTAGATTCCATAGTCATAAGAAGGTATTTAAAAGTATCTAGTGGGCGCTTTAAAAGGTCCGAAAATTCTAAGATTCCGCGGTTTGCGAGAACCACTTCTCCAGAGATGGAAAAAAGATTAAGCGACTGAAGACTAGGAGGAAGGGAGGCCAGCCTTCTATCCATTGTGATCTGCTGGAGGTTTGCGTCCACATGAAGTTGTGGTTCAATGGTCGTTGCACCAATAGAGTATCTTCTATTTATATAAAGTCTTTCGACTCGAATGTGCTTAAACACTTCTTGATAACTTCCCTTATAGTTTTTTAAAAGAGCATCAAAGATAAGTCTGTTCCTCTGCGATAAATCCCCGTTGTAGAGGTAAGACTTTCGAATCGTTTCGAGGCGACTACTATCATTTTTAAAAGCGGAATCAATTAATTTCTGTCTCGTCTTTATTGGAATAACCAGTAAAGGATGATCTTTCAATTCTGAGGTAATGATGGCAGAAATATCTTTATCTTCTAGGAATGCATAGGAAGTAATGTTTTTGTCACCTGAAGTACTAGAAAGTCCTAATGAACCCTTCACGAATTGATCAATTGGAAATATCCAGCTGAATGAAAAAACAGACCCTTCGTCTGTACTTGAATAATCTTCTGCTGCGAGCATGATTTTTTTAATTAAACTTGATTTAGACGAGCCATTCGGCCCAACGAGAAGGATGAATTTATTATTAAATCCTTCCTCCATGAAATTTTGAAGAAATTGATAAATTCTTTTTTGAGTTTTGACTTGGCCATGAACAGGTGGAGCATCCGCATGATCTCGGTTAAAGAGATGAAAAGCACCACTAGAATCTTTTCCGAAATAATCAAACATATCTTTGAGATAAATATTTGTTGGCCGTAATTCCTTTTCCGGATTTTTCTCAAATAGTTTCATATACTCGTCAAACGCTAATACGTTTTGATAGCGACCTTCTTCTTTATTTACTTCTTCCATCCATTTCATATAACCTGATCCTGTGAAGAGACATTCTGATAAAACTATTATACCAAAAATCATCGTGTTCTTGGGGACTCTTAGCATTGTGGGAACAATTTTGCTGCTTATGCGGTCTCGCCCGACAGTAACGACAAAAAGGGATAGAGTTCCAAACATTCCTGAAAAGCTTTTTAGTCAAGTGATTGAGGCCAGTATCCCTTCAGTTTTGCGGCTCTGGGAGGAGGGAGATCGATTTTTCCCCAAGGATGGTCCTAAGTGTGATGATGAAATTCGTCATAATAAAAATGTAGGACGAAGTTATTACCAATGCAATCCGCATCTTTGGCAGTGCTTTTGGCAGGGGGGAATCAAAAAATACCCGTCAATAGAGATCGAATTATATGGAAAGATGTATCACGTGACGGCGAAGTCATCTTTTGATCCTATAGGCCCTTATTCAACCTCGCCGCGGTTCTATGGCCTTTATAAAAAGAAAAATGTCTCTTTAAATGTTCATTATGGTTATGTCGTAGAACTTGAGGTGAGAGAAATTCCAGGTTTGTCTCAAGCACTCTTATTAACAGATACGTGTAGAGATACTTTTCTTCCTCAAAGAATTTATGCTTACAGTAAAGTCAAAGACAAAAGAGATGAAGGATTCATTTGGGATAATTTTGACAGAAATTTATTCATAGATAAATTCTATGTTTCCAATCGACAAGTTAACGAGTGGAAGATTTTAAAAGGTGAATCAGATAAGATTGAAAACAATAGAGAAAAGTGGCCCTGGCCTGCGCTCCTTTCTCTTCAAGAACAAAAAAAATATTGTGAGTTCTTTGGTAAAAGACTTTTAGAAGCAAAACTTTTCGATGCTGCCACCATGTCCCCCTCAGATTTAAAAGAAACGAAGCCTCAAAAAATATATCGTCCAGAAACTCCCTGGCAGCGCGACCTTTCAAAATCATTTCTTGGCGTAGCAAGAATTAATTCAGATTACCAATTGACTCCGCTAGATTGTCAATTGGCGGAAGTAGAGGGGTGTCAGGAGAAATTTTTCTCCACCGATTCCGCCACATGGGTGGGAATTCATTTCGGATTGGGTTATTATCCAGAATCGTTTCAAAATTTTATAGAGCCTAAAAAAAATATAAAAATGTCCTCTAGGTTTTATCATCCCGCTTCAACTTGGCACGAGCTTGGAACTCTCTCATCTTGGAAGGGGGATCAAACCGAATCATTACCCGTTGCCTTTAGATGTTACGAGGAAGTCATCTAATGATCCTTCTTATTTTATTTAAAGTGATGCTCTCATTCGTTTTTGCGGTTGTTCCAACTCATTGGTCATACATTGACGCAATTCATGAGCAACATGAGTTTTATAAAAATGATGAGGTGATAGTTAAGCCAAAAGATTCGTGGCAAACACTCTTTTCTCTTGTTTATATTGATAGAGAGTTTAATTCAGCTAAAGATTGCATCTTTTATAAAGTCCCAGGCCAAGAGCTGGGAAATTTAAAAATAAAAACGATAACCAGTTCAAAAAATTGCGATGAATTTCTCCTCGTCTCAGGTGATCGACAAATCACTGGTATCAAATCACTAAAATATTCAGCTAATGAAGAAAGAATCATTTTAGATTTTACGACAAATGAGCTTAAGTCTAAAAAGTGGACTATCTTAATTAATAAAAATAATCGGCGGCCAGAAAAGGCCATGGGATTATCTTCTGCTGAATTTAGTGGTGCTAAAATCATTTTCCTCGCTCCAGCAACAAAGTTGATTCAAAAAGAAAACAATCCATTTCTAAAAAACGATTCAATTTGCCATGACGTAAACGAAGATTGTGAAGTTCTGGGTACATCCATTTGTGATCGGTGCGAGGGTGGGTGGTATGAAATTCCCAATGGCTGCTCTGTTGGACCAAAGTTTTGTGGGAAATTAACTTGCGGGGGAAAAAATCAACCCGCATGTAGAAGAGGAATGACTTGGCAAAGATCTAATGTGGATTTCGAATGTAGAGTCAATTCGAGCTTTGCTTATTGTTCTCAGGGCCTATCAATTCAATGTGAAGGAAAAAAAGCTTTTTGCCGCTAGCGTGCAGGAGCTGCCACGATTGATTGAATTTTATCCTCATTATTTGACTTCCAGGATTCATGCATGAAAACGACGGAATGCTTATCAGTCACTTTTTTAATTAGTGCGTGATGGAGTTGAATAGATTCTAAATCTGTTAAAATGGAATACTCATTATTAAGAAGAATATCTTTTCCCGATATTTTTAAATAGAGTTCTTGATTCGTAACCGTAAATGGATTGGGTATCCAGTTCTTCTTTTGATTTTTATTAAAATCCTCTTCCATTAACTGGGCCATCTGTGATCCAGAAAGTTTTATCAAAATAAGTTGCGTCTCGCCTGAGCTCTTTGGAAGATAGGCGACATCTGCTCCATATTCCGAAATTTTTTTGTAAGTTTCAAACGGTGTTTTCTTAGTCGTACTAGGCGATACCAAATCAAGCTCAGGAGTGATTTTTTGACCGAGAAATTTGGCCGGTATTCTTTTGTCATGCTGAACTGTTTCGTCTTCAGTAAAACAATCATTCGTTTCCTTGAAGAACTCCTGACAGAAATATACTGGTTGATGGATGAGCGTTTTATCAAAATTGATTTTTTTTGTATCTAGATCAAAAACAATCTCAGAGAAACTAAACCCTTTACCATCGCTCATGGCGGCCATCACAACAGTGTTGTTGATAAGATTAGCAATTTTATATTTATTTCTACCAGCAATCACGATGTCTATTAGGCCATGGGGAAGTCTTTCGAGGTATTCGCCCAAAGGAGAAGAGAGATCACACACGTCTTTTCTTCTAGAGTCAAAATTAACCTTTAATGGCGGAAGTTTCATTTCTTCGGCAAGTTTTGTGGAGCAATCAAGACTTTGGTGAGTCAAGGCGACAATGATGTCGGCACCCAAAGATCGAAGAAGCCTCGCCTGTTTCAGGCTTGCTTGAAGTATGTTTTCCACATAAAGACCAACTCTGTTTTGAACAGGAGTCTGAGTCACGATATCATCAGGTATCAGACCAATGACTCCAATTTTTATACCGTTAATTTCTTTAATGAGATGGGACTTCGTTCCTGCCCATTCAATTTGTCTCGCAGTCTTAAGTTCATATAAATTACTTAAAAGGATTGGAACTTCCGAGGATTTTGCAGTTTCTTGAAAAAGCTTTGTGTTACTTCCTATTTTTGTAGGGACTTGAATATTAAAGTCTCTTAGTCCTACAGTGATAGCATCATAATTTTTTTCCTTATAAAATTTCATGACCCTTTGAGTATCTTGGGCACTAGAGAAGATATCACCAGAGTCAACGAGAAGAATATCTCCGTAGACTTCTCGAAGGACCTTAAAATATTCCCCAACGGTATTCGTTCCACCGACAAGGATATCCTGTTTACCATTTGTATATTTATCCAAAAATTCGATCCGCTTTGGTAAAAAGTCGCCATGACCATCATTTGTGGAGGCAATAACTACTCGTCGCTCATTTTGAGACAATCTCACCAGAGATGGTCTATCCGGCTCAGAATAAAGTTCTTCGTGACCCTTTAGTGTTTGGTTTGTCTTCTTGAATGAGCAAGAAGATACAATAAGACAAAGAAGTACTAAAAATTTCATGGCACCACTTTTCAAAATGATTGAATCCTTCCAAGTTTAGTATAAGCACCTTTTAACGCTACGGCGATATTGGAATATTCGTTCACACCTTGAGAGTAACTAAGGCTAATTCGAATAACTCCTCGACCGATATGATCTTCTATTCCCATGGCCTTTAGGACCTTTGACGTTTCAGGCTGATTATCTAAGCAAGCCGCTGAAGTCGTTACAAAAATATCATGGGACTCAAGTTCGATTTGAACCGCTTGGCCATGGATTCCCGGGTACCCGATGAGAGTCGTGCCTGAGAGTCTAGGAGCAGCGTCGCCTATAATTTTGACTTCCGGAAAATCATTTTTTATCGAGTTTTCAAAAGAGAGTTTCGCTTCTTTCAATAACTGTAAGTTATTTTTATTTTGTTCAAAATCATTTAGAGCAATCGCTAGAGTTTCTATCCCTAAATAGTGTTGAGTTCCACCCCTTAGACCTTTTTCTTGAGTGCTACCAAAGACCAAGGGGAGAAGCTTCGTTGGGTCTTTGGCAATTAAAAAGCCAGATCCAGAAAGAGCGCCCAATTTATGTCCAGAGCAAACGGCATAGTCTAGGCCAGATTGATCAAAATGAAATTCGCCCTTTCCAATGAGTTGAGTTGTATCGCAAAAGTACTCAATTCCTTCATTTAGACAAAGCTCAGAAATTTCTTTATATGGTTGAAACACTCCGGTTTCGTTATTGACTGCCATGATCGTAACCATCGCGATTTTATTTTCATTTTCTTTCAAAATTTTTTCAAGATGAGAAATCAGGACTCGACCTTCTTGATCTATATCTACGTAGAGGATCTTAAATCCTTTAAAACGTTCATAATAAGAAAGGGCATTGGGTATAACTGAATGTTCAATGGGACTTGTAACAATGATCTTCTTTATTGGATCTGATTTTTCCAGGATTGAGTGGAAAATTTGCGAAATACCCTCTGAAGAACCGGAATTAAAGATGATTTGATCAGGATGACATCTCAAGATGTCTGAAATGATCTGTCGACTTTTCATCATCCCGCGAGATAGTTTTTGTCCCAAGCTGTGAATAGCATTTGGATTAGCAAATAGATTTGAATCAAGCCTCGTTTTTAGATATTCACGTACAGGTCTTAGAAGGGGTGAGGAGCCATTATATTCAGCGTATATCATTTTATTCCTTAAGAAATGAAAAGCATTTGATCTAAAGCTTTAAGAGCATATTTTTTCGTCACTTCATCCACTGAGATGATATTGATGGGTTGGCCGCGTTCGATCGCTCTGAAACTTTCTAGAAGCCAGCGAGGTCTTACTCGATACATTGTTGTACATAGGCACTGATAGGGAGATAAAGATTTGATATCTATTTGGGGATATGTTTTTGCCAAACGATTAACTAAATTAATTTCAGTTCCTATCGCAAACTTTGATCCAGCCTTGGCCGCTTTAATTTGATTAATAATATAAGATGTTGAGCCCGCGAGATCGGCGCCTTGAACAACGTCGAAACTACACTCCGGGTGAACAATTAGAATTCGTTCAGGATCAGTCTCTCTCCACGTTTTAATATGTGAGGTATTAAATCCTTGATGAACTGAGCAGAACCCATACCAAAGAATCACTTTGGCTTTTTGAATTTGTTCTGGTGTTAGTCCACCATTTCTTTGACGAGGATCAAAGACCACCATCTCCTCAAGTTTGATGCCTAATTTAAAACAGGTGTTTCTTCCAAGATGTTGGTCTGGAAAGAAAAGAAGCTTCTCTCCTTGATTTAGTCCCCATGTAATAATTTTTTCCGCATTTGATGAAGTGCAAATGGAGCCATCGTTTTCACCAACAAAACTTTTTAAAGCTGCTGAACAGTTAATATAGGTAATCGGAATGATTTTATCGGATGTACATTTTTTCATGTAGTCCCAGGCAAGATCAATTTCTCGACGATTCGCCATATCGGCCATAGAGCATCCGGCCCTGAGATCAGGAAGAATCACTTTTTGATGGGATTCAGTTAGCATGTCTGCAGTTTCTGCCATGAAGTGAACGCCACAAAACATGACATATTCTGCAGTTTTTAATTCTGCGACTTTTCTAGCAAGTTCTAATGAATCCCCAGTGATGTCTGCAAATGAGATCACATCGTCTTGTTGATAATGGTGACCCAGAACAACGACTCTACCGCCCAACCGGGTTTTAATTTTTTGTAATTCATCTAGAACTAATTCATCCGACAATTCACTTTCAGGAATCTCGGGTATGTGCTCATTTGAATTAATATCGTCGTAAATATCCAGCATAATCGGGCCCTTAAAAATTGTGACCACACATTACTCCTACTGACAAAAAGGGGCAAGCTTAGATGTGATGCGTCGGGCCAATGGTGATTTATTTGGCCGCGCAGCAAAAATACTTTTAATTTTATTCACTTGGCCCTTTGACGAAGTGTGACCATATTCCTTAAACTTTTATTAATAGGACCATTAATCGGACCGACAAACCACGGACTCTTTTACAGGAGATTAGGTTATGAAAATTATCACCATTGGTAATAACAAGGGTGGCGTAGGTAAAACGATGCAGTGTTTTCAGCTCGTTTGCCATCTTGCCAACAAAGGACATCGCGTTCTTGCGATTGATCTGGATTCCCAGGCGAATCTCAGTTCCACGCTGGGCGTGAACATTCAGAGAACCCTCATTCCAGAGTGGCTTATTGGAGATGTAAAAATTGATGAAATCATTTCTGACTCTGTCGGTGATCATGAATTTTACAAAAACATCAAGTTGATTGCGAGCTCTCGTCACATGGCAAATCTTGCTAAGCTTTTGATTCTTTCTGAAAGTGAAGTGAGAAAGAATGCTGGCAGAAAAGAGCGACTTATGAAGCTTCGACTCAAAGAAGTTGAGAGTATGTTTGATTACGTTGTGATCGACACTCCTCCAATGCTTGGAGATGAGCTTATTATGTCCCTTGTCGCTTCAGATCAAATTCTCATTCCTACACAAGCTCAAGATTATTCGATTGATGGTCTGGAAGAGTTAATGGATACGTTTGAGATTATTAAAGAGACTGAAAATCCCAAATTAGAATTTTCGATTATTCCTTCGATGGTTAATCCTCGTCGTAAAATTGAAAGACAGCGTCTTGAAGAGCTTTCACAGTCTTTTAACGTGACTCCTACAATTAGAAACTTGGTTGATATGCAAGAATCTGTAGCTCTAAAAAAACCAGTTTTTATGTTCTCGAATAATTCTAAAGGGAAATCTGATTATCAGCACCTTTGGGATTCACTAGGATTAAATTAATAAACGGATTTTTAAAAATAGAGGAGAGGCCATGGCCAAGGATTTTTCCCCACGTATTTCAAAGCGTGAACGTAAAGTAACAGACATTACTTCCGCGATAGATGAAAAAATTCTCAAAGCTAACGATCAAAAACTTCTTCGTGGAGCTCAGTTAGCAACAATTGCTCTAAACCAAATAGAAGTTCGCGAGCAAGTTAGAACAAAATTTAATGATGAGTCACTTCGTGAATTAGGTGAAAACATTAAATTGAACGGTCTTATTCAACCACTTGTTCTTCACCGGGAAGACAATAAGTTTGTTCTTATTTGTGGAGAGAGACGGTTCCGTGCCATGACTTTAATTGAAATGAAGGAAGCTCCTTGTTTTATTCTTGAAAATAAAACAAAAGAAGAGCTTATGGCGATTCAGTTCTCGGAGAACCAAGCGAGAGAAGATCTCCATTATATTGACCAAGCTGATTCCATTTATGGTTATCAGAAATTAACGGGAACTTCAGAGAGAAAAATCACTGCAGCTCTAGGAATCTCAAAATCTGAAGTTCACCGTTGTCTTATGATCGCAAAACTTCCAAAAGATGTTAAAGAGGCAGCAAAGAATTTTAATACTGAGAAATATGTTCTTCTAGAATGGGATGAGCTTCCAAGAAATGAATTTAAAGATGAGATCAAATCAAAAATCCTAGCTGGAGAAATCACCAAGCGTATTCAGTTGAAGCGGATTTTATCTCAATTTAAGATTGAAAAACCTAAAAAGAGAGATGATTCAATGGATAAGATGATGAAGCTCTTGAAGTCACAGATGAAGGATCCAAAAATGCAAGAAAAGGCCAAGGCTTTGATGGCGGAGTTGATAAACTAAGTGAAAGGATTCACAACGAGAAAAGGCCCTTCGGGGCCTTTTTTTGTAAGAACATTATGATGAAATATTTAGCAGCGATCTGTTTTATCCTTTTAACTTTTACTGTTCATGCCCAAACAAAGCCCACGATTAAGCAAGACTTACTCTCGCCCGTGAACACGGATGCCTCTTCATATTTTTGGACAGGAACGGCACTGACGTCTTTTCTGGTGATCACCCAAGATTATATTTCTTATCCACTCACAGAAAGAGCGTATGAAACAAGACCCTTGGGGGATGCTGCGAAAGTAGGTGATCTCTACGGGCAATTGTACCCAAATATCATTTATACATTGGGTGCACTCGCTCATGGCTATTATTCTCAAGAAGACAAATCTTCTTATGAAAAAGCTGATCATATGTTTCGGGCGACACTTTATTCCGGATTTGTAGTGACAGTTTTAAAATACACAATCCGTGAACCAAGACCTAATAGCTCTCATGAGAAAAATTCCTTTCCTTCTGGTCACTCGACGACTGCTTTTGCTTTTGCGACGGTTGTCGCGACTGAGCATTCCTGGAAATGGGGAGTTCCGGCCATGGCACTTGCTGCTCTCACTGGATTCAGTCGCATGAATGATGAGAGGCATTTTCTTCATGATGTCATCGCTGGTATGACTCTTGGGGTGAGCTACGGTTTAGGGACTTATTACACAAAAAATGGTCAGGATAATAAAATGATATTCGTTCCTATTCTGGATCAGGAACGCGCAGGTTTAAGACTCGTGACCACTTTCTAGCTTCTGGCATCCCCCTTGCTTATTTAACTATGTCATTATGAAACCTAGCTCCAAAAAACTAGGGATTTTAATGGTTTAGGTGATAATAGGGGATCTTTAAATGTACAGGATTTGGTCAAAAAACATTAAGTATCTAGGAATTAGACAGCTCATGCTCGTCGGCTTAGTCTTTTTGACCACTGAAGCCTTTGCAGAGGCCTTACCGAGAAATTATGTTTCGAGGGCACCCGCTAGTTACGTTCCAGACGATGATGTCATCGTAAAACCAGTCGATAATGAGCTGTCTTTTTATCAACAATATGTTGCCGCTGATAACAGTAACGATGTCGCTTTATCTAGAAACCAAATAAAAATCTGGAATGATAATCAGCAATTTGCTGATCATTACGGATTAGATTCAACATTGGCCGGATCATCTTTTTTTGTTCCAACTCCAGAGCAAAAATTTGAATACTTTAAAGATCGATATATGCGCTACTTGAGAAATAAAGGTGAGCAACCTCTCAAAGACGCACCAAAAAATTGGTATGAGGATTATCGAGCTTCAAACGAAGTGGATACAATTGACCAAATGGAAGAGCGATTCAAAAAGAATAATGGGACTGGTCGATCAGAAAAAGATTTACCTGAAATGTTTCAGACAAAAAAAATCTCACTTTGGAAAAAGACGAATTTCATTTTTCAACCACGTGTCGATCAGGGTCTAGTTGTTGTAGGGATTAAAGGCCCAATTGCTTATGCTCGAGCTTGGGTTGGGGTTAATGGTAAGACAGAATTTAACGTTCAGAAGAGTATAGACTCAGTTGGATTTCGTTTTATGGTGAACTACTACGCTGAAACTGGAAGGTATTTTACTTCCGTCGATCAGAGACTTATGAATAATCTCTCTGTTCGTGTGACGAGTCAAAAGAACCCCGATGCAGCTCCTGGAGCAGTAAAGCAGGATAACACCCTGATGCTGCTTTATGCCAAGCAGTTCTAGTTTGATTTTTTCTAGCCGACCAATGCCACTCCAAGTAGACTAACCCCACAAAATTTTCACCCTTAAATTGGAGTTGTCATGAGTCTCTTCGAGTCTCCATTTTTCCAAGATGCTTATTCTCAATTAGAGTCTGCTGGTGCCACGATGAAGATGGATCCAAACGTTCTTGAGCGTTTGAAGTATCCAAAGCGAGCTCTACAAGTCTCTGTTCCTGTTCGTCTTGATGACGGTACAGTTAAAGTGTTTGAAGGCTACCGCGTTCAGCACAATATGACTTTGGGCCCGGGGAAAGGGGGAATTCGATTTCATCCTCACGTTTCACTCTCTGAAACTGCTGCCCTCGCTATGCTCATGACTTTTAAGTGCGCTCTCGTTGGTCTTCCTCTCGGTGGAGCAAAGGGTGGTATTAAAGTCGATCCAAACGATTTATCTCGAGCTGAACTTCAGGCGCTCACTCGTCGTTACACAACTGAGATCTCGATGATCATTGGCCCAGATAAAGATATTCCTGCTCCAGATATCGGAACCGATGGGCAGACGATGGCCTGGCTCATGGATACGTATTCACAGCTTCATGGTTATGCGATTCCAGGTGTTGTAACAGGTAAACCAATTGCGATTGGTGGATCTTTAGGCCGTGCTGAATCGACTGGTAAAGGTGTCGTATTCTGTATCAATTTTGCCTATGAGAAAATGAATAAAAAAGTTGGGAAAGACACAACTGTTGCGATCCACGGATTCGGTAAAGTGGGGATGCCAGCGGCGGTTGATTTAGTTGCTCAAGGAGCAAAAATTCTAGCGATCTCTGATGTTTCAGGGGCGATCTATAATAAAAATGGTCTTGATATCCCTCAGTGTATTGAGTGGGTAAAGCAGAAGAAATATCTTCGTGATCTTCCAGGTGCAGAACACATTTCCAATGAGCAGCTTTTAGAGCTTGATGTAGATGTTCTTATTCCTGCGGCGATTGATGGTGTTGTGACTAAAGACAACGCTCACCGTGTGAAAGCGAGAATGATTGCTGAAGGGGCCAACGGTCCACTCACTCATGAAGCTGTTGACATCATCACGGCCCGTGGTGGTCTTATTATCCCAGATATCCTTTGTAATGCTGGTGGTGTGATCGTTTCATACTTTGAGTGGGTTCAAGGTCTTCAAATGTTCTTCTGGGATCTAGAAACAGTGAACAGTAAACTTCATGATATCATGAAGTTAGCGTTTGATAAGGTTTGGAAAAATGCTGAGGCTTTCAAAGTAAACATGAAGCAAGCTGCCTTTATCACCTCTCTTCAGCGTCTTGAAGGTGCCATGAGACTTCGTGGAATGTGGCCAGGTTAATAAGTTTAATCCAGATTACCCTATCTAATTTTTAGATAGGGTAATTTTTTTAATTCATCTTTTCAAACACCCTCACTTTTTTTAATTTAGCGTCACTTTTAACTAGGACGCTTTTATGAAACTTTTTTTATTATTAATTCTTTTTATCACTTCTCACTCATATGCCGCTGATATCTGTAAATTCCAGGAAACATGGGAATTCAAAGAGGCTTTAAAAGAGGAAGGCAATAGACCAGTTCTTATTTCCAAAAATCATTCCAAATTTACCTCTGTGGAGAAAAGACTGATTCATAAATGGCTGTCTTCTCAGTCTGATAGACGAAACACAACTCTTGAGCAGTCGATGGAAGAGTTTAGTGATACGCGGCTAACTGGAAAAGTTGGCCCTGATGCTGGAGAGATAGTTTATTACACCATTGATGGCAAAAAATATGTACTCGTTCATTACTGGCCAGGGGAGAACGAATACGGAGCCTTTTATTCGGTCAATAAGAACAATAGCTACAAACTCATTGCCGACATCATGGACGGCTTTATTGAATGCGTGAAGAAGTGATTTTAGCTTTTGTCTTGATACCGGTCTTAAGCTTTGCTCATATCATACAAGATGATGTTTCTATTTCTGAAAGGACTCGTCACTCATTTAAATACGCCTGCAGTAAATCTGGCTTTCCTGATTCTCCATTAATCGATTATGTTTCTGGAACAAAACTAGACTGCATGGGCCGAAAAATTGAAGTTGGCGATTTTTGCGAAAAAGAAAAAGCCACTGACCCCTATTATCTTAGGGCCTATGTTGACAAGGATAAGCAAGAAGTAGTGTGTGTGAGTGGAAAAAAAGTCTTATTCAAATATCTTTGTGTGAAGGCCTCTGATTCTTCTATGTGTTCATCTGAGGCGCTTAAGGCCTGCACTCACATTAAAGGAAAACTTGCTAAGAGATTGGATCTGGTTCACTCTTCTTTTGTAACAAATGAAAAAGGGATCAAGCAGCTCAACTGTTTTTTTGAATCCCTGCCATTATCCATCTAATCGATTTCTTGTGGTCTATATGAATTCAAATTATCATACGGGTATGAAAGACACTCTTTGTTCTCTTCCTTGGCTACATCTCTTTGTTGATGGAATGGGCCATTTTAATAACTGTTGCCTAGGCCCCTCTGTTGAAGGATTCTCAAGAGACTCCGATGGCGAGACAATACTTGCTGGTCAGCCTAATGCGATCCGAAGACATTGGAATTCATTTCTCATGCAAGAAATAAGAAAAAGTATGCATGAAGGGACAAAGCATAAATCCTGCGATGGTTGTTGGAGAATTGAGGATACAGGCAGCGAGAGTTACAGAATCTCTGCAAATAGGGATTTTCTTGTTCCAAAAGAAATTCAAAATAAAATTTCTGTTGATCCAATGATCCGATGGGTTGATTTAAGGTTTGGGAACTTGTGTAATCTTGCGTGCAGAATGTGCCTTCCGTACAGTTCCAAAAAACTTTTTACTGAATATGAACTGATGTACGGACCACAATCAACTGAAAGATACAAAAACATGACTTGGTATGAATCGGAACACTTTTGGGATGAACTTTTCCAATATAGTGATTATTTCGAACGCATTCATCTTGCTGGTGGGGAGCCATTACTGATTAAAGATTGTTGGAAATTTTTAAGAAAAATTGCAGATGAGAAAAAAGCGAACAATATTCATCTTTCTTACAACACAAATTTAACTCGAATTCCAATTGAAGCCAAAGAACTTTGGCCGAAATTTAAGGGAGTAATTCTTCTTGTTTCAATGGATGGGATTGGAAAGATAAATGAATTTATTCGCTACCCACAAAAATGGAATGAAATTGAATCGAACCTCTGGGAATTAGAAAATCAGTTTAAAGAATATAATCTTCAAGTGTGTCAGATTCAACCAACGATTCAGGCGTATAATATTCATCACATCCCGGAATATTGTGATTATGTGGCAAAATTTAAGAACATAAAAAGAATTCCGAATTTCAATTTATTATTTGGTCCTGAACACTTTTCACCGAGTGTCTTACCTCGGTCTTATCGTGAGGACGTCACTCGAAAAATTGAAAACTACATTCAAAAAGTAGAATCGGGCTGGAATAACTATGATGAATGGGACAAAAAATCATTAATTACCTCCCTAAGAGGAGTTATTAAATATATCTTGAGAGAAGATAGGCCAGAACTTTTACATGAATTCATTCGTCACAATGACATTTATGATACTCACAGAAATCAAAAAATACTTGAATATATACCTGAGTTAGAAGTCGTCTATAAGAAGTAATCTTTTTTACTCGCTGCTTTATTCGGATTTAAATTTTAAGCACTTCTGATTTTATTTGTCGGTTTCATTTTTGCTTCCCTAATTCAAAAGGGGGAACAATGGAAACTCAAATACAAACTTGCTACTTAACCAAAAAAGGGCCTTCGCTAGTGACACTCTTTGGTTATTCAACGAAGAGTGTTCCTGGACTTGAAATTAATGGTCTTGGTAAATACGGAAAATTCATAAAAGAAAAAATTGTCTTCATAACAAGATCAAGGGGTCTTCAAATTCCCCTAAAAAGATTTGTTTTAAATATTGAGATTACTGATGACCTTGGTGATCTTGAGAGTTCTTCAGTGAAATGGTTAGAGTATCCCTTACTTCTTCATTATTGGTTTCTTGCGGGACTCATTCCTATAAGTAAGCTTGATAATTGCTTTGCCATTGGATCAATCACTCCAAGTGGGGTCATTGAGGAACCATTCTCCAAAGATTTTGTAGACCTATGCGAAGGTCAAAAATTTCACCTTATTTCTTCAAGTGATGATATTCATGGCCCAAATGGATTCATAGATGCAAGAGAGTTACTCGCTCAAATTACTAATTTAGAGTTCAAAGTGACTTCAAAGATTGCTTAGGGAGAGCAATTTAGTCGATTAAGGGAGAATAAAAATTAGTCATTGGACTCTCACGTGAATTCTTGGTTAAATAATTTTAAAGCCATGAGGTAGTTAGAGCTTATGTTGTCCTTAGATCTTGTAAATGAAGTTAAAATTCCTCACTTTAAATTAGTAAAGCTCATGCCAAAAGAGCTTTTCTATATTCGTCTTCCTTCCCTGAAGGATCTTCCTGAAGAAATAAATATTTTTCTCCAAAAAGTTACGTTCTTATCATCAGAGGTGATTTTATCAATTCCTGCAGAAGACTTCGCTGTTGATGAGTGGAGAAAAAAGTATCTATCCTTTGGTATCAAAGGTTTTGCCATCAGGGCCACTCATCAAGTTGAAAAATGGCTTAAGCATCAAGGCATTGGCCAGATTTATTCTGGTGATAGAGACCTTATGGATATGTTCCATCGTTATAGATCCATGTTAGAGCAAGATAAAGATTTAATCGTCGAGTTTCAGATTGGATCAGATCTGAGAATTTTGGCCCCTACTATAACTGGTATTGTAGAAATGGGTGCGAAGTGGGTTGTTTTAAATGTTGAGGGAGAGCCAACGAATAAAAGATGCTTAGAATTTAGAGACGTCTTTGAGTATTTAAAAATTCGTGGATGCACTAAACTTAATGTCTATTTTCCTTTTTGGAACAATTACTTTCGTGAATGGGATATTAAAACTCAAAATACTTTTTCAGGGATTAGTGACGTTCATATCGATATTTCAAATCGCTGCACGCATAGTTGTGTTTTTTGTGGGCTTTATGGTCCGGAGGCATTAGCTGATATGAAAAAACGTAGCGGAGGTGAATTACCCGAAGTTACAAAAAATTACATGAAAATGGAAATTGATCCCGTGACCTGTCATGAGATTATTCAAAATTTACCATGGTCAGTAAAATATCTTCAGTTCGGTGGAATGGGTGACCCCCTCATGCATGAACATTCAGTCGACTTCATTGCAGCAGCTCGCGAGCGAGGTTTTAAGGTCGAGGTGCTATCAAATATGGAATACCTAGAAAGTGAGGATATTCACCGCCTTCATCGACTAAGTGGTAATAAACTAAATGATCTCCATTTTATTGCAAATATTTCTGCCGGAAACCCTGAGCTTTATATTGAGACGAGACCAAGGCAAACAATTAAAAATTATGAAAAAGTTTTACAAAACTTATCTTTGTTCTCGAAATTAAGAGAGGAGAACAACGGAACTGGGGTTTCTTTTACAATCATGTGTGTTGTAAATAAACTCAACTGTCTTCACTTAAAAGAAGTTTCTGAATTGGCCCATAAGCTTGGTGCGCAGCGAGTCTGGTTCAAGCCGATGGAGATTCATGGAGAAATTCATCATCTTTATATCCCTAAAAAGGAGATGTTGAAAGCCATGGCAAACTCTTTAAAAGAAGCAATTGATTATGCGATAGAAAAAGACATCACCGTTTTCCAAAAAGAGTATTGTGATCAAATTATTAACAAGTATTCTGGAGATCTAATCGATGTCACTTCCAACTAAAAAAGATACTCAAGACGTTGTAATTAAAGAATTGGATTTTGATGTTGTTAATGGGGGAATTCCCGCTGACTTTTACTCATCAAACCCTTGTCTTGTTGGGTATGGTTACATTCGATTTCAAGTAAATGGAAATATTGTTCCATGTTGTATAGCGAAGCACCACATTGGCGATGCTTATAAGCAAGACTGGAGAGATATTTGGCATTCTGGTGCTTATGAGAATTTCAGAAAAAAAATGGCAAAGATTCATCTTGATAGATTTCACTTAAATGATCCCGAGTGGACATTTTGCCAGCAATGCAGTCACTTCGAAATAAATTCCGAACTAAACGCGACTCTTAAAATTAAAAGAGATTAAAACTAACAATTAAATTGAAAGCGTCTCTGCCAATGTTTGGTACTCATTAAAGTTGTTATCAGCTTTTGTTGTACAGTTAGATAAATCAGTCAGAAGTACTTTTCCATTCTGAACAACAGTGACCTTTGGGAATTGATTCGAGAGTAATGCTTCTACCGCCATGTTGCCCATTTGAGAAGCAATGAATCGGTCATTGGAGGCAGGTGAGCCTCCGCGCTGAATATGTCCCAAGATCACGACATGGGTATCAACGTGATGCATATCTTTTAAGATGTGCTGGATTTCATAACTTCTTCCCGCAACTGGCCCCTCTGCAACAATAATAATAGATGAATCTTTACCGCGGGCAATTCCGCGCTGGATATCGTCTACGATTTTTTGATGATTCACTTTTTCATGAGGAAGAAGAACGTTTTCTGCACCTGTACAGACACCTACTTTTAAGGCGATCGCAGATGAGTTTCGCCCCATCACTTCAACTAGAAAGGTTCTGGCATGTGAGTGAGCAGTGTCACGAATTCTATCGACGGCCTCAATGGCCGTTTGAACAGCAGTATCAAATCCAATTGTGTAATCAGTACTTGAAATATCATTGTCAATTGTCCCCGGAATTCCAACGACTGGAAATTGATGCTCATCCCAAAGTGCTTTTGCTCCATTAAAAGAACCATCTCCACCAATTACAACGAGGGCATCAATCTTTTGGGCCTTAAGAATATCAATTGCTTTTTTTCTGAATTCTGGTTTCATAAATTCAGGAGAGCGAGAGGTTTGAAGAATAGTGCCTCCACGCTGAATGATATTTCCAACTGAGGAAAGATTCATTGTCTGAAATTCTCCTCGAAGAAGGCCCGCATATCCTCGCTTTATTCCTGTTACTTGAATCCCTTTAAATAGTGCCGTACGAACGACAGCTCGAATGGCACAGTTCATGCCGGGAGAGTCACCACCAGAGCAAAGTAAACCGATATGAGAAATCGTCATAATGATCCTTTAAATGAATATTGAGTGGCCTGTAAATTCTTTGGGCTTTGGGATATTTAAAATTTTTAAAACTGTGGGAGCAACATCCTTAAGGGCGAGCGTCTTACTTTCTGTATTGACCATAATGTTTTGATCACGAAGTTTTGGGTGAACAACGCAGAATGGAACTTCTGAGTCTGAGTGTGAGGTATGTGGCCCACCTTCCTCGTATTCCATCTGATCGGCATTTCCGTGATCAGCAGTAAGAAGTACAGTGATATTTTGTTCAGCACATTTAGAAAGAACTTTCCCAACACATGAGTCTACAGTTTCGATTGCTTTAATAGCAGCCTCAAAGTTTCCAGTGTGACCAACCATGTCCGCATTGGCAAAATTAACGAGATAAAAGCTGAAGGACTTATCCTCTAGGGCGTTTAATAATTTATCTGTTACTTCAAAGGCACTCATTTCTGGTTTTTCATCATAAGTTGCAACTTCTCTTGGAGATTGCACTAGGCAGCGCTCTTCTCCCTCGAAAGGAGCTTCTTCCCCACCATTAAAAAAATAAGTCACGTGAGCATATTTTTCAGTTTCTGCGATCTTAAATTGCTTCTTTCCTATTTTGGAGATGTATTCAGCGAGTGTTCCTTTGATTTTTTCTTTATCAAATAGCAATGGAAGATTTGGAAGCTCATCTTGAACGTAAGGAGTCATACAAAGAAAATAACCTGGTTTCACTGGAACTGGAAATTCTGTAAACTTGGGATCATTCATCGCTAAAGTAATTTGTTTCGCTCGGTCCGGCCGATAATTAAAAAAGAAAACACAGTCGCCATTTTTAATTGCCCCATCTTCGGTAAAAAGAACCGGCGTGATGAATTCATCAAAAAGACCATTTTTGTATTGATCTAAAATATAATCCTGAGGCTTAAGAGTTGATCTCTCCCCTTGGCCAGTGATCGTCTTGTAATGGTGTTCAATTTTATTCCACCGGCGATCTCTATCCATTCCGATAGATCTTCCACCCATACTGGCGAATTTAAATCCTGGGCATTCAAGAATTTCCTTAACGTAATTAACACCCTTATCTTTAGAAGTATCACGGCCGTCCATGAAAGCGTGAAGATAGAGTTGAAGATCTGAATGCTCTCTTAGTATTTTTAATATTTCTTTAAGGTGATTGATGTGGGCATGAACACCACCGTCAGAGAGAAGACCCATCAGATGAATTCTCTTCGTTCCTGATTTCGCTTTTTGGATTAATTCTTGAAGTCTTGGCATGTTTTTCAGGGTGTTATTTTGAATACACTCATTAATACGGACTAGATCCTGACGAACGGGTCTTCCTGCTCCCAGATTCAAGTGACCTACCTCAGAGTTTCCAGAAACACCTTTTGGTAAACCAACGGCCTCTCCACCTGGCTGAATCATTGTTAAGGGATAATGGTTAAAAGCATCATCAAGATTTGGCTTGTTGGCCGCTTTGATGGCATTTTTAAAATCATTTTGAGTTAATCCAAATCCATCCATCACAACGAGAAGGACTCGAGGGCTCAAATTTTGAATAGTTTGCATACGATTCCCCTAGTTGTGGTAAGGGTGTCCTGATCTAATGGTCTGGGCACGATAAAGTTGTTCCACTAGAAGTATTCTGGCCAACTTATGAGGGAAAGTCAGCTCCGAAAGGGAGATCCTTTCTTGGCAAGCCCTTAAGACCTCGTCAGAGAACCCTTCGGCGCCAGCGATAAGAAAAAAGATTTTTGCAGGGCGCTCAATGAGGTTCTTAGTCCATTCCGCAAAGGCGACTGAAGTACTCTTTTTTCCCCATTCCGTCATAGCGATTGAGTGGGCACTCCCACCTTGAGAAAGATCACGAATTTTTTTTAGGATGGCGTCTCCTTCAGCTTCTTTATTTTCAGCTGAAGCCTTCACCTCATGGATTATGAGTTCGGGATTGTTGATCCGTTTTAGATAATCGCTTTCAATGGATTCAAGATGACTATCTTTAAGTTTGCCCACCACGATGAGATAAAATTGGCGGGCCATAGTTTAGAAATAGCCCTTGAGATCTGCTTTATCTGAAGAAGTCGAGGTCGGTTTTCCAAAATAGAAATCTTCAGGAATTTTGACTTGAGGATTTTTAGCGTAAACCATATCTAGGTCATACACGTCACGGGCCGGTCCATTAAAGACGTGAACCATAATATCTCCTGTATCCAGAAGAACCCAATCAGCTGATTCATAACCTTCATAAGAGACGATTTTGGCACCTACGCTTCTAAGGCTAGAGGCAATTTCATCAATCATCGCTCGTGTTTGCGTAGCGTTTTGGGCAGTCGCAACGACAGCAAAATCAACTAAAGCTGATGATTTTCTCAGATCGAAAATTTTAAGATTATCGCCTTTAAAATTAGCGAGAATCCAAGCTGTCGCCATGGCATGATTCAGTGGGAATTCAAATTGTGTATTTGAGATGACTTTATTAACTTCATTCTGGATATATTCATTTGCCACGCTTTACCTCTTTCTGTTCTTCTTGAATCACTTCTTTGGTTTTTAACATAATTTGCTTAAGGAGATCAATATTGCGTCCTGATACCCCTGAAATGGGAAGGACTTTACGGTCTAATTGTTCCTCCATGCTTGAGCGAAACTTTTCAATTTCTTCTTCAGTCATGGCATCAATTTTAGTTAAGCAGACGATTTCTTTTTTATTTAAAAGATCAGGATTAAATTTTTCAAGCTCTTCCCTAACTGTCATATAGGCCTCAATCGCTTCAAATTCTTCAAGGAACATAGAGCAATCAATGAGATGAACAAGGGCCGAAGTTCTTTCAATATGTTTTAAGAATTTAATTCCTAAGCCTTTACCTTCAGCTGCCCCTTCAATGAGTCCAGGGATATCAGTCACGACGATGGTTTTATCCCCGAGTTCGACAACTCCAAGGTTGGGCTCAAGAGTCGTGAAGGGATAGTCAGCAATCTTAGGACGTGCAGCACTTATGGCACTAATGAGAGTCGATTTTCCTGCATTAGGGAGTCCAATAAGAGCGATATCAGCGAGAAGTTTTAATTCAAGATGAATAGGAATAGCTGTCCCAGCTTCTCCATTCTGAGCAAATCTTGGAGTCTGGTGAGTGGAAGTTTTAAAGTGAGCATTCCCAAATCCACCACGCCCACCTTTAGATGCTTCGTAGAGTTGACCATTTTCTGTGATGTCACACAGAAGACTACCCGTCTCTTTATGGTAAATGAGAGTTCCAACTGGAACTTTTAAAATGAGATCATTTCCGTTAGCACCGGTCATGTTGGAGCCAGCACCATTTTCACCAGGATCAGCTTTGAATGTTTTTAAACCACGGAAGTGGAGGAGTGTGTTTAGGCCTTCGTCACCTTGGAAAAAGATATTTCCGCCATGCCCGCCGTCGCCGCCATCTGGTCCACCTAAAGGGACATATTTTTCACGGCGATAACCGACGAAACCTTTACCGCCATCACCTGAGATTACTTCAATATCAACTTCATCTATAAACTTCATAAAACCTTCGCGCCTCACGGCCGTATCTAAAAAAGAAAGGGGAGCATTGCTGCTCCCCTTCATTATCGTAATTATCTTTAAAGATCAATTAAGCTGGAACGATAGAAACGATTTTTGTCGTTTTATTGTAGAAACCGAACTTAACTTTACCAGGACAGATAGCATAGATCGTGAAATCACGACCCATTTTTACGTTTGTCCCTGGGTGAAACTTTGTACCTTTCTGACGAACGATGATCATACCTGTTTCAACAAGCTCACCACCGAATTTTTTTACACCACGCATTTTTGGGTTAGAGTCACGACCGTTACTGGTACTACCACCCGATTTCTTATGTGCCATATTATAGCTCTCCTAAACTTTGATTAATTTAAATTACTTTTTAGCTTTTGCTTCAGCTTTAGTTACTCCACCTTGGCCATCATTGATCTCAGTGATCAAAAGACCAGTGAAGCACTGACGGTGACCGTTTTTCTTACGGTAAGCACCTGGCTTACGCTTGAGAACTAGAATTTTACGAGTACGACCTTGCTTAACAACTTTCGCTGTTACTTTAGCACCGCCAACAACTGGAGCACCAACAAGAGTCTTAGTTCCACCAACGAGGAGAACTTGATCGAAAGTCACTGTAGTGCCTACTTCAGCTTCAATTCTTTCAACGTCGATAAGATCACCAGCTGATAGCTTGTACTGGTGTCCTTTGATTTCAACAACCGTATACATGAGAACTCCTTAAGAGATACCACCTGCCGGGGAGGATTTTAGTCCTGCTTTTGCCCTAGGTGAGTTAAATAAGAAATCAGTTTTAAGGGGAAAGGCAGTAAAAGTCAAATTTTAGCAGGGTCCGGAAGTTCCAAAAGAGAGTCAGAGTTTCCTCCCATAATTTTATGAATTTGATAAGATAGAGTTCTATGAGAAAACAATTCTTTAGCATGGTTGACTCGCTGCTTCCGCGAGCCGTGGCCTTGATTCCTTACCAAGGTGGCCTTCTATTATTAAAACTGATCTTTGAATTCGGTCTTGGTGTCGAGGTCTGGAATCGCAATAGTACTCGAAATGGTAGCTTCATCTTGGGTGTTAGTGATCTCGATATCACTCTCGTTCACGATGGGAGGCTCTCTGTTGAGTTTATTCATTCACTTCTAAAAACGTTAAAAAAAATCATGCCCTTTTTGGGAGAAGCAAATCTCTATCAAGTGAATCATCTCCCCATAGTGCTATCTAGGATGAATTCTTTTGAGCTCATGCGAGACCCTGAACTGAGTTCAAAATTTAGGCAGAAAAAAAACTTTAGTTTAGGCGAGAGATTTGTCTTTATTCAAAGGATGCTGTTCTCTGACGCTCATTCATTAAAAAATAATCCACTTTATCGGCAGTTGAAATGGAGAAACCATTTTAAATTTATTAACTATGATTTTAAGGGCGAGTTAATTGATTTTATTTCCGTGGTCAACGTTTTAAAAGAGTTATGCCAAGACAACCCACGTTTGTGTCAATCAATCGATCAATGGAGCGAGAACATTTTTAAAGATGGTCTTGATATTTATCGAACCGATTTAGGTGAGGGGTTCGGAATCCTTGCACCTCATTGCAAACTGTGGTTCCACAATTTGGAAGATGTATCTTATCTAAAAAACCTAAAGCCTTTAGAGCTTGAAATATTATTGGCACAAATTGATTGGGAAATATGTGGGATCTATGCACAGAAATTTCATCTTCCCGAAAAACAATCTCTGGAGCATCTTAGGATGCTTATTCAGGTTCAGGCGCTGGCCTTAAATTTAGAGAGTGAACAAAAATTGATCTCTGAATTAACGTTACTTTTCGAGGGAGATTTTCTCACATAGTTTAAAAAATTCAGAATACTCAGGGCAATAATCAGAAAATTTGATCTCTTTTCTTATTTGATACTCTTGTAAGAATTGGTACAAAGCCCTTCTCGTATTTTTTCGGTGTTCATTTTCTTCTAGGCTTTCTAGCCAATTGAGAATTCTTTCGAACTTACTAATTTCGTGGTCATAATAAATATAGATTCCTGTTTTTTCATCTGGTTTTGCTTTTTCTTTTATGTAGGCGAGGTCACTTTTAATATAAGGCCAAAATTCTTCAGTCAGAACATAGCAGGAAAGAAAAGATGGATCTTTCAAGTAGGGCGTATCGAGAAGAACTCTGGTGTGATTAAATTGATTTCTAAATTCATCCTTTAACGAGGTCACTTCCTCGAGGAATTTTCTAAAATTAATGACAGAGAATGCATTATAGGTGCACATAAAAACTAGTTGAACTTCTTTAACTTCTTTAAGAAAGGTTCTTACGTTCTGCATGTATTCATTGTAATTCAGTCCAAACCGGACGAATTCTGCATTCTTTCCGTAGGTGTCGACACTCGTATAGAGTTGAAAGTCTTTTATTAATTTATTTTCAGTTATAAATTTGATCTCTTCAACAAATTTATTAAAAGTGTTCTTAGAAATTCCAAGATTACTATTAATCGCGAGACTTAATTCTGGCATTGGATGAGATTTTAGATATTCTAAAAATTTAAAAGTATTTGGATTAAGAAGAGGCTCTCCCCCCGTAATCCGAAAGACTTTTAGGTCCTTAGATAGGCCAGGCCACCATTTCCAAAAAGCATCCACATAGGGATTGTATTCGTCCTTACTATGGGGAAACATCCCATCATTTCGTAATGTTTCTAAATTAAAGGCGGGCATTGAATCATAATGACCATGTTTTAGGTATTCACTCATTAACCCCGAAGAAATATGGGGAGCGCAGTAGCCACATTTGAAATTACATTCATTACCAAAACTCACTTCTAGGTATTGTGGGTTAACCGATTGATCCCAAGATAATTTTGAAACTTCCTGAAGCTTTGGGTAGGCCCAATGATCTGCTGATTTGAATGTTCGGTCAGAAAGATTATCTTTATGAGCATCCTCAATTCTCCAGCAATACTCACATTCTTTTGGTCTTTCTCCTTCAAGCATCATTTTACGGAAAGATTTTTTAGTTTTTGTATTATGAAGCGCCGACGGATCGTCTTTTAATTCTTCTAAGGGAACTTTGTGTGTACCGGGATGGTGACAAGAGTGAGTTTGTCCATTCTGCAAATGAATCGTAACTTGAAGCCATTTTGCTAAGCAGAAACTACTTGAGACGGCGTTTAGCTCGTCTCTAACCTCTATTGCACTTTTTGTCATAATTTCCTTCCTGGTATGATCATAGTCAGTTTAGGGCCTCAGGTCAAAAGAGTAGGTGGGGTGTCCTAGTGCTTTAGGACTAGAAATATAAAGGCAAATCATAAAACGTTTTTAATCATTTATCTCTAAAATCTCGATTGATCTCGTCAGCTATATAAATCTACAGTGCCTTCCTGATTCTTCCGTTAGGAACTAAATGAATAAATTTTTTATTGGTGATAGAGCTCTTTCCCCTGAAATGACAAAAAAATTCGGTGGAAAAGCTCAGAAATTACATGAACTCTTAATGGCAGATTTCATAGTTCCTAAAGGTATTGTTCTAACTGATATTGAGGAGATTTTAGAAGAAGACATTGAGCGGATAGGTGGATTTCCCGTAGCGGTGAGGTCTAGTGGTGCTTTAGAGGATTTGGGGCAAGCAAGCTTTGCTGGGCAGTATGAAACATACTTAAATGTAAGTTCCATGGATGAATTAAAGAAAAGAGTTAAGGACTGTTTTGACTCTCGCCACTCAGACAGAGTGAAAGATTATCTAAAGACTAAAAAAATAGAATGGTCACTTGAAACACTTAAGATGAGTGTACTTGTTCAAAGAATGGTTGATTCAAAGATATCAGGAGTCCTCTTTACGATTAATCCTCTGAGCGGCATTGAAGAAGAAATGTTGGTGGAATATTGTGAGGGACTTGGAGAAAGATTAGTGTCTGGGCATGTGACACCATCTCAGGCAGTTTATAATTGGTTTGATGATAAAAAAATAAGCGAAATCATAAATTCTGAACAAACCAAGATGGAAGATGGTCATTTACGGCAATTGATTGAAACGGCTGCGAAAATTCAGGCGCACTATGGACATCCTCAGGATATAGAGTGGGCGATCGGATCTGATGACAAACTCCAGATCCTTCAATCGCGACCAGTTACGACCTTCACTCCGAGGGGGGACACTCCAGAATTGACGGATGCGGATTTTAAAGACGGTGGAGTCTCTGCACGTGTTTGCACTCCCTTTATGTTTTCTGTTTATCGAGAGGCCCTTGAATATTCAATGGGGGATTATTTTAAAAATATCAACCTCATTCCAAACGATGAAAAGATTCAGTGGATTCACTATCATTATGGAAGAGTGTACTGGAATGCAGAAGCCGTTAAAGAAGGTCTAAAAAAAATACCGGATTTTAAGGAGGATGACTTTGACCGTGATCTTGGTGTTCAAAAAGATTATGGTGAAAAAGGGCCACATCGCACGAAATTGACTCTAGGTTCCCTTATGGATGCAATTCCCGTTTTAATCGGCCTTCAGTCTGAATATCTAAATTGTAAAAATATGATTCAACTATTTCGAACTAAATTTGAAATTGAAGATGAGTCATTGAAGTCTCAATTAAAGAATATTCGCAAGATGAATGACTCTACGTTTTGTGATTGGTTTTTAAGGGTCATATTTTTTCAAAATACAACAGAGAAGAATTATTTTCGTACTATTTACAACAATTCAAATTTTCAAACAGAATATAAATCATATTTAAAAAAGAAAAAAGGATATTTATTCGGAGATGAAATTGATCTTATGAGTGAACTAGAAGGTATTGCTCACCTAGATGTGCAAATTGGTTTAGGTAAATTAAGGATCGCCGCTGATTTTTACGGATTTGATTCACAGACTTACCAATCTGAAAGAGAAAAGTTTTTAACTCTTCATTATCATCATGGCCCCGCTGAACTTGATCTCTCTGTGCCTAGGTGGGGGGAAAAAAAAGAGTGGGTCGATGATCTTGTGAGAGGGTATAATCCGATTTCAAATTCCGTTAAAGATAAATTTTCAAAAACCTATAATAGACTTTCTAGCGAATTAAATATTTTTAGTCGTAGAAAATTTTTAAAACTAACTGATGAGTCTCGTGAGTTCTTGCGTCTTAGAGAAGAGATGAGGACTTACTCAACGAGAGCTTATTATCTCTTGCGGCTCGGGGTCATTGAATTTTCGAAACGGGAGGGTCTAACTGAAAAAGAAGCTTTTATGCTTGATATACTAGAGATAAAAAAGAAATTGTTAAAAATGATCGATGAATTGCCAAATACAAAAAAGCGAACGCTCTATTACGATGGCTACCGCCATTTTGTGCCACCAAACGATTTCGGCGGGACAATACAGGCAAAAACAGTATCCTCGACAGGTAGCCTTAAAGGAGTAGGTTGTAGCCCCGGAGTGTTCACCGGTAGAGCGCGAGTTATATTAGATATTCATGCAACACTTAATTTAACCAAAGATGATATTCTTGTGACCGCTTTTACTGATCCAGGTTGGACTCCTGTTCTCGCGAGAGTCGGAGGAGTTGTGACTGAAGTTGGAGGCCTTCTCTCTCATGCCGCTGTCATAGGACGTGAATACGGGATACCAGCTATCCTTAATTTAAATCAAGCGACAAAACTTATTCATGAGGGAGACTTGATAAAAATAAACGGAAAAACGGGTGAAGTAGTAATCTTAGAAAAAAGTTCTTAGGGCAATTCCTAGATCAGTTGTTACAAGTTTTTGGGCAAGGTTGTCTGTTTCATCCCCTGCCGAAACGGGAGAAAAACCAAAGGCTTCGATTTCAGTGCTTTTGGTCACGCTAAAAGTTCCCTTCGCAATGAAATAACTAAATCCAGATTTGATATCGTTAATAATTGTTCCACTAACTTTTACGAGTGGATGTGGTTCATAAACATTCGCCAGGGCCGCAAAGTATTCAGTCGGTAAAAATCTCGTGAAAGTAGTAAGACTGGCATATTGATCTTGTTTTTGATACCCACCTTCAAAACGAATATGCCACTTCGTTGTTAACTGTTGATCAAGGCCAACTAATAGATCCCAGAGGTTGTTCGAGGGTTCTGGAGTAATAAGTTCAGTTTGATATAAAAATTGAAAAAACATAAGAGCTTCATCAAATTGATAACTCGCCTGACCACCTATCTTATTCCGACTCTGATCCTCTCCCAAAACATAGTCAATTTGGAGCTTATCTGAAAATTGATATTCTCCATGAATCCAGAACGTTTTATTTATGGATCCATCATAATTCTCAATCCTTTTATCTCCTAAAAATAAAAATTGAATCAAGTGATTGTCTTTCATGAAAAATGTAAAGGAAGCGCCATCGTTACCTTGAGCGACTTGCGAAGTAGAAGTTAGCGCTGTAGGTTGATTGAAGGGATTAATAGGGTTAAAGATTTCACCCAGACCATAATTCACATAAAGACGACCGATCATGAAGCGTTTGTCGCTCCCATCCCACTCATAATAGAATTTGTTTAAAATGGATTCGGTTTGATGGTTCCCACTTTGATCTATATGTTGCATCTGAAAAATATCTCTTGCTACGAGCCTGTTGGGGAAAGTAAAAATCCCAGTCGCAATATATGGGGGACGATTAAATGGACCGATTGGAGCTGGTTCATAAAGATTTGATTCGCTATACCGGGCAAACCAATTTGCCTCAATACGTGACTCGCCAAATTCAACTTTTCCATGAAGATTTCCATACAGGAGATAAAAGTTCTCCCTATTCCAGTCTTGAAATAAAGGAGCGTCTTTCGCCTCAGAGTTATTCGTCGAGTTTCTGATCTGCCCCTCAATATTTCCCGAAAATTCTGATTCCATAGCGAGAGCAGAATAAGTCACGAAAACCAAAAAGATTAAAAGGAAAAACTTCATTAATTCCCCGTAAGATTCATTTGAGAAAAGTGATTTGGTTTAAATTTAATATTAAAATCAATTGATTTATAATCAATAATTGTTTTTTTCGTTTTATCATTTTCTGGAATCATTTCCCAGTGAGTAGGGACCTTATGGCCATTGAATTTTTTGATGGCACTAAAATGAAGAGTCCTCTTTAGCTTTCCTTCTTTATCGAAATATTTGTACATGCGAGGTAGACAGTCTTCCTTTGAGGCGTAGGTAACGATTCGCGGCCACATGACTTTAGAGTTTGATTTGGCTAGATTTTCGATCACTTTAAATTTCTTCTCATCTTTAGCGAATTTATGAGAATAGTCCTCTGCCATGGACGAGGCTTTAAGGACATCATCATTTGTGAAATCTGAACCCATCCAACTAGCAAGAAGCATAGAAGAAGAGACGGCAACTTTTCTTTTTAATTTAGGAAAATAGTTCCACATGTTGTTTTCAATTCTTAATGTTCTAATACCTTTTTCTTTTGCTGGAGAAAGGATTGTTGAAAGCGCTTCTTTCTTCCCTTCAATATCAGATTCAATTTCGAGTGTACGATTCCAATTCGGTGTTTGAATCGTCATCGTCATCTCAGAGTGTGAGCGATCTCCGCGCATCTGTGATTCCGCATATTTCAACCATTGGTCGGCACTCTTCGCATTCACCCCAATCGCTACACAAAGTACAATATCTTTTCGAATCCAGTTTTTAAGCATGGTGAGTCCTTGTTTCTGAAATTTGTCCATCCTTTACATACATGACTGTTTTTACTTGATCAATCAGGCGTTGATCATGCGTGGAGAAAATAAATGTTAATTTAAATTCTTGGTTTAGCTTTTTAAATAACTCAATAATCTCTTGAGCTGTCTTTGAATCTAAGTTGGCCGTTGGTTCGTCTGCCAAAATTAACTGTGGCCGACCTGCAATGGCACGCGCAATGGATACCCGCTGCTGTTGTCCACCAGAGAGCTGCTTAGGGAAACGATGTCCCATATTTTCTAGACCGACTTGCTTTAGCGCCCAATGGACTCTTTCATCAATCTCTTTTTTAGTGAAACCTTTAAGCTGAAGTGGGAATTCAATATTTTCAAACGCCGTGAGAATAGGAAGCAACTGATAATCTTGAAAAATAAATCCCATATAATCCAAGCGATGTTTGGTTCTTTCTTCAAGTGAAAATGAGGTGATATCACTTCCCCCATGCTTAAGAGAACCTTGTGAAGGTAAAATAAGACCAGCGATAAGATTGAGAATCGTCGTTTTTCCTGAACCAGAAGGGCCAACGAGGGCCATAAAATCACCTTCACTGATTTTGAGGTTAATATTTTTTGCACCGAAAATTTTATTTTCTTCAGAAGCTTGGTAAATTTTGTCTACATTGATAAGTTCAAATTGCATTTTTGCTCCGACGAATGACTCGTATGAGTGGATAAATCATTGTGGTTAATAAGAAGAGATAAATCATTACAGGCACTTTCCAATAATATTCGAGGACCGGATAAATTCTTACTAATGGTTGAATGATCATTCCACCCATGATGATTGGTTTTCCACCAGTGAAAAATTGTATATTAAATGGATAATGGTGAAAATATGTCGTTGAAATATGCCCTAAAAGAGTCCCTAGCATAATAGCGATAGTTCCAAGAAGAAAAACTTCAATCATGAGTGAGACCGTAACCCAAGTTGTCTTCGCCCCAATAATATTTAAGCATTGAAATTCTTGTTCTCTTTCTAGAAAAGTAATCATCAGTGAATTAGACAGACCAAGACTAATCACCATCACGATGATAATGGAAACGAGCCAAGTAAAGTTATCGACAAATTTAACAGAAACTCCGATTTCAGGAAGAATGTCTGTCCAAATAGTGACCGCAAGTCCTTCAATCTTTGGAACTGTTTCGTCCTTCATATTAAAGTCCACTCTCTGGTGGTATTGATCGGGAGTCATGACTAGAAGTTCTTGTGCGGACTTAATTTGGGTAAAGGCAAGGGACTCCTCGAGGTCACCCCCACCAAAATCAATGAGACCCACAACCCTCATGAGTTCATTTGCGACAGAGCCATCAAGTGCCTGACCAATGACTGCGACCTCATCTCCAACGTTAACTTCTATTCTGTTGGCGAGCCTTTTACCTAAGACAATTTCTTTTTCATTTAATGGATTGAGAAAGTTGCCTACCGTAACTGCCCGAGCAAGTGTTGTAAGTTTTGTTTCCTTTTCTGTCTCTAGACCAGTGAGAAGTACACCAAGAGTCTTCTTTTCACCAGACACAAAAATAGGCGCCGTTACTCTTCTTGTTGAAAAGGTGATGAGATTTTTGTCCTGAATTTCATCATCTGTAATAATTTTGAAATTGTTGAATTCTTTTTTATTATCTAATTTATAATACTCTTTATGAGTAATGTGATACTCGCCAGCATACTGGGCAAGAAACTCCTTCATGACTTCTTTAGAGCCAGAGTTAGCAAAGTTGAGGTCCCAGATAATAAATCCTGTCCCAAGACTTAAGCTCAAGATCAAAATGATCGTTCTTTTTGGAGATCTTAAGAGATTTCTGTAACTAAACTTTAAAAGAAATTTAAATCCGTTCACGTCTCTTCCTTTAACCTTAAAAGGGTTCTATGAATGGACCACACATAGCTAATACCAAGAACGAAAACGACAAAAATAAAAGTCACGAGCAATTGATTGATCGTAAGCAAAGGAAAGATAATTCCAGGAAGTTTGATTCCTGCTCTCTCAATAGCAACACCATCGTTTAGGAATCTAAAATCCAGGCCCACTTTTGACTGATAGCTTATGAGTGTTGAAAGGAAGATAGTCGAAAAAAAGCCTGATATCACAATCATAAGTACAGCTTCAAAAAATCCGATTTTCCAGAATTTTTTTACAGAGACTCCTATGATACTCATCATTTTAAGCTCTTTAAATCTCTCCTGCCAAAGCATCCTGACTGGAGTTAATATCGTCATCGTGATTGTTAGCGAAATAATGATAAAGAAAAATTTAATCATTCCATCATGAAATTCTAGAACCACTGCCATTTCAGGATTTAAATCCTTCCAGCTTTTAAGACTTAAGTTCGTTTTATCAATTCTGTTGGCCAATTTTTGAGCATCTTTAAGTCCATCAGTCATGACAGAGACTCTGTTAAATAATATTTTGTCAGAATATGAATCGAGAAACAGTTTTTGCCAAGTCTTCTGATTTAGATAAACAAATCTCTTTTCAAAACTTTTGCCATTAAAATTAAAAATTCCTTTTATGGTGAGAATCTCAGAGCGAAGATTTCCTTTTTGATCTTGATAATTGAGGACAAGTTGATCGCCGACATGAAATTTAAAAAGTTCCGCCAGTTCTTTACCAATAAGAATACTAAATTCATCTCGGTTTGAAAGAAAATCGCCTTCACTCATATTATTACTTAGAGGAAGAAATCGTTTGTGTAGCTCTGGATCAATCCCAATAACCACAAGGCCCGCAGCTCCTTCAGGTGTTGATATGTTTCCATCCAGAACAAGCTCTGGAGAAGCTGATAGGGTTGGAGGCATTTCAATAAGATTTTTTAACTCTGTTGAATAATCTAGAGGGGTGCTTGAATCAGTTGTCCTTGCGTAAAGGGGATCTTGGATTTGAAAAAAACCGATATTTGTGTTCACGACCGCTTTTTCGATTTGTGCATTAAATCCGTCAAAAAATGCAACAACCCAAACGGCAATGATGACTGCTAAAGAAACAGAGAAACCGATAAAGAAACTTCTTCCTGCATGTCGACGAATGCTCTTCCAGGCAAATTTGAAAAGGTAGCGATTTTCATCGTTCAGCATATAATAAACTTATGATTCAAATGTTTCACATTCTACTTCTTTCTCTTCCCTTGATAATCGGGGGAATTCTTCACATGATCGCTGTTAAGGCGGATATCTTATCTTACTTTAAGAGACCCATACATCAAAGATTGTTTGGGGTGAACAAAACTTGGAGAGGTTTCATTGTAATGCCCCTCGCCACGTTTCCAGGTGTTTTACTGGCCCAAAAGTGGGAATTGTTATTTGATTTAAATGCACCACTAATCTCAAATGAATCGACGGTTTTACTTTCATGTGCTTTGGGACTTGGTTATTGTTTAGCTGAATTACCGAATTCATTCATAAAAAGAAGATTAGGTATTAAAGAGGGTCAAACCTCAGATCGCTTGAAATGGTTTTTTGTCTTTATAGATCAAGCCGACTCTGCCATTGGATGCATGGTGGCCTATCGCCTATTTATCCCTATTCCTTTTGAAACGATGATCCTCACCATTATTTCAGGAACAATTATTCATCTCTTGATTAATGTCAGTTTATACTTATTACGTATTAGAAAAAATCCATTTTAGGTTTTCAATGTTAAAAAGAATTTTAATTTATTTGAAAGAAATGTTTCCTCTTTCATCGTTTATAGGTTCTATCCTTACGGCAATTGCTGTTCAATTAATTTATTTACGTCTATTCGATATTAAGCATCCTGCAATTGTTCCTCTTGTTTTACCTGGTCTTGTTCTAACTTCTATTTCTCTTCTTATAAGAATCATGGACGAGTTTAAGGACTATCAAGACGACTTGACTAACTTTCCCAACCGACCTCTGCCATCAGGAAGAGTCTTTAAAAAAGATCTTCACTTCCTGGCAGGTGTTTGTGTTTTCATCGTCCTTTTTTTGAGTCTAACTTCTTTAAAGCTTGTTCTGTGGTCATTCATAACTTTGGGATTTACGTTCTTGATGCTGAAATGGTTCTTCATTGAGAATTTAATGAGAAAAAGTTTACCTATAGCATTTCTTTCACATCACCCCATCGTCTTATTTAATTTTGCTTATCTTTTAATTGCCTGTTCTGAGGTCGATCCAAGAGTTGATTTATCAAAGGTGTTCTATATTCTTCCCATTTGTTTTATGTTTACAAATTGGGAAATCACGAGAAAAATTCGATCACCTGAGCAAGAAACGGCCTATACAACTTATTCAAAAATTTGGGGCCCAAGGTTCGCCATCAGTATGGCAATCGTGATTCAATTAATTTTTACAAGCACTGTGTTCCTCATTATGAATAAACTCGAAACCTCTTTTTGGATTCAGTGCCTTTTCGCCATAACACAGCTTATCCTCATCTTTCCAAGTTTGAAATTTTTAGTAACATTAAAAATGCCTAGACCACTTAAAAATTCCTCCGAAGCTCAGATCCTTGTGGTTGTGATGACATTATTAACTGCGGCACTTTTATGATGATTTCTGAATCTCATGAAAGCGCTGAAGTTGATCTTGTCGGAGGAAAAGGGCTCCACCTTCAAAAACTTATTTCTTGGAATGCTCCTGTTCCTCCATTTTTTATTTTAACGACACAGTGTTTTGATTATTTTCAACACAATGGGGAAATACCGAATGAAATCCTTCCTCGATTTGAAGACTTTTTTTTGAAGTTTGAAAAAATTGCTTTGAGAAGTTCGATGATTTTTGAGGACCAGGTCGATTCAAGTTTTGCGGGACTTTTTGAAACAATCTTAAATGTAACCAAAGATAATTGGAAAGAGTCCTTATTAAAAATTTATCATTCGGTGAATGCACCAAGAGTCATGGAATATCTTTCTCGAAAAAATTTGAAAATCGAACTAAAAATGGCCGTGGTCGTTCAAGAGTTAGTCGATGTTGATAAAAGTGGGGTTTTATTTACCAGATCACCCATCGTTCCGACGGCACTAGTTGCTATTGATGCTGGATACGGACTTGGTGAAGGCGTCGTTTCTGGATTAACTGATGTGGATCACTACCTATTCACTAGAACCCATGAATTAGTCACAAAAAAAATTACAAACGAGAAAGAAGTCTTAAACGATCTTGAACTTAAGAAAATGATCCATTTAGGTCTAAGTTTAGAAAAGAGTGCTGGATTTCCAAGTGATATTGAATGGGGCATTAAAAATAATCATATTTATGTCTTTCAAATCCGACCAATCACAAGGAGTTTTTCTCCTTTAACTTATTTTGTTGATACAAATTTATCTGAATCCTATCCGGGAGTCGTGAGCCCATTTACGGCTTCTTTTGTGAAGAAGGCCTATGAAAATGTGTTTAAAGAATCAGCACTTCTTTTGGGAGCAAGTGACGAGAAATTTAAGAGTCTCTCGTATCACTATGAGAGACTCATAAGTTCGGTCGATAATCACCTTTATTATAATCTCGAGCATTATTATGCTGTTTTACGAGCACTTCCGGGTGGAGAAAAAAATATTGAGAATTGGCATCGAATGATTGGTGGAAAAATGGCGGGAGTTGAAATTCCTTATCACCATACTGCTCCTAAGCTCCTTGAGTCTCTAAAATCATTTTACAACCTTTTTAAAATGGCGATCGGGAAGAAGGCCGTCTTTGATCAGTTTTCACAGGATTTAAATCAGGTTAGGGATAAAATTCAGAAAGAGAGTCAGGAACTTCATACACCTGATGAGATTATTTTTTACCTCAATAAGCTTATTGATCGCCCGTTGGGTTTTGGACTAACAGTGATAAATGATATCTTTATCATGATGGGACTTGGCTTTTTGAGTTCATCAATTAAAAAGATGGGACTCAAAGAAGACGTGGTGATTGATTTATTAAAAACGTCAAAAGAAGTTGATTCCATTAAACCACTTGAGCATTTTGAACGTTTAGTTCACTGCCTTGGTGAAAATTTTATTCAAGATCTTTTTAGCTTTGATCTCAAAATGTCAGGTTCTCCCTTTAAAGAGGCTTTCAATGAATTAGAGTCAAAAGATTATGATAAAGAAATCCAGGAACTAAAAAAATTTTTAGAGCTCTATGGTGATCGCTCTTTTGAAGAATTAAAGCTAGAAAGTCTTCCCTTGAAAAATAATCCAGTTCTTCTTCATCAACTCATTCAATGGGCAAAAGAGAATGTGATCCAACCACGGAAAGAGTTTCATCAAGAATCTGTTGTTAAGTTGGGGTTTTTAAATAATAAAATTCTCCACTTTACGAGGGAAGCAATTGCAATAAGAGAATCAACAAGATTGTGGCGTGGAAAATTTTATCATTTATTACGTGAATTGATATTAAAGCTTTCAGAAACACTTAAGGAGCATGATTCTTCTTGGAGGGAGTTTTCTACTTTAGATTTCTTCTCACTTTCACCCCAGGAATGGAAGCTTTACGCAGACAAGAAAATACAAAAGTCAGAAGTGATGAGCCTCATGAAATCACGTAGAGTGTGGCAGACTCAAGTTCAAACATTTCCTGAAGTCATCCCTTGGGTTGAAGATGAACCACTGCCAAAGATGAACCTTTCATTTCATGAGAAGGAATTATCTGGGCTTGGTGTATCTCAAGGCATCGTCGAGGGATTTGCTCTCGTTTTAGAAGGCCCTCATGAAGCCTTTGACATAAAGATTAAGGATTTTATCCTGGTGACAAAAAATACTGACCCAGCGTGGGTTTATATCATGTCTAGAAGTCAGGGACTCATTTCTGAGAAGGGCTCTCTGTTAAGTCATACGGCCATTATAGGTAGAGAGCTTAATATTCCTACTATTGTGGGAGTGAAATCTGCCACCCAGAAAATTAAAACGGGTCAAAAAATTCGAATTGATGCTGGAAAAGGGACAATAGAAATATTATGAGACTGATCCATTCTTACAGAACATTAAAAGAGTATCGGGCCAATCCAATTGGTTTTATTACCAAAATGCATGATCTTCAGGGTCATAGAATTATATTAAATATTTTCGGGAAAAAGATATTTATTATAAGTCATCCAGATGATGTCATTCATGTCTTAAAAAATAATTCACATGCCTATTCTAAAGGGCGAACGACCAAGATGCTCCGAAAATTTTTGGGCAATGGGCTCATAACGAATGAAGGTGAATCTTGGCGAAAACAACATAAAATGATCCGTCCTGTGATGAATATAAAGAGTGTTTTTGATCTTGCTCCAAAGATTGATTCTACAGTTAGACTTTTTATGAATGAAATGAAGACTGGTCAGGAGATTGATTCATTCCATGAAGTGAATCGGTTAACTTGGAGAATTATATTGAATTCTCTCTTTTCCCAAACAGTAACGAGTGAACTTGATGACTGGCTTCATGATATTTTGGATTTGATGAGAATTATCACGAGAAAGACTCGATCTTCAATTCCGATACCGTTTTGGGTTCCTACAAAAGACAATCTTAGGCTAAAAGAAATAATAAGAAAATTTGACACTCATGTATACGCTCTCATTCATGAAAGAAGATCCGGATCTAAAAAACAGGATCTCTTGCAGCTTTTAATTGATGCTCAAGAAGAGGGAAAAGCTCAAATGAGTGATCAAGAAATCAGGGATGAAATCATGACTTTCATGATGGCGGGACATGAAACGATTACAAACTCCATGTCATGGGCGCTGATTGAGTTAGGAAAAAATCCCAGTTACATTGAAAGGATTCGAACAGAATGTTCAAATTTTCAAGGAAATTCAAACTTTGATGAGCTTAATTCACTTCCACTGATTGGTGCTGTGATTGATGAAGTCATGCGCCTTTGGCCACCTGTGTGGGTCTTTATGAGACAGGCAGAAAAAGAAGACAAGCTCGGGGAGCTTGCTATTCCCAGAGGTGCTAATGTCGTTCTCGCTCCATTTTTAAGCCACCGCTCAAAAGATCTTTGGGTGAATCCGCTCTCATTTTATCCGGAGAGATTTTTACCGGATGAAAAAAAGAAAATACCTCAAGGGGCCTATTACCCCTTTGGTTTGGGGCCCAGGGCCTGCATTGGAGCGTACTTTGCTAGTATGGAAGCGAGACTTATTTTAAGTCACCTTGTTCATCATTTTGATTGGGAAATAACAAAAAGCGAACAACAACAATATGAAGCTGGTATTAGCCTTAGACCCTCGAATAATATTAGTATGATTTTTAGGAGAAGAACTTGTTAGTTGAGACATGTAGCTCTTGGGATGAGTCTTTTTTTCAAAGAATGATTGATTTTAAAATGATCACTCATAAAGATATCATTACCACTTTTCCGGAATCACTTATTGATTATGAGAAATTCTTTTCAGATAAATCACCTTTTAAAGACGATTACGATTGGCAAGCCTTCATTGTAAGCGAGGATTCAATCGTTCTATCTAAGGCAATCCTTTGCTGGAGGAAAAATGAATCTGTTGGAAATTTAGGCTACCTGGATTGGGTTAATAATGAAGAAGCAGCAAAACTTCTCACTCATTCAGTTTGTGCTGAAGGAAAAAAAAGGGGGCTTAAGAAAATTAAAACCCCGATTGATCTCAATCTCTATGTGAAATATCGAATAAAACTGCCTGGAGGAGGTGCTCCCTTTTGGGGCGAGCCTATTTATCCTGATTATTATCATGATCTATTTATTAGATGTGGCTTTTCTGAAATCGCTCGTTGGGATACTTACGAAATAAAAAAATGGGACGGCATAAGGGACTATCTTTTCAAAAGAAAGAAATTAGGTAAGAAAACCCAAAGTGTTCATACTAAATCGCTAGATAAAAATTTTCGAACATCTATCCGCTGTGTAGAGATGAATCGATGGGATGAAGAGCTTAAAATCATTCATCAATTATTTAATGAGGCCTATCAGTCCATGCCGGAATGGGAACCAATAAGTTTTTCACAATTTAAAATCATCTATGATGATTTTAAATATATCATCAATCCCCTTTATTCGTATATTGTTGAGCTCCGTGGAAAACCGGTTGGGTTTAGTATTAATTTCGCTGATCCACTTTTAATCTTAGATAAGGTAAGGAATAAAAACTTAACCAAGATGGATAAGGCACTACTTCTCGTTAAATTACGTTTCAATTTATCCACGCTTTTAATTGCACATGTTGGTAAAATTCCTGGGCCAGGCGGAGAAGAAGTTAAGGGTGTTCAGATACAGGTTTCAAAAAGGATTCAGTTTATTGTTTCTCTTATGAAGAAAACTCTCGTTACGTTTCAAGTGAAAAACTCGCCTTCAAGAAGATCCTTTGAGGAAAGATCACAAAAAGCATTTTCTCAATATGTTCTTTATGGAATAGATTTAGAGTGAGCTCTTATTTTTGTAACTACCAAGAGTAAAGCCCGCCTTCTCTGCAAGATGTTGGACATCCATGACGATTTCTTTCGTAAGGTCACCTATATTTAAAAAGTGATTCTTCCCACTGAAACCTAGAGTGAAAGTTTCTGCCATACAAGCAAAACATTCGTTTTCTCCAAGAGGGAATATGAAAAAATCGATTGTTTGATTTTTTGGAATTAGCGCCACTCCACCAAGGTGGTAAGTGATATCTGGGCGTTCCGATTTTAGTTTATTTAACATTTCTGGTTTAATTGAAGGAGGAACCGCAACGTCAACAACAATGGCATCCTCTTTAAAAAGATCTGTTGATAGAAAACCATTCGATGCACTGGCACCACATAGGATAATATCTGATTGTTTAATCTTATTTACGTCAGAAGTAGCTTCAAGGACTTCAAGAACTTCTGGGATCGATAGAAAACTTAATAAGTCTTGGTCTTTCCAAAATTTTTGAATGGTGCTGCAAACTCTAGAGTCAGATTTTGAGTTCTTTATATCATTAAGAATCTTTCTCGTTGCTATCTGAAACTTTGCACTTGATTCAATAGGGGAGTGATGAATCAGGATAATCTTTCCAACATAGTCCGCCATAAGGCTTGAGGCAACGGACATGATGTTTCCAGCTGCTCCAATGAGGGACACGGTGGATTTTTTGAGATCAATATTCCTATCTTCTGCTGATCTAAGTGCTGACTGTACAGTTAAGGAGATCGTAAAAGCATTGCCCGTTGTGAGATTCATGCCATGTGAATTTAAATACAATCCGTTTCCAGATACAATTGAAGTAAACTGTCCTAGGCCAACAGTCGAAGCTCCAAGTTCCTTGGCGAAATCAACGGCATTTTGCACTTTTTGAACGACTTTAAATTTTTGTCTTGAAGTGAACGTTTTTTTGAGTTCTTCACTCGTCACAGGTATTGCCAACATGACAATATCCATTTCTTTGCCGTTATTATCAACAATTGTTTGAGCATGATAGATTTCAAATTCAGCTAAGTCCTTACTTAGAGCTAGCTTTTTCATGAGTGGGGAACTCTCTACGTCCCTCAATGATTTTGAAACTTTTCTCACGTGAGCTTCATCGATTAAATGGCATAAAAAGACACTGAGAGGTCTTTTACCAAGCTCAAGTTCAGTCTTAAGTTCAGGGGTCATGATATTTTTAACGGGTTGATTTGGATAAATGGATGATAAAAAATAAGCGATATCCTTATTCCTTAACGCCCTTGAGAGATTTATTAACCCTGCAATCAGTTCTTCTGTTTGAATGATGGTAAAATATAAACTAGGTTGTATCCTTAAAGTTAAATTATTCGAGAGAGATGGGCTCATCCTGATGTTCTCGTGATTAAGTAAGACTGAGGCCATCATATAACCCTGCATTTTTGAATCACAGATTGTCTTAAACTCAAATCCCATTTTTGATAGTTCATCATGAAATTCAATGGCAAGCATCAAACCTTTTCCGCGAATTTCTTTTATAATTTCTGGAAATTGAGATTTGATTGTTTGTAGTCTGACCCAAAGATAATCTGCGACTTTCATCCCTTCGAAAACAGGACTCTCTTCACCTTGGAGGATATTTAAGACTTCAAGTGCAATCGCAGATGATAAATCGTCATCACTAAATGTCGAGGTATGTAAAAATCCAAATTCTTCAACATATTTTCTAGAATTTATGGTTGTGGCAGCTATCTTTGCAACTCCACCACCGAGGGACTTTGAGAAAGTGTAGATATCGGGGGTAATATGCGAGTGGTAACTTGATGTCATGGTACCTGTGCGGTACATACCCGCTTGAATTTCATCAAAAACTAATAAAAAATCTTCTTGAAGAGAATATTTTTTTAGGACAGCGAGAAACTGATCATTGACTGGAATAATTCCCGCTTCGCCTTGAATGGGTTCTACAAATGAGCCCGCAATGGTTGTAAACGATTGTGTTTCCCAGGTAACTCCATTTTTTGAGTCACTTAAGAAAATAAGATCTTCTTTTTTAGACTGGATGATTTGGTCTAACTTCTCTAATTCAATATATTGTGAAAGGAATGTTGTGTGTTGATTGTTATCGTTATCTAAAAAAAATGAATTTCTAAATCCCTCATTAAAAGTGAGGCTTAAGGCACCCATGGTTTTCCCATGATAAGCTTTTTCCAGGGCGATAAAGTGTGGTCTAAGGCTTAGTTGTTTTTGGTTAATTTCTCTGACAAGAGAGATAAGATCGTAAAATTCATGGACATTTAAAAGCTGGTGAAGAAAATATGATTTTCTTTCCTCGCCCATTGAGAGTGAGGAAATTTTTTCGGAAAGTTCAGTCCGAAGTCTCTTTAATAGGAGTGGTTTAAAGGTCTCTTCCGTGCGCTCAATAGTCATAAGAGCGAGATTCATTTCTTTTTCAATTTCTTGACCAAGTTCAATGAGTTTTTGCTTAAAGTAGATGAGGCAATGTTTATAAGCAGCTTCTACGGCCTCTGTCCCGCTGTTAGATAAAGTGGTGATCCAAGGACCTTCTCCGGTCTCTATCTTTAAGGTGTCTGATATCCTTTTAGCAAGTATCCCGGCCATCTTCCTTTGACTTCCTTGAGTCAGAGATGGTGCACCCTCATCCTTCCATTCTTGAAGTTTTGCGAGTATTTTGGGATGACGATGTCCAAGGATATTGGCGCCATATCCACCCGTGAGATCCAGGACTTTTTGCTTTCTTTGATTTTTTTCATAGAAAAGATAGTCGCCTTCGCCTTGAATAAAATGTTTTGATAACTCCATGGTCTCTAATAGCTTAGAAGTCAAAGGACGAGCATAAAACTTGAATGAATCTTCGCCTGATTCATTTGATAGTTTTGGTGATTGATTAAGACCGATGATATTTTCCATCAAAGACTAATAAGCAAACTAAGTGCCAATGTCAGGTACTCTTTAGGGCATCTAAGACCCTAGAGTGATTAGATATTTATCGGTAGTGTCTAAACTTTAGACACTGTTGGAATTCTTCCTCACGAATCTCTGTCATTATCCGAAAAGGACTGGGACAAGGAGTTGTCGTTATGGAACCAGTAAAGTGGAATTACTTTCAATATAGAAAATCTCACAATTATCCCATCTATATTAGGTTTAAAGAAGAACAGATCAATACGAAGTACACCCACTTATTGAATGAGCTTGGGTTTACTCTTGTACCAGATGCTGAAACTAAGAAGATCTCGCTAGAAAAAATAAATACACGTATCCTTACTGTTCAGTCTGCTAGTGCCAGAATTCAGCAGCAAATTACGGGATCAGATTTATTAGACAAGTACGGCATGGAGTCTATCTCCATTCAACTTGGAACACTGATTTACACTCTAAGAAAAGTGGGTCTCATGGGGCTTCCTCATGGAAAAACCATCTGGGATCTGGCCTTACATTCAGACATTTCCCATACTGATAAAATGGTGGGTCTTCGAATCATGTTGGTGCGTTTTCTTTCCCAAGCGCTCTCTTATGAAGGAGTTCTTTCCTATTGGGGGACAGTAAAAGATGATGCAGTAATCGTAATGAAGCAGGCGCAGTCATTTGGAGAAGCTGTTTTTATTGATATGAATAAAAAAGTTATTTTTTCAAATGGTGGGGAAATTAAGCTTGCCTCTCATTTAAAAATTATTCGAAAAGACAAAGAGATTAAAACTTCTAGTAACATGACTCGCGAAGATATGATTGGCTTTTTAAGTGTGAGCACTTGCTTATTAAGTTTTAATGGAATCACACACTCCATGAAAAAATCTATATTTGATTTAAGTCTCCATTCGAGTGGATCTTTTGCTGTGACTGAGGCGAGCGAAGTGAATCTCTAGTTGTCTTAGAGTATTTAGTTTATTAGACTAAATTCATGAATGATTGGTTTGATCCCGTAATATTTTCAGTAGGTCCACTTCAAGTCCGTTGGTACGGGGCCATGTACGTTATTGGCTTCCTTGTTGGTGGGGTCATTTTAAAATACCTTGCTGATAAAAAGTTCTGGCCTCTCTCCAAAGAGGCAATTGATAAATATATCACTTGGCTCATCATTGGCATGTTTCTTGGTGCTCGCTTCTTTTATGTCGTTGTTTATAATTGGGAGTACTACTCAGTTAATATTCTTGATAGTTTTGCCGTCTGGAAGGGAGGACTTTCCTTTCATGGTGCCGTTGTTGGTATGTGCATAGCGACCTATTTTTTTGCTAGAAAAAATGGCGTTCACTTTTTTCAACTGACTGATTGTATGGCCGTGGCGGGATCACCTGGACTCTTCTTTGGTAGAATGGGGAATTTTATCAATGGTGAGCTTTATGGAAGAGTGACTGATTCTTGGGTTGGAATCGTTTTTCCAGGAGGAGGACCTTTTCCTAGACACGCTTCCCAGCTATACGAGGGTGTTCTTGAGGGAATTGTTCTCTTTATTATTTTGTTCTACATTCATAAGCGCCAACGATTTTATGGTGTCACTTGTTCGATGTTTCTCGTGGGCTACGGAGTCTTTAGATTTTTTATTGAGTTTTTCCGGGAGCCTGATTCACAACTTGGTTATTACCTGAACTTTTTTACGATGGGACAATTCCTATGCATCGGGATGATGATCGCAGGATTCATCATGCTTCATTTTGCAAAGAAGGTTCACATCAAGAATCCTTATTTGCAAAAATCCTCACCTTAGATTTTATTGGCAAGCTTCATTTTTTCTAAAATGCTCTTCGTCTGAGCCTCTTTTTTTTCAACTGCGTAGAATATAGGGAAGCAAGTGATGGTGCAGGCCGCACTGTAGATGTGCTTTAATGGGGCGAGATCCCAAACATAATAGGCCTCTTCTCCCGTTTTTTTAGTATTGGTTTGTTTACCATTGCGAGTAATGAGTGATTGAAAAAACACGTCATGTAAAAAGTAAGAGGGTAACCTTGCAAAGAAATCCTCTATGAGTCCATCTTTAACTTGGACCATCACAGGAAATTGATAGCGCAGATCTTTCACAACATATTTTAGTGTTTGAATTCCCCCATCGTTTCCCATGAGTTCACCTTTACCAAATTTGGAATCAAGATTGCTAATGGGTTTATTGGGAAAAAAATCGGAGAGGCCTTCAAGATCAAATTTATAATTCGGAGATTCAACTTTTGCGTTTAAAGGTTGAAACATGATGATGAGGCATGGCAGAATATTAAGAATAAGTTTAAACATACTCATTTATCTTAACACTGATTGGGTTGGGCGTTTTGCATTTGATTGTAGTTGAGTGTTTTGGTCAGATGGTGCAACCTCAATTTTTAATTTAAGTAAAGTATGTTTTGGTCCTACGGTGAGTGAAAGACAAATTACTGATTTTTCTCTATTCGTTACTCATCGGGACAAAAAAATTTGCCTTCTTTGTTGATAAGTATCTTTGGATTATCCTGTTAAAGATGGAGTATCCTACTTACTTCAGGAAGATTGAGGGATTGTAATGACTAACAAGATTGTACTGTTGCCGCTCGCTGCTTTGTTGTTCATTTCGGCGTGTTCAAGCGTTAATAAAAGACGGACGCTTAAAAATAAATATAACCCATCTGTAGCTGAGCAAGCTGAATACTACCGTGTTCAAGAACAACTCATCGAAAAGGATCTTCCCAATTGCCGTGGATGTATCCATGGAAGTGCTCACGAAAAGACGTTTGCCTCTCCTTACAAAACGTACCAAATTTCTGAAGAAGCTGCCCGAGAGTTGGGTTTAAGAAACACGAAATTTGATATTCCTGTCACATGGAATAAGCAAACTGCCATGTGGGTTAAGTTCTTTACTGGTAGAGGTAGAGTTCATTTTATGAATTACACCCAAAGAGCTGGCCGGTATGCACCAGTTCTTTCAAAAATCATGGCAGATAATGGATTACCTAGAGACCTTATTTATTTAGCGATGGCCGAATCTGGATTTCAGAATCACGCTCGTTCTTGGGCAAAAGCCGTGGGCCCATGGCAATTTATGCCAGCAACTGGGAAAAAATTTGGTCTCAATATTGATTGGTATGTTGATGAAAGACGAGATCCTCTTAAAGCAACAATTGCAGCGGCCAATTATTTAAAAACTCTGAATGGCCTCTTTGGTTCGTGGGAACTAGCTGCTGCTGGTTATAATGCTGGTGAAGGTAAAATCGCTCGTGCCATTCGCATGTATCGCACCCATGACTTTTGGCAAATGTCTAAAGGCCGCTACCTGCGCCCAGAAACTAAAAATTATGTTCCAAAAATCATGGCCCTTGCTATCATTGGAAAGAACTTAGATGTTTTCGGTTTTCATGAAATTGAGTTTGAAAGAGCTCTTGATTATGAAGAAATCATGGTGAAGGGAAATGCTGATCTTTATGAACTTGCAGAAGTGCTGCAGTTAGATTTTGAAGAAGTGAAGCGCTACAACCCTGAAATCGTGCGCTGGCAAATTCCTCCTTATGTAGAAAGCTACCCACTTCGCGTTCCAGTGGGAGCGAAAGAAGCGTGGGAGAAGTTTGATGAGAAAGATTCTGTCGTGGCAGATAATTTCAAAACGTATGTCACAACTGGTGGCCAGTCCCTAAGCCATATATCAAAAAAGTTTAAAGTTCCTCATGATGTCATTGAGGACTTAAACCCAGATCTTCCAGAGCACTCGTATCTCGCTTCAAATACTGTTGTTCAGTTGCCATTTAGAGATGATCATTCTCTTCGTGACGGGCTGTATGCAGATATTTATGAGAAATCATCAAGAAAAAATCGTAGAGCTCGCCGTAATGATCGCATGATCGCAACTTACGGTAGAAAGGGTAAGCTCATTAAGAATCCTTCAGTTTATTACACTGTAAAAAAGGGTGATACTCTTTGGAGAGTGGCGCAAAGAACAGGTGTGCCAATGAGCACGATCATCCGAACCAATAGTCACTTGATTAAGAGGCGTCAAATCCTTCCTGGTGATAGACTCGCGATCAGATAAAAAAGAATCAATTAAGAATGACAAAAACCCACTCGCAAGAGTGGGTTTTTTATTTTAAGATGGCTCCATGAGTTTCGGATTATTAAAGCATTTTAAAGACACCAAGGGTGGAAACACTCAATCAATTCCTTCTAAGCATTATCGCCATGTTATTTTGGGACAAGATTTAGGAGCTGTTTTAAAGCTCCTCGATCTTCGAAAAAATGCTCCTGATGAGTCGGTGAGGCTTATTACATCACGGCCTTTGACTCGTCAGATGCTGGAAGAGAATTATAATTTTGGTGTCCTAAGCCTTCGATCCGCGCTAGCTGTCGAAAATATCTATAAGAAATATTATCAAGCTAAAATTCTCCCACAATCAAAAGAGGCGACCTTTTATAAAGACGGAAAGTTTCATGATTTTGGCGGAAGAGCTAAATCTATGGAGCTTAGATCTGGTGAAGATTTCTTTACCAAGAAAGGCTATAAGGTTGAGTTGTCCTCACTCTTTTCAGAAGAAGATTGGAGTCATCTTGATTCCATTTTAAAGGATCACTCTGAAATTCGGCTTTTTGAATCTATTGAAAAGACCACTCCAGATGATCTCGTTGAAAAGAAAGAATGGACCATGGCCTTTAAGGATTTCGCCACACTAACGTCTGAGAATCTTTATGTCTCAATGTCACCAAAGAAATTTTTAAATTTAATTCACAATAAAGATAAGCTCACTCCTGAACTCATTGATGTATGTACATCTGTGAATGTTCAGTCAGCGATCTCTGTCACTTGGGTTCTTAATAAAGAGATGTACACTGAAGAAAGAACACTCTTTATCCCTCAGAGCATGACTCACGAATGGGGACACTTCGTGGTTGAATTTGAAATGTTTCAGCATCAAAACAAAGAGCAACTTTGCCACGCTCTCTTTCTCATCCACGATGAAGAGCCTCAATCAGAAGATCTTGCTCAAAAAATTAAACTCATGAAGCGAGTGATTGATAGAGTTTTTCCAAATATTGAGAACCACATCAAAAAAGAATACATTCGCTTTGATGAAGAGATGTTTATCTCTCATGTGAAAGATTCCTCAATGGAGCAACTCTCTTTTGATTATCCAACACTTAAATTCTTGGGCCAAGTCAGTCCCATGAGTTCTGATTTTGCCCAAGAAAAATTCTTATCCCGCGTATTATTAAACTAAGAATCAAATATAAGGAGATATTATGAAACTCATCATTGCTATGATCGTTCTCGCTCTTGGAAGTTTCGCTCACGCTCAATCACGTATTGTTTCTATCGACGCTTTTGACTACGCTTACTCTGGTGGGCTACTCATGAAGTCTGACGAAGGAAAAACGACAGACCGTGAAGAGACAACGTTTAAACTTAATCTTAACTTCGCTCAGAACATTGAACAGTATGTGGGTCTTATGTGGAAAGCGAAGGCCTACATTAATCGCCAGAACGTAAACTTTGGAGTCAACGACTCACTTGAAACTCGCTGGGGAGCTGCAGGTGGAGTCCTCTACAACTTCAACGCTGAAAAAATTAAAGATTCAATCTTTGTTGGTGTAATGGCGGGTCTAGAGAGAGCAACCTATAAAGTTGGATCAGGTGACGATCAATCAGGCTTTAATATCTTTGCTGATCTTGAAGCAGGAAAAAGATTCGATATGGGCCAATATTCAGCTGCAAGTATCTCTTATGCACCAACATTTGCTCTTAATTTTAAGCGCTACGGTGGCGACATTCGTAACCATTATTACAAGTCAGGTAATGAAATTAAGATCAATTTCTTGAAATTCGACATCCTTTTCTAAGTTTTTTCTAAGACAGATTTATCTCACAGGACCACCTTCACGGTGGTCTTTTTGTATCTGCGTCTTCCAATGATAGGGGCGTGGATCGTCAAAAAATTGATACATGTAGGACCATAAAATTTATTTGATGTAAGACTTTTTGAAGGCGAAATAATATTGCCAAAAGAATGTTTGGTGGTGAGACTTATAAGTACTTACATTTATTTTGTTTTAGCGATCCATGAAAAAACAATGACCAAGTGTCATTTTAAAAAAGGAGATTTCATGAAAAAACAGCTAACAGTTGCTCTTGGACTTGCAGTTCTTGCAACACCGGCTTTCGCTTCGAAGGCTCGTCTACAAGCTCTTGGTGAAGACAATTACGGTTCTGCTTACATCAGCGATAACCGTAACATCTGGTTGAACGCTGCTCAAATCAACAATCACAAAGACCTTGTGACTTATGAGTTCGGAACTGAACAAACTGGTGACGATGCTGCTACTCCACGTGGAGAAGGTGGTTTCTATAGAACATCTGGTAACCTTGCTTACGGTGTTCACTTCGGTGGAGCTTCTTCAACTTCTAATGCTATGAGATTGGCTTCTGGTCTTGCTGGTGCAGGTGAGCAAAACAACATCGACGTATTCGTTGGTGGCGATGCTGGTATGAAATGGGGTGCTAACCTTGGTTATGCAAAGACTTCTGATGAGTCTTCACCATTAACTGGTGAATCAATGAGAACTCGCCTTGGTGTTATCTCTGGAGATACTCAAGGATATGCAAACATTAATCTTATTAACAATGCCAAAGGTACTGCTGGTAAGAAATTTGAAGGTCAAATGGGTTATCAATTAGGTGCAATCCATGATTGGAATGGCAGCACACTATTTGTTGACTACCGTAAATTCGATGCTGAAAATACAACTGATAAAAAAGACATCGGGTTAAAGCAACTTGAAATTGGTATTGGTCGCGTGACTAAGCTTAACGACAAGACAAACATGTTTGCAAAAGCTTCTTATTTAACAGCTGAAGTTGATAACGAAAACAGTACTAACGTTTTTGGAGCTGGTGGTTTAACTCCTTGTGGTACTGGAAACTTAGCTGTTTTCTGTCAAGAGTATAAGACATCTAGAGTTCCAGTTGTTGTTGGTCTAGAAACTGAAGCTACTTCTTGGTTAACTCTTCGTTCTTCTGTTGGAGCTGTCGTTTGGGGATCTGAAGAAGATAAAACTAATGAGCGTTCAATCCAAAACGCAACAATCGTAAACGCTGGTGCAACTCTTAAGTTCGGTGAACTTTCTGTTGATGGTGTAATCGGTAACGGAACAGCTCAAGGTGCTGCTCCTGCTGCTAACGGAACTGACACAGGTACATTACGCACAGACTCTCTTATGTCTCGCGTATCTATGACTTACAAGTTCTAATCTTTTCTTAACTGAAATTGATGATGGGCCCGGCTTTATGTCGGGCCTTTTTATTTTTGGCACTCATTAAATCATGTAGTTACAAGCATATTTGCTCCGCCTTTATACATATTATAATATGTGTATTATGTTAGGTGACTTAAAAGATATCCGATTAAAACTTGGCTTAACTCAGTTTGAATTGGCCGTTCAGAGTGGGGTGAGTCTACCCACAATCCAGAATATTGAGGCAGGAAAAGCTAATCCGAGTTTAGATATTATCGATAAGCTGATGGAAGCTCTTGGTCTCAAGTTAAAAATTGAATTTCCAGAAATTAATATTGAAATAGCCGCAACTCTAGGAGTTCCTTTGTCGAGGAAGTCTAATTTAAAGATGACGGTCTCCAAAGATTTACTAAGGCGTGAGGCGCGAAAGTGGGCGCTATCGTTTGAATATACAAATTTTACCGAACGAGAAAAGCTCGCTTTTAGTTCTTTTCTCTGTGCTATTAAAGATCACTGGCCTAGTTTCTACAATGAAATTAAGACCCCGCTTTTCGAGGAAGAGATACAAAAAATCAGAAAAAATGGTCATGCTATAAAACTACGGAGAATTTCGATATCAAATTTAAGTAAGTATTTATGATGAATGACCATCTGTTTCAAGTTTAAAAAAGTTTCCTTTTGGCCCCAGTTTTTGACTCCTCTTGCCCCTATTGTCAGGAAAATCCCTTAGTTATTTTTAAACTAGAAGAGTACAATCTTCTCATTACAAGGAGTCTCGACGATGAGAAAAATGATTGCTGCTCTGGCCGTGTTGAGTGTTTCGTCAATTTGTGCGGCGGAAGAACTTAGATTTGGTGATGTGAACTACTTTTTAAAACAAGGTCAGTACAACCTTACAGTTGATGCCAATGTCACATATTACCGTGAATCCACAACAAGCTTAACGACTAAAGAAACCAATGCTTATGTATTAGAAACTCGTGTGGGTTATGCCCATACTGATCAGTTAAATTTTTATGTTGGTATGGATGCCGCTTTCGATGCAAGAGTAACGGATAGAAAGGTTACTGCGAATTCAGCTTATTATCAATCGGGCTTTTCAAATCCTATTTTGGCGGCCAACTATCGTTTATTAAATCAAAACTCTTCGCTCTTTAATTTGGACTTCGGAGCTGTTGCCAAAGTCAAAACTCAAGATTCGAGACTTGGATCTGCAACGGGAAATAAGACTGAGGATGGTAACTTTGCCAACCCACGAAGTTCAGTTGAACTCAATGCTCGCATAGGAAAAAAATGGGATGAGGCGAATGAATGGCAACTCGCTGGAGGAGTTATTTATAATAACTCTGGAGAATTTACTGCCTTGAGTTCAAGTGCAGCCGCTGACACGGATGTGACTCTTGATACATCCATGGATATCTTTGTTCGCGCAACTTATCAGTATCGTCCAGTGGATGAGTTCATGATGGCGCTCTCTGCACAAGCGACATCTATTGGTGAGGTCACAGGAGAGTATGGGGCATCAGGCTTAACTCAAAATGCCCACATGGATATGGATTTTCTATATCGAGCGAAATATTTGATTCTTGATAACCTTACGGCGAATTTCCACTACGGAATGTCTCGCAATGAGAACTATGGCCAAGATATTGCTGGGGCCAATTTCGATGTGAAACAACGTCGTGAAAATTACTATGGTTTTGGTATCGATTACTTATTCTAAATTTCACTTCGGTTCCGGTAGCGTTTGAAGTTACCGGAACTTCAAAACCATCCTCTAAGTTACTGAAATAACATTGTTTCGTATCTGAAATTTCAACACTCTGCTGTGTAATCTTTATAGTGAACCTATCGGAAAAATGGTCTTTTGTTAGCATGAGACCAATTTTATTCCCATAGGATTAATTATGAAAATGTCATCTGCCATGATTCCGTTTCTATTATTGTCTTTCGTTGCTTGTCAGTCTGAGAGTAAAAAATCAAATGTGAGTAAAAAGTCTGAAGAAGTGTCGACTCCATCAAGTGAAGAAGAGACAACTCATCCAAGATTAAAAATCACGAAGAAAAGAAAAACGGAGCTTAAAAAAGATTTCTCAAATTTTTCAATTTTTAAAGAAGACATTAATTCTTACAAAGTAAACTTTGAGGCCATCAGTGGTCATTATACGAATGCGATCGTTGAGTGTGCTAAAGGTCACTTTGATCGAGAAAAAGAATTATTCTTCGCAAGTTTTGATGAGTCTGGTTTTAAGGCATCGGTGGAATTGTCTATCAGCGATAAGGATCCCTTGGACGTCGAATTTGAATGTAAAGTGATGGATCAAGATCTTGAGCTAGATGATGCAAAAATTCACTTAAGAAAAAGTTTTGTCGTTAGTGGAATCAAAAATCCTTATTCATTGGGAGTTGGGTTTGGCCCCATTGAAACACTTGTGTTTGAGGAAGGAGCAATGCTCTTAACCGAAGGTGTTTACCTTAATATTGAGGCGAAGGAGATTATTTCTCGTGGTGGAGAAATTGTAACCTTCACTGAAGAAAGTACCTTAAAGGCATTAGATGATCAGCATGGAGCTTCCGGTGGGATTATTAATATTGTGACGGAAACCGCTCTGGGAAAATTGAGTGTTCAATTAAGAGGTAAAAATGCTGGGAAGCAGACACGAGTTCCGGAAGTGATGAAAGAGATTCCTGGAAAGGATTTAGCACTCGATGGAACCTGTAAAGGCGATAAGCAAGACCACTCAGATAAAGATCAACGCTGTTTTGGGAAAAGAGGCCATCAGGGATTTAAAGGGAATAAAGGGTTTAATGGGTTAAATGGAGGATCATCTGGTGCCTTCTTTTATAAGGCAAAAAAATTAGATGATCTCAAGATTAAAGTGGATTTCTTTCCAGGTCAAGGAAGCGCTGGCGGAATTGGAGGAGAGGGCGGTCAAGGAGGCCCAGGGGGAGTTGGATCGACTCTTTATGTGGATATCGATAGAAGAACTGGGGGCTGTCCTGCGTGTGAGCTTAAATCGAGTTTAAGAAATCGAAAGTATAAATATCCAGATGGAGCACAAGGGGCCAAGGGGGATCTAGGTGATTCTGGAGACGCTGGCGAAGACGGCGCCGCTGATAACTCAATTGTTCACTATCTGGTGGGTGATATGAAGTTTAATTTTAATTACCCTTGGCAAAATTTTTAAGGAACAACATGAAATCTTTATTAAATATCATTGCATTTGCAATCGTCACCACAAGTTGTTCAAAAACCATCACGGAAATTAGGACCGTTTCGGAGAGTGAAGAATTAAGAGTTAGTGAGCAGCAAAAAATACATTTACTGAATGATTTATTGAATTCAGAGGCCCCCAATCTTGCTCTTGCCGATATCCTCTCAAGATCCTTTGGAGAGAATAGAAAAGAGCTCGTCCAGTCACTTGTTGGAGAATTAACACCAACTGAAGCAAGACTTATTATTCAAGATATTCAAAAGAAAAATGAACAGATAAAAAATAACTATCTTTATCACTCCGAGTCTTATCAGCAAAATAAATCTCTTATAGAAACCTCTCTTCTTAACAAAAGAGCATCATCGGACTTTAAAATTGAAGATCAGTTAAAAGTGGGGACATTTAATTATCTTAAAAGTAAGCATCTCGATGAAATTCTCGTTGCCTTTGATAAGAGAGCAAGTGAAATTTCTAAAGATCTCGCCTTAGATGTCGCGATTGCCATTGCTCAGTCTAATCCTGAAGCGGCGAAAGAGATTGAAGCAAAAATGAAATCGAGTAGTTCCGAGGATTCTGTTAAGGCGATTCAAAGTACAAAAGAATTTATAGAGAAGGCAGATCAGTACTTTAAGAATTCAAACCTTAATGAAAATGAGCAGTATACTGTCATCCTAAGTGGAATGATTGCCTTTGGTGTTTATGAGGTGATTAAAGAGAACAACGGTTTTAAAAGGATCGTTGATGAAGTGGGAAGAGTTGTCCGAGACGTTCAAGAAATCCAACGAAAGGCAAAAGAGTTTACCGTTCTCGTATCTTCATTAAAAAAGCATTTTAAAGAGACTGAAAAAAATGTTTCTGATCTGACTGATGGTCTTTCTGGTGTGGGAAAAGACCTAGATGATATGTACCGTGAGGCCAGAACCACAAGAGCTGGCCCAACAAATATTCATTCAAAAAGGATATTTGATTTCTTGTACAAAAAAGTCATTAAGGGGGAAGATGCTGATTCATCTGAAACGAATGAAAGCATTCTTTCTAAACAAGGCAAGATTAATGCGAATCTTCAAAAGAGTGTGGATGCTGCCGGACATTTAGCTGATAACTTAACAAATATTATCGGTTCGGCGAATAAACTCTCGATGCTTTTTGGGATTAGGCCTTCGCCTGATTTACAAAAGGTGATGGATAAGGCGCAGAAAGTAAGTCAGCTCGTTACGACGGCAAAAAATGTTATGACTGGCTGGATGTCGGGTGGCGCCCTTGGTGCGGTCACTGCTCTTTCAGTCTCTCCTTTTCCAGGGCTCAATCCAAAGAGTGCTGAATCCGCAAAACTCGATGAAATAAGCCGAAAACTTGATATTGTGATTACGAATCAGAAAAAAATCATGGAAATGCAGTTAGAGACCATGAACATGATTAAGAATCTCGCTCTTCTTATTGATCAATATCATCAAGAAGAGATGAGGGCCCTTTCAGAACTAAGAGACATTGTACTCGTGACTCAAGAGGTTACTAAGGCGCTACAAAATAAAGATCTTAGAAACTGTGAACGAATGGTTAATTTCCAATTAAGGTCTGTTTGGTCTCGCTATGATTTTCAGAAAGATTCTTTTCATAGTATCGGTCAAATACCTCTCATCAATTCAAAATTTTTAGGAAGTATTCAAAGTCTATCGGACGTTCAAAGAATCATCACATCTGTGGAGGAGTCTGGGTTCTCCCAATGTCAAACTGGTCTTTCGGAAGCCTTTGGTGGAAATTCAACAACTGAAAACCCACTAAGAATTATTTTTGAAAGTGATGAAAAGAATGATCTTTCAAAATTTCAAAAGGAAAGATATTTACCATTGGTGTCTCTTTTTCACTTCTTGATTGGTGAGAGAGACGTGAATTCAATTCCTTTACATCTGCCTGTGGCTAATCTTTCTGGACTCAAATTTAAAACTCCCTATATTGATTTTCCTAGTGAACACTCAAATACAGGAGAGGATCATTATGAATTAGATCACCTCATTTCGGTTAAAAATCTAGAGAGATATTTAAGTTATCTTCTGATTCTGCATCCATTTATGGAAGTTGATAAGCCAGTTTGGATGAACTCATTCCAAGAAATTTTAGAAACGTATCTCAAGAATTCGAACTCTCAATCAAACCAAAATATGAGAGGGCATTTCTTCTTAAATAATGCTCTTCGCTTAGTCCAGTCTTCCATTGCTCAGGAAGCCATCCTCGCTGGTGAGCCGCTTATTCATAAGATCCATGATCTGTATTACAGCGAGATTTTATCCAGTGAGAGTTGTGATAAGGTCAATCTGATAAATGTTCCCCAAACTGATTATCCTTTAGTCTGCTCAATGAGAGGAAATAAGCTTCTCATGAAAAACTTATTACACTATGCCGTTTCTTATAAAATCCAGCGTGATCCTCAAATCCTAGAGACTTATGAGATTGCTTATAAGGAAGGAAATACCTCTCAGCTTGCCCTTATCTTAAATCCTAAAATGAATCCTTCAAAAATTAAATTCATGAAAGACGAAAGCGAAGGGTTTTTCACTCTAATGGTGAATCTTGAGGGTAACAAAGAGGTCATGATTAGACTTCCGACTCCCAAAGAATTGAAGATGGGAGAAATCATCTATACAGAGAACATGATGAGGCTTTTCACCATGCAAGATGCTGTGATTGAAGCTTTGACGAAGGTTACTCCAGTGACTCGTGAAAATAAAAATGCTGGACTCTTAAAATTAATCTTAATGAGAAGTGAGCGGTAAAATGAAATTAATATTTTTAGTGGTGATTCTCTTCTCAAGTATCGTTCAAGCTAACGATGTGGTTTTTATTGATTACCTCACCGAAATGGATGATGAAACTTATTTAAGTTCAAATCCCAGAATTTATCGGGCCGAAGGCGAGCATCAGTGCCAGTCGAGGGATAGTCTTGGACATACTTGTCACGTTATCGGAGTGAACTTTACGGATTGTAATGTCGCTTTCTTCAATCTTAAGAAAGAAGATTGTTGTAAGGGGTCCCGCTATGGCGGGAACTCTATTGGTTTTAAACTTACAAAGTGCACGAATTTTAATTAGAGGTTCTTATGCTTGAACTAATTGAAGTCATCGTTATTTGGATCAAAAAGAAGATTTTAAAAAAATAATTTGCCCCTACGGCGATCTCCTCAGTTATTTATCTTTTGGAGCACAGTGTCTCTTGAATAAAGCTTTCGCTGTGCTTAGAATTAAATAATAAGAATGAGGAATGAATGAGTCGTAGAAATTTTTCTCTTAGCTGGGGTCGTAAGCTTTTCTTTGGAATTTCATGGCCTCTATCAATGATCCTAGGTCTACTCTATTTTCGAAGCTTTATTTTGCCTGGAAATGGAACTGAATTCTTTTACGTCCTTTTTACTTATTTCGGTGAATTCGGTGTTTTAAATTCCATTTTTTATTTTTTAATTTATGCTCCTATTGTTCTCATCTTTCCAACCTATTATATTTCAAGATTTTGGTCATTGATTCTTATTTTACTTCTAAACTTACTCATCTTTTTAGATGCTTTTTCCTTTTCGACGTTCCATGAGCATGTTTACAGCTATATTTATAAAATCATATTACCTAATGGCTTCCACCATTTTATTGGTGGGTCAGTTGGGCTTATCTTATTGAGTGCGAGTCTTTTTGTAAGTGCAGTGATTATCTGGCTTCGAGGAGAGAATCTTTGGCGATCCATGCAGGCACGGTTTAGTAATCCTGTTAGTAACTGGTACTTAGTTTTGATTCTTATGTCATTTGGTCTCAGTAAGGCGATGTTTCATTATGGCAACATCCATCCGAAACTCAGCGCTGTATTTCCCATAAATCTTAATCTAAAAAAAATAAGTAAAACCTTTCCTGATAATCGTCAATTCTTCTATCCATCAGGGGACCTAGAGTGTCGTGGAAAACAAAATCCGAATCTCGTTCTGATTGTATTAACTGAATGGGACAGAGGGGATTTTAACTCAACGAAAATGCCTAAAGTTTTTCACATGAGAAAACATGCTCTTACGTTTAACTCTCATGTATCCAATGGACTTGATTCTGAAACTGGCCTTTACTCATTAATGTACTCCGTACCCTCATCTTATATGGATTCGAGTAATAAGATAAAACCTGCCCTTCTTGAGGTTTTAAATAAAAGAAAATATGAAGTTGTTCATTTTGATAACTCTGAGAAAGATTCCATTACTCATGATGAGTCTCTTCATTTAAAAATCAATCAGTGGTCAGAAAACCGTACTGTAGATAGTACTATGCCCTTTTTCATTTCTTTAAAAATTGCGCAAAAGGCGACCAGTGCCGATAGGGAAATTCAAAGAGTCATTTTTCAGCTCCTAAAGCATGGTCTATTAAAAAATACGAACATTGTGATCACTGGCGCCTATGGGGGAGTGAATTCAAATTACACACCCGTTGTTTGGATGACTCCTGAACCTAAAGGTCTTGAATATAATCATCCTACTTCGCATTTTGATCTACTACCGTCTGTGATGGAAAAAATGTGGGGATGTAAAAGATCTCATCGTGAGGCCAGCACTGGACATTCTTTGTTTAATCCAAAGAGAGAGTGGTTTCTGATTTCCGGAAAAAAAGATTTTATGGTTTTTGATGTAAAAAGAGATGTTAAAACTTCAGTCAAAAATGGTGTGATTCAAGATAACGGTGGACATCCAAGGCATGAATTTATTTTTTCTGCGATGAAACTCATGACAAAATTTTATAGGCCTTAGTTTATCTGAGATGTAATTCAACTAGGGTTTCATAGTGATGTGTGTTCGGAAACATATCAAAAATTTGAACTCTTTTCATTTCATAGATCTCACTTAATGTTTTGAGATCCTCACAAAGTGTATCAGCATGGCAACTTGAGTAGATCAATCTCTGGCTTCTCTCTTGCATGAGTAGGTGGACAGTCTCTCCTAGTCCTCTTCTGGGCGGATTCACTAATATTAAATCGGGATCAAAGGCGAGAAGTTCTTTCTCGATTTTTGAGGCATCTGAGGTTTTAAACGCCAAATTTGAAAACTTATATTTTTTTGCTGTCTGGTTTGCGACGGCAACCGCTTGTGGATTTATTTCAACCCCAAGACTCTCATTCACAAAGGGGGCGGCAAAGAAACTAAAAGCACCCTGGCCACAGTACAATTCGAGCATCCTTGTTACAGTCGCTTCTTTAATCCATAAAGCAGCACTTTCATAAAGTTTGGCGGCGACGATTTGATTCGTTTGAATGAAGGCCCTGGGGTTGAGATCAAATTCAATATTACCCAATCGGTGAGAAATGGATGTTTTTTCAGTGATAAAGATTTCTTCCTCACCTTCTAGAATCGCATGAGAAATAGGCTGAATATTAACAGAGATGCATGCAAGATGGTTATGTACGGTAAGAAGTTCTTGGTGAAATTTTCTTATCCGATCAATTGATTCCTTAGAGCGTAGGACGAAGCGCAGGTATGTTTGTCTCGTTTCCTCAGAATGAAAAAGGATAATCCCTTTTAATTCACCTTTCTGAGATTTTATTTGATAAGGTGTGAGATTCGCCCTTTTTATGAACCATTTAATTGTTGGAATGATGTCAGTTATGTTTTGTAGGTGAAGAGAGCATCCTGAAAGGTCTACACCCTTATCAAGGTCAATGGCGTCCGCTAATCCGATGAGGGGCCGATCCGTTGTTCCTGTGACGATGAATTTCGCTTTATTTCTAAAATCGGTTTTTTTTGAATGAACGGTTGGAAGAAAATTGGGCAATTTGAACTCATGAAGAACTTCTCTTAACTTATTTTCTTTAAGAGTAATTTGATCAGAATAGTCCATAGCGATAAGATCGCAAGACCTACACATTCCTTCATTAAAATAACTACAAAAAGTATTCATACGTTATAATGATACTAAGAATGGACCAATATGACATCACGAAGATCAATTTCTTACCTTAAAGCAATTCTATACCTAAGCCTTCTTTTATTCATTCTTGTTCCTGCATTCATGTATTTTTCTCATGATGTGGCAAAACTCAATTCTCTTTATCCTCATCTTCATAGAAATAAAATGGATGTTCGAGTTGAGTTAAATCAGAATAAACCCAAGAATTGGACTGAATTAAAAAAGATGTCCAAATTTGCAAGATGGTCGATTATTTTGTCTGAGGATTGGAGCTTTTATGATCATGAGGGGATTGATTTAGATCAAATCAAGGTCGCTTTAAATGAGATGGTAGAGGATAAAAAGTTTCGAGGTGCTAGTACCATAACTCAACAAATGGTGAAGAATGTTTTTCTATCGGATGAGAGGACACTTTGGAGAAAAGTTCATGAAGGGATTCTTACCTACAAAGTAGAAAAGGATCTCTCCAAGAATAAGATTTTAGAAATTTATTTAAATGTAATTGAATTTGGGCCTGGGATTTATGGAATAAAAGAGGCCGCACGACATTACTTTAAAAAGCATCCCTCTGAGATAACTCCTCGAGAAGGAGCGTTCCTTGCGATGCTTCTTCCAAGCCCCAAGCGCTACTATGTCTCTTTTAGAAAAAAAGAGCTCACACGATTTGCTCGGGCAAGAGTCAGGGCGATTCTAGAGAAGATGCGAATGGGAAAAGTGATTACACCTGAACAATATATCTTGGAGATACAATCTCAATTTAGTTGGGAGAAATAGCTTTTTTTATTTGATCTTTTAATTGAATAGCGGCCAGTGCGTAACCGCCGCTTCCTGAATCAATAAAATGAATATGCTCACCCTGGTTAAGTCCTTCAACAAAACAAGTCATAATCGATTCATCGGCTTCGTGAGTACCGAAAAAGATTTCTCTTCTTTGATACATCTCTGACAAAAGAGACTTAACTTGTGAGATTTTCATCTCGTCGCAATCAATCACCATACGTAATGTGTTATCAAATTTGATAAAATCAGAATGAGATTTGGTTGCTCTGACGTATTCTTGGGCCCCAGCGATATTAAGTTTAAAATTAAAAATTAAAAACGCTGGTATTATTTCTAGAATTCTTTTGATGAATGATAGATTAAACGGATTTTTGTAAAATCGAATCTCGCTTTTAATATTTTCTAAAATGGATTTATATTTTCCGTTTTGATAATCGGCAGGGTTGTATGAATCTAGCCCATCAGGAAATATGAGCTTTAGATCTTTTATGACCTTTTCAAAAATCCTCAATTCATTTTTGCGGCTTTGAATGATGAGGGTGAATATTTTCCCCTTTCGACTTGGTATTGGTTTCCAGCGGCAAGTTAATCCAGTTAAATCGGCTTCCGCTTTCAATTGAGTTTCATATTCATATTGAGAGGGATGATTTTTAATTAAATATTCTGCCGCTTGTATCCCTTCTCCGCGCATAAGCGCCATAGAACAACCTTGGCTTAACTGATATTTTGCTACCTCTATCTTTTTATTCAGTTTAACTAACTCTTTGACAGAAACTTTTGCTACCCTGAGGTCTAGATTGAAATTATTTTTTGCTAAATCTCGTAAGGCCGCAAGTCTATTCATTAATTCATCAATAACATCCGGACTGATGAGTAACGTTGCTCCATCACCTCCAAAGACGAATGGAAAATCTCTTGTCCCATTGACCTTAGTTGCAACAATAATGGAAGCTGCTCCAATAAGATTGACGTCCCTATAGCGCCCTTCTTGAATGGCTTTTGTGGAGCCTTTAATATCAGTCATGACAACGAACCAAGAGTCAGGAAGATCTTTGTAGTGACGAACAACCGTAAAGTCTTCAAAAAGTGTAAAAGCTTCGAGTTTCGTATAAAAATGATTATTCAAATGAAATGCCTCATACATTCATAGGCCACGGCCGTGGCAACATTCGAAAGATTAAGAGATCTGATTTCATCCGAAAACATCGGGAGACGATAAAGCTGAGATAGGTATTCATTTTCAACTTCGTAAGGTATTCCTCTCGTTTCCCCTCCAAAAATAAGATAACAGTCTTTTGAGTAGGGGGCATCGTAATGAAGTTTCGCTCCATTATTTTCAAAGAAAAGAAGCTTCGATCGTTCTGGTTTTTCATTTATAAGAAAATCTTCCCATGATTCAAATTCTTTTAATTGAACATGCTTCCAGTAATCAAGTCCTGCTCGCCGTACCGCCTTTTCATCAATTTCAAAACCATAGGGCTTTATGAGAATGAGCTCTAAATTAAGCGCGACACAAGTGCGCCCGATACTCCCGGTATTACCGGGAATTTCAGGCGCAAAAAGAACGATCTTAAAGTGATTATTTTGCATTAACAAGAAGATGGGTCAGAGACCTAATCATAAGTCCAGAAGCACCATGGGCCGAGCAATAAGGAAGATGTGACTGAGAATCAACCACACCAGCAACATCTAAATGCGCCCACTTCACATCATTTTTAATAAACTCTTCAAGGAAAGCAGCTCCAATAGCTGTACCTGCTCTCATGGGAGTTCCAATATTTTTGATATCAGCAATTTTTGATTTAATGTCCTGTCTCCATTCATTAATGATTGGAAGTTGCCACATATATTCATCTTTTTCTTTCGCTGATTTTAAAATTTCTTCAATCCATTTCTGATCGTTACCAAGAATGGCACAGACTTGATTTCCAAGAGCAACAAGACAAGCTCCCGTTAATGTTGCGGCGTCGATGATGTAGTGAGGATTTTGATCACAAGCGTAATCAAGGGCATCTCCAAGAATGAGGCGTCCTTCGGCGTCGGTGTTAAGGATTTCAACGGTCTTTCCGTTTCTTGCTGTCACGATCGCATCTGGAAAAGTTGCGTGCTCATTGATGGCGTTATCCGTGATGGCCAAGATACAAGTGATCTTTACCGGAGCTTTTTCTAAAACAGCTGCACGGAAAGCTCCATAAACAGTGGCCGAGCCTCCCATATCATTTTTCATTCCGGCCATACTTGCACCTGGTTTTACGCAGTATCCACCAGTATCAAAAGTGATGCCTTTACCAACGAGGGCGATATGCTTTGTTTTTGAAGTCGCACGTGGTGGTTCGTATGTCAGGTGAACAAGACGTGGCTCATAGGCCGAACCAGCGTTCACGGAAAGAAACATGCCCATTTTCTCTTTTTGAATTTGAGCTTTATTAAGGATTTTGATTTTTACACCTTTAAGATTCTTTTTCACATCTGCTTCAATTCGGTGAGCATATTCCTCAGAGTGAAGGACATTAGGAGCTTCGTTAACAAAGTCCTTCGCTATATTGATCGAGCTACAAATGTTCTTCGTTGATTCAAGGACCTTTTGAATTTTTGAAGCGTTCTTTTTCTCGGCATGACCAAGGATGACTGTGAGATCTCTTGGCTCTGATTTTTTAGATTTATATATTTCAAATGAATAATCAGAAAGATAAATAGCTTCAGAGATAAGCTGAATAGTTTCGACTTCTCCATGAACAACATTAAATCCTGGAACATCGAAAGCTATGGTTGTGAATTTGCCTGATTTGGCACTCTTATAAATCTTTGCAATGGACTTTCTTAAATCCTCAGCTGTGACCTTTGTTTTATCTCCAAGTCCCACAACCCAAACTGTTTCACCTGTAGCTCCAGTGAAAGATAAAGTTTCATCTTTGGCTGCTTTAAAGTGTTTCGCAGATTTTAAATTATGGAATTCTTCTTTGAGACCTTTATCACTCCAGTGTTCAATTGAAATGCTTGGTGCTTGTGGGGCCTTCGTTTTTACTGTTGGCTTAGAGATATTTGGTTTTTGGAAAGCCGATAAAATTTTTAGATCAGAACCGAGGAATTGGTCCCCGACAAGGTCGAGATGAATTTGCATGAAATGCTCCTTTTATAGTGTGCTTATTCTGCCATTTCTTGATGGAAAGGTGAATCTAGAGTAACTTGTTATTTATGAGATTATTGCTGCAACGTTATCTGGCCGCACAATTCATTCTGCCACTTGTGGTCAGCACATTTTTCTTTATTAGCTTCCTTTTAACCTTTGAACTTTTCAAAATGACTGAACTTTTGGTCACAAGAGACGTCTCTCCCTGGTTTATGTCTAAGCTGATTGGAAATATCGCTCTGACTTTTGTCCCCCTTTCACTTCCAATTGCAGTATTTTTCTCAACTATTTTTTGCATGAACCGACTTTCTGCTGATTCAGAATATATTGCAATGCGTGCAGGTGGTTTAACAAAGACCAGAATTTTGATGCCATTTCTATTAGTGGCAGGACTTTTGACATTTAGTGTTTATCACTTAAATCAATCAGTAATCCCCAAATCCAATAAATCCTTTAAACAAAAAATTAATTTTCTTACGTCGAGTGGGTTGTTAGCGGGTATCAAAGAGGGTCAGTTTTTTACTCTTATTCCAAACCTCACTCTCTTCGCGAATGAATCCACAAAATACGGAAGAAATCTCAAAGAAGTATTTCTTCACCTTAAAGAGAACGAGGATTCTCACAAAGTCATTTTTGCTCAGAGGGGAGAGCTCGTATTTGAGAGATCTCCTGAAACGCTAACTGAAAAACTCACATTGACTCTTTTTCAAGGCAATATTATTGGCCAGGCAAAAGGGAAAGATATTGAAAAAATTCTTTTTGATAAATATGTTTTCCCTGTCTCACAAAAGCAATTTGAAGATCAATTTAGCATTAAAGAAACGATGCTCACTTCAGACGAGTTAAAGGGCGTTTTAAAGATGACAGAAGAGGAAGCCAAGAAAGTTTATAATTTTAATAAGAAAGAATTTTTTAATGCTAAGTATGAATTCTGGAATAGAAAAAATGGAGCACTCATTTGTTTTGTGTTTTGTTTTTTAGGATTTTCTTTAGGTATTTCAGGTAATCGAGGTAAGTCCAAAAATTCGGGGCTCATGGGTCTTATGTGTTTAATTCTTTATTATGCTTTGTACTTTTCTTTAGTTAGTGTGGCGAAGAAAGGGCAGCTACCGATACCAGTAGCTGTTTTCCTTCCTGTTACAGTGATTTCTTTTTTAGGAATTAACTTCTTTAGGAAGCTAGACTGGCAATAATCTTACTGCTGCTTTCTTTTTTCTAGCTCATCTTCTTCCATTTGCATGCGTTTGATGTATTCCTCTGCAGTGTAGAGAATATCATCTTTTGCTTTAGGAAAGAGAGGAAGCTGGTATTTGGAGTTACTCTCTTCAGGAAAGACTAAGCTTTTGACTCCTGATTTTGTAGGAGTCTCAATCAAGTAGTTGTTGTAGAAGATTCTAGTAACATTGACGTTACCTAAGAAAATTCTGATCTCAGTTCCTTGAAGAAGGAGATCGTTTCCTTTGTTGATGATCACACTTTCAATGGGGTTGTTATCAATTTTATAACTTAACCACGTGTTTCCTTCGACAGCTCTAATATAAAGATTTTGCAAATCAGAGTTCATAGAATCTTTAATTTGTTTTGGGAGGAGAGTTTCATCACTATTTTCAGGAGCATCCATCTTTACGTTATAGAGTTTTCCCTTAACTTTTTTAAATTCAACTGGTGGAAAATTCCTTTGAAACTCTACCACTGGTTTTTCTTCCGGAGCCTTGTTCTCATTTGGATTGACTTGATCACCTGATGTCTTTTCAGTTTTCGCATTTCTTAGATCATCTTTTGATTCTTTCTCTCTTAAAGGTCCTTTCACTAAAGCTGAACTCGATTCAATTTTTGGGCCAAGATCTTTGGATTTCTGATCAGTGACTTCACTTTCCACAACGGAAGAGATGAGCTTATAACCACCTACAAAAACTAAAATGACGGCCCCAAAAATAATAATAGGGAGAAAAGATTTTGTATTTTCGATGATGGAATCACCACTTTCAATCACTTCATTCGGAGTGGGATCTTCTTCTCCTGATTGAGCTCTAGAGGTCACAGGAGAAGAGGCAATCATGTTTTTAGTGTGGTTGAGAGCTGGAAAAGGTTTACCTAGTACATTTAGGTAAGTGTATTCCATTTTATTTATTGCTTCATCTAAAGGAATTCCAAGCACCTTCACATAACTTGTCACAAAACCTTTAATGTAGGCAGCACTTGGTAAATGATCATAATCATCTGTTTCAAGTGATTTTAAAATATTGACTGAAATTTTTGTCTTTTGAGAAAGTTTCTCAAGAGTATAATTCTTATCAATTCTCTTCTGCTTTAGAAATTCTCCTAGGAGGCCCACTGTCGCAGTCGTCGTACTGATTTCGTTCGTTTCCTGTTTATCCATTCAACCCATCCTTGGTCTATTTAGAAATCTGGAGACTCAAGCACATTCCTTGATGCATGAGATTCTGATGATTTTCTGTTTTCTAGTTTTGATAATTCAATAGCTTTTGCTCTCGCTTTCACAGCAAAACCACTTTTCTTAAAGTGTGTATCAACTTCGTCCAATTTCACTCTTGCTTCATCAAAGCGGCCAAGATCAATCATTGCAAGTGCCTGGTAGTAGTGAGGCGCCGGAGATTCATAGCAGTCTCCCATAGAAGCCTCTTTGAAATTTTTCAAAGCACTTTTGAATTGCTTTCGGTTGTACTGAATAACGCCAAGTTGAAAATAGGAGGGACAATAGTTATCGTCTTCCTTAATTGATTTTTTAAAATAGGTTTCAGCGGCAACCGTATCTTTCTTATAATTCAGTTCTAGGATACCTAAGTTGTAATAAGTTCGAGTTTGTTTATCGTATGTGAGGTCCTTTAAAACGTTTTTATAAGTTTTTTCTGCTTCACTAAATCTTTTCTCTCGGAAATAAATCGAAGCTAAATTAACTTTAGCATCAGAGTTTTCTTCATTGATTTTTAACGCTTGTTTTAGAGTGTTAATCGCAAGATCTTTTTCACCCTTAAAGTAATACGACATACCTAGATTATTTAAAATCTCAGAATTATTTGGATCAAGTTCGTTTGCCTTTAAAAAGTTTTTAAGTGCTTCCGTATATTGCTTATCCATAAGGTTTTGCATACCGGCACCAAAGTAGAGACCAACTTTTTTTTCCTTAAGCTCTTGATCCTTTGAAGCACACGATGTCATCACCAATAGACTCAAAATAATGAAAAATGTGGATCTCATGATGTTCCAAGAAAGCATGGCTTCTCCTCATAAATAAAGGCTTTGTTTTATTCTAAGGAAGAGGATGATTTTTGTAAAACTTAATTCACTCTTTCCTCTCGAGAAAAATCAGGCTTTCAAAGTGAAAAGTTGAGGGGAAAAAGTCAAAAAGAAGAGATCTTTGTATAGAATACCCTTCTAGTTTTTCTAAATCCCGTGCCATCGTGTGTGGATCGCAACTGACATAGGCGACGTATTTTGGCCTTAATTGTTGAAGCCAGAGTGCGAGGTCTTTAAGACCAGACCTTGGTGGATCTAGGATTAAGTGAGTGAGAGTGAATGGGCGATTTTTGATTTCTTTCATGACTTTGCCTAGAGAATTCTCTTCGTATAAATTCAGACTGAGGAAGTCTTCTCCCTTTAAATTCTGGTAGATATCGACGCAAAGTCTGTTTTTATAATTAAGTCCTGAAGATAAATTACCGGCACCACCAAAAAGGTCAAGTATTCCTGAAATAGAATTTTTTTTGAATTCCTCCATCAGGATGTCTTTAAGTTTTTTATTCATTTCCTCATAAACTTGAGAAAATCCTCCTTCGGAGTAGGGTTTGTTCCAGCTTGTTTGAAGCTTATTATTGTTCCAGTAAATTTCGACATGACCCTCTATCGGGGCAGGAGGCGCCTCAATCATCCATTGATTATTTTCATACAATCTTTGGATTTCTTTTAGGACTTCAGGAAGACCTAAAAGACAATTGGGGATTGGATGGATCGTAAAATTTTGAGGATCGCGCATACCGATTAGCTTAGATTTGAGGCTATAATGTAACTGAATGCGATTTCTGTAGCCGGAGCGACGCGGAGCCCCAATGACCTCAAAGTTTTTTAGGGGCAACTTCCTAAAGAGTTTTGCAAAATTTTCTCGTTTAAATTTCAATTCATCTGAATAGTTCACATGAAGGTAGTGGCATGATGGGCAAGAAGAGTAGTGCTTACAATCTGGTTCAACACGTAGGTCTGAAGATTTGTTTAACTTTTTTAATCTGGCAAAGGCGACACCTTTCTTTTCTGACATGATTTCGGCCTCACCTTCATCTCCCAGCGTCGTTTTAGCTATGAAAGTGACCTTTTCTGTCATTTTACTAACTCCCTGCCCAAGACTATCGACTCCGGTAATGTGAAAGGGGGTAGTACGTTTTGAATTCATGAACAATTCCTATGAGTAATTTAAAAAAAAGCGTAAAATTAGTTTCATGAATTATATTATGGGAAGAATCCCATTGATGCTTGAAATTTTCATCAATGGCGTATTCGTCCTCATCTACACATTTCAGAAATCCCATCAATTCCCAGAAGTCCTGGCGAGGCTTCCGATGGGAGAGATCACATCTCATATTATTTGGGTGGCACCACTGGTATTGTTCGTGTCTCTTCTTTCAAATTTTCTTAAGAGTGGGGGATTTGAAGACTTCTTTAGGCGTTATGTTTTTTCATTAATTATCTTTGTTCCCATGATCATCACTTGGGGAGATATCGAGTTTGTTTATTGGTTATCTGCTGTTCATTTGTTCTCGAGCATTATTTCTTTGTATGAAAAACCAGAAGTAGCTCCTAAAAATTATGTCGGAACAAGTAGTTTTCTTTTTCGCCTAAAGCTCGCTCCAGCTCAGGTGGTTCTTCTCTCTTTTGGTGGTTGGATTTTACTTGGCGCTCTCATTCTTATTTTGCCTGTGTCTGCCGCTCCAGGGAAAACGATTCATTTCATAGATGCGCTTTTTATGTCCACTTCGGCCACTTGTGTGACAGGACTTTCATCAATCTCTCTTCCTGATGAGTTTAGTATTTTTGGCCAAATGATCATGCTTCTTCTCGCTCAGGTTGGTGGGCTTGGAATTATGACCCTATCAAGTTCAATGGCCGTCATTATGGGTAAAAATCTTCAGATGAGAGAGCAGGTCATTATGCAAGACGTGCTAGATACATCCGGCACTGAAGAATTACTAAAACTAATTGTGGATATTATTCGCTATACTTTTGTCATTGAGTTTGTGGGTGCGATCCTTTTAACGATTGGTTTTTATCAATTAGGTTTTGAGATCGGTCAGTCCTTATATTTTGGATTTTACCATTCCATCATGGCCTTTTGTAATGCAGGTTATGCTCTATTTAATAATAATTTAGAGGACTTTAAATTTGTCCCACTCATTCATATGACAGTTGCTTTTCTCCTTATCTTTGGTGGGATCGGGTTTTCTGTGATGAAGGATGTCTTTCAGACCTTTAAATCAAAAAGAACATTTAAGCACCTCTCAGTTCATACCAAGCTCGTTCTTACTGTGAATGCAATCTTGATAATCTTTGGAACCATTTATCTTTTCTTTGGAGAATTTCTTCATGCGTTTGAAGATATGTCCATGTGGCAGAGGTTTCAGGTTGCCTTCTTTCAGGCCGTGACTCCTCGGACAGCTGGCTTTAATACGATTAATTTAAACGCTCTTCACCCGCACAGTCTCTATATGTTAATTCTCTTAATGTTTATCGGAGCTTCTCCAGGTTCAACTGGTGGCGGGGTTAAAACAACAACTTTTGCGATTCTCCTTCAATCTGTCACAGCAACCTTAAAAGGAAAGTCAGATGTGGAGTTTTTCGAAAGAAAAGTAAGTTCAGCTACGGTCGTTAAATCTATTGCGATCTTTATTATATCACTCATCGTTGTGAGTGCCGGAGTGCTCGTCTTGATGAGGCTTGAGCCCGATAAGAGTTTTCTTTCGGTTTTCTTTGAAGTTGTTAGTGCTTTTGGAACCGTGGGACTCTCAGTAGGAATCACTCCCTTTCTGACTTTATTAGGAAAACTAACCATTATTATTATGATGTTTATCGGACGTGTTGGTCCTCTGACACTCGTTCTCGCAGTTGGTTCTAGAGCGGTCATGCCAAGTAATGTAGAATACCCGGAAGGGAAAGTATTAATAGGATAATTTATGATTGTAGCAGTCATTGGTCTTGGAACATTTGGTGCAAAAACAGCTGTGAGGCTATTTGAAAAAGGTGCTGAGGTATTGGCGATCGATTCAAATCCTGAACTCGTTGATCGAATTAAGGACAAGGTTTCCCATGCGATTTGTATCGATGTGACTCAAGAGAAATCTCTTCGCGCCGTGAATATTTCAGATGTCGATTCGGCCATTGTCGCTATCGGAGACAATATTCAAATGAGTATTATGGCGGTAGCGATGCTTAGAAAACTTGGAGTGGGTCGAGTTGTCGCACGAGCTACGAATCAGCTTCACGAGCACGTTCTAAGAGAAATTGGGGCCTCTGAAATTGTAAAGGTTGAGGAAGAAATGGGTGAAATCGTGGCCAGTAAAATAGCTGCCCCCCATGTTCTTCAGCGCTATAATTTTGCAGCCGGTTATTCGATTGTCGAATTAAGACTAGGAAAATCTTTTGAAGGAAAAACTCTCGTTGAGTCTCAGATTCGTCAGAACTATTCCTTAAATATTGTGGCCCTTCAAAAAAGAGTCCCTTATATCACTGAAGAAGGGAAGGCAGCTTATCGAGTCGTCATTAATGATTCACCACTTCCTATGGATGTCATTGAAGCCGATGATGTCGTTGTTCTCGTTGGAAGTGAAAAAAACCTGGACCGATTATTTCATGAATTAGAAGAAGTTTAAGTCGGAGAATATATGCAATTGTCCTTAAAGCGTCGTGTAGCTGCTAGTTTTATAATCGCGAATATTGTGGTCCTTGTAATGGGGTTTACGGTATTTTTCTTTTTGGATTCACTGAATGGTCAAATTTCATCTATTACTATTAGTTCGAATAAAATTTCACAGCTGACTGATGAAGTGAGAATCTCGGCCGTCTCCATTTTAAAAATGCAGAAAAAAATTATCACCTCGAAACCTACTCCAGAGGATCTCAAGCGACTTGAGAATCTCTGTGAAGGCTTTCAGTCACAACTTCAAAGGCTCGATAGTTTCTACACTGAAATTGAAGCTAAAAAAATTATCTCTAAAATGCAGGGATATGTAGATTCTCTTAAAACAATTGTCACTAAGTCCTCTCTGTTTTATCGAGATGGTGAAGGGGTTACGACAATTAATGAATTAACGGATAAAATCCTGGAAGCTTTCTCTGAATTTCAAGACATTCAGTATTTTCAAAACGAACAGCGGGATAAACAGGTTAAAGTCATTATTGGTGAAACTCGTCGAAATATGTTGATAACTCTGATTATTACTTTCTTGGGTACGATTCTTCTCTCCCTTGTCGTTCCTGGAAAAATTGCGATGCCTTTTAAAAAAATTAATGATGCTGTTCGTGAACTCCAGGACGTGAATTTTGACGTGAGTATTTTTTATGATCAGGATGACGAAATAGGGGAATTAGCGCGCGAACTTAATAAAATGATTCAAAATATGAAGCGTTTTGAGCAATTAAGAACTGACAGAATTTCTATTGAACACAGAAAATTTGATACACTCGCTAACATGATCAAAAAGAACATTATGATCGCCAATGCTAAGGGTGAGCTCATTTATCTCAACAATCCTATGTATGCGACCCTTGAGATCCAGTCAGATGACGTTCTAAATAAAAATCTAACTGATACCCTTATGCCTGACTCTATTGTTGAAACCTTCGAGCTTGCCATTAAGCGCCGCTCAAAAATTGAAAATGCTGAAATTACGATTCCAAAACGTAAAAAAGTGATCGATCCAGCAACTGGTGAGTATACCTTTCATGAAACCTCTGAGGTATTTCAAGGCTATGCCAACGTTATTCCTATTCGCGGGAAGGAATCTAATCTGGACAACTACATGATGATTATCAGTAAAGAGGTCTTTGTTTAGCCTTTCCAATAGTGTATGCTTGACCACGCACATTAAATTCGAGGATCAAGCATACGCCTATGGATACGAGTCTCATTCGAAATTTTTCTATTATTGCTCACATTGACCATGGTAAATCGACGCTTGCTGATCGAATTATCGAGATGACCAAGGCCATCTCTGACCGCGAAAAAACGGACAGATTATTGGATAACATGGATCTTGAAAAAGAACGTGGAATTACGATTAAGGCCCAGACCGTTCGCCTTCAGTACAAAGCTCAAGATGGTAAAACCTATTTTTTTAATTTGATCGATACTCCGGGACATGTGGATTTTACCTACGAAGTGTCGCGCTCCCTTGCTTCTTGCGAAGGTGCCCTTCTCATCGTGGATGCTTCCCAAGGGATTGAGGCCCAAACCCTCGCCAACGTTTACATGGCGCTAGAAAATAATCTTGAAATTATTCCTGTCATTAATAAGATTGATCTCCCTCACGCAGATCCAGAAAAAGTTAAAAAAGAAGTTGAAGATGTTATTGGTCTTGATGCATCTGAAGCCCCGCTAGTTTCGGGAAAATCCGGCCTAGGGGTGGATGGACTGTTAGAGGAAATTGTAAAAAAAATTCCACCGCCAACAGGTAAGTTAGAAAATCCTCTCCAGGCACTTATTTTTGACTCTTGGTTTGATCCATATAGAGGTGTGGTGGTTCTAGCGAGAATCATGGAGGGTAATTTAAAAGTAAAAGATAAAATCCACTTTAAATTCTCTGGCCAGGATTACGAAGTGATTAAATTAGCTGTTCATCAACCTTTTTATCATGAGGTTAATGAGCTTGGTGCCGGCGAAGTGGGCATGATTGTCTGTGGCATTAAAACAGTTCGTGACGTTAAAGTGGGAGACACCATTGTTCACACAGATAAAAAAGACTCAACTCCATCGTTAGCTGGTTATAAAGAAATCAAACCGATGGTTTTCTGTGGAATTTTCCCAGTTGATTCTGAAGAGTATGAAATCTTAAAAGAGGCCTTAGAAAAATTAGCTCTCAATGATTCTTCCTTTACCTACGAACCTGAAGTCTCTCAAGCCTTAGGGTTTGGTTTTCGTTGTGGATTCTTGGGTCTACTTCATATGGATATTATCCAAACGAGGTTAGAAAGAGAGTTCAATCTTGCTCTTATTTCAACTGCTCCATCATGTAGTTATCATGTGATTACCGCGAGTGGTGAAAAAATTATTGTGGATAATCCCGCTAAACTCCCTGATCCAAGTATGATTGAAACGATTCTTGAGCCGACTGTGAAATTATCGATTCATCTTCCTAATGAATTCGTTGGAAAAATCATCAAGCTCTGTGAGGATCGCAGAGGCCAGCAGCAAGCGATTAATTACATTACTGAAGATAGAGTTCAGCTTATTTATATTCTTCCTCTTTCTGAAATGATGTTTGATTTTTATGACCAGCTTAAATCATTGTCCAAGGGATACGCTTCGATGGACTATGAATTAAATGAGTATATGGAATCTGACATGGTAAAACTTGATGTCCTTCTTAACGGAGATAAGGTTGATGCCCTATCCGTGATTACTCATAGAGGCACTTCTCAGCAAAAAGGGAAGGATCTTACCCACCGTCTTCTTAAAGTGATCGACCGCCAACAATTTGATATCGCAATCCAAGCGGCCATTGGTGCCAAGGTTGTTGCCCGTGAAACCGTTAAGGCCCTCCGGAAGAATGTACTCGCTAAATGTTACGGAGGAGACGTTTCTCGTAAACGTAAGCTCCTAGAAAAACAAAAAGAGGGTAAAAAACGGATGAAAATGGTCGGGAATGTTGAAATTCCTCAAGAAGCCTTCTTGGCAGTTTTAAAGACTGAAGAGTAGAATATCTACTATGCTAGATATTGTTCATGACCATTTAGACAAAGTGTTAAGCCTTTACACTCAAGGGCAGTTTTTTGCTGAATTAAAAGAAGCAAAAGATAAGTATTTTTCTCTTACTGGGAAATTAGATGAAGACAAAGATGAGTTCGAACCTCGAATGAATTCATTCAACGATTGGTATGTCTTCCAACACCGTCAGAAAGACGGTTCTAAAGTGATTGAAGAATATATTCGTAATAACGTTCTTGATGAAGAACTCTCACAGGCATTTTTGAACGTAAATCATTCTCTTTTTGAATTCAACCGCTCAAGTTTTAGAAAGCAAATTGTTCTTAAAGATATTCTTCATGATGAAAAAATTGTGCTTAAAAAAGATCACCCGACTATTAGCTTAATGGAAGGTGATGTTTTTACTGGAAGAGTGATCAAATATAAATCGGAATACTATCTTTTGAAGGGTGTTTGCATCCTTCCACAAGGTGTGAAATCGATTCTGAAAAAACAATCTAAAAAAGTTCGTAAGCTTAATAGTTTTGAAGATGAGTTAAACTTTCTTCTGCATCTTGAGGCGCTTAAAACCAAGGCCATGCACTACTCGCACATTGACCCAACTAAAATTTTCATTTTTAGTTAATTGTCGAAAAGGTATACGCTACCTTTTCGACGTTATGTAGGGAATGACTCCGAAAATATTCACCACTAAACAAACGACAAAATACAAGTTGAAGAGTGAGGCACCATTTGTGATGGATGTTAACTCAAATAACTTTTGAAAAATGGCATGTCCAACTCCAAGTCCCGACGGGGCCACTGGGAGAGCAAGAGTAATCAGCCCGATGGGAATAAACGCCAGGGCCTGAATAAAATTCATATGATTTTCGACAAAGGGTTGGATGAGAGACCAAAAAATGACAACTCCAACAAATTGCACACCAATTGAAAGCGCAATTGCTTGGAGCATTTGGTGTTTAATTAAAACTAAATCATCCCAGAGATTGATGATCTTACTAAAAATCTCTTTCAGACCGATTGACTGGATTCTTTCCAAGAATCCTCTGATCCAGTGGTGAAAAAAGTAAAAAACGAGAAAAGATAGCACCACTAATATCATCAACAGGTAATTGAAATTTAGGAGAGGTATCATCGCTGGGGAATGACCACTAATCTGACTTCCGAAAATAAGGGAGCTCATTCCGACGAGTAAGATTAATCCACAAAGTCCCATGACTCTATCAATAAGAATGGAAGCAAGGACGAACTTTTTTGAAAAAGAGGGATCAAACTTTTGAACATAAAGCATTTTAACTAAATCACCACTGACACTTCCAGGAAGTACTGAACTAAAAAATTGTCCGATCCAGGTAATTTTTAATAGTCCCAGGATGGGGAGTGTGACCTGCGACCGTGATTTTAAGATAGTCTTCCAGCGAAACGAAATGATAACGAAATTTAAAAGACTTAAAAGTGTGGCCAAAAGTACGGCAAGAGGGTGGTCTTTCAATTTTGTTAATAATTGAAAATCGAGTTTACCAGAAGAAACCAACCAATAGATGAGGCCAGCAGCAACAAGGATTTTAAGAGAATTTATAATTATTGTTTTCAGCATGTCTCATTGATCTTATAACTGGTCATAGAATAGGTAAATTTGAAACTGAGGTTCTTATGAAAATTGGTGTCATTCAGCTACGATCGGTACTATCACCAGAGATCAATCTGATCACAATAAAAAACTTTCTTGCTGAGGCAAAAACAGAAGGTGCGAAAGCTGTCTTTTTACCCGAAGTTTTTTATTCGATGTCAGATGGAACAAGGCCTACTCCCTATTTGATAGAGGATAAAAACGAGCATTATGAAGCCATAAGAAATCTCGCCATTCATTCTGGTCTGTATATTTTGGGTGGCTCAGCTGCAACAAATGTGGACGGAAAAATTATGAATCGATCTTATAATTTTGATCCTCAAGGAAATGAGATCGCGACCTACGACAAAATGAATTTGTTTGCGGTGGATCTGTCAAAGCACCCAAGCCAGACGATTGTTGATGAGGCCCGAGTTTATTCTCCAGGAAATACGCCGAAAATGATCTCACTCGAGGGATTTAATATCGGACTATCTATTTGTTTTGATCTTCGATTTCCGGAACTCTTTCGTTCCTACTCTTATCGAGGGGCGAATGTCCTCTCCGTTTCCTCAGCATTTACCATTCCCACAGGTAAGGCCCATTGGCATACCCTTCTTCGAGCGCGGGCAATTGAGAACCAAAGTTATGTCATTGCCTCGGCCCAATGGGGTCAACATAACGAAAAACTCAGTACCTTCGGTCATTCGCTTATTATAGATCCCTGGGGAGAAATTCTAGTTGATGCTGGAGAGGGAGAAAAAATTGTTTTTGCAGATTTGAGTTTAGAGAAATTAGAATCAGTCAGAGCTAGGCTAAACGTTATAAGAAATCCCAAAGTCTAAATCTACATGTAGGGATTTGTCCCATTTTGGTGATCGGTAACGTCGACGACTTCTTGAATTTCAGGAAAAGTTTGTTTAATAAGCTGCTCGATCCCACCTTTAAGAGTTGCCTTAGAGCTTGAACAACCTTGGCAACCACCGAAGAATTTAACAAATAGAATGTTGTTATCGACATCCACGATCTCAACATTACCGCCATGCTGGGCAAGTGCTGGGCGGATTTGTTGATCAAAAAGTTTTTCAATTTGTGTAATCATTTGAACGTTATCTTACATGCTTCTTTGGCTATTGAAATCTCTTAATAGGGCCTGAAGTTGTTTTGGTCTATTTGATCCGTAAGAGAACGGAGGAACCCAAGTTAAGGACTCGATTAAACCTTGAGAAGTTATTTTATAAATAAGGCCTTCTTCAGGTTTTCCAGCAAAAAACCAACTTGGATTGTTTGATTCTTGTTGAGCTTGATCCATTTGAACAAGTGTAAGCCTCTTCATCTCTGGATCTTGAATTTGGATTGTTCTGTGAAATTTTACCGTGGCACTGGAAACTCTTTCATCTCTTAGCGTGATGAAAAGTTCTGAGCCATCCTGGAGAACATAAGTGAAATGATTTCTTGTTTCAGCAAAGGGAGTTCCAAAAGTATTTTGGATTTCATCTACTGTCATGCCTAAACGAATTGAGTCTAGCTCCAAGGGGCGCTGAATTTTGTTTTGAGCGACTAAATAGGCGCTTAAAGTTAATGTGAGGGTTAGGAGCAAATAAAACCCATATTTCATGAGCTATCCTTTTCCAATAGAAATGAATTTGATAATTAAATCCCTTTTGGCGCACATTGGCTACACGAATAATTTTCTTCAAAATAAATACTATTTTAATTAACGCTGTCGGTAACGTGATTTCTTAATGGGTTAACCTCGATCTTTGACGCTTTTTGTCTAATTGGTTTTTAATTTTTTCTTACATGAACTTCGAAGCGAGGAAATTAAATCTTTTGTCTTCATTTGCTAAATAAAAAATTAAATGAAGGGATGAATCAATTTCTGCAGGAATTAATCCTACTCACCTCTCCTCCCGCATCGGGAAAAACATATTGGATAAATTCGTTTAGTGAAAGTCTGGGTGATCAAAAGCTTCTCGTCATCTCTCCATTAAGGGCCCTGGCCGAAGAATGTAAAATAAAGTGGGGTGAAAAAATCACGGTTATGACTCCTGAGGAGTGGTTAATAAAAAAGACTCCCTTTGACGTCATCGTTTTTGATGAGTTTCATCTCTTCTTTTATTGGGGGGATTCGTTTCGGCCACAGATGTGGGAAGCTTTTTTTGAAATATCTCAGAATGCAAAATTAATAATCTTATTAACTGCGACAGTTTCTAGTGCGATGAAAAGGGAAGTTCAGCTTTTTACATGTCACTTTGATTCAATCACTTGGGTCGATCACGGTAACCAGATCTTAAGGTACAAACCCTCGGGATACATAAAAGCACCAAGTCTTGTGTGGTTATTAAAACAGATCGAATCAGAGAAAAAAAACGATGGATTGAAGTTGATTTTTTGTAAATACAGAGAAGAGGTGTTTACATTAGAAAAGGAACTTAATCACATGGGCCATCGCTGTATTAGCTGTGTAGGTGGCGAATCAAAAGAAATGGCAAATAAACTTTTAAAAATTCCTGATCCTGATTTTATTATTTGCACTACTGTTTTAAGTCACGGAGTTAATCTCCCCAAAATAAAGAGGATCTATTTCTTATATAAGATTCATCAATTGGATTTTTGGATTCAAATGGTCGCTCGAGGAGGGAGGAGTGGAGAAAGATTTGAAGTATTCTCATTAGAATCGCCTGTAGGTCTAAAATGGAGTCCGCTTGGAAACTATTTCGTCGTCCTGCTCCTTAGTCTCAAGCAAAATCTAAGACTCGATCCTTTACTACGGCATTTCTTTATATCAAAATGAATCATGGTTTTTGAGGGAATTGTCATTCATCGCATCCCCTATAAAGAAAGGGATCTCATTGTAAAACTCCTCCTGCGAAATGGTCTCGTCGGTAGTTTTTATATCTACGGGGGCCAGGGTGGAGGAAAGCATCATAAGCCTTCAATTTTTGAACTTGGCTCGATGATTAAGATTCTCATTAAAGAGCAAAAAATGAGATTAGATGCTTCGGATATCATGATTTCATCTGAGCATCAGAGGCTTTGGTCTCCAGAATCAATTCGTCATGAAATCAAGGCTTACTATCTCATGTGTCTCTATTTTGAGTTAATTCAAAAGCTGTCTCTTCATTTTCAACCAGGGGTGAGTGACCCACAAAATCAGGATCATGAAGGAGTGTTTTCAGTTTTGAGTAATGCTATTTACTATTTAGAGGATTCCCTTTCAAAAAAACAATTTGTTCCCCATCAGCAATTCACTTTATTCATGGTTAAGCTTTTATTCCATCTCGGAATTATGCCTGATACGGATCATTGCTCCTATTGCCAGACAGAATTGTTAGAAAATAGGGGAGTGGTCTTTTTACTTTCCAATGGTCAGTTTGCCTGTGATCAGTGTTCGCCAGGTAGTAATGAGAAGGGATTTCTTTTAAGAATTAAAATGGGCTATCAGACAAAATTTCAGGATTATTTTGATTTTTTAGGTACGAATTTTCCGGAATGCGACAAGCTACTTCAATATTTTTGCCATCAGTACCACTTAAGACCAGTAGAACTTAAAACTTATTCATTACTTTTTAAGTGATTGGGCAAAATCTAAAAGCGTTTTAAAAAATGGATAATCATGACCATGCTGATGTCTAACTAAAATTCCTTGGACTCCAGCGTTCTTCCCAGCTTCAGCATCGATGAGTTTATCGCCAACCATGAAGCATAATTCTGGTTTTAGATGATATTTTTGAATCAACTCTTGAATCATTTTACCCGAGGGCTTTCTGCATTCACATTTATCATCAGGAGAGTGGGGGCAAATGGCAAAATCTTTGAACGGATGAAGTTTATTTTCTCTTAAATCATTTTGGAGTTGTCGATGAATCACATAGACGTTTTCAAGTGAGAAATAGCCTCGACCCACACCCGATTGGTTGGTCACAATAAAGAGTTCGTAATCAAGCTTTTGAAAAATCTGGAGGGCCTTTAAAGTATCAGAAAAGTACTCCATGTCCTCGACTCGTGAAAGGTAATTCTTATCGACGATGAGGGTCCCGTCTCGGTCAAGGAAAATGGCTTTCCGCGTTTTAATTTACTTAGCCTCCGTTAAAGCTTAAGATAACTCATGCTCAAAGTTCTTAAGTTAATGTTCCCATATCTTCGTCCATTTTGGAAGGAGGCGTTGTTGGCAGCCATTCTGGCGCTGCCCCTCTCTGCTATAAAGGCCTATGAGGCGTATCTTGTTAAAGATATTTTTGATAAAGGATTTTCCCCTCAGTCTACTTCTGAGGAGGCCCTTAAGTTGGCCTTCCTCCTAGTGGGACTCGGAATTCTAAACTTTCCACTTCGCTATTATCATTACTATGGTTTGAGACAAGTGGTGGATAAGTCCACCCGACTCATCCGTTCCAAGATTTATAAAAAGTTTCAAATGTTACCGTCTGTCTTTTTTTCTCGCTCAAAGCAAGGGACCCTCGTTTCGACGATCATGAGCGATACAGCGGTTTTTTCGGAAGCTTTCAAGAACTCCCTTGAGGTAATCAGGGAGCCCGTCACAGCGATCTCTTTATTGTGTGTTGCTTTTTATCATGACTGGCAGTTGACCTTTATTATTTTTGCAACTGCTCCACTTTTTGTTTTAACCCTTCATTATTCTGGTAAAAGAATAAGAAAGTATGTTGGTCGTGCTCAACAAGATAATGCGGATATGACTCATATTGTGGGTGAAGCTTTGGGGGGACAGAAAATTGTTAAGGCTTTTGGTCTTCAAGAATATGTGATCGATAGATTTGAAAAGTTCCAGGAAAGACTTTTATCCAACAGGAAAAAAAGTAACTCGGCCGAAGAATTATCTCATCCACTGATTGAGCTTATTGGCTCGTTTGCTTTTGCAGCTGTCATCATTTTTGCTCATAAAAGAATCACCTCAGGGGAATTAACGACGGGTGGATTTATCTCCTTTGTGGCGGCCCTTGCTATGTTTATGGATCCAGTAAGACGCTTTAGTAAGGCCAATGCTAAACTTAATCAAGCCCAAGCAGCGGCGACGAGAATTTTTCAACTCTTAGACGTTGAGGAAGAACCACAAACTTACCAACGAGAGCTTAAAGATTTTAATCACTCAATTGAATTTAAAAATGTTTCTTTCTCCTATGGCGAAGGGACAGTTCTTAATGGGTTTAACCTCACCATCAAAAAAGGGGAAAAAATTGGTCTTGTAGGGCTTTCCGGATCTGGTAAGTCGACTCTCATTAATCTTCTTCTTAGAATTTATGACGTCACATCCGGTGAAATATTAATCGATGGCGTGAACATCAATGAATATTCGATTCAGTCTGTTCGTCATCTCTTTGGACTCGTTAGTCAGGATATCTTTCTATTTAATGATACGGTTAAAGAAAATCTCACCACGGGAGATTTACACACGGATGAGGAAATCCAAAACGCGATTGAAATTTCTTATGCTTCTGAGTTCGTGAAGGACTTACCCGAAGGTCTAAAGACAACCATTGGTGACCGGGGAATGAGATTATCTGGTGGCCAAAGTCAGAGGCTTACCATTGCGAGGGCCTTTTTAAAAAATAGAGATGTCCTTCTTTTTGATGAAGCCACTTCGGCCCTTGATAATGAATCAGAAAAAATTGTTCAAGCAGCACTGGAAAGAGTTGCTGGCCACAAGACAGTCGTTGCTGTCGCACATCGCTTATCAACCTTAAAAGATTTCGACCGAATTATCGTTATGAAAGATGGTCTAAAGATTGAAGAGGGAAGTCACGTTGAACTCATTACTAAGGGCGGAGAGTACAAAAAGCTTTATGAGCTTTCTGTTCGAGATTAGAAGCTATTGAAATAGGGGCCAGGTTTCTTCCAGGATTTTGTAATGAGATTTTAAGATATCCTCATTATGACTGGTGCGATTTAGAAACTGAAATTTCTCTGCTTCTTGCTTTTCAAAAGTCACTTCTCCTATTTTTGTTTTCCTAATCGAACCTTCTGGTGAAATTTTCTTAGCTATCGCCAAACTCATCTTTTCTGGGGTCATGCCTTTTACACTAGAGAGTTTTAGAGATCCCTTAGTTTTAAAAAACCAATCTTGAATAATGTCCTTATCGTTCTCAGAATAGATCCCATCATAAATGGAGACTTCAGAAATACTGAGATTTGATTTCAGAAAACGTGCAACCGTTCTTCCTCCGCCCGAATGCGCAGACAAAGAGAGGTTTTGAAAATGAAGACCGAGGGCATTTTCTATATCAAAAAAGAATTTTAAAATAGCTTGGTTATCTTTGAGGTAAAGATCATAAGTTTTGCAATTCCCCTCGCTCCTGGGAAAAACGACGATATTTTTACTGACGCACAGGCTTCTATTCAGATTAAAACTCTTTACCATTTCCGATAGATCCCGCTCGTACTGAGGGAATTTATTCAAGATATGGCCATGAAAATGGATTTTTACTCCATTGACCTCCTGAGGAACTGAAATCAATATCTCTAGCGGGTAAGAAGGGATTCTGCCGCGGCACTCAGTATAGCTACAATGATCAGATTTCAGGTTATTACATTTGAAATCATTTGCTTCAAGTGAAGAAACGATTTTATCATCGGCAAAGAGATGCCAAGAAAAAGTAAAAATGATGAGGTAGAGCAGACGAAACATTGGCTACAGATATCACCCAAAAAAACTCTTTGTCTCTAGAGTTTTTACGCAATCGACCATAGTCACAAAATATTCATACTTTGTACTCCCAAAGAGTGACCTTTATGATAAATTGAGAGCGAAATTAATCATCAGGAGTGCACCGTGTCAGAAGAGAATTTAAAGTCAATGGCCGATCTCGTTTCCCACGCTAAACATCGTGGTTTCATTTTTCAAAGTTCAGAGATTTATGGCGGGCTTGGATCATGCTGGGACATGGGCCCACTTGGTGTTGAATTAAAAAATAATTTAAAGAGCACGTGGTGGAAGGCCATGACTTACAGAGAAGATATCGATGGTGTAGATGCATCTATTCTCATGCACCCAACAGTATGGAAAGCTTCTGGTCACGTGGATAACTTTACTGACCCGATGGTGGACTGCAAATCATGTAAGAGCCGATTCCGTGCGGACAACATTGATCTAACAGCACCATGTCCAGTATGTAAGGCAAAAGATTCATACACGGAACCAAGAAATTTTAATTTGATGTTTAAAACTCAAATGGGTCCAGTGGAGGATTCTTCGGCATTGGTTTATCTCAGACCAGAAACAGCTCAGGGAATTTTTGTTAATTTCCCGAATGTTCAACAAACCATGAGACGAAAACTTCCTTTTGGTATTGCTCAAATTGGTAAAGCCTTTAGGAATGAAATCACTCCGGGGAATTTTATTTTTAGAACCCGTGAATTTGAACAGATGGAAATGCAATACTTCATTAAGCCAGGCACTCAAGCCAATGCCATGGAGATGTGGAAAGATCTTCGCTGGAAATGGCACCTTGAAAATGGCCTACGCCCAGAAAGGCTCCGTTGGAAAAAGCATGAAGAACTCGCTCACTACGCAGATGCCGCATTTGATATTGAGTATGAATTTGCTCACGGTTGGGGAGAAATGGAAGGAATCCATTCTCGGACTGATTTCGATCTTCGTCAGCATCAAGAATTTTCTAAAAAGAATCTGCAATATGTTGATCAAATTGATGGAAATAAAAAGTACCTCCCATTTGTTCTTGAGACATCTGTTGGGTGTGACCGCTGTATGCTAGCTCTTATGACTGATGCCTACAGAACTGAGTTCCCTGGTGATGCGGACAAGGAAAGAGTTGTGATGAGATTTAAACCATCTCTTTCACCAATTAAAGCTGCTGTAATGCCGCTCATAAAAAAACCTGAACTTGAGACGATTGCCACAAAACTTCTCTCTGAACTTCAGAAGGATTTTAAATGTGAATACGATACGGCTGGTTCAATTGGTAAACGCTATCGTCGCCAGGACGAGATCGGAACACCTGCTTGTGTTACTGTGGATTTCGATACCATTAATGATCTTGCTGTCACAATAAGAGACAGGGACACGATGGTTCAGGAACGAATTGCTCTCGATAAAGTTAAGTCCTACTTAAAAGAAAAATTTTCTCTATAAAGGGTTATACTGATGAAAAAATGGGTTTATAAATTTTCTTCTGAATTAACTGACGGTAACAAAGACATGAAGGGTCTTTTAGGTGGGAAAGGAGCGAACCTCGCTGAGATGTGTTCAATGAAGCTTTCAGTTCCTCCTGGATTCACTGTCACCACTGAAGCTTGTTTAGATTTTTATAAAACTAACAAAGAAATTTCTCCAGAAATTCGTACACAGGTTTCTGAAGCTCTTCATTGGGTTGAAACTCTTACGGGGAAAAAATTTGGAGATGTAGAAAATCCGTTATTATTCTCTGTTCGTTCAGGCGCAAGAGCTTCGATGCCAGGAATGATGGACACCGTTTTAAATCTTGGTCTTAACGATAAAACGGTTTTGGGATTAGCTAAAAAAACGAATAATCCACGTTTTGCTTGGGATTCTTATCGCCGATTCATTCAGATGTTCTCGAACGTTGTATTAGGAATCAATACTTCGCATCTTGAATCAAACTTAGAAGATCTAAAAGAAGCTCGTGGTGTTCATGAAGATACAAAACTAACGGCTGAAGATCTTAAAGAGCTTGTGAGTGTTTATAAAAGTGTGATCCTTGAAGATCACGGAATCGTATTCCCGCAAGACCCCACAGAGCAATTGTGGAGAGCGATTGGTTCTGTGTTTGGTTCTTGGAATAATAACCGTGCGATTAAGTATCGTGAAATGCACAACATCCCAAGTGACTGGGGAACAGCCGTTAATATTCAATCAATGGTTTTTGGAAACATGGGCGATAGTTGTGCCACCGGTGTTTGCTTTACTCGTGATCCATCTACGGGTGAAAAGAAATTCTTTGGTGAGTATCTTGTTAACGCTCAAGGTGAAGATGTCGTGGCCGGAATTAGAACTCCAGCTCCCATCAATGATGCTTCAAAGAATGAATCAAATAAACACCACAAAACCTTAGAAGAAGTTCTTCCTAATGCTTACAAGGATCTTGTCTCTGATTATAAGATGCTTGAAAAGCACTACAAGGATATGCAGGATATTGAGTTTACAATCGAAAATGAAAAACTCTACATCCTTCAAACTAGAAATGCCAAAAGAACTGTCAATGCAGCTCTTAAAGTGGCGGTTGATTTGGTGAGTGAAGGGCTTATTGATGAAAAAGAAGCGATCCTTCGCATTCACCCAGAAGACCTTAATCAACTTCTCCACCCAAGATTAGATCCAAAAGCAAAAAAAATTATTATAGCTACAGGTCTTCCAGCTTCTCCAGGAGCGGCTTCTGGGCAAATGGTCTTTAGTTCTCAGAACGCAGAAGAATGGCATAAAAATGGAAAAAAAGTCGTTCTCGTTCGAGCGGAAACTTCACCAGAGGACATTGGTGGAATGGTTGCTTCAACAGGAATCCTCACGGCCCGCGGAGGTATGACTTCTCACGCAGCAGTGGTGGCCCGAGGGATGGGAAAACCTTGTATCGCTGGCTGTACGGCCCTTGTGATTAGTGAAAAAGAAAAAACACTCACTGTAAAAGGTAAGGTGTATAAAGAAGGGGATTGGATTACTTTCGACGGAGCGAATGGCGAAGTTTATGAAGGAATTGTTCCAACAATAGAGGCCACGATTACGGCGGATTTTGCCACATTTATGAAATGGGCAGATGCTACAAGAAGACTTCGCGTACGAACAAATGCTGACACTCCAGAGGATTCAAAAGTGGCAGTTCAGTTTGGAGCAGAAGGAATTGGTCTTTGCCGAACTGAGCATATGTTTTTTGCTCCGGAGAGAATCCTTGCAGTGAGGGAGATGATCTTTGCAGAAAATGAAAAAGACCGTAAGAAGGCCCTCGATAAACTTCTTCCATTTCAGCGTTCAGACTTTGTTGGGATTTTTAAAGAGATGAATGGTCTTCCCGTCAATATTCGTCTTTTAGATCCACCACTTCATGAATTCTTACCCCATTCTGAAAAAGATCAGAAGGAACTTTCAGAAGTTCTTGGCATTGAACTTAAAATGGTGAGAGAGCGTAATGATGCTCTTCACGAATTTAACCCGATGCTTGGCCACAGAGGGTGTCGTCTTGCGATTACATACCCAGAGATTTATCTCATGCAAGTGAGAGCAATTATAGAAGCAGCAATTGAATCAGAAAAAGCTGGAGTGAAAGTTTATCCAGAGATTATGATCCCGCTTACTTCTGAACTTAAAGAATACTCAGTTATTAAGGAAGAATGTAAAACGGAAATTGAAAAAGTTTTTAAAGAAAAAAATCATTCAGTGAAATACAAAATGGGAACTATGCTAGAGCTTCCCCGTGCTTGTATTATGGCCGGAGAGATTGCCCGTGAAGCTGAGTTCTTTTCATTTGGAACCAATGATTTAACTCAAACAACTTTCGGTTTGTCTCGCGATGATGCAGGTAAGTTTTTACCAAGTTATACACAAAGAAATATCTATCCTCGTGATCCTTTCGTTTCTATTGATCAACCGGGAGTGGGCTTTTTAATGAAGCACGCAATCTCTGAGGGTAAAAAAACGAATCCTTCTATCCACGCGGGAATTTGTGGTGAGCACGGTGGTGAACCAACCTCAGTCGAATTCTGTCACAAAATTGGTCTTGACTACGTGAGCTGCTCACCTTTTCGAGTTCCAATCGCAAGACTGGCAGCTGCACAAGCTGTCATCAAAGGATGAACGAAATCATAAAAATCATCTCTTCTCTTTTTCCGATGGGTCCTATGGATGCCATCGGAGTAGGGATTATTGATTTTAAAAAGAAATCTTTTGAAGCATTTGAGGCGACAAATTTTAATCAAGAGTTAAAGTTTGAGACTAAACCACAGCTCTATTTTGATTTAGCTTCTCTCACAAAACCACTCACAAATTCTTTGTCATTTTTTTTAATGCCTGAAGCTTTTGATCATGACATGAAACTTTGTTTAAATCACCGAGGAGGATTACCAGCATGGGGATTACTTCCTAAAATAAATTGGAAGGAACAAATTCTTTCTTATCCCATTAGAGAATCAGAAACACTTTACTCAGATTTTTCTGCTTTAAGAGTGATGCTTGAACTAGAGAAGAAAGGAATCAATCAAAAAGAAATCTGTCAAAAAGTGTGGGATTCAAAAACCATCTACTGGACTGATCTTTTGCCTTTCCACGAAACACCACAATACGGATTTATTCATTTAGAACCAAATTTTGGTAAAGTGCATGATCCCAATGCTTTTACGATAGCGGAGTTTTGTAGTCATGCGGGTCTTTTCTCAACTGTTGATGGACTCTGCCGTACCTTACTTAATTATCAAGAAAAGACAGGATTCATTGAGAAAAATCTTACAGACTTGAAAATTCAATCTCACCGTTTTTCTTCTGGATGGGACCGAGTCGTTAATCCCAATGACACTCTCGCTGGTAGAGGGTGTGGATCATTTACTTTTGGACATCTAGGATTTACCGGGACTTCAATTTGGATTGACCCAGAAAAGATGAAGGGTCATGTGATTCTTTCAAATGCTACAAAAAATCACTGGTACGATAAGGCCAATCTTAATGACTTACGCCGCGCCATTGGTGAAATCGTCTGGACCAAATCCTAAATTTTAAGTAGCTTAGCCTCTATGTAGAATCTACATAGCTCCTTTGAAATAGGGATTTAATTCTCTATAGTGAGGGAGTTTACACACTTAAACATATACTAGATTTATATCTAATAGCTTTCGATAATCTGAGGCCAACATGAAAAATGTTCTTTTAATATTCTCGTTAATTTTTGCACTTTCCTCTCAGGCAGCGATCACGATTGTCAGTGATCTTGATGACACGATTAAAATCACTGAGGCCAGAGGAGTGCCTACGGACTTTCTTAGAGGAATGGTCTACACTGGCATGCCAGAATTCTTTCAAAGCGCAACATCATACTCAGATTCTTTATATATAATTTCTGCAAGCCCAACCATTCTCGCTCACAAAGTTAAAGAAACGCTCAAGAAAAAAGGAATTGCTTTCAATCGCCTTATTCTCAGATCAAATGTAACTGAAGATAAATTCACTTACAAAGTAAGAGAAATCAAAAGACTAATGAATGCTTCAAGTGATGATTTCCTCTTTCTTGGAGATGATTTAGGTAAAGACCCAGAAGTGTATGCAGAAATGAAGCGCCTCTACCCAAGTCGAGTTTTGGGAATTTATATCCATGTTGTGAATGGCCGCCCTTTCACTAATGAAGCCGTTCCTTATTGGACGAGTTTAGATTTATTTTTAAGAGAGTTTGAAGCATCAAGAATGAGTTCCGAATCCGTTGAGCTGATTTTAACGAAGCTTCTAAAAGAGAAGGATTTGGACTTCATTTTCCCTAAAAAGGCCCAATGCCCTAAAGAGGCCACTGTTTGGGAATGGCAAACTCGAACAATCTTCATGCAAGAGGCGTCTGAATTGATGAATCGGTTTGTTCGCTTTTGCCAAGTAAGACAGTCAAGTAAAAAACTCCAGTAAAACTCCCCCAAACCTTTTTCTAGTCTGCTAAAATAAAGACTTATAGAAAAAGGATTGGGAATGGATCTCTCAAATTTAATATCGCAAGATGAATTAATTCACCGTCGTAATCAAATCAAAAAAGTATTTTTTTATCGAATCTGTGGCGCAGGAATGGGCCCTGCAGCGGTGCTCGTGAAGCAAGCAGGATTTGATGTCCATGGGGCAGACTCAGCTTTCTATCCCCCTATGAGTACATTCTTAGAAACAACAGGGATTCCACTCCACAAATTAGATCAAGTGACACCTGATTTTTTAAAGCAATATGACCTCATTGTTGTGGGGAATTCTGTTTCAGGGAAAGCTGAAGCGGCCCGTATGATTGAAAAATGTGGTGTTCCTTTTACATCTTTCCCTTCAGCACTCGGCTCACTAGTTCTTAAAGAAAAAAATGTTATAGGTATCGCCGGCACTCACGGGAAGACGACAACGACTTATTTTATGACTCAGCTTCTCGAGGGCCTTGGTCAAAACCCTGGGTATCTTGTTGGAGGTATTATTGAGGGAAGAGAGCCAGCTAAACTAGGAGATAAGTATTTTGTGATTGAATCAGATGAGTATGATTCAGCTTATTTTCATAAGATATCAAAGTTTCGCCTCTATGAATTAAAAAACATGATTCTCACTTCACTAGAGTATGATCATGCAGATATTTTTTCCTCGGTAGAAAAAATCGAAGATGAATTCCGTGATGTTATTCCAGCGATGAAGTCGACGCTCATTTTTAATCAGGAATACAGTTCAGCGATGAAGCTTTACAAAGACTACTTTGGTAAAAAGCCTAATCAAAAATGGTTTCTTTATGGTGAAGGGTCAAAAATGGGACCACTCCATGTGAAAACTTTTGAAAATGGATCGGAATTTTCAATTAATTGGGAAGGAATTGAAATTCCCTTTAAATCAAGTGTTGTCGGACAGCATAACGTTTTAAATCTCACGAGCTGTTTGATTTATCTATTGGCCGAGGGGTTTAAAGTTTCTGAAATTCAAAAAGCCGCACTTGAAATCGGAATGGTAAAGCGTCGCCAGGAAGTTCGTGGAAAATATAAAGACATGATTGTGATTGATGATTTTGCTCATCACCCTCGTGCAATCACGGTTACCTTAGATGCCATTCGGGCGCGTTTTAAAAATAAAAAAATCATTACAATTTTTGAACCAATCTCTGCAACGGCAAGATCCTCAATCTTTCAAAATGAGTTCAGAGATTCTCTTGCTGCCTCAGATAAGGTGATCATTGCGAAAGCGAGTATCCCTACGACGGCACTTAATGGAAAAGATTTAGATGTGGATCTTCTTTCGAAGGAAATAAGTCAGCAAGGGAAGCCCTCTGTTTGCGTGACAAGCCTTGATGATCTACGTCAATCGATTGATCAATACAATGAGAAGGATTCTGTTTTATTGGTTCTAAGTAATAGAACATGCCTTGGACTTTGGGAGTCTAGTTTTGTACAAGAGCTTAAGTCTTAAACCCTATTATTTTCTACTTTGCCTTCTATCGGCAACATCTTGCGCTTCGACTATTAAGTGGGAGGGCAAGATTGATAAGCATGTAGCAACCTACATGGATTCTTTTGATGATTTTAGACAAAAGGTATGTGTTCCGAAGGCGGAAGATCTCTTTGATAAGTATCTCCTCGAGTATCGAGGACAGGGTTACTGGATTCCTGAATTAAATGATGACGTGGATGTTGAAACGATTAATGCTCTTTTGCCTCAAATTGAGAAAAAACTTATTTGGATTAAGTCTCAAAAAGAGAGAGTTCAAAAAAAAGGCATTCCGCAAACTTCTGTAACCTTCGAAGTCAAACGTATCCTCAATCGCTTACTGACATTAAAGAAGTCAGAGCTTAGTTTAGATGAGGAAAAGAAGAAAATCTCTCGCGTCGAATCGCTTAAACTTTTAGATGAACTTCTTCGTCAGTATGAAATACTCATTAAAAAAGTTCCATTCCTCACAAATTTTCAATACCCAGTAGATCATCTTAAAAATCGAAAAGTGTATGATGGTTTTAGAGAAAAAGAGGACACAGAGTCGGTTAAAATTGCGAATTATACCTTCATGTATCGAAAACTTTTGGAGGATGGCGCTTACAATAAAGATCACACTGGCTCAGACATCTACTTAAGAACAACCATTGATACACTCCATTTTGAACTTGCGGCCCATGATTTTTATGTCTCTGAGGATGCGCGCTATGATGCTGATTTTGTCATTGGAAAAATTGAGTCAGAGCTATCCAAAGGGAAGTCGCGGATTCTTGAAAGATTGTCAGAGTGGGAGGAGAGAACAAAAAGGACTTATGATTTTTATCAATCCTTAACAAAACCAGAAAATAGTATTCCGAAGATCGCGGGAGACAAAAACTCAACTCCTAACCGTCAGCTTATTTTAGATCATAATCGAGCGACAGATCGCCTCAAAGAATTTGTGTATAAAAAACAAGCTGAAGTTTATAATCACTGGCTTCATCAGCCTGAGATCACGAGGGCGATTTTTGTTCTGGAAACAATCCTGATGAATGAGGTGGGTGGAGTAGACGGAGAAGATGCACTCGAGAGAATGGATGTCGCCCGAGTGGTTTTAAATCGTCTCGATAAGCCCAAGTATCTTTCGATTGGAAAAAAAGAATTCATCTACCCTTATCTCAAAAAAGTCACAACCGACTTTCATATTAAAAACGAGCGCTGGTTAAATGCGCTTTTTAAGCAGGGAGAATTTTCTTTTACTTATTATTACATGAATGGTGTTGCAAAAATATTCTGTCCTGACATGGCGCCCAAGGCGAGAAAACTCAGACAAAGAAATGTTGAAATTGCTCTTCAAGTCTTAAAAGAAGGGGACACATCTTTTAAAACCACGAGGTATTTCTCTCGCTCAAGCATGATTGGTAGAATTCATATGGATTCAATCTGGGAAGACTATTTGGCGTATCCAGAAAGACCGGGACTCCTGGCCGAGGGCCAAGAGAAGCTTTTAAGGCAGTTTAAGAATGGGGACTATACATATCTTTATGCCTTTAAGGATCCAGACTCCTCACTCTATCAGGTTCTAGAAATTGCTGGAAAAAACTACGCTTTAGGTGAAAAAAATGGGATTAAACTCTTTTTTGAACACCGTAATCCTCACTATTTTCGTTACTTCACAAAGACTGAAACACCTCTGAATTAGTTAGCTTTTATTTAACGTAAATATTCCAAAATTCTTTTTGAAAAAGTAAGTAGGGCAGTGTATAAAACCGCCACTAGATTATTATTTGTTTAGATATCACAGGAGCACGACCTATGTTGAAAGATTACATGTTTACCTCTGAATCAGTAACTGAGGGCCATCCGGATAAAATTGCTGACCAGATTTCTGATGCCGTACTAGATGCCATGCTGACTCAAGATCCAAAATCTCGTGTTGCGTGTGAAACACTTATTACAACAGGTCTTGTGGTGGTTGCTGGTGAAGTCACAACTGGTGCAAATGTTGATATCAATGAAACTGTCCGTAAAACGATTAAAAAAATTGGCTATGATCATTCTGATAAAGGGTTCGATGCAAACACTTGCGGAGTAACAATCGCTCTTGGGAAGCAATCTCAGGATATCGCAATGGGTGTGAATGAAGGTGAGGGAAAGTTTCTTGATCAAGGTGCCGGGGACCAAGGTCTCATGTTTGGTTATGCCATCAATGAAACAGATTCGTATATGCCGATGACGATAGATCTTTCTCATAAACTTGCTAAAAGACTCTCTGAAGTTCGTCACAATGGAACTCTGAAGGATCTTCGTGCAGATGGTAAAACTCAAGTCACTGCTCAATATACCAATGGAAAACTTTCTCGCATCGATGCCATCGTGGTTTCTACTCAGCATGCTGAGAGCATGACTCAGAAACAAATCGAAGAAGGAGTCATGGAAGAAGTGATTAAGAAAACTGTTCCAGCTCATTTGATCGATAAGAATACAAAATACTTCATTAATCCTACTGGTCGCTTTGTGATTGGTGGGCCAATGGGAGACTGTGGTCTAACTGGAAGAAAAATCATCGTTGATACTTATGGTGGTCATGGGGCGCACGGTGGAGGAGCTTTTTCTGGGAAGGATCCATCAAAGGTTGACCGTTCAGCAGCGTATGCCGCTCGTCATATTGCTAAGAACGTTGTGGCCGCTGGTCTAGCTGAAAAGGCACTCGTTCAGGTTGCTTACGCAATTGGTGTCGCTCGTCCGATGTCACTCTTGATCGATACTTTCGGGACTTCAAAAGTAGATGAAGTGAAGCTTACAGCTGCTATTAATGAGCTTTTCGATATGAGACCTAAGGCCATTATTCAGCGCTTAGATCTTCTTCGTCCTATTTACTCTGAAACAGCTGCTTACGGACACTTTGGACGTAACTCAAAAGACGGTTTCACATGGGAAAGATTGGATATGGTCGATAAATTGAAGGGAATGTTCTAAACTATTCTTAGAACCTTTATAGGAAGGGCCTCTTAAAGAGGCCCTTTTTTTTTATGCAAGAAATTTTTTATCTCGCTCGCCATACACCTTTTTGGGCAGTACCACTGATGGTTCTCGGAGCTGAGTTTGGTTATTTGTATTGGTTAAAAAAGAAAAAACTCTCGTCTCTCTTCTGTCTTTTGATTGCCAGTTTTGGAACGATTTGTGTGGGCTTTTATGTTTGGGCCGGAGGTCCAGAAAAGACTGTTAAAATAATAAAGAAATTTTATCTATACTATTTTACCTAATTCATTCATTTTCTAAGTCATTTTAAATACGTCAAAATTCCATTTAACATCGTCTTACATTTGACACTTCTGTCTAATAACTTGTTTTTACTAATGAATTTCGAGGTCTAAAAATTGACACCAAGACTTTTACAATTGTAAATTGAGGATCTCGGAGGAACTATGGACGATATCAATTTTCTACATCAAACTTTTGATGGGTCAGAGGCGAACAACTTCCCACCTATCATCATTGTTGAAGACGACAAGCTTTTGGGAATGAGTCTAAAAAAATATCTCGAACAGTCACTCAAATTAAATGTTCATCTGTTCACAAGTTCTGAGGACCTTCTCATGAACTTTGCTAAGAACCATCCCAAAGATGATCCCTTCTGCTTAATTACTGATATTAGCCTTGAGCAGGGCTCTGACGGGCTTCTTTTAATTGATATTCTTAAAGACAAGGGTTTTGAGTTCGTTTCGATCGTGATGACTGGATTTGCGAGTATTGAGACGGCAATCGCCGCCACTAAAAAGGGTGTTTTTCACTACCTCACAAAACCTTTTGAGCTAGAAAATCTTAAAAAGCTAGTCATTCAGGCACTTCAAACGAAACTCGCTACAATTTTACCAAGAGAAATTCTCTCTGAGGGCGAGGGCGTTTTTAATGAATCATCAAAATTAAGATCACTCTCAAAACTTAAAATTGATCGACCAAATGTAGAAGATCAATTTCAGGGCATGATAGGGCGCTCTAGAGCAATGAAAGAAGTTTTTGAGAGAATTGAGAAGGTCGCTAAAACTGACTCTACGATTCTTATCATGGGACCTTCTGGAACAGGTAAAGAGCTAGTTGCTTCTGCTATCCACAAGCTTTCTGCTCGCTCAACGAATAATCGTATTTCTGTCAATTGTGGGGCCATCCCAGGTGAACTTCTAGAGAGTGAACTATTTGGGCATATTAAAGGTGCTTTTACTGGTGCTATCTCGAACAGAAAGGGACGTTTTGAGCTCGCTCAAAATGGAACAATATTCTTAGATGAAATTGGGGATATGCCTCAGCTTCTTCAGGTTAAACTTCTACGTGTCCTCCAGGAAAGAGTTATTGAAGCCGTTGGTTCTTCAGAGGTCTTACCAATAGATGTTCGAGTCATCGCGGCCACTCACCGAGATTTAGAAAAAGCTGTAAGTGAAGGGAAATTTCGCGAAGACTTATTTTATCGCTTGAATGTGATTCCTATTAAAATGCCGGCATTAAAAGAGAGAAGAGAAGATATTCCGCTACTTATTTCTCATTTTCTTGATCGATTTGTTTCTGCCGATCGATCTAATGAAATCAGTTTTGCTTCATTAACGATGGATCTCTTGATGGGTTACGACTGGCCAGGAAATGTGCGTGAACTTGAAAATGTGATTGAGAGATTAGTGATTCTGCGCGGAGGAAACGAAATTCTTCCTGAAGATCTTCCGGCGAAGATTTTCCGCTCAAATCCTCTTGCAACCAATCACTACAAAACTTTATTTGAGCTTCCTGAACCTGGTGTTGATCTCAAGCAGATCCTTTCTGACATTGAGGATTCACTGATTAGGCAAGCAATGAACCGAACTGGTGGCAATAAGAACCAGGCCTCAAAGTTGTTAGCTCTTAATAGGACGACCTTGATTGAGAAAATGAAAAAGAAAAATCTAGAAATGTAATCTAAGGCCCCTTTCTTGGGGCCTTTTTTTTGAGCAAAATCTAACTTTTATTTGTGTCATCAGTGTCAAAAAGCACCTTTGACGGAAGCTCTGATGTTTTTTAATTTAAATAACATGGAGAATTAGAATGAACTCTGTACTCTGGGTAAGCTTTATCATGCTCACTATTTTAGTTTTGGGCCTTAAGATTATTAATTAATCTTCCTGAGGTTTCCTGATCTCAGACTTCTTTATTGATTCTCGTATAAAGTATTTTATTGTTTTATTTCTTTGGGCCCCACCTAGAACAGATCGCATGTCATCATGAACACTCTCATCATAAATAAGTGAGTGCATAGTCCCTGGGCCATTCTCAACTTGATTAAGAACTCTGTCTAAAGACGAAGACGCTCGATTGAGATTTTGTACCACTTCTCCAAGCTGCGCTCTTTTAAGTTCAGTTGTAATATGTTCCATGTGTGAAGCTGACTTATTCATAGAATTGAAAGTTTCAATAATTTTTTGACCATCACCAATTTGAATTAAAATATTATCTAATTTAAAAAGCACGTTTTCCGTTAGTTTTGCAATGGCATCACCTTGATTCATGATTTTTCGTAAATCAGTGACTTCCTCAGAAAGAAGAACATCTTGATTTGGATTAAAAGATCCTGATTCTTTTGAGCCCTTATAAATCTCGACAAACTTATCTCCCACAAGCCCAGCGTTAGAAATAGTTATCTTTGAATCCTTCTTAATCCAGCGAAGTTCTTTGTTGAGAATCTTCATCGAAATCTCGACTTCATCGTCCGAGGCAATAAAAATTTCCGTAACAGTTCCTATTCTAATCCCTTTGAGTTCAACGTAAGAGCCAACTTTTAGGTTCGAAACATTAGGAACACGGGCCTTAATAGTGATTTTCGATTCAAAGAGAGAACTTTCTTTTCCAATGCTTGCCACGATGATCATGACGATAATAGTTAGGGCTGAAATAAAGATCCCAACTTTGGTGAAATTTTTTTGATCTTTTTCTCTCGTGCGCATGAAAAATCCTTATTGTCCGCTTAAGAAAGTCTGAACATATGTATCGGTACTATTCTCAAACTCTTCAACTGAACCATTAAAGGCTATTTTACCAGATTTTAGTATAAGTATCCTATCGCATATTTTTTTGGCAGTGGGGATATCATGGGTCACAAAAATACCTGAAATTCCCTTCGCTTTGAATTTTCTAATAACCTCTACAACTGTTTCAATATTAGACGGATCTAGTCCAGCCGTTGGTTCATCATAAAGAAGGATTTCCGGATCAAGAACCATCGCCCTAGCTAAACCAACTCTTTTTTGCATACCTCCAGATAGATCTGATGGCATAAGCTCTAGAGAATTTTCTAAATTAACAATTTTCAGGCTTTCTACTACTTTTAACTCTATTTCTTTTTCTGAGAGCTTCGTGTGTTCAAAAAGCGGATAGGCCACATTCTCAAAGACAGTGTCTGAATCAAATAAGGCCCCATTTTGAAATGCGTAAGAAATCTTGGTTCTTATCGGATACAATTCTTCCTCAGTTAAAAGATCTATTCTCTTTCCATGAAAATAGATTTCACCTTGATCAATCTCCTCAAGGCCTATAATAGATCGAAGTAAAACAGATTTCCCAGTTCCTGAGGGTCCAAGAAGCCCGATTGTTTCTCCTGCCTTTAAATCAAAAGAAATGTCTTTGTGAATTTCTTTATCTTTGAAGCTTTTGACTAAGTTTTTTATTTCTAAAATTTTTTTCATAAAGTTAATCAAACATTAAAATGAGAAGTTTACTTAAAAAGAAGTCAGAGATTAGAATCACGATAGAGGCCCTGACGACAACCCACTTGGCAGATGACCCAACTCCTCTTGTTCCTTCTCTGGTCTTAAAACCCCTGTAGCAGGCTAGGATAGAAATAATGATTCCGAAGAAAGCGCACTTGAACATGGCTCCAAACACATCACTAATTGTAATGGTTGAAAGTACTTTATTAAGATAAAAACCCGCTGGAATATTAAATTCAACGTAAGCAATAACTAATCCACCTAAAATTCCCATAAAGGCCGAAAGAGTCGCCAAAAGGGGAAGAGAGATCATGCTCGCAACAAGCCTAGGTACGACTAAAACACGTAGCGGATTTGTTCCGAGGGCGCGGATGGCATCAATTTGTTGGGTGACATTCATCGCCCCAATTTCTGCACTGATACCAGACCCTATTCGGCCTGCAATGAGTAGGGATGTGAATATGGGAGCAAGTTCGCGCATGATAGAAAGAGACACGATGGCAGGCACGTAAAGTGTGCCACCAAATTTTTCAAGACCATAACCAAATTGAAGCGTCATCACTAAACCTGTGACAACTCCAATAACTATAGTAATTGAAAGGGACTCTATACCGAGGTGAACAATTTGTTCCCAAAGTCTTCCTAAATAAAAGGGTCTAGAAAAGAGACATCGGACGGTATCTTTAAAGAGTATGATGATTTCCCCTATAACCTTCATGTCATTTTTAATTGAATTGAAGGTCATTTAAACTCCACAGAGTTTAAGAACTCATCGAAGGATGTTGAATCTGGTAAAACCTTTGATGGAGTAATAGAAATGAAATCAAAATAACAATTATTTCTTCTCGTATTCATTAAAATCAGGTGAACTTTCACACCATCAACAAACCCATCACCTTCACCTTTAAAGGCTTCTCGATCTTTAAAGGTGATGTATTGAGACTTTTTTAATTTAAAATCTTTTATATTATCAAAAATTTTTTTCGCCAATAGGTCTAATTTCTGTTCTTGAAATTCGTCACAAAAACTATTGGATAAAAAAATTCTCGCATCTTTTGCATTTTCAAAAACATAATCAGACTTATTATCTATTTTTTGAAACCAATCAGTTTTCAAATAAGTGATTATGTAGCGAGTGTTTTTAGCTGTTTTGGGTTGATCAGGGCCACTTATAAATAGTGAGCAGCCAGTAAGAAGAAGAATGACGGGCCAGAACTTCATAATAAACCAATTTTAACAGGTAATTTATCTCTTCTATTTTAAGTTATTGTTATGATTATGGGTATAAGGAAAGTGTCAAAGCTTCGACTGGAATTTTTTGCCGATAGGTAAATTTGTTCTTTTCCAAATCTAAAAGTAAGTTAAACTGAATGAAGTAGGAAAATTTGACCTCATGATGAGTTCAAACCTATTTTTAAAAAGTGAAAACAGGAAGTCTTCACGGATGATAAAGTTAGTTAGACTCATTATTATTCTCATTTTCATCAGTGCTCTCACTGCCTCCCTGGCTATAGCTGATATAATTAATCAGGAAAATCTTAAGACTCATCTTCGCTGGAACCTGACTGTTCCAAGAGATCAGTTTTTTATTGTTAAAAAAGATCAGACACTCTTTATTGAGACAGTTAATCTCGAAATGTTTGAAGCAATGTCTGCAGAGGTCGCTAAAATGACTTTCAACAGTCAATATATCGACAGAGTCAATTACTCAAAAGACAACTTTCCGGCAAAACCTGCCACAATTACTGTAAAACTTAAGGATCCATCAGTTGAGCTTTTCTCTTTTTATAGAGATGCAGATAAAAAATACATTTTAGACTTTTGGATTAACACTGATCTGATTACAGAGAAAACAGCTGCCCTACAAAAGCCACTTCCTGTTCCTGTTGAGGAAAAAAAACCAAGTCTACTGAATAAGAAGGCAGCAACGAAAGCCCCTGTTGCGTTGATTCAAAAAAGTGCGATCCTTCCCGTGGTTCTTGCCACTCAAGAGGCAGCTAACGAAAAACAGGTTAATCCTGAATATAGGGACTTTAGATACGGCGCTAGTTTTATTTGGGATTATGGGCCCATGATTCCTCAACTAGAGAAAGACATTAATCTTAATGCAAAAATTCCTGATTCTCTTTACCCAATTAAAGATCGGGATAATTTGGATGACGCTAAAGAAGCTCACATGCAGCTTTCAATTAATTTTTATCGTGAAGAGAAGTGGGGACTAATGAATAAGTCCATCACCCTCTATGATAAAAAATACGGTAGAGATGCTAATTTTATAACGAACGAATTTCTCAAGGTAAATGCCCTTTTGAAGGGCAACATCGCAAGGCCTAATCGTGGGCTTACTCAGTCGGCGATGGTGATTCTTGGTAACATTAAAGATATGACTAAAGATTATGAATTAAAGTCATCTGTTTTAAGATACTTAATTCAGTATCACGTTGATCTTAAAGATAATCTTAGAACTTTGGAACTAGCGAAAGAACTTTACGTTGAGGCGAGAGGCGAGTTCGATCAAACATTAACGATTCAATCTGCGCTTACGATTCTCCACTGCTTAGCAGAGCTTCGCCAAGTTGATAAGATTGAGAGCTTCTTAAGAGAGAATAAGAAAATTGAAAACATACTTCCGCCTCAAATGAGTATGGCCTATATGAGCTTTGCTATGCTTTCTCGAGGTGATACCAAAGAGCTTGTAAAACGATACAAGTCGGTTGAAAAATCTCTCGCTAAACCCATTCATCCGACTCTTCTTTACAACGTGGGGGAAAGTTTATTTCGATTAGCAGACTATGAGTCCGCTTCAAAAATCTATGATGAATTTTTATCCTCCTATTCCTACCTTCTTTATGCTCCTCATGCTCGTTTAAGACTAGCACTCTCTTATGAACTCTTAGATAAATCAGCCTCTGAAAATTTACTACTTTATAAGAACGCCATCGATCGCTCCACTTCTCCAGAAATCAGATATGAAGCGAAACTTCGTTATGTTGCTATGAGAGTAAATAGAAAGTTAAAACCTGGTCCAGAGGATAAAGAGGTCGAAATTTTCTTAGAGCAGTCTCCTGATGAAACAAAGGCAATGAATCAAGATCTTAAAAAACTTTTATGGCTTGTCCGTCTAAGGCTTCTTATTTCTACCAAAAATTACGATGCGGCACTGACTTATCTTACGTCACTTCCTCAGGACTCTTTGAGACCTGCTGAGAGAAGAGTGTTTGATGGAGATGGAGCTGAAGTCATCTATGGAATGATTCAGGACTCGTATCTTAAAGAAGACTATTCAAAAGTCGTTAAAATTTGGGAAGTCTACAAAGATAAGTATGAAACTAAAGTGGCCAAGAATCTATACATGAATTTTGTTGTTTGCGATTCATTCCTAAAAATTGGTCTCTATAAAAGTTTCGATCGTGCTCTTGCCAGTTTTAAATCTGTTCAAGATCAAGAAGAAAGAACCTTTCCAGTATGGGTAGATAGGATTAAGAAAACAGATCTTTCTCAAATGATAGAAGAGTTAAGTCTTCTTAGAATGGTGTCAGATTCAAATTGGTCTGAGGCCGAAGCCAAGTTGGCCTCATATCCAGTGTCACTTAGGGACTCACTTAACTACCCTTACTACCAGGGATTGGTTCATTTTCATCAAAAAAGATACTCCGATGCGATTGGGGAATTTGAAAAAGTGTTGATAAAACAAAATCCTAAAAATCAACTAACTCCCAGACAAACAGCTGATCTTTTAATGGGTTACGTAGAGTCTTTGTATCAATTGAAAGACCAAGAAAGATTTAAAACTGTGGTGAAGGCCCTGAATAATGACATCGTTCAGTCAAAGTCGGCACCGATCTTGAATATTTCCGAGCGAATCAATTACCTCCTCATAGAAGCCTATGCGGGTGAAGGTAATCCAGAATGGAAGGAGCTTGAAAATATGACAAAAGCTTTCAGGGAAAAATTTCAAAAATCTCCTTACAGCTCACGTATTAGTTACCTTTATGGATTATCATTAATTAAGAATGCCAAAGTGCCAGAAGGGCGTGAGGTATTTAGTGTTTTAACAAATGATAAAGATGTTCCTTCTCATATAAAAGAAATGTGTAGAAGTGAATTAGCAACACTGGAATTGGTAGAAAAAAATTTATAATTGAAAAACCAACTAACAACGGACAGGAGGTCTAATGTTATCTCAAGGTTTAGTACTCGTAGGCAATCACCCAAAATTCAACATCGCTCTTGAGACGGCACGTAATGTGGCCGTTACAAAGACTCCGGTCCTCATCTCTGGAGAAGCTGGTTCTGGAAAAAAAGCACTAGGTGCTTACATCCACAACAACTCAGTTCGAAAGAATGCTCGTATTGAGATCGTTGACTGTACAAACGATTCTCAGACAGTTGAAAAAATTGTTCTTGGATATAGGGACGATCAATCTGGAAAGTTCAATCGTGGCGTCATAGAACTTGCCAACGGTGGTACGGTAATATTTGCCAACATTGACGCACTGGATGAAAATTTTCAGAAACGCCTATATACTATTCTTCAAGAGCTACCGGATTACGAGTTAGACGTTCGCATTCTTGCTACAACTTCAAAAAATCTTTCGAAGCTTGTAGGTGCAGGAAAGTTCTCACGTGCACTTTATACTTACTTCAGCGGAGCGCAGATCGATATGATCTCTCTACGTGAAAGAGGAACAGACGTGGAGTTAATCGCTCGTCACTTCATTGAGGAGTATGCCACAGAAAATGATGCTGGCGATATTTCTCTTTGTTCAGATGCTGCTCGCAAACTTACTGATTATAACTGGAATAACAATCTTCATGAATTAAGATCTTTTATTCGTAAAACGCTGAACAATATGGATGGTAAAACTCTTGATGTTCAAGCGATTGAAAAAGGTGAGCGTAAAGTTGAGTTTACATCTGTTGAAACTGATGAAGATGGACTTAAGCTTATGTCACTAAAAGATGCTGAGAAGCTTTTGATTAAAAAAGCTCTTGTCTACACATCAGAAAACAGAACTCAAGCAGCAAAGATTTTAGGTGTTTCTATCCGTACTTTGAGAAATAAAATCAATGAGTACAGATCAGAAGGTTCAAGCTATTTTGTTAATTTACGTTAATAGAAAGATCTATTTATTGAGGCCATCACGATGGAAGTGAGTGACAAAACATTAAAAGCATTAACGACGGCGTTGAATTTCCGTGAGATGAGACAAGAACTCATTTCATCTAACGTCGCCAATGCCAACACTCCTGGCTTTAAGGCCAAGAAGATGGATTTCGAAGAAGCGTTGGCACGTGCTTTGGATGTAGATGGTCAGATGCAGATGGGTGTCACGGATGAGCGACATCATAATGTTGGTAATGGTGGCTTCAATAACTTAGAGCCTGAAATTTATGACGACCCGAATGGAGTTGTTTCTGAAAATGGAAACACAGTGGACGTCGAAGCTGAAATGGCGAAGATGGCAGAGAACAAGCTGATGTACGATACACTTGTTCAGTTGATTAACAAGAAGATGGGACTAATGAAGTACGCCATCAACTCTGAGAAGTAAGGGGTAGTTAAATGGATTTACTCTCGTCTCTTAGAATTTCTTCAAGTGGGTTAGCAGCGCAGAGAAAAAGAATGGAAGCTCATTCTTCAAATATTGCTAATGCTCAAACAACAAGAACTGCTGAAGGTGGACCTTATCGTCGTAAAGAAGTTGTTTTTGGATCAGAGCCAGCGAGAGAAGCTTTCTCTGAAATTTTAGAAGGTGAGTTAGCTGAGAACGCTCAAACTGTTCATGCAACAGAAGTTGTTCATTCAGATAAGGTTGTTTATAAGCACGACCCGTCTCATCCAGATGCCAATGCTGAAGGATACGTGGCGATGCCAGATATTAACCCCATGGTTGAAATGGCAAATATGATTGAGGCCCAAAGAGCTTACGAATCGAACGTCACGGCAATTAATACGACGAAACAAATGGCGATGAAAACGCTTGAAATCGGAAGAGGTAACTAATGGCCATTAAGGACATAGGGAGTTTTCAGCAAACTCTTGGTAACGCAGACGCAAAGGGATGGAGCCGTAAAGTCGATAACGACATGGCCTCTGGGTTTGATATTAAATCCCCTGGAATCGAAGGAACGTCTGAAGCGGGACAGTCTTTTGGTGAATTTTTACAAGAATCAATTAGCAAAGTGAACTCTCTACAACAAGACGCGAATATTTCAATGGAAAAACTTGCAAGTGGTGAAAGTCAAAACTTGCATGAAACGTTACTTGCAGTAGAGAAAGCAGAAATATCTTTCAAGATGATGAATCAGATACGTACAAAGGTATTGGATGCTTATCGTGAAATTATGAAGATGCAGATCTGATCATTAGGATGATGATCAAATCAGAATCAGGAGGATTCTTTGAATAGCTTTTTTACACAAACTCTTCAGAACTTTGTCGACTTCTTCAGATCATTAGACATGACCAGAAGAATCGGTCTCGTCATTATGGCAGGTCTTCTCGTTGCCACCATGGTTGGGATTATTGTTTGGTCTGGAAAGACTGATTACAAAGTCCTCTACACTGATCTTACTAAAGATGATTCAGCTGTCATCGCAAGAATGCTTGAAGAAGGTAAGATTAATTATCAAGTTAAAGATGATGGCAAAACCATCATGGTTCCTGAGGATCAAGTTGAAATCTGGCGACTAGAAATTGCTAAAAAAGGTGTTAACTTTACAGGAACGGTTGGTTACGAAGTTTTTGATAAGCAAGCTTTCGGAACAACTTCATTTGTTCAAAAAATTAATAAACAAAGAGCACTCGAGGGAGAACTTGTTAAGACGATCATGCACATTAAAGGTGTCACTCGTGCTCGTATTCACCTTTCGATTCCGGAATCGTCTCCATTTGTTTCTGAGAGAAAACCACCAAGTGCTTCTGTGGTTTTAGATGTTGAGCGTGGTGTAACCATGACTGGTGATGAGATCAAAGGGATTCAGTCTCTAGTAAGTTCATCAGTTGACGGCATGAGGTCTCATCATGTTGTGGTTATTGACTCTCGTGGTAAAAAACTATCTGAAAACGATGGCGATTCAATGTCTACCGAGACAGCTAATCGCATTGCTCTTGAAACTAAATTAAACTCTCAATACGAAAAGAAAGTTGAAGAAATTCTCTCTAGAGTTATTGGGGAAGGTAAAGTCATCGCTAAAGTTGCCATTAAGATGGACTTTACTGAAAAAGTTGAAACTCAAACGTCCTATGATTCGGAAAATGCTGCGGTCGTTTCTGAAGTTAGAAATGAGCAGAAAATGGTTGGCGTTCGTCCATCACCGCAAGGGATTCCTGGAGCACGCTCGAATCTTCCTGGAGAAGCTCCACAGCCAAGTGTGCCTGAAACACGCAATGATGTCGATAAGTCACTCGTAACACGAAATATGGCCGTGCCAACTGTTGTTACAAAGTCAAAGAAGCCAACCGCAGAAATCTCAAATATTTCCGTCGCTGTAATGGTTGATGGAAAGAAAGTTCCAGTTTTAGGCAAAGACGGCGCCCCTACAGTTAATGACGATGGTGTCACTGTTACAAAGTACCAAGCATGGACACAAGAAGAGTTAAACAATTTCTCTCAAATTGTGGGTTCTTCCCTTGGGATTAATCAGACCCGTGGCGATAAGTTAGTTATTAAAAATATGGAATTTGCGAAAGAAGATCTTTCAGAAATGGAAGCCATCATGAGAGCACGAGAAAATCGTGAACTTATGAAAAACATCACAAAATATTTGATGATTGGTGCTATAATTTCATTATTCTTCTTCTTGGTTGTTCGTCCATTCATCCAGTGGCTTACAGAGAATTCTGTGGAGTCAATTGAGGACTTCTTACCAAAAACAATTGAGGAATTAGAAAAAATTCAGGCGAACCAACGCCTACCGGGACTTGAGGATGTACTTCCTTCAATTGAGGACAAACTTAATCCTGAGAAAATCGAAGGTAACATGTTGAGAGAAAGAATAATTTCATTAATTGAAGCAAATCCAGGCAAAGCTGCCCAAGTTGTTCATGAAATGATTCACTCGTCAGATGCTCATAAAGAGATTGCTTAAGTAGGAGTTGCAAGTGGCAGAAGAAAAAAAAGCTCTAGAACCTGATGTTCAGTACGCTTTACTGTCTGGTCAGGAAAAGGCAGCGATCCTTCTTTCGGCACTTGGTCCGACTACAACAAAACTTGTATTTAAACACATGAAAGATAACGATGTTAAAAGAATGATTAACACCATGTCTGGTCTTTCAAAATCTCCGATATGGATGGTGAAAAAAGTTCTTGAGGAATTCTTCTCATCACTTAATGAAGATAGTGATCTTCTATTTTCTGAGAATAAAGGCCGAGATTTTATTCTTGGGACTCTTGGTGAAGACAGAGCAAAGCAATTACTTGGGCAAATTGTCGACGTTGCAAATGCCAACACTCTTGAGTCTTTAGAGCTTGTTGATACAAGAACATTAGCGAACTTTCTTATAAATGAACATCCTCAAACAATTGCTCTCATCTGCGCACACTTACCAGTTGAGAAAAAAGTGGATGTCCTTCGTAAACTTCCAGAGGGCCTACAGGCGGAAGTTGTTCTGCGAGTAGCGAATCTTGATTTCGTTTCCCCTGAACTTATTGCTCAGTTGGACGATGTCCTTAAAACTGAACTTTCTACTCTTGGCTCAATTGATACTCAACAGCTTGGTGGTGTTGAACCAATCGCTGATATGCTTAATCTTATGGATAAAAACTCTGAGAAAAACATCATGGCGAGAGTTGAAGAAAAAGATCCTGAACTTGCTGAAGAAATTAGAAAACTCATGTTTGTCTTCGAGGATATTATTTTTGTTGATGATCGAGGTGTTCAAGAGCTCCTTAAGGTTGTTGATAATACAAAACTTGTTATCGCCCTTAAAACAGCACCAGAAGATGTCAGAACGAAACTCTTTAAGAACATGTCTAACCGTGCGGCGACTCTTCTTAGAGAAGACCTTGAGGCCATGGGACCTACTAAGATATCTGACGTTGAAAAAGCTCAGCAAGATATTGTTATGCAGCTTAAAGATCTTGAATCTAAAGGTAAAGCTCTCATCTCACGCGGTGGAGATGGCGACGCCTTCGTTTAATAGGGGACTGACTCAATGGAAAAATTTCGTATCACTGAAATTAAGCCTTTTCAGTTCTCAGATTTGCAAAGCACTCATGTCGTTCAGCAAACCCAGCTTAAGCCTTTTGAATTTAAAACTCTTCAAGGTGAATCCATCTCTGATATAAATGTTTCAGAGGAAGATATTCGTACCGAAAGAAAATTTGCGAAAAAAAATAACTTTAAAATTGATGATATTGTTCGTGATTATAGAGGTCTATCAAGACAAGAGCAAAATGATCTTGAACAAAGAATTCAAGAAGAAGTTAAACGCAGATTAGATGCTGCGTATGAGGAAGCCTATAAGGAAGGAATTGAGCGGGGCCAGAACGAAGGTCGTGAAGCTGCTCAAAATGAATTTCAAGAAACTCTTCTCAAAAGAATTGAAGATTTAGATGAAGTGATTTCAAAGGTTAATTCTCAGTCGGATAAAATTTTAGAAAACAATAAACAAGAGGTTTATGAATTCATCAAAAGATTCACAAAATGGATTCTATTGAAGGAAATAAATGAAAAAACCTATCTTGAAAGTCTTTTAGAAAAACTGATTTTAGAGTTAAACGCCAGAAAAAATCTTATAGTTAAAGTTGGACAAGCTAATTTTGCTCATATGCCTGAAGTTATTCAACTCGTTGAGAGTCGTTTAGGCCAGCTAACAAACATTAGAGTTGAAATCGTTCCTGAAATCATTCATCCAGGTATCATTCTTGAAAGTGAAAATGGTTTGATAGATGGGTCTATGGAAGGAGTCTTTCGAAATATAGATAAGATCTTTGAACAGGTCACTTCTAATGAATAGTTTGGGTCTATCTCAAATTTTAAAGCATATCGAGACTCGTATTCCTTTTGAGAAAATTGGAAAAATTCTAGGTTCACGCGGAATGGTTTACGAGGCATCCGTTCCTAAAGCTGTTCTTGGGTCTAACGTAGAATTTGTTGCTGAAAATGGTGAGCGATCTCTTGGTGAAGTTGTTGCAATTCAGGGACAGAATTGTATGGTCATGCCCTACGATGAAATCTCTGGTATTAATTCTGAAACAAAAATTCACTTAAAAGACATTGTTACTGAAATCAATATTTCGTCAAATATGCTAGGAAGAGTGATTGATTTTCAAGGGAATCCACTTGATGGAAAAGGTCCAATTGGTGGACCGTTTGAAAAGAGATCTATTTTTGGAGTTCCACTGAATCCTCTTGATCGGCCACCAATCCGTGAAGCACTTGATACAGGAATTAATTCGATTAATTGTTTCATTACCGCCGGGAAGGGTCAGCGTCTTGCGATTATGGCGGGGTCTGGAGTTGGTAAGTCAGTTCTCATGGGTATGATAGCTAGAAATACCAATGCAGATATTAACGTCATTGCTCTGATAGGTGAGCGCGGTCGTGAGGTTTTAGAATTTATTCAATCTGACTTAGGTGAAGAGGGATTAAAAAGGTCAGTGGTTGTCGTCGCAACTTCTGATACATCGGCTCTTATCCGTACGAAGGCGGCGTATACAGCAACAACGATAGCAGAATACTTCCGTGATCAGGGTGAGGATGTTCTTCTCATGATGGATTCCATCACGCGATTTGCGATGGCCAATCGAGAAATCGCTCTCTCAACTGGAGAGCCACCAGGACAAAAAGGGTATACGCCTTCAGTTTTTGCAAAACTTCCAAAATTAATGGAAAGAGCAGGAACAAAAAAAGGGGCGGGATCTATAACTGGAATCTATACTGTCCTCGTCGAAGGGGGAGATATGGATGAACCGATTGCTGATGCTGTACGGGGTATTTCCGATGGCCACATTGTATTATCACGTCAGTTGGCGGCACGAAATCATTACCCAGCGATTGATATTTTAGCATCAATTTCAAGGGTTATGCCTAAGGTAGCAACAAAAGAGCATAAAATTGTAGCTTCTCACTTAAGAGATTTATTAGCGGCTTACAAGGAGTCAGAAGATCTTATTACAGTGGGGGCCTATACTAGAGGATCTAACCCTAAGGTAGATAAAGCGATTGTTATTTATGATGATCTCATTAATCTATTAAGACAGCAGGTGGAAGAAGCTTTTACGATTGAAGAACTTTTTGATCGAATGTTAGAGGTTGCTCGCAAAGCAGAAAAAGCGATCGACCCTAATTTTAGATAAATATGAAAAAGTATGCTTTTAGGCTCGAAGCCGTTTTAAAACTAAGAAAGTTAAAAGAAGAAAACTGTCGAATGGAACTTGGTCAGCTTATTCTTTATTTAAATAAAATTGAAGATCAAATAAGTCACGAAAAATCAGAAATTAATAAGTACTACGAGATCCAAGAAGGTGCGCTTAAAAATGGTGCCAAGGGAAGTCAGATTAATGCTTTTCCGATGCTTATAGGAGCTAAAGATCAAAACATTAATCTTCTTGAAAGAGATAAAAAAAAACAAGAAGAGCTTATTGCTGATAAGAAGATGGAACTCGCTCAACTCAGAGGCGATCTTAAAGTTATGGATAATCTGAAAGAAAAAGACTTTCAAGAGTATAGAAAAGCTCTTAATAAAGAGATTGATCAGAAGGTCGAAGAACAGACTCAGACTTGGCTTCAATTTAAAGATAAGAAGGTTTAGTAATGAAATCATATATTGCTTTGTTTACCATTTTAATTTCTCCAGTCGTCTTCGCTAAAACTTATACCGAAGAAGAGTTTATAAAAAAGGTTAATGAGGAAGTTAAAAAGAAAGTTGAAACAATTAAGAATAAATCTGTCTCGGAGCTCACGAAAGAACTTTTAGACAAAGAAGAGAAATTAAAAATAAAAGAGCTCGAACTTCAAAAGCAGCATGATGCGATTAAAGTTTCTGAGAACGAAGTTGCAAAAAAATACACTGATCTTTCAGAGAAACAAAAAAGCTTCATTGGTTGCATTGAAAAAAATGATGACGAATCAAAAGGGCGCATTGGACAGTTGGTTGAGATGGTTTCAAACATGAAGCCTGAAAAAGCCTCTGAAGTTCTGACTGTTCAGGACCCCGAGATCGCAGTCAAGATTCTTCAAGTCCTAGAGCCAAAAAAAGCTTCTAAGATTTTTAATTTTATGAATAAAGAAACTTCTGCCAAATTACAAAAGCAGTATCTTTTAATGAAAAAATAACGATTTTATTTTAAAGTTTCTTTTTTCTGACACATTTACTTTATTAATAATTAGAAAAGCATCACATCTTAAACAATCCAGTCTCCTTGAAATAGGTAAATTTTGCCGCTCAAAAAAATACCTAAAGTATTTTGGAAAGTATTGCCCGGCTTCAAAATTAAGTGTGACATATGGAATAATATCTGTAGGACCACTTACAAAGTGAAAGGAACAAATGATTCAAGCACCACAACCTAAACCAGTCGAGACACCGAAGACTGTGCAACCAAAAGTTGCACGCTCTGAAGTTCATTCGAATGGTCAAGCGCCTAAGACGAAACAGGCCAAAGGTTCGGAGAAAGCTGAAGAGTTTGCTACAGAGCTTAAGTCTCAGATCAATGAAACTGAGACGAATGTAAAGCCGGTTGAAATTTCTCTTGAGCAGATGATGGAACTTCCATCTTCGTTAGTTCAACCTAACGGCGCTACTGAAACAATTTCTCCAAAAGTTTTTGATCCCGCTCTCACTAAAGGTGTAGAGAAGCTCGTGGGCCCAAAAACAGGTGAAGTTGCGGCACAGCCTCTGACAGATGCTCAAGTTTTAGAATTATCAACGGCCAATACAGAAGTTTCTGGAGAGCTCCAAGCCCAGATCGAACAGGCCATGCTTAAGACTCCTCAAATCGATGAGGCAGGACTTAAGGCAACACAAGTTGATCCTGCGACCCTGAAATCCCTAAGAGGTGAAAAGGCTGCAGAATCAACGTTAACTAAAATTGACCCAGAACTTCTAAAGTCGGCGAAAGTTGACCCAGAACTTCTAAAGTCGGCGAAAGTTGACCCAGAACTTCTAAAGTCGGCGAAAGTTGACCCAGAACTTCTGAAGTCAGCAAAAGTTAATCCGGAAATCCTAAAAGCAGCAGCGTTGGGAACAGCTCCGGTTGTGATGATGAAGTCGATGAACGCTGATCAGTCGATCATGAAGTCAGAAGCCTTCACAAACATCAACCCTATTCAAGGCAGGAATCCCGCAATTGATCTCGCTAAGTCAGAAATTGATCCACAATTAATGACAAACGAAGATTTTGTTGCAAACAAGAATCTTGCCGCGAAGAAGAACTTTTCAAATGCTTATGGAATGAAAGTCGTTCCAAATCAGCAACAGAAGATTTCTCTTGAAGCTGGACTTAACGAAACTCAAGTCGTTAAAGATCTTGCCTCAAAAGAAGGTTCATCGATGAATTCACAACAATTCATTCTTGGACTTCAGTCTAATGAGCCTAAGCTACAGCAAAGTTCAGAAACCCAAGCTCCTGCGAAAGTCTTTGATATGAATCACATCAAATCATCAGACTCTAGTGAGATCATGGGGCAAATCACTGACTACGTCGTTCAGGCGAAGGCAGCGAAAGAGCCAACTGTTAACATGCGTGTGAATCATGAAGAACTAGGAATGATTGACATCACGGTTAGTAAGTCAGGTCTCAATCAAGAATCTGTAGCGATCAATATTGGTACTCACTCAGCGGATGGGAAAAATTTCTTTCAACAAAACTCGAAAGATCTTTTTTCGCATTTAACGACAGCGGGATTAAATATTTCTGACCTGAAAGTTGATACTCCATCACAAACAGCGAAGAATGATTTTGATTTCGGCTCTCAGTCTGGAAAAAACCAACAAGGTTCTGAAAGACAGTTTGGTTCTGAACAGAACCAGCGTCGTCATGAGCAAGATCGTCGACAGGATTTATGGAAACTTCTTAACCAGGAAGCAGCATAATGCCTGAAATTGGACGCCCAGTTACTTCTCAAGAAATGCAGTATCGTCAAGTGACGATGGGGCCTCGCTCTTTGAGTGGTGGAAAATCTGATGAACAAATCAATGAAGCGATCATTAACCAGGCCACTGGTTACAAGCCTAAGAATGATCTCTTTAAAGAAGGTCCTCATAATCAGATGGGCAAGGAAGAGTTTTTGAAGCTTCTTAGTTATCAGCTTCAACACCAAGATCCTATGAATCCAATGGATCAGAGTAAAATGACTGGGGAGCTTGCACAGTTTTCTCAACTTGAGCAGCTGTCAAACCTCAATAAAAAATTTGATGATGTTAACAAAACGAAAAACATCGAAGATAAATTTTACGCTGCATCTTTTGTTGGAAAGAAAGTTGTTACAGGTGGTTCTTCGATCAGTCTTAAAAATTCTGGAGATCCGGGTGACGTTCTTTTTAAACTAGATGGGGATGCATCTAAAGTGATGGTTCGCGTACTAGATGAAAAGAATAACATCATGGGAGAAATCTGGAAGGATGGAATGTCACAAGGTTCTCACCAAGTAACTTGGGATGGTGTTGCTCTTGATGGTTCGCCAGCAGCTAAAGGTACTTATAAGGCACAAGTGAAAGCTTGGGACAATTTAGGTAACGAAGTTCTAGCGAAGACTGAAGCAACAGGTATCGTTCAGTCTGTTAACTTTGATGAAGGTGAACCAGTTTTAACAGTAAACGGTCAAAAAGTTTTCCTTCGTGATGTTCAAAGTTTTCATACTGCAGATGCGCCGACACACTCAGCAAATAATGCCGTGTTGTCGGGGCAGAATGGTTCGATACAATTAAATAGTAACGCAGTAAATGCGAAGAGTGTTCCAACACAGCAAGCAATGAATGCTTACTCTGAGAACGCAGGAATTTACGAATAGTATGAGCAAAGTGAATTCATTTTTAATCCCTAACGTGTCGTCTTTACCTTCTGATGTTCAGAAGGCAGAGCAAGCGAACACGCTTAAAAAGGGACAAGCAAGTGAGTTCAAGGGATTGATGGACCATGAGTTACTTCAGCCTCAGGTCACTAAAAAAGACATCGGTCCGGAAGTTAACGTTTCAACTCATGCAGTGAAAAGATTGCAAGAGAGAAATATTGAGCTTGATGGAAATGAGTACATGAAGCTTAAAGAAGCGATGGGTAAGTTACGTGCAAAAGGCGGACATGATTCACTTGTGATTACCAACAAAGCGGCTTATGTCGTAGATGTTGATAAGAACACCGTTGTAACGGCTGTGGATAAAAACAACATGAACGAAAACGTATTTACTAAAATCGATTCGACAATTTTTATGATGTAAATCTGCTTTGGAGTAGCAGAGGAACATAGTGTTTTATTATTAATTTTGGTTGAGGTGGCTGGTCCTTTTCTGGAAGCCATGGATGAAAGCCTGTAGTGCTTAAATCCCCTCGCCAGCGTCTAGGAGGGACAGATGAGTATTCTTTCTTCGTTTAACATCGGTGTTACTGGTCTAAATGCTGCTGGTCAGTCAATGGCAGTTATCGGTGATAACATCGCTAACGCAGGTACAAATGGATTTAAAAGCTCACGAGCTGAATTCCAGGATATGCTTGCAAACTCACTTAAAGGTATCGATGGTGGTGACCAAGTTGGTTCAGGTACAAAACTTGCTCACGTAAAGTCAATGTTCACTCAAGGTACAGTTGCTAGAACACAAAGTATTACAGATCTTGCGATTAACGGTAACGGCTTCTTCAGTATCGATGCTCCTCCAGGAAAAGGTTATACTCGTGATGGTTCATTCCACTTTAATAAGGAAGGATTCCTAGTTAACGGTGATGGGTATCATGTGAACGGATTTCTACCAGGTGATGATGGTCAATTAACAAATAAACTTGGTAACATTAAGCTTGGAAATACAACAATTCCAGCAACTGCAACATCTGAAGTTAAGGTTTCAATGAATTTAGATTCACGTGAATTGCCTAAAACTTTTGATCCGAAAAATCCAGATAAGACTTCTAACTTTAATAACTCAATGACGGTTTATGATTCTGTAGGTAAAGCACGTTTAATTACTCTTTACTTCAATAGATCTCCAGATGCTGGAACATGGGAATATCATGCGATGGTAGATGGTGCTGATGCAGCTAACGGAAAAGCTGGAGAAATGGTTGAAATGGCCACTGGTAAACTTAAGTTTGACCAGAAGGGTGTTCTTCAAGAAGAAGTTCCAGGAACCAATGCTTTCAACTTCAATCAAGGTGCCATGACTGGGCAGAAAATTGATTTTGATTTTGGTAAATCGGTTAAAGAAGGTGGGAATGGTCTTGATGCCATCACTCAGTATGGATCTGAATCTTCAGTCTCTCGTCATACTCAGAATGGATCATCTGCAGCTACTTTAGCTTCAATGTCATTTAACGATGATGGTGTTCTTACTGCGGTTTATGATAACGGTGTTCAGCGTGAACTTGGTCAAGTAGCAATCGCTAAGTTTGAGAACAACGAGGGTCTATTTAAAACAGGTAAAAACGTGTTTAAAGAAACTCGTAAATCAGGTCAAGCAGCACTGGGTAAACCAGGAGCTGACGGACGTGGTGAGGTTCTTGCAAAATCACTTGAACAGTCTAACGTTGATATCGCTAATGAGTTCATTAACTTGATGGCCGCTCAACGTAACTTCCAAGCAAACACGAAGACCATCACAACATCTGACCAGATGTTACAAGAAGTTCTTCAAATTAAGAGATAATGACTGATTAGTCTCTCTTAACTCCTAGATTTAATACTCCAGAGAGGGCAACCGAAAGGTTGCCCTTTTTTTATTATTGTAGGCTAGAATAATAAACCTATGAAAAGATCTCTTGCCCTCGATGTCTTCAGAGGATTAACTGTTGCTTTTATGATCTTGGTTAACAACCCTGGTTCGTGGTCAGCTGTTTTTTCACCACTAGGCCATGCTGATTGGCATGGTTTAACATTTGCTGATCTCGTATTTCCTTTTTTCCTTTTTGCAGTTGGTAATGCTCAATCCATCGTTCTTCCAAAATTTTTAGAGGGCCACACGAGTCAGTACTATTTTAAAAAAGTGTTGATAAGGACATTTTTTATTTTTTCTATTGGTTTTCTTCTGAGTTGGTACCCCTTCCTGACTTGGGTGCAGAAAGATCTTCAATTTAAAGCTTGGACTTGGATTAACTCCGAAGGTGTTCAGGTTGGTATTCGGGTCATGGGAGTCTTACAGCGAATCGCTTTGGCGTATGGATTTTCAGCTTTGATCACTTACTTTTTTCCCCGAAAGGTTCTTACTGTAAGTCTTGTGATTCTGGCCCTCTATTGGGGCCTATGTGTCGCCTTTGGAACGGGAGACGTGTATAGCTTAGAGGGATGGTTTGGTGTTGGGGTCGACCGTTTGATTTTGGGCCAGTCTCATCTCTACCAAGGAGAGGGAGTTCCGTTTGATCCGGAGGGGATCATGAGTACGATTCCATCAGTTGCTCAGGTTATGCTTGGGTATTGGATTGGAAGAATACTCATCGCCTATAATCCAAGAAGAACGATAAAGGCCCTGATTAAAAGGGGATTCATTTTATTTTCTCTAGGATGTCTTTGGCATTTCCTTCATCCCATAAATAAAAAAATCTGGACTGGTTCTTACGTTCTTGTCACCACTGGATTGGCCATTCTTGTTCTGGCCATTTTGGTAAAATGTCTTGATCAAAAACGACTCAACTGGCGATGGACGAGATTTTTTGAAGCTTTCGGTAAGAATCCACTCTTTATATTTGTATTAAGCGGAATCGTTCCAAAGACACTCTCACTTATTCGATTCAAATTTCAAGATGACTATTCAACTCCGTTCGTTTGGATTTATGAAAATGCCTTTGCTCACTTTCCAGGACATCCAGGAATGGGATCACTGTTATTTTCTTTAACATTAGTTTGTTTATATGGATTACTTGCCATGTGGCTTGATAGAAAAAGAATTTATTTCAGAGTTTAAAAGACTAGCCGTTATTTCCGATCGCCTCGACAGGACAAGCGGCAAGTGCGTTCTCAGCTTCTTTCATTTCTTCTGGCGTTTGAGGTTGGAGTTTAACAAAAGCATGCCCATCGTTATCATTCATTGCAAAAAATCGAGGAGCTTCTACGCAACACGCATCACAGGCGATACAAGAATCATCCACATAGTATTTGCCGCTAACGTTTTCTTTAAATTTTGAGTTCTTGTTTGCCATAAAAAAAGCTCCCTTTCGGGAGCTATTTTTACATTAAACTTGAGTTCGTGACAATCTTTGCTTTGTTATTTAAGGCCTTGATTAACTCTTCTCTAACTTTTCTTGAGTAAAGTTGGTTTTGGTTACCAACTTCGGCCTTAAGTTCGTCTGGAGTCTTTTCTGCTCCAGTTTTGTGGCCAATCACTTTGACCAAAAAGATCGTGCCTGGATTACCAAAGTTAAGGATCGTGTTGTCCTTGGCCTTAAAGATTTGATCGGCTTCTTGGGGAGCTAGTGAAGTCGTTGTGAGAGACTGTTCGAATTGATTCACATCAATATTTTTATAAATTTGACCATCAACTTTCTTTGAAATTGATTCAACAGAACTGAAATCGTTTTTTGCCAAAAGAGCTTGAATCTCCTCTCCTGTGGATTTTAGTAACTTATCTAAATCCTGGGCCTTTGTTTTTTGGATTTCAATTTTCGCAAGTTCTGTTTTAACGGATTCAAGTGGCTTAATCTCGGCAGCTTTTTTGTCCTCAACGAGGATAATATGGTAACCAAACTGGGTTTTCACGGGTTCTGAGATTTCACCTTTTTTCATTCCAAAAGCGACTTTTTCAAATTCAGGAACCATGCGGCCATTAGCAAACCACCCCAAATCTCCCCCATTGGCCTTACCAGATGGATCTTGTGTCTCTTTTTTGGCCATTTCAGAAAAATTCTTAACCGTCACTTTTGAACGAATCGCCTTTATTTTCTCAAGTGATTTTGAATCCTCACCAGAAATAAGAATATGGCGTGCCTTAACTTCTTCTGGCTTATTGTATTTAGTTAAATTATCAGAGTAGGCAGTTTCAAGTGATTTTTGGTTCTCAGCTTTAGAGATGAAGTCGTTGATTTCTTTCTCGGAAATAGAAACGAGAGGAGATAAGGACTGGCGACCAATTTTGACACCCTGAACCGTGACTTGATTATTCTTAAAACGAGTCATGTCATTCACGTAATTTTCTGAGATCAACGTTGAATTGAATAACTCATCTAGCTTTTTTTGCTTTAAGTCATTTCCAACAAGCTCCTCGAATTGAGTGGGAGTGTAGCCATTGCCCTGCAGCATGTTTCGATAAAGATTAACATCAAACTGTCCATTCGTTTTAAAGTAACTCATGGATTTGATTTCATTTTTTATTTCGTCCAATGACACGACGATTCCCATCTGATCAGCTGTGTTAAGGACTAGTTTCTGTTGAATTAAGCCGTTAAGAACCGACTGCTTAATCCCCATTTGCTCCATTTGCTTCTGAGTCATTCCCTGACCACCCATCATTTGATTGAAAAATTCAACCTGACGATTAAGCGCAACGGAATATTCCTTAACTGAGATAGGTGTTCCGTCCACAGTCGCAACTTGTTGCCCTGATCCCATGGAAAAGTTGTCAAAATTACTGAAAAGGAAGCTTGCAGTAATAATTAGAAAGATGAAGGTAAGAATGAAATAAGAAATCTTATTCGCAAATGTGTTTTTCATGGAATCCCTTTGAAGAAATAAATGCGAAGTCATTTTATCGGGGAAGAGAGGCCCAGGTCAAAGAATTTATCTCGAAACTTCATTGGCATCGGGTACGAAATTCTATTAATCTTAAGGGATAAGTAAAATAAGGGTCAGCCATTGAAACTAATCCAAGAGTCTTCGAAGACTAAAATTGTCAATAATCTCATCGTGGGGATGTTTGCCGTCTACGGCATATCCCAAAAGCAATTTAACCTTAGTGAGCCGTCACTGTTTCATCAAGTGGTGACTGAAGTTATTTCACCTGTGCAAGAAGGCTTAGCAAATTCTAAGAAAAGCATTTCTTCTCTTTGGGATAACTACCTCTCTATCGTTAATACGAGTAAAGAAAATAATGTTCTAAAAAAGCAGATCTCTCGCTTAGAAAGTGACCTGACTTCAATGGAAGAGATGAGAAAAGAAAATCTCCGATTAAAGAGGCTTCTCACTTTCACAGATGAACAACCCTATAACAAAATTATGGCCCAAGTCGTTGGGTGGGATTCCGCCAATGAATTTAAGGTGATTCGTCTTAACAAAGGAACAAAACACGGTATCCGAACGATGGCCCCTGTTGTGACTGATCATGGCCTTGTTGGCTATGTTTACCGTGCGACTGAGAATTACTCCGATGTTTTGACGATCCTAGATCAGAACAATCGTGTCGATATTGTGGTTGAAAGAACAAGAACTCACGGGATTGTTGAGGGTGTTTTTAATTTTAAATGCGCTCTTAAATATATTACAAGAAATGAACCAGTTGAGGTGGGGGATAAGCTCATTACTGCTGGAGTTGGCGGAATCTATCCTAAAGGACTTAAAGTCGGGATGATTACTGATATTACGAAAGAGAACTTTGGAATGACTCTTTCTATTGAAGTCGTTCCGAGTGTTGACTTTGATAAACTCGAAGAAGTTCTTGTCCTGACCCCTTCAGACATTGGGAAAAGTGCTAATGTGTTACCTAGTCATGTCCCGGTAATTGAGGAGAAAAAAATATGAAGTTACGTCTTTCTCAGTTGCTCGCCTCCTTTGCTCTCACTCTGGCACTTCTTACAGGACTTGAAATTGTAACGGCTACTGTTCTTCCAGCATTGGGTTGGTATGAATATCGTTTAACATTTAATGTCCTTATTATTATTTTCCTCGCTATCCGCCTGGATTCACCAGTCCTTCCTTGGATGGTGATGTGTTTACAGGTCGTGCATTCATTGTTTTCAGTCGAGGGATGGGCCCTCGGGACCTTTGCGGGTCTTATCGTGATGACTTCGGCGAATTATTTGAAAGAAGTTCTTCATCTCACATCTGCACTTATTACGATGCTCACAGTACAGTTGTTTCAGCTCATCTGGTACGTGACAGTAACAATGATTATTTGTCTTAAAATCTCTAATTTTGATAAATTTGGAATGATTCTTTGGAGTTTCATTCCAGGTAGTATTCTTTTGTCGATGATTTCACCTCTGTTGTTTTGGACCATGGAAAAGATTTGGAGAGTTCCATCGGAAGGTGGGCCTAGAGGAGTTGAAATTTAATGTTCGGCGAAGAAGAACTGGTCAAGATTCATAAAGAGCGGGCAACGATATTATCCTATATTATTACCGCAGCATTTGGACTTATCTTGTCTCGATTGTGGTATTTACAGGTTTATAGAGGTGAAACTCTTCACAATTATTCGATTCAAAATCGTCTTAGAAAAGAAGTTGTGTGGGCACCGCGAGGGTTAATATATTCTCGTGATGATCAGTTGCTAGTGGATAATATTCCACGCTTTGATGCGATCTTGACTCCTCAATTCCTGATTGATGCTGAGAAAACACTTGGTAAATTATCGAAGATCCTTAATACCGACGTGAGTTCAATTAAGCAAATTCTTAAGAAGAACTCAAATCAGGCAAAGTATCGCCCTATCATTGTGAAAAAGAATATTTCATTCGGTGAGCTCGCCCAGATTGAAACACAAAACGCGGAACTTCCTGGTGTCAGTGTTGATACCTTTATTTCGAGAGAATATACAGATAAAGAAATTGGTGCACACTTATTAGGATACATTTCTGAAATCTCTCAAGTCCAATTACCTAAGTTAAGGCAACGAGACAAAATGGATTACCGTCTTGGTGACTTCATTGGACAATTTGGAATTGAAGAGCAGCTTGATCGGTATCTTCGTGGTGAAAACGGTCATGAATTTGTTGAGGTGGACGCGAGGGGAAGAAGAAAGCGCTACATTAATACGGATAACTTATTTAAAGGAATCGAGGACGAGAAACCTCTTTCTGGAATGAATGTTAAGTTAACGATCGACCGTGATATGCAGCTTGCTGCCTTTAATTCACTTGAAGGCAAGGTGGGTGGAGTGATTGCTATTGCCATTGATTCCGGAGAAGTTCTTACGATGGTCTCAAGACCCTCTTTTGATCCTTCTCAGTTCTCACGCGGTTTAACTCCAGAGTACTGGCGAAGCCTTGTGGGAAATAAAGAACATCCTCTCCGCGATAGAAATATCCAAGAACACTTTTCACCTGGTTCAACTTTTAAAGCAATCACGGGTATTGCAGCTTTCGAGAAGGGTGAAATTGACGAAAACACCGAAGTAAACTGTGGCGGTTCATTCAGATTAGGTCGAAAGGTCTACCACTGTTGGAAAAAAGAGGGCCACGGGCCAACGAATTTAGTGAAGGCCATAAGAGAATCATGCAACGTTTATTTCCAGAAAGCTGCCAATAGAATGGACATTGATGACTTATCTTATTACGCCAAACATTTCGGAATGGGGTCGAGAACTGGCATCTCTTTACCGAGAGAAGTTTCAGGGCTTATTCCTTCTAAAGAATGGAAGAAAAAGAGATACGGTCAAGAGTGGCAGGCGGGTGAAACTTTATCCTGCGCTATTGGACAGTCCTATGTACTTGCCTCCACAATACAGATGGCGATTTCGTACGCAGCGATAGCCAATGGTGGGAAAATTTATCGTCCGTATGTGGTAAAAGATATTTATGACACTGATGGGGAACTGATTAAGACTTTTACCCCAGAGCTACTTTCTGAGATTAAATTAAAAAATCCGAAAACATTAAAATACGTCCGTGAAGGTCTCTTTCAAGTTGTGAACAATCCTAAAGGGACTGCTTTTGCTCGCCGTGGTCAGGGGATTTTAATGGCCGGAAAAACTGGTACATCTCAAGTTAAAAGTGCCAGTGCTGATAAGGTTTATCAAAAATGTGAGCTGATGGATTACGAGTCTCGCCACCATGGTTTATTTGTTGGATTTGCTCCTTACGATAATCCTAAGATCGCTGCTGCGGCCATTGTTGAGCACGGTTGTCACGGATCGAGTGCGGCGACTCCTGTGGTTGAAGCAGTGATTACGCAATATATGAAAAAATATCACCCTGAGATTTATCTTCAAAATTTAGAAAAAGATAAATCCATTAGGGATAGTTGGGTTAAGTCACTTAGGGCAGCTGCTCAGCCTGTTACGGCCCCTGCTCCAGATTCGAGTGACGAATAATTTAGACGGAGTTAGTTTTGAACCAAGCCATTCTTCAGTTCTTAAAGAGATTTGATTTTAGCTTCATTGGAAGTATGTCGGCCATTTTTTTAGTGGGAGTCTTAAATCTCTATTCGGCAACTCACTCTCAGTCTCATGAGGGGCTTGATTCTCTTTATAAATCTCAAATCGGTTGGTACTTAATTTCACTTTTCACTGCGATTGGCATTAGTTTTTTAAATCCAAAAACATTTGAGAGATTTGCTTATTTTGGTTACCTCACAACTCTGTTTTTAGTTCTCTTAGTTCTTCTGATGGGTAAAGTGGGAATGGGTGCTCAAAGATGGTTAATTCTTGGTCCAATCCGGATGCAGCCGTCTGAATTTATGAAGATGGGTTTAGTCTTAGCTCTCGCCAGATATTTCACGAAGGTTTATCCCGAAAGACAGCTCGGATTTAAGGACCTTATTATTCCAGCAATAATTACCGCCATTCCTGCTGTCATGGTGATTGTTCAGCCAGATTTAGGAACAGGGATGCTTCTTGTTTTTATTTTTTGTTTGATGATTTTTTATAAGCGTTTAAAGTGGAAAACGATTGTTAGTTTAGGTGTCATTGGACTTGTTTCTGGTGTCCTCATGTACAACTTTGGATTACGGGAATACCAAAAAAAGCGGATCCACACCTTCATTGATCCTTATGAAGATGCCAAGGGTTCTGGTTACAATGCCATTCAGTCAGAAATTGCCATTGGGTCAGGTCGACTTTTTGGTAAAGGCTTTAAAAACTCTTCTCAGGCCTCACTCAATTACTTACCGGAAAATCATACCGACTTCGTCTTTGCGATTTTTAATGAGGAGCATGGCTTTTTTGGCTCGGTATTTTTAGTTATTCTTTATCTCGTGTTTTTTATGCGGATGATTTGGCTAGCAACCTCTGTGCAGAGATTTTTTGATTCTGTTCTGATTATTGGAATCATGTCGATATTTTTCTGGCATGCCTTCATCAATATGGCGATGGTTTCGGGTCTTCTACCGATTGTTGGTATCCCCTTGCCATTAATGAGCTATGGTGGATCTAGTATGCTGACTTTTGGAGTTGGAGTCGGAATTGCGACTTCAATTTCAAATTCAAGAAACTTCTTTAATTAAAGACAGGTAGGGTGTCTTAAGCTGGCACTCTGTCGGCTAAACTTTATACACATTAAAGCTTGCATGTGTTTGAATCTGTGTTGAATTGATTGGCATTCATTTTGCGATCCTTTAAACAAAAAGGATCATTATGAAATTCATTCTTTCCATGATCGTTCTCGCTTCTTTTTCAGCAACGGCATCACCGAATATGTCAGTGAAAGAGCGATTAAGATTGCATTTATGGAGTCATGGAATGGATACCAAGACTGTTAAAACTGTTCAGAAACAACTGGTGCTTCCTGAAGAGATCGAGCGAGCGCTAAAAAAAATCTAATATCAACTTATCTAAAACCATAGTATGATAGTCATACTATATGAAAAGAATTGCTAACATTGGAAGTCTTCTTAAAAAAATCTATCGAGTTTATAGTATTGAACTCATTAAAGAGCTTCAATCTAGCGGCTTCAATGATCTCCGTCCAAGTTTCTTAGAAATTTTGATGTTTTTATCTGAAAACGACGGCCCGTCAATTAAAATGATCGGAAAGGCATGCGGTTTAAAAAAACAAACCATGACTTCTCACCTCAATGAATTGGAAAAACGCGGTTATATAAAACGATCGAACTCAGATCAAGATAAAAGAGAGCAATTAGTTTTTCTAACGGATTATGGGGAGAAATTTAAACTCAACCTTTTGCAAGTGACCAATGATTTAGAGGGCCAATACACCACAAAGCTAGGTGAAGTAGAGCTCGATCGAGTTGAGTTAATGCTAGATAATTTGTACCGCGAACTTTTAGAAAATCAGAAAAAGGGTAGCTTAATTTAAGCTGATCTGATTTTTGAAACTTGAAATCCAATCCAGTGTTTATAGCCCCCGGAAACATTATTGCAATTGTAGTACCCGCGCTTAGCGAGATATTCACAGGCCAGTACAGAGTTTGTTCCATCTTCGGAAATAATGAGAATAGGGGTAGTCTTAGTCGTTATTTCATAAAAACGGTCCGGGAAATCTTCCCAGGGAATACTTTGTGCTTCTGGTAATTTCTCTTCGGGCGTAAATTCTTTGTCTGATACATCGATCAAGATGAAATCAAAATCCCTGTTACAGTATAATTTCCAAGCCTTTTCAGGGGAAAGATCTTGATATTTTCTGCCACTTAAAATGAATTCATCTGAAACTTCTTCGTTATTTTTTATCCGAATGAGATGATTTCTTTCCACATCGATCATTTGTTCAATTTTTTGCTCAAGCTGATAGATACGACCCTCAAGATCTTCAACATGTTTTTCAAAAGCTTGAATTTGTGCAAATAGATTGTGGTACTTTTTGGCCATAAAACCCTCTGGTAGATATTCTACCAGAGGATGTGGCCGTTAAAAAAATGGGTAAATTGTACCAAACTGGATCCGATTCACGATCATTGTGGTCAGGATTGCTCCAGAAATGAAGACACAGCCTTCAAAGAATCCATAGCCAAGACTTTGCATCTCATTCTCAACATGACCTTCTAAACTGCGTTCGTCTCCCATTTTTATGGGAAAAATTTTAACCAGACCTTTTTTGAAGATAGGAAAAATAATCAGAGATAGGATCGTTTTTAAAAGTACTTGAATACAATAAACAGTGATGTCGTAATGTTCCTGATCAAAGCAGCTTGCTACAACAAATCCGGCCCCCAGAGTGAAGCCACCATAAGAAAAGCAAAGGGACATATTTTTTTGGATCATCAACCGGTTAAAGCTCAATTTACTAATGAATGTATAGTACTTGATTGAGAAGCCAACGATCACCAGCATGTAAAGCCATAGGACGAGGAGAATCACGATAGAATTCTCTGCTTCAATCATGACAGTTCGGCTTAGAAGAGCAATAACAATAGCATGGCAAAAGCTAATAATAGCGTAACTCATATTCTTTCTTTTAAGAATTTCGTCCGTGTAGTCAAAATTATAAAAGACAATCGATTCAATGATGTAAAGAGATAGTAGATACAAAACTATGGCAATCGTTCCCCAAACTGCAAAGTGAAATAGGCTCAGAAAAAAACCTGTGGTCTCATTAAAACTAATGGATGAAAAAATAATTGAGATTCCAATCACTCTTGAGAAAAGGTGGAGGGTGTCTGCTGGATTTTCAGCGGGGTGGATTTTCTTTAGAACTTGTCTTTTCACTGTAGGGTAAAAAATAACATGGGCATATCTGTAAAGATAAATCATTAAGCAGACAAAGCTTGCCAGAAGGAGTCTTATTACGAGTCGATCAAAAATTTCTGCCATAACGATCCTTAAAAGTTTTCTTTAAAATACTCAAAGAGTAATGTTTTTAACTCAACTTTCTTTTTCCTCTCACCTTTAAAGAAGTGAGGGAAATTTTTTTGAGTTACGTATCCTTCAGGGCCAAATTCTTTATTTGGTCCATAAAAAGTTTGATTCAACGAAATGCTTGTTTTCAAATCCTGAAAAAACTTTTCATCTGGTCGGAACTTGCCCCAGCCAAGGTATCGGGGAAAATTCTTAAAACTTTTTTTGAATTTCCATTTGGTTTCACCTTTCTTATTTAGTTTCCAGTCACCAAACTCATTATTGTTTACATAGATTGATCCAGGAGGAAGCGGAAGATACTCTTCCTTCTCATTAAACTTTCGGTAGACCGAAAGACCAATATTGGGCAAATTTTTACGAGCGAATTCACGGCTTGTTCTTACAATAAGTTCTTCTACATTATCATAACCCAAGATAACTCTATATTTCTGATAGAAAGTCTTGATTAAAAAACCGGTCGCATGAGTATCCACTAAAATGACAGTTGTCATCGGGCCTTTGACTAATTTTGAAAAACCTTTTTCATTTTGGAGATATTGGACACCTATCTCCGATGGGGAGAGCGTTTTCGCAAGCCCCAGGTAGATAATGACCAACATCGAATAAAGAAAAAACTTATACATATTATGCCTGAATAATTTTTAGAACTTCTTTCTGCTGGTTTGGATTCAGCTCATCAAAGTCACAATGAATTCTGTTCACAGCATGAGACTGACTATATTTAAGAAATAAATCTGTCGCTTCCTGAATATTTTTAACAGTTCTATGGTTTTTAGAGAGTGAAGACTCTCGCATGACTTTCATAGGGAAATTATTTTGTGGTGAGTTTTCACTATAGTATTTAGAAAGCCTTCCAGTTGATGAGCATTTAATATAATCAATACTTTGTGAATTAAAATAGTTCTCAAGATCTTGCATTTGATTGAGGTGAACTGTTCCAAACGTCTCTAGGATCTTTTTCGGGATATTGTTCATAGAAATTCTTTTGGCCCAAATATTTTGTGACTTTTTGAGAACCCTATAGAGATAGGAGTCATCATGCTCGAGATACGCCTCAATCTTGGAAGGGATAGAATATTCATCTTTACAAGAATCGAAATATCTTTGGAGCATCTGCTCCAAGCAAACAGCTCTGTAATGAAAATAAACCATCATAAACATATGAAACCTAGAAAGAAGAAAGTCATCGAAAGTTGAAATCGCTCTTTCTGAAATTCCGAGGTAGGCCTGATTGTTTTCTGTACAGATTTTTAGATTATCAATAATCCAGTCCAGATCGAATTTCCCATAACTCACACCACAGAAGTAGCTATCTCTTAAAAGATAATCCATTCTGTCACAATCCATTTCACTGGAAACAAGTTGATGAAGTAGGGGGAAGTAGTTAACTCCGTTAACCGTAAAGTATCCTTCGTCTGACGTCGCTCCAGTGACAAGTTCCGCGACTGCTTTTGGATCAATACCAAATTCAGAAGTGACTCCCTTAAAGGATTGAGTGAAAGAAGAATCAGTAATGGATTTTATTGTATAGTCTTCGTGAGTGGCCTGTCTTTCCCTGTCTACAAATTGCTTTGGTAGATTTAAGGTACTTACCATAGGCATCACTGATTCGGTTGAGTGACTCAGGGGAGCATGTCCAATGTCATGAAGAAGACACCCAAGTCTTAAACTTTCTTTGAGTCGTTGAATCTCTTTTGAGTTCTGATCTTTAAATAAGCTATTAAAAACGAGAGTTGCTACATTCATCACTCCAATCGAGTGGAGGTAGCGGGTATGAGTTGCTCCAGGGAATACATATTCAGAAAAACCCAGCTGCTTGATGTTTCTTAGCCGCTGAAAGAATGGATGTTCTATAATTTGAATTTCAGAATCATTAATAGGAATCGAACCGTGTACGGGATCTCTAATTTCCACTTAGTTGTCTCCATGCTGAGAGATTTCTTTAGAATACTTGTGAAGCCAGGCCGCAATATCTCTTGATTCATGCATGGGTTTTCCATCAATGAAAAGACAAGGAACTGTTCCTCGTCCTGTGACCTTTAGAAGCGTTTGTCTATGATGCTCATTTTCTCTAATGTTGTAATAAGTGATTTTCTTATTAAGACCAGTCGCTTTAAGAGCTTCCTCTACGATCTGACAGTAGGGACATTCGGGGAAAAAATACAGTTCTAGTTTTTTCATTCAAACCTTTCAAATAAAAATGGCTCCTATCGGAGCCATTTTATCTTGTTGACTAGTAGTCGTCATCCTCGTCTTCGTCTTCATCTTCACCAGATTTTTTCTTTGGACCTTTAACGTATTCAACGTCTTCGTCCAAATCATCTTCTTCATCCTCTTCGTCTTCTGGAGAGTCTAAGCCTTCTTCGTATCCCCAACCGTATCCGTAACTTTCTTCTTCTTCCTCAGAAGCTTCATCAGCAGGCTTGGCCTCACCTTCTTCTTCTTCGTCAGAATCGAATTCAGCATCAAAATCATCGTTAAGTGAGTCGGCTGTATAGTCATCGTTAAAAGATTGAGCAGCGTGAGCTGGAGTTTTAGAAGATACGACTTCTGGAACAACAACTTTTTTCTCTTTTGCCTTCGGCTCGACTTTTACTTTTGGGGTAGCAACTTTAGCAGTAGCTTTTTTTACTACTTTCTTCGGAGTTACTTTTTTGGGAGCAACTTTCTTTGTTACTTTTTTTGGAGCTGCTTTCTTAGGAGCAGCTTTCTTTGTTACTTTTTTCGGAGCCGCTTTCTTGGGAGCTGCTTTCTTTGTTACTTTTTTTGCCGCTTTCTTAGGAGCAGCTTTCTTTGTTACTTTTTTCGCTACTTTTTTTGGAGCAGCTTTTTTGGTCTTTTTCGTGGCCACAAAAGATCCTTTTGATGAAGTGAAGGTGTTTTTAGACAACTCATTATAAGGTTTTCAAGACCCCATTTTCAAGTGAGTAAATATTAATACCTAATGGAGTCGAGATCTGAAAGATCCCCTTCAAGGGGATTCTTAAACTCGTGCTTCACATTCTCGCCAGTTCCCGTTTTATCCATGGAACCTTCTGAATGTATAAGAGATCCCTCAGTTGCATAGGAGTCGATTTTCCCTGACTGCACCGAATCAAGAGTAATAAACTTGGTTGAATAAAAATTTCGCCGCGTATTGTCGCCTGCTCTGGTAATGGGGTTTGTAAACATTCCGTCTGGTCCTGCTCCCCTATAGGGGCCAGGCATATAGGACGTCATGAATTTAGTATTATCGACGTTTTTATCGAAAGAATAACTAAAGGAATAATAGTCGGCGCTAAAATCGTCAGTGGCCCCATTAGGCCCACCACCTGAATAATACTGTTCAAGAAGTTTTATCAGAGGTACTGGGCATCCAGTAGGATCAAGAGGGACTAGATCTGTATCCACTTCTCCAAAATAGAAGTATAGAAATTGTCCAGCAAGACTCTCGCAAGACTTAGGCTGCGCATCAATATTAGTACTTGCATCAGAAAAATTAATGTCAGATACCCCCCTAGCCGCTCTTTCATAACCTTGTTTAGAGCCCTCAGCTTCAGCAGCAGGTCGTTCAAGCCAAATATTGAGAGCGGCTTTATTCATGGCCTTTAGGTATTTTCTCATACCATACTTTTGTTTTTCAATATAATCCTCGATGGTTTCAGTCACCTCACTAGCTTGGGAGAAGAGTAAATCAATTTGTCCGTTGGTGGAGTAGAGCGGGGCATAGATTTTGGCATTAATTGTTTTGATTCCATCTTTCTCTATTGATTGTTGGCTTCCGACTTCTGAGATAAAACCAAAAGAGTCCAAAGCATTCGCTAGGTTTACTTCGCTGTTAGGAGTCGGGATCATGTAGTTAGCTGCTTCGTACAATGTGGGTGTTCGAATACGATTAATTTCATGCCTTAATTGGTCTGGACTAATTGTACTTGAGAGAGCAGTGCCTTTAAATTTTTTGAATTGATTTTTAGAGAATAGGCCAATTGGTTTTTCACTTAAGGGGTCTACGGCGTTGATCATATGAATTTGAAGACTCGCCTCGGTGTAACCCGTGGGTTTAAAGTTTTGTTCATAATCATAGACGAGATTTGGGACACCAAACTGAATCCTGGTGACATCTCCACCGAGCTCTCCTCCAACTGGGTTTCCTGGACTATCTAACCAAAATGGACCTGGGGACTCTGTCGAATTTGTTGGAAGGGGAAGTCCAGGAATAAACTTTCTAACATTCGTTCCTGTTCCACTTTCACTGTATTTTTGTCCTCTTATTACGACCCCATCAAATTTATAAGAGGTGAGATAAGGGACAGATCTAAATTTTAAAGAATCAGTTCTACCTGTGATATAATTTTCGCCATTTTTTTGAGTAAATAGCATCGGGCCAATTCTTCCACCCATGGGTTTTGCGGCTGCAAAAGCTTGAAGCTTGACCGCTCCTTCTTGAAACGGATTAAACATTCCCACAAATTCCGCTTCACCTTTTACAGCATAGTAAGTGAGGACCGAGGGATTTTTATAAAACCCAAGAGGGTAACCTGGAACAGGAATCGCTACTTTAGAAATATCGCACGCTCCCGACGTCCTATCATCGGCCCGAGGAATCATCGCTGCATAAAAGATAGCGTAATTAACCATCATGAGTTTTAGATCTAGCCACTGTCTTTCGTAGCTTCCTAATTTTCCACTAGGAATAAGTAAATTACTTGCGTCCGCTGAATTGTCATACTTAATTTTTTTCGGTGGTAACTCAGTTAACGTAAAAGAATTTTTCATTTCGTTATCTATGTCATTACCTAGATTTCTAAATCCAGAATAAAAGGCTTTCACAATTCGTTCATTGCCTAAAATTTTTGTATCTATACTTGAGATAGCCTTCGAGCAGTTGGTGAGGCTTGTAGAGCCCCCAGCACAGACATTACTGACAGCTTCTCTATTCATGACGTACTCAAGATTTCTAATTCTAAGGGCCAGCTCAACAGCCCTTGGCCAAGCTCCTTGACGATCTGAAAGAATGGCCGGTCCTTTGCCGGCTAAGCTCTCATCCATGCTGCTACTAAGAACATTATAAGTCCAAGTGTTAGCAACAGTCATATTGAGCCTAGAGCGGTCAACACAGTCATTAACCTTAGTGGAGATGAGAGCATCCATAAAGGCCCTGGAGGCTTCTTCGGCTCCAGTTAAATTTGATGAGCCAAATTCAGGAAGTCCTGGCACCGAATATCTTTTACAAATGTTAGTTTGAGAACCAGATATATGAATGCAAACAGCTGGAATATTAAAAAGATCTGGAGTAACAACTCCGGTCAGTACGTTATTATCCGGCATGAGTTTAAACTTCATATCAGGTCCAGATGAGGCATCAGGATTTTCTACATCCGGAATATTTAAGTTTCCAATGACATAGTATTTATACATCCACTCTTTATAGATATTTCTCATTTCCCAGTTAAGGTAAGCGATCTTTGTGAGTTGTCTCGCTTGAACAGAGGCCCCCGCGTAAGCGGCAGCATCGGTAGCATTTTGAAGATTAATTTTTGCTTTAACAAACAAACCAATATTAATCACAAAAGCGATAATCGTGATCATCACCACGAGAGACGCTGAAAAGAAGATACTAATTTGTCCCTGCTCATTTTTTTGCAGGGCCATGATGTGGTTTCGTTTTGCCACTGGCACCAATTTTAATCGGTTAAAGTTATGAAAATTACGTCTTCTTATTTTGGTACGGGACTTGCCTTGTGTAAAGCTATCCAAAGGGTACCGATCTTTGGAGGTAGGACGTTCGCAGAATTCGGTATTCCTCTCCCAGCGGCCCACCTCAAATCGCCCTCCAAAAAATTCACCTCCCTAGGCATCGCGGGATGCCTAGAGGTCCTTTTTGGGTAGGCAAAAATTGCAGGGGGGAAGCCAGCACAGACCTGTGGTCTAATGACGGGAGGAGACTGAAATGAAAAGATCAGCTAAAGACTGTTTTTGTGCCCTTTGTAGAACACCACGGAAGCTGCGGTACTCAAGGCATCTAACCAAACTTCATTACGGTCAAATCGTCATCATAACACTTGTTTTTTCTGCCATGGTTTTTCCATTTATTAGTTGGAAAGGTTTGATTTCGTTTCCTGTTATTTGGGCCATCTTTGAAAGTTTTCATAAGTCACTTTACCGAAAAGATCTCCAGTGTCCTTATTGTGGCTTTGATCCGAAGTGGTATAAAAAAGATGTAAAGCTTGCTCGTCAAAAAGTAGAAGAATTTCTTAAACAAAATCCAGATACTCACGTCCTTAAAAGGGCGAAACTGGAAGAAAATTCTTACACACAATATAATTAATTTTCTCGCTATTCGTCAGAAAACTTCAATTTCCACCACTTAGAAATTTTACTCTCGGTATGAAATTTTCATTGAGTTAGGAAAGGAAAGGAAAATTCTTTTCCCACTCAATATCAACCTAGGGTATGAAGAGGTTATAGGAAACCCCTTACCAATTTTTATTCGCAACCTATGCGATTATGAAGGAGCATTTATGAGCGTAAACAAAGTTATTTTACTCGGAAGATTAGGCCAGGATCCGGAATTAAAGTACACTCCGGGTGGATCACCTGTTTGTAACTTCTCTTTAGCAACAACTGAATCTTGGACAGATAAGTCTGGTCAGAAACAAGAAAAAACAGAATGGCACAGAGTTGTTGTTTGGGGAAAATTAGCAGAACTTTGTAATCAATATCTTGCTAAAGGACGTCAGGCATTTTTAGAAGGTCGTCTTCAAACTCGTTCTTGGGATGATAAAGATGGAAACAAGCGCTACACGACAGAAATTCTAGCTTCAACGGTTCAGTTCATTGGCGGACCGTCTGCTAATACGAATACAAATGCTGGAGTAGATACGTCTTACTCTCAAGCGCCAGCTCCTGCTCAAGAATATCAAATTGCTTCAGACGCATCTTTCGCTGCTGATGACATCCCGTTCTAGTCTTTTAGTCACATTTTAATTTTCGCAAGGGCCCACAATTGTGGGCCCTTTATTTTTTTCCTAGTCATTTATAGGAACCGAAAAGTGGTACAATAGAGCGACTATGCGCGAATCTAGTTTCTTTTCCGTTCGGCACGATTTAATTCAAACCGATGGGCCACTTACTTATGATATTTATATCAACTCTTCAGTTGTGAAGGGTAAGGAGAAATTCGTTAAAATTTTTCCGGCGGGTGGTATCTTATCTAAAGAGGAGCTTGAGGATTTTCACAAAAAATACTTTCACTTATATGTTCCGGAAGACCAGCGCTCTACTTATTTAAAAAGTTTAGTTAGATCCAATATTGAAGATGTTCAAAAAGCGAACGTCATAAAAGATGCAGCATTAGAATATCTACATAATATTTTTGATAAGGAAAAAGAGTTCTCAACCGAGCTACTCGCAAAAAATATTGAGGCCTGTCGAGAAGTGGTTGAGTCGATGGTGGATGTTCTTGATCATCATGACATTGATTCACTTAGAAACTTAATTGGAAATTTATCTTTTCATGACTTTTACACTTATGATCACTCGATTAACGTATCGATGTACTGTATTCAAATCTATAAAAGTATGAACCCTAAGGCCTCCAGAAAAGAACTCATGCACGCGGGACTGGGTGGACTTCTTCACGATCTAGGTAAAATTAAAATCCCAACTCACATATTAAATAATCCAGGTGGTCTGTCTCCTGAGGAGTACGCTGTCATAAAGCAACACCCAGATTTTGGGCTGGAGCTTCTTCTTAGTGGTCACTGTGAAGTTAATCCAGATATCGATTTAAATGTGATCGCAAGAATTGTTCATGAACATCATGAGAATTATGATGGGACTGGATACCCAAAAAAATTGAAGGGGAGTGAGGAAATTCATCTTCTTGCTCGAGTTTGCACAATTGCCGATTTCTTTGATGCGATTACAACCAAACGATCTTACAACGAAATTCTTTCTCTTCAGGATGCTATGAATACGATGAGAAAATTCCGGGCGATTAAACTTGATCCAGATATCTTTGATGTATTTGATACTCAGGTTCGGTATGTAAAAATCGAAAATGCCAAAGATTTAAGGCTCGCTGATTCATTTGATCCGACGATTCCTTATGCCAAACTACCGATTGAGGAAATGAAAAAATTTAGTAAAGAAATGGGCTTTGGAAAAATTAGAGTTGTGGACGAAAAAGATAAAAAAAAGGGATGAGTTTCCTCATCCCTTTTTTTTCAAAAAATATCGATCAAATTATTTTTTTGTATTCGTCTCTGTCGCAGCAGGGGCCGAAGCAGCTGGAGCAGTTGTCGCAGGAGCATTTACTTCAGTTGTTGTTCCGGGTGCAGCTGGAGTTGTCTCCAATCCCTTCTTATTAAGTGCTTCGACATCTGAATTTAATGGAGCCGCTACAGGTGCTTCGTTGTCAAAAAGTGATTTTTTAGATTCACGAGATTTCACCGTTGTAAGTATAATTGAGTTAACCATGAAACCGATGGCCAAAAATGAAGTTAACTTCGTCATGAAGTTTCCCTTTGCCGAGCTAGAGAAAACAGCTTGAGAAGCTCCACCACCCATGACAGCACCCATTTCAGCTCCTTTTCCGAACTGAAGAAGAACTGCGATAACAAGTAATGAACAGATAATGACATGCAATACGATTAAGAAAGTGATCATAAAATTCTAGTCTCCAAATTAAGCCCCTATTTTTAACAAAATTCTGGGAACTTGCAAAACAATTTCGTTTATTTATCTCCACAGAGGGCCAAAAAGTCTTTTGCTTTTAGACTCGCCCCACCAACAAGTCCTCCATCAATATCCTTCTGGGCCAGTAATTCTTCAACGTTATCAGGTTTTACTGAGCCGCCGTAAAGAATTCTGGTCTTGCCGCCAAAGGCCGGAAACTTAGACGTCAGGATAGACCGAATGTGGGCATGGACTTCCTGCGCCTGGTCTGGGGTTGCTGTTTTGCCTGTTCCAATCGCCCAAACGGGCTCATAGGCAATGATGAGATTTTCTAAGTTGGCCTTTGATTGATCATTGAGGCCCTGGTGGATTTGATCCTCAATCAGTGAAAGAGTAAGACCAGCTTCTCTCTCAGATAGAGTTTCACCAACACAGTAAACAGCGACGAGACCCTCATTGATGACAGTTCGAATTTTGGCGTTGAGGCCTCGAGATGTTTCCCCAAAGAATTGTCTTCTTTCAGAGTGACCTAGAATCACAAAGTGACCATTCATATCTTTTAGGGAGCGAGGAGACACTTCACCTGTGTAAGCACCTTCAATATGCTCTGAACAGTTTTGAAGTCCCGCTTTTACCGACGGAGTCTTGAGTTCCTCAACGATCGGAAAATGAATTGCTTGCGCGGCAATCCATGCGTCCCTTTTTACCGTGTATTTTTCATTAAACGATTTAAAAAACTCCGCTACATCGTGTGAGTTCTTATTCATTTTCCAATTACCAATCAATAATTTTTTCATGATTAAACTCCCAACTTAAGTGCTTGGACTCCTGGTAGTTCACCTTTTTCAATGTATTCAAGAGAAGCTCCGCCTCCAGTAGAGACATGACTAAACTTATCCGCTTCTCCAGACTGCTGAACGGCCGCCACGGAATCACCACCACCTACAACTGAAAATGATTTGGTTCCCGCTATCGTATGAGCGATAGACATTGTCCCTTTTTCAAAATTTTTTGATTCAAAAAGTCCCATTGGGCCATTCCAAAAAATAGTCTTAGCTGTTTTAATGTGATCGGAATAAGACTTAATAGTCTCTGGTCCAATATCAAGCCCCATCTTCCCTTCTGGAATATTGGTGTTAGCACAGGCCTCTGGTGCTCCTTCTAAACCATCTGCAATCACATGATCTTTAGGAAGTTGGATCTTACCACCCTTATCAGCTTGAAGAAGTTGCTTCGCAAGACTTACATCCTCATCACTACAAAGTGATTTTCCAACAGTCATTCCTTTAGCTTTTAAAAATGGGTAGGCCATCGCTCCACCAATAAGGAGGGAATCAACCAGGACCAGCATTTTTTCAATCGTTTTAATTTTGTCAGAAACCTTCGCTCCACCAAGAACGGCTACGAAAGGTTTTGCAGGTTTTTCAAGAAGAGCACTTAATGAATCAATCTCTTTTTTCATGAGAAGTCCCGCATAAGCGCGATTCTTAAAAAAAGCGTTGATAGCATATGTCGAAGAATGCTTTCTATGAGCAGCCCCGAAAGCATCGTTGATATAGATGTCCCCATACTGAGAGAGTTTCTCAGCAAGTTCCATGTCATTTTTTTCTTCGCCCGCAATGAAACGAATGTTTTCAAGAAGAACAATCTTTGTCTCAGGAAGCTGAAGAAGATTTTTAACTCCATTATCAACTGCAGATTCAGAAAGGATGACATCCGTTCCAAGTTTTGTTGCAAGGTACTCTGCCACAGGCTCAAGAGAGTATTTGGGATCAGGTTTTCCATCCGGGCGACCCAAGTGACTAATCATCACTAGTTTTGAAGCCCCTTTTTCAAGGATCATTCTAATCGTTGGTATCGCCTGATCAATTCTACTAGCATCAGTAATTTTTCTTGGCTCAGTTTTACTAAGAGGAACGTTGAAGTCAAAGCGAGCAACAACCTTTTTTCCTTTGAGATCGGCATCTTGAAGTGACTTAAGTTGCATAAAAGATCCTCTTCTTTAAAATTATAATTTCTGGCCAATAAAGTTTGCTAGATCAATCACGCGGTTAGAAAAGCCAACTTCGTTGTCGTACCAGCTAATCACTTTTACCGTATTCCCAATAACGTTCGTTAATTTCGAGTCTAAGATAGAAGATTCAGTCGTTCCCATAAAGTCTTGTGAAACCAGTTCTTCTTCAGTGTAACCAAGAACACCCTTAAGGTTTGTTTCAGAAGCTTTCTTCATGGCAAGATTGACTTCTTCCTTAGACGCTTTCTTTTCAAGAACGACTGTTAAATCAACCATTGAAACATCTGGAGTCGGAACTCTTACTGCATACCCGTCAAGCTTACCTTTCACTGCTGGAATCACTTCCCCTAAAGCTTTTGCGGCTCCAGTAGAAGTCGGAATCATGGATAGGTTGGCCGCTCTTGCTCGACGAAGATCATCGTGAGCATTATCTAGAAGATTTTGATCAGATGTATAAGAGTGAACAGTCGTCATAAGACCGTTTACAATACCGAAATTTTCAAGAAGAACTTTTACAATTGGAGCAAGACAGTTTGTCGTACAAGATGCGTTTGAAATAATATGATGTTTATTTGAATCATATTCCTCATTATTGATTCCCATCACAAATGTTCCATCTAAATCTTTTCCAGGAGCACACATAATAACTTTTTTTACTGTGCCTCTCATATGAAGACCAAGCTTCGCTTTATCTTTGAAGATACCGGTACAATCGACAACGACTTGAACTCCTAAAGACGACCAATCAATTTCTTCAGGGTTTTTTACACTGAAAAATTTAATTTTTCTTCCATTGTAGGAAATCATTTGAGATTCAGGATGGAAAGAAAAGTCTCCCTGAAGTTTCCCGTGAAGAGAGTCATGTTTAATTAAATGAACATAGGGCTTATATTCACCCGGGTTATTAATCGCGACAATCTCGACATTAAGATTTGAATCTTTTGCAACTCGATTGAAATAAGCGCGAAGAATGGTTCTTCCGATTCTCCCAACACCGTTGATTCCGATTTTTACAGTTTTCATAAGACTCCTCATGTCACAAGGAAGTGACTATCATTTAGATTTAAAAATTAAGATATTTTAAGCGCTTAGAACATACTCTAAGAAGGAGCTTTTGTGTAGCGAATTCAAGGAGATCGGTGTACTCTCAAATACTCTTTTTAGGCACTTAACGCACGAGTTCTACTATGACAAAACTATTTATTTCGGATTTACAGGGCAAAGAAGAAATTGAGTCCATCTTTTTGGTCAAAATCTTCAATACGATGGAAGACAAAAGTGGGAAAAAGTACTTCAACATTATCCTGACTGACTCTTCTGGTGATCTCGAGGCAAGGCTCTGGCAACATTCCCCTGAGATTGAAAATTCGATTACAAAAAATTGCTTCGTCAAAGTCAAAGGGAAGCTTAATTTTTATCAAGGGAGAAAGCAGTTCATCGTTAATCAAATCCACAAAGTCGAGCAAAGTGAAATTAACCTGGATGACTTTGTTATGAAATCTGTTGAAGACCCAGAGGTCATGTACAAGAGGCTTCTAAAAATTGTAGATGGCCTTTCTGATGTTTATATTCGAGATCTCTTGAGAAGTATTATTACAGATGGTGAAATAGCTAGGCGTCTTAAAATCTGGCAAGCAGGAAAATCAATCCACCATGCATACAAGTCAGGACTTTTAGAGCACATTCTTTCTTGTACTGAATTGGCACTCGTTTTGTCTAGGCACTATCGCGCGAATGAAAACTACGTAGTTGCTGGTTGTATCTTGCACGATTTATGTAAAATATATGAGCTTACTGATGGAATGAATGTTGAGTACACAGAAGAGGGAAAACTTGTTGGCCATCTGGTGAAGGGTCTAGAGATCGTTGATCGTTACTCATACAAAATAAAAAACTTTCCTCACTATTTAAAAATGCATTTAAAGCATATTCTTCTGTCTCATCACGGGGAATTTGCCTATGGCTCTCCAAAAATTCCTCAAACTGCTGAAGCCTATCTAGTTCACCTTATTGATCTTATGGATTCAAAGATGGGAACGATTGAACAAGTGAGAAAAAATGACTCTACGACTGGTCATTGGTCTGGATTTGTGAAGCACCTTGACCGGATTGTTTATAAATCGGAACTCCCTTTCTATCCTGAATATGTCCTAGATGAGGAGCCTCAAGAGAGGGCCGAAGTCAAAACGCCAGCAGCAACAAAACCCATTCAGAGAACACAACCTGAGCCAAAAACGAGTTTAGGTAAAATGCTCGGTAACTTCAAAGTTGAAGACTGAGAAAATAATCTTGGGTTTAGATCTTTAACCTTTTGCTAACCTTCAGATAAGTTAGATTAAAACCTAACATAATTTGACATCGATTTGATTGGTCAAATTTTTGGAGTACATTTTTTGCACTTCAATGGTTGAAGAAAAGAATGGCATCCATGTTATCAGGAAAAAAATATTTGGATTCTTTTGAACGAGCAATAATTCTAGAAATTTATTTTTTAAGAATTGAAGGTCGTCCATATGATCTCTTTCCGAAAGAACATGAACTTCTGTATTCTGTGGATTTGAATGAGATGAAAACCTATCTTATTGGCCAAGAAACAAAAGACTCTATTCTTCCTCAAGTCTTAAATGTTACAGAGTCAGCTTAAAAAAACAGTCTAGCGAGTTTTGAAATACTTGTGCCTTTAAAATCTCTAATTCCATGCCTTTTAATTCTGAAATTTTTTCTGCGATAACCGGAAGGTAATAAGGAGCATTCTCCTTACCTCGATGAGGCACGGGGGTCAAAAATGGAGAATCTGTTTCAAAAAGGATTCTCTCTTTAGGGGTGATTTTAACAACCTCCTGAACATTCTCTGCTTTTTTAAAGGTAATAATTCCGTTAAATCCAATATAAAATCCTTCATTCAAAACAAACTGAGCAAGCTCCATGCTCGAAGTAAAGCTGTGTATGACACCTTTTCTTTTTAAAGAAGAAGAAAAATTGCGAAGGATACTCATGGTATCCTCCTCAGCTTCTCTTGTGTGAATAACGACTGGTAGGTCAGTGTCCACAGCAATTTGAAGTTGCCTTTCAAACTGCTTTCTTTGAATGTCTCTTGGGGAGTTATCGTAATGATAGTCCAACCCGATTTCACCTACCGCAACCATTTTCTTATCTCTTGATCTCTCAAGAATTTTTGTAAATTCAACCTCTGTCGCCTCTTTGGCATCGTGGGGATGAATCCCCTGAGTAAAATAAATCTCACCAAACTGATGAGAGAGTTCCATGACTTTATCTAAGTTCAGAGGATCCACGCCAATGGTAATGACTTTGGAAATACCTGCTTCAGAAATTTTTTGCCTGATCTCTTCAAGTGGCAAAGCTTTTAAATAATCGAGATGGCAATGAGTCTCTATCAACATTTATTTCCCACTCAAGATATCATCAAAGATAGCAAAGAATTGAGAATTGGGAATTGTTCCTTCAATCTTTTTGCCATTCACGATGATCGTAGGAGTCGACTTAAGATTAAATTTTGTTCCCTGATTAATCGCTTCGATAACTTTATTTTTAATTTGCTCATTATCAAGGCAACCTATTAATTGATGTTTTTTTGAAATATCAGCTAAAATGCCATTAGCGAGTTTGTCTTGATTAGCAAATATCTCATCATGGACTTCTGAAAACTTTTTTGAGTCACAGGCCGCGATCATCGCTGCATCACAGGCATGATCATGGAATCGTCCTTTAACATTTGAATTACATTTGGCATCAAGCGGATAAAACATGTATTGGACATTTATTTGTTTTGGATAACGTCTTATGAGTTGAGGTATTTGTTCAGCAACAACTTTACAAAAAGGACACTGAAAATCAGAGAAAACAGTGATCCTTATCGGCGCATCTAACCACTTCTCAGTCGCCATGTGAATTTTATAGGGAGACTCCGAATCCGGTTCACCAATACTTGGAAGAGATTTGTACTGGGCGACAATACTTGAGTTGAGTTTAGAGCTCACATCCTGTTTACCCTTAGTATTTTGATACATAAAAAATGAACCGATGATGAGAAGGCCACCCCAAAAAACAGTCGTCTTAATTTCTGGTTTCCAGGAATTTCTCCCATGTTTCCAAAGAAGAAAAGCAGCAATCCCAGAAAGAACGTAATAAACTGTACAAAATGGGCAGAGGCTTCCCAGTGCACCAATAGAAAACAAAAATAGAAAAAGACATCCGATAAAATTATATTTTGAAAGAGCACTTGATGTCTTTTCTAATGCTTCGCTTGGCATGAGGCTAGTAAATAAGAACATCACTCCGATAATGAGTCCAAAAAATGAAATCGGAACACCAAGGATATTTGAGAGTTTCGAATAAGTGGCAGCATCACAATTAAAGATATTAGAAATATTGCAAAGACTAGAAGCACCACCAAGAGTCGTAGGGTAGAGAACTTCATAGAAATGAACGGTTAGATAAATACTAACGGCAATAATCCCTACTGCATTCATAATGAATAGAAAGTTCTTACCGGTGATTCCTTCCATCGTGAGGGTTTTATTTTTTTCCATAAGCTTATCCTTTGATATATAAATTCCAGTTTCTTTCATTCGTTTTATTTCTTCTATAACTATGAAATCTCTCATCACAGCATGTGCAGTTTAGAGACATTTGCACGAGGATCTGAGGAAATCTTTTGAGAATGATGCGTTTCGCTTCTTCTTGTAAATTAAAAAATTTTTTTCCGTTAAGTTCTTTAAAGAAGGGACTGTCTTGAAAGTTCGTCTGAAAATCTGGTGAGACTTCGAAACAACATTCCTTTATGCTTGGGCCAATAAGAACATTATTTGGTTTGATCATTTCAATCTCTGGCCTTGTTAGTATTCCGTTTGCAAGCCCTCGCCAACCAGCATGGAGAAGAATGACTCCCAATTCACCCTCGATTGCGATAGGAAGACAATCTGCAGTTTTAATGGCGAGCGGGAGATTTAATTTTTCCCATGAAACAAAAATTCCATCTGCTTCACAGGGAAGAGTTTCTGGAGAAACAATATCTGTGCCATGAACTTGATGAGCGTGTAAAAAAGGTTGGTCTGGTTTTGAAGTCCAAGTCTCAAACGTGCCTTGATTCATTGACTCATTAAAAGGTTTATTCATGGGACTATTGTAGCTCTAAAATTTAGACTGAGAAAGCCTGTAATGCCATCTCGAAAATCTCTGGTCTCTGACCTATAAAATGCAGCTTCTCTTTGGTGATGGGGTGAACAAACCCGAGCTCCTTAGCATGGAGAAGCTGATAAGGATAATCCAACAACTTTTGATAGATTGAGGCCGGAACTTTTTTTAAATGAGAATCACTTCCGCCATAAATAGGATCACAAAGTATAGGAGTATGGAGGATTTGAGACATGTGAACTCTAATTTGGTGAGTTCTTCCTGTTTCGAGACGTAACTCCATGTGAGTAGCGCCATCAAATTGTTTAAGAGATTTATAGTGGGTAACGGCCCTTTTACCGTTCTTAACGTTCGCGGCCATCTTTTGACGATGAGTAGGGTGTCGCCCGATGTTTGAGTGGATCGTCCCTGAATGAACATTAGGTTTCCCGCCAACCAGTGCCTCATATTTTCGTTCAATATCGTGCACGGAGAAAAGGCTCACGAGCCCTTCATGAGTGGCCTGATCTTTAGCGACAACCATGACTCCCGAGGTACCCATATCAAGTCTATGAACGATACCAGGTCTTTTTTCAGACCCAATTCCCTTGAGATCTGGGCAATGATAAAGGATCGCATTCACTAAAGTTCCAGTGTAGTGGCCCGGTGCCGGGTGGACAACGAGGCCCGCTGGTTTATTAATGATGATGAGATGGGAATCCTCAAATAAAATTTCAAGAGGAATATTTTCGGCAATGAGATCTGTAGGCACGGGAGGCGGAACTTCAATCTCAATCACTGTTCCAGATGTAGGCATTTTATTTAAGCTGAGCTTGATCTCGCTCGAGATATCCTCATCCTCAAACATTCTTTTGATGGTTGATCGAGAGAAGGGAAGCTTCTCTGTAAGATAAACATCTAGACGCTTAAATTCCTCTCTGTCGTTTTCTGTAACGGTAAGAGTGAAATTTTCAGAAACATCAGTATCAATGGGATCTGCCATTACTTTTGCGTTTTAAGTTTTTTAAAGTTTAGAAGGTAGCTCGCGGCCACATGATCTGGATTTAGCTTTAAAACTTTTGCGTATTGATAAACATATCCTCGAACATAAACATCCGCTGGAAGTTTGGCTATATTATCATCTTCCAAGGCCGTGAGATGTGTCTTAGAAATTCTGGTCATCTCTGCCATTCGGTCAATCGTTACATTTTTATATTCTCTGATCTGTTTTAAAAATGCTCCAGTATAATCATTGCACTCACGGATTTTACGGTCCATCTCTGTGTCTTCAGAGAACTCAAGTCCAAATTTCTTTTGTGCCGTAAGTTTTGAAACTTTTGCCTCGATGAGGTTTGAACTAAAGTCTTCATATTCGATAGTATTTTTAGGGCGATCTTCAATGGTTGAAATCGTGTGAATTTGATCAATATTTCTGATGTGGGCAAGTCCAGATTGATTGAATCCTCTAAGTCTGTCGTACTCACGTCTTTTTTCAGGGAAACCCAAAATGGAATAAGCTTCTTCAATTTGCCCCAAGATGCTCTCGCACTCATCACGGCTCATAAGAGAGTATAGTGCGACACTGTCTCCTGAGTAAGCATTTCTTGCGCGTATATAGGCGTTCTCAATCTGTTGAGGGTTGGCATTTGGTTCAATTTCAAGAACATCGTAGTAATTCTTTCTCTCGGATTCCATACAATTTCCTCTAAGATTCGATTAGACGATTAACAATTCGATCGAAATTATTAACGAGTTTTGAGTTTGGATATTCAATAAGAAGGGGCTTACGTTTCTTCACACTCTGCCAGACGGACTGGTCATAGTCTAAGTAGCCAGGAAAAGTCATCTCAATACCAAAATATTTACGACAAATGCTCTGGATAGAGTAACCGATATCGATATCAGCTTGGGATCTAACCTGATTAATGATGAGGTTGGGTCTGAAATGAGCGAGTTCATTTTTAATCTTTAGACCTACATCTGGATTCACATCTGTTATTTTTCTTACGAGGTCAGCAGGAGAAGTTGTTCCGCCCGCAGCAAGTTTAGAATTCATCGCCTGTTCAATAAGTGGCTCAATCTCGGAAATACCCTCAATCATTTTTAAGCGGCGGTAAAAAACGGACTTAATGAAACGGTAAGTGTTTTCAATGGAGGTTGGCTCTGGAAGAACAACTAAAATACCTTTATCAGCGGTAATGAAAAAATCGATTGTATTAAAGGCAGTCCCTGCACCAAGATCGAAAAGAATGTAATCCGCATCAAGCTCGTGAAGTTTTCTAATGATTTGATTCTTATGCATATGCTTAAGATTCGCCATACCAAGTTCGTCTTGAGCACCAGAAATAATTTTTAAATTACTAATGGGGGTCGAAACAAGAAGATCCTCAAAATTGGTGACTTTTTTTGAGACATAATCTGAAAGAGTGGTGGTTGGAATCGGTAAACCTAAACACGTGTGGAGATTCGCGCCACCAAGATCTAAGTCTACGGCCACGACCTTATTTCCCATGAGGGCCAGGCAAATGGCGACGTTGGCCGACACCAAGCTCTTACCAACTCCACCTTTACCTCCACCGATCGCCCAAATTTTTTTGAGGCCCTCGGCCGGTAGTTCTGTTTCTTCTGCTAAATTCATATTGAAATTATATGAACCAAACCCAGGTTTTGGGAAGGTTATTTTATGAATGATTCCTGACAGATACCCCCTTATATAGGTAAAATTCACCCAAAACCTAGACGATCAGGGGTGAATCCATTAGATTGGGTGAACTTATTAATTTTGCGAAGTAAACTTATCTTGTTTAAACACAGTCTAAGGAGTCGGGATGAGCGCATCTCACAGTCATAAGTATGATTCGTCTTTTGAGACAGTTCTACATAAAAGATCAGATCTCCATATACTTAGAAAACTCTGGCATATGTCGACTGGAACCCTCGGTTTATTTATTTTTCTCCACTCAGGCCAATCCCAGAACTTTTGGGCAACTGTTATCTTGTTAGTTGCTCTCGCAGGTTTCTCAATGGACCTTGTTCGCAATAAAGTTCCCGTTCTCAATAAGCTCGTGATTAAGTTTATGGGGCCACTAATGCGTCGTTCCGAAAAGGACGGTGTCAGTGGGCTACCTTTCTATGCTCTTGGAGTGTCTTTATCTCTGTTTTTTTATTCCAGAGATATCGCTATCGTTTCGACCATGTTTCTTGTCTTTTCAGATCCACTGTCGTCATTCTTTGGCATTCTTTATGGGAAAGATAAAATTCTTCCTAACAAATCTCTCCAAGGAGCTGTGGCAGGATTCTTTACTTGTTATCTCATCACACTTTTCTACGCCATGAACACTTCCGAACTTGGGACGCATCTTTTACTTTTTGCGATCGTGTCTGGTGTCATTGGTTCTGCTTCTGAACTTGTTTCAGCATTTAATATTGATGATAACTTAACCATCCCGGTGATTTCAGGTTTAGGAATGACACTCCTGAATAAGTATGTGACAGTTTTCGGATGATTGAAGCATTACTCGTTTCCATCCCATTAAACTTAGCAGATCAGCAAAAGCTAGAGGCCTTGGTCAGAAAAATTCCAAGATCCCTTGTGCGAGAAATCACTCAGGATGGCTTCATAAAAAAAACGTATCTTTTTCCTGCTCGGAATGATTTAGGTTTTAAGATTCAATGTGAGGCCATTCACTACAGACAATCTGAGCTTCCTTCTTCATCAAGTTGCACACTTAATTTGGTTCAAGACGTCGACACAAGATACGATGAGCAGACAATCACTATCAAAGATCGCTCAACTGTTGAGTCATTATTTAAGGCCATGAGTTACGGGCAAAATCTAAAAACGTTCTATTCCTTAGAAAGAGTTCATGGAGTTAATAGAGCGGGCCAGTATAAGGATCACTTTAGATTTAGTTTTCTTTGTAAAGAAGAGAGTTGCCAGCTGAACCTTTCTACAAGACCAGCTGACAACAAAATTAAGATTATTCTTTAACGACAAAGTTACAAATCTTCCCTGGAACATAAATTTCTTTAACGATCGTCCCCGCTAGATATTTAGCGATTTTTTCATCAGACTTAACGATGGCAAAAAAATCATCTTTGGAAATATCGGCAGCAACTTCAAAGGTTCCACGAGTTTTACCATTGATCTGTACGGCAATCGTGATCAAGTCATCTTTAGCGAGTTCCGAATTAAACTGTGGCCATTTTTCAAAAGTAATCGTTTCTGAATGACCCAGAAATGACCACAACTCTTCAGCTAGATGTGGAGCAAATGGGCAAAGGACAAGTGCAAATTTTTCCGCCGATTCTCTTGAGATCTTTCCAGATTTATAAATATGATTTGTGAAAATCATCATTTGAGAGATGGCCGTATTAAAGCGCATATTCTCAATATCTTCAGTCACCTTTTTCATTAACTTATGAAGTTCTTTAACATTTGTAACTTGCTCTGATGCCTCATCGATATAATTATTTTTATCGAGCATGAAGCGGTAAACACGAGTTAAGAAGTTGTATACACCTTTTACTCCATTCATAGACCAAGGCTTTGTTTTCTCTAAAGGTCCCATGAACATTTCATAGAGCCGAAGTGTGTCTGCACCATATTCTTTTACGACAAGATCCGGATTAATCACGTTCCCACGTGACTTACTCATCTTCTCACCATCTTCACCTAGTATCATTCCTTGGTTCACGAGTTTATGAAAGGGCTCTTTGGTTGAAACAAGACCCAGATCATAAAGAACTTTGTGCCAAAAACGAGAGTAAAGGAGGTGAAGGACTGCATGTTCAGCTCCACCCACGTAGAGATCAACGGGCATCCAATAGTTTTCAATCTTTGAGTTCCAAGGTTCTTTGGTATTTTTCGGATCACAAAAGCGAAGATAATACCAACAGGATCCGGCCCATTGAGGCATGGTGTTTGTTTCTCGTTTTGCTTTCTTACCAGTCTTTGGATCAATAACATTTAGCCATTCTTCAATCGTGGCCAGAGGTGATTCACCTGTTCCAGATGGTTCATATTTTTCAACCTGAGGAAGTATCACAGGTAGTTCATCAGCATCCAAACAGCGAACGGTACCATCTTCAAATTTTAGGATAGGGAATGGTTCACCCCAGTAACGCTGACGAGAAAAAAGCCAGTCGCGAAGTTTATAATTAATTTTTTTTGAACCAATCTTTTTTTCTTCAAGCCACGAAATCATCCTTGAGATGGCTTCCGTTTTACCTAAGTCATTTAAGAATTCTGAATTAACGTGCTCACCATCATCAGTAAAAGCTGCTTCTGAAATATTGCCGCCCTTAACGACTTCAATCATTGGGAGGTTAAATTTCTGAGCAAACTCAAAGTCTCTTTCGTCATGAGCAGGAACTGACATGATCGCCCCTGTACCATAAGTATTGAGAACATAATCTGCGATATAAACGGGAATCTTTTTTCCGGTCGCTGGGTTAATCGCATAAGCACCAGTGAAGGCGCCAGTTTTATCTTTATTAAGCTCTGTTCGTTCAAGATCAGATTTTAACGCTGTTACTTCACGGTATTTTGCGATTTCATTTTTTTGATTTTCACTTGTGATCACATCGACGAGTTTGTGTTCAGGGGCAAGCACCATATAGGTAGCACCAAATAAAGTATCAGGACGAGAAGTAAAAACTTCGATCGACTCATTCTTTCCATCAACAGAAAACTTTATGATGGCACCTTCGGATTTTCCAATCCAAACTCGCTGCATTTCTTTAACGGAATCTGGCCAGTCTAGAAGATCAAGATCTTCAAGGAGTCTTTCAGCATACTCAGTGATTTTTAGCATCCACTGTTTCATGGGTTTTCTAATGACTGGGTGACCTCCGACTTCTGATTTGCCGTTAATCACCTCTTCATTGGCAAGAACTGTCTTAAGATTTGGGCACCAGTTCACCATCATGTGAGATTCGTAGGCGAGACCCTTATTAAATAGCTGCACAAAAATCCACTGCGTCCATTTGTAGTAATCCACATTTGACGTCGCAACTTCTCTGTCCCAGTCGTAAGAGAAGCCAAGCATTTTAAGCTGGCGCTTAAAGGTTTTTATATTTTCTTGGGTGGTGAGGTTTGGATGGATTCCTGTTTTCATGGCATGGTTTTCTGCCGGAAGCCCAAAAGAGTCCCAGCCCATAGGATGAAGAACGTTGAATCCTTTCATTCTTTTAAAGCGGGCCATAATGTCTGTTGCTGTATAGCCCTCTGGGTGGCCAACGTGCAGCCCGGCCCCTGATGGATAAGGAAACATATCCAGCACGTAATATTTGGGTTTCGAATAATCTTCGGTTGTCTTAAATGTGTTGTGATCGTCCCAGTACTTTTGCCACTTCGGTTCGATCTCTGAAAAATTGTATTCCATAGGGGATTTCCTTCAATAATTGAATCCCATCAGCTTAATGGAATTTGTCTTTTTTTAAAAGGGAGGAGGGGTGCGTTAAATGGATTATTTGAGTTTTACCACAAATGCGGCATTGCCTTTAACTCGAAACCAATCGTAGTCTCTGAGTTCGGCCCTGATTCCAAATGAATCTCTTATATAGAAAGATCCCATACCACTGCATTCAGCTGGATCTGTGTCGTAACATGTTCCTGGGAGTCTATCGTCGAAGCCAACAATTAAAATCACATGCCAATAACCCTCATCGTTGTAATTGATAAGAATTGGGCTCCTGTACTTGAGTAGAGCTTCCTTAATCGTTTGGACGTGAGACTTATTTAAAACTCCGGTGGACCATTTATTTCCAAATTGGAAGAGTTTAATTGTTTCAATTTCAGGGAGATCGATTCTTGGAAGTGAATTCATTTGAGGATGACGATCCCAAACTGAATAGTTGACTCGTCCATCAGTCCAGGCCTCAAATGGCCAGTGACTAATGTGGATGCCTTTCCCTCTAAAACGATTAACTGGAGCATCGAAAAAAGATTTTTCTAACCCAGTACTCTTTGTCCACATGCTATATGATTCAGCAAGATCAAATGGTCCAAAGGGTGTGGGATTTTTGATTCCTGCTCTTTTATTTGCTAGAAGTTCCATGGCACCGGTATTCGCCATAAATAAACATGTTGCCGCTTCACCTTGGTCAGGGGCCTCCTGAACATAGTCGAGTAATTCATCATAAAAATCGGCTTGATTTTGAGCGGAACTCAATGAGCTTAAAAGAGTGAAAAGGATGCCGACTAAAAACTTCATCTTTTGAAAATATCGTGGTGGGACAAGCTTGGCAATAAAGGAATGGCCTAAGATTTCCTAAAATGAAAAAAGGGACCTCACGCATCCGGCGCTAGTCCCTTTTTCAGGGGGTATAACTCTATTAGACCGAGTGACAGTTGAGGGGGTAGGTCATCTCGTGTCCTTTAGGGCTTGTAATTGAAAGGTAGTCATTTACGTCCGAAAACTCTTTAGAGTTTTGAACGTTGATGCGGTATTTGTTACCGTCAATATAGAGAGTTTTTGTAAATCCTAAGTGCTTTTTATGGGTTCTAACAGAATCTCCATGAATTGAAGAGATTGATCTTGATGCACCTGATTCGTCTTCTTTGTGAAAAGAAATACTATTGTCTGTGATGGAAAATGTCTTTTCTCCAAAAGCCGTGGAGCAGCTAATTTCCCCAGTAGAGGCTTGAGAGCTCATAGAATGAATCATGAGCATGAGTCCTAAAAAACCAAGAATTGTTGAAAGAGATAGAGTTTTTGTTTTCATTTTTTCCCCCTGTATATTGGAAAAAGACATCATCCTGCTGTCTCCCTCGTGCCAGTATCAATACAAGTGGGATGCCAAAAAACAAGTCGTTATTTCAATGAGATAGAGAGGGGTTGGGGTTTCAGAAATAGACAAGTGTCTATTTTGTTTTCAGCTTTTGGTCTCTCTAACAAATAAGTTTAACCCCTTAAAAATTCATATCGATGTACCTAGAGTTTAGAAATCCACAAACTTGAAGGATTTTGAGCTTAAAGTAGGCCATGTTTTTATAGCCGTAGGCCTTCTTCTTAAGGGTTTTGATGAC
>CANEUH010000004.1 GCA_947441615.1 Bacteriovoracaceae bacterium | reverse complement strand
TGATGGAACTGTAAGCTTTGATATTATGGGAAGAAAGGTTGCGGCCAAGAAGACGAATAAAGATTATAGATTCGTAAAACGGGCAGCGTAGCCATGTGACATTATCGCCCCGCCGTTAAGGTGACAAAATCCCCCCGAATTTACATTTTAAATTTCTAATGTCTAAAAGGTAGACGGTACCTTTTAGACAATAGGTTTGGGGTTAATCGAGCTTATGTCTGACTGCATAGACCATGGTTGCGAGGTCCTGTTTTCCCTTGGGAGATGATCTCTTGCGAGGATTTCTGATCTGGTGGCGAAAGTGAGTCTCCATCTTCGCCCATGCATCGATTTCGCTTCGAAATTCGACTCCTAGATCCTCACCATTTGAGAAACGGGCCTGTGCAAGTTCAACATGAGCGATCAAAAAATCATCCGTATTTTTCATGATCATTCCTTGTGTGTGGGTCAATGTCTGGGATGCAGAGAGGCGAGTGACTTTAACTATTATATTACGTTTTAATGCTTAATTCATTGGATTTATGTTCAACTAACTTAATTGCTTCTTCTATTTTTAAGTACCTGAAAGGTAACAGGAATTATAATCCTCCTTATTTAGAGAGGTTCTTTTTTGCCCGCCTATCATAGTCCTATAATTCTGTGCTGTAGTCGAAAAGGTATACGCTACTTTTTCGACATTAGAATTTCAGAAAGATCCTTAAGTCCATTGATGAGCTTGATACTGTCACCATTATTCATCATGATTGAAGAATCCATGGAGTGTTTTGTACCCTTGGCCCTCAAGATAATGTCACCCATGCAAGTTTCAATATAATTAAAGACTTCAGGTGTCACCTCGGTAGTGATGATCTCTTCCTGATAATAGATGATGTTTGAGCTAGAAAATGAGTGAGAGTTTGTTTCAGATCTTATTGCATTCATTTCATTTTTTGTGAGTAGATGAGATAAATACTTTTTGTCTCGACACTTGATTTGTATCTCATTGGTAAAGGGATCATTCTTACCATAGACCGTCACTTCGAGAAATGGCTTTAGTTTTCCCTCATAGGTTTTTATAAGGTATGGGTTTAATTTGATGGCGTTATAAACTAAGAAGCGACCACCACTCAGAGGAGAAAATGTGGGGAGGCGAGTCTTGTTTAATTCTTCAATCTTGGTTGAAACGTACTTAGTTTCTTCGGTAATGATGTCTTTTTCTTCCCTAATATTGATCCTAAAATCATCTAAATTAAGTAGGCCGCATGCAGTTAAATTAAGAAAAGTCGCAAGAATTACAAGCGTTTTCATGTCTCTATACCCTTCGTTTTCATTTAATGTAACTGAAATGAATTACCCTTTCAATCCGTAATAGTCTTCTAAAGATGATTAATCAAGATGCCGATAAATAAAAGAATAAAAATGAGTCTATGCTAGTAGCAAAAAAAAATCGCGTCCTAATTCAAATGTCAGTCTTTTTCATCAGTATAATGGGACTCAGTTCCTGTGTCGGAAGCCTACGCACTCCTGCAGAAGTGACAACGAGTGGTACTGCAGTTTCTATCCACCCCCATCTTGGTGTATGGTGTATTTGATGATGATTTTTGTCGAAAAGGTATACGCTACCTTTCGGACAACCATGGGCCGTTTATTGATTGTTGTGTTTGTTGTTTCTTGTACTCATCAAATTCCTTATGATTTAAAAAAATATCACCGATCTGAGTGGTCTCATTGGTCTGATCCAGATAAAGATTGCCAGAACACTCGCCAAGAAGTTTTGATCTCTAGGTCTAAGACAAAGGTTAAGTTAAATAAAAAAGGGTGCACCGTCATTTCAGGAGAATGGGCTGATTACTATTATCCAGAGAAGCATGTTTTGGCAAAAAATGTTGATATCGATCATCTAATACCTCTGAAGCATGCTCATGAAGTAGGTGGAGCGAATTGGGACAAAGAAAAAAAAGAACGATTTGCAAATGACCCCGAAAATCTTGTTATCACTAATAAAAGTTACAATAGGAAAAAAGGAGCAAAAACAATTGCGGAGTGGCTTCCGATCAATAAGGACCGTACCTGTCAATATCTCCAGGATTGGATCAGGATTAAGAAAAAGTATCATTTGATTTTGACCAAAGAAGAAAATGAGACGATTAGGTTGAGTGGATGCCCATAAAAGTAATATCAATATTTTTATTTTTTACCAGTTCATTTCCACTCTTTGGAATGACTGAGCAATGTTTTGAAAAACTTAATAAAGATACTGATCTAAAAAATATTGCATTTGAATTTCAAAAACCTCATAAAGATCGTGAGCAGTTTATAAAAGATTTCTATACTTCAGGAGAAAAATATCCTCCTTTTAAAAAAATTAAGCATGTCTTTGATAGCGGAAAAGCGAGGATAATATTTGTTGAAAAAGATAAGAATAATAAATGCAGAGATGGTGTACTGGCGTTCTTTGAAGAGCCCAATGAAATTACTATTTGTATGGACCCAGAGCGTACCATGGGAAGAATATTAGACATTACAATTCACGAGGTCCTTCACTTTTATCAGCATGAGTTAATAAACCCCCAAGACCTATTCCTTTTTGAATTTAAAGGTGAGAAAGGAACTTTGACTAAGGCTTTGAAATACACATTTGACCAAAAAAACATTTAAAACTTAATCAAATTTATGACTTTCATAAGAATACGATAAAGTTTTTAAAGGCTGAAAATAAACAGCGGTTTGAAAATTTAATTGATGATCTTGATGAGCTTTCCAAATACTATAACATTTCTGAAAAACTTTTTTTTGAAATAAAAAAACCGTCATTTATAACTGAGAAAGAAGCATTGGATCTAGTCCCAGAAAAGATCAATAATTTGAAAAATAAAGTCTCATCAGATTTCACATCCCTTCTTAAAGATATTCCTCATGAGCTTCATTCAAGAATGTATGCTTCGTTTAAAAACAGATATGTTATCGCCCTTATATGAGGGCCAGTTCAGATGTACTGCTTTGATGTTCAGGCGAATATCCTCTCCGCTGCGCTAAATCACCTCATGACCGAAGCAGGAAGAGAATATGTTTCCCGTCTAGATAAATACTGGAAAGAATTTAATCCACATTTCGGTCACAAAGGATTTGAGAAATTCTTTAGCCTCGAGGGCTGCGGCCAGGGTTTTATACCCTAAGCCGCTTTTCTTTTAGAGCTTGCCTTGGCTTGTTTAGCTCTTGTCTTCTTCGGAGGGGCCACGATCTTACGGTACTCTTCCACTAAGATTGCGTACAGTTCCCAAGATTCCTCGGGCTTGGTGTTACAATACTGTGCATGGAAATTTTCCCATAAATCGTAATCATGGTTTTTGAGTAAATTAATGACGTAAAAACATTTTTGGAGGTAGTTGTGTTTGGATTTGTCGAACACCTCTAACGGACAGCTCATAAGAACTCCTCTTTGTTTAAAACAAGCAGAGTATATTTCGGCTTAATTGTTGGAAAAATTTGGAGAAGAATCTAAGTAGTTGTAATTATGAAACGGTCGAAAAGGTATACGCTACCTTTTCGACCTAATGGGAATTAGAATTCAGAGATAACTAGTTTTTTGGTATTGAAGCCTTCTTTCTTCGCGAGCTCAGTGTACTCGGCCAAAACGTCCTCAGGCATATCCGGACGTCTCGACATAATCCAAAGGGATTTTCTATCTTTTGAGCCTACCATCACGAACTCATAATTTGGATCTAACTTGATGATTGTGTAATCACCTTTGACACGAAAAAGGCGAGTCCAAAAATTATTAAAAGTCACAATTAACTCTGCATTGGTTTTTGGGTTTTTGACAACCGCTTGACCCTTAATCGTTTTAACTGTTTTTCCATTTAAGCAAGAGTTAAAAACACTTATTGTTTTTTCATTGATGATCTCATACTCGGCAGTTTGGGCCTTACAGTTTTTTGAGAAGAATTGTGGAAGAGAAGAAATGGCATACCATTTACCAATATAACGACCAACATCTACATATTCAGCTGTTGTAAGAACTTGAGCGTGTAGAGCGAGTGAAAATAGCATAGTGAGAGAAAGCGCCAGTATTTTTTTCATAGAGAATCTCCTTTGAAACTTTTATACTTCTTATCAGGCCGGACACGATATATATATAAACAACTCATGAACATAGAAAATATTCAGGGAATCTTTAGATGAGCTTAGTCCTTGCCTCCACTGTCCTCATTATTGGAAACTCACATCTTGTGGGTCCTTTTGGCTGGTATCTAGATGAAAATCTTAGAAAATCGGGTCTTCAAGTGGCGACCTTTGCTAGTTGTGGCTCTATTGCCAAGTGGTGGACCTCCGGACAGAAGACAACATGCGGCTTTTACTCAAATAACCTAAAGGGCGAGGTCTTCAAGGCAACGGTCCATCCAACACCAATCCTTTCTCAATTACTTTTAGAGGTGAGGCCCGATACTGTTCTCGTTGAGCTTGGAGCGAATTACGTAAACACTCCAAGTGATGATTTTGCTATTAATGACCTTAAGGCCATGGTTAAAACCATAAAAGATTCAGGGGCTCGCTGTTACTGGATTGGTTCGCCTGATTCTCGTAAATACCGAGCTGAAAGACCTCGGATTTATCGCTTAATAACAGAAGCCGTTGGGTCTGACTGCCCGATTTTCAACAGTATGAATGTCACAAGTTATCCAGAAACTGGTGGAGATGGTGTTCACTACTGGTTTAAGGAAGGCATGCCTATAGCTAGAAAATGGGCCGATGCTGTTTCAATGGATTTTTTAAGAGATCCCTAAACATCTATAAATTTTCAGCCATTTTTTTGATTTGGTCTTCGCTACATTTTTGTCCCTGACAGAGGAAATTGATGGCGAGTTTGTGCGTTTCTGATTTTCCTGCTTTCTTCTCGGTGATCTCCAAATTGTAATGAGCACCTTTCTGAGGGTCCCAATCGAGTCTTATCCGAGCATGACCGTTTTCATTTTTTATTTCCCAGCCTACTTTTTTACCATTAAGGACTGATCTCTCCATTCTGCCCTCATACACTTTCCATCCCTCTCCACCAGGATTACCAAATCCGAGGTCTTTGAAAGCGGGAAACCGGTAGGCAAGAGTTCTGGCCTGGTTGAGATCATCAACATTCAAGTGTGCTTCAACTTTAAGCACCCTATGATCACGACTTGCCTTGATAAACTTTTGAGTATTGAGATAGTCTGCAACTTTTTCAAATTCTTTGCAGCTTCTTCCGAAGGCAAACTCACAGAGAAAAACAAAAATGATTAAAGCGCGCATTGCATGGCCCCTGGAATAAAATCTGGAAAGTTATGGGCAGCAAAAGAATTGAGTGAGTCAAATACGCTGTTGGGAATTTTAGAAGACGTCAATCTTTCAAGGAAACCGGGCGGTATATTTTTTAATTTTCCAACTTTATTGAGAAGATTAAATACTTTCTCTAGTTTAACGATTTTTCCAATATATTCTTCAAGCCTTAGGACAGCTTTACCAAATCCGGCACCACCCACGAGTATGCCAAGAGCGACATCACCACCTATACCACCAATGAAACTACAAATAAGGTTGGTTTTTGTCTCACTCGGAAGGTTTGATATGGCCACTGAGAGTTCCTTAATTTTAGTGTCAAAGTGTTGGATAAAAGAAACCATGTTTTTAGCTTCCGAAACTTTTTTATCCCAAAATTGTTTTGGATCTCTGACTAGATTTTGAATGCCTTCAATTGCCGATTGGGCCAGTCCACCAGTTGAATCCCAAACGCCTTGAAAAAAATTCGCCATACACTTCATGGCCCCTTTGGCGACACTTGAACCGTAGTAATTTTCTAGCGCTTCAAGCCCAATTGAACTAATCACTCCACCTGTTCCGCAATCTTCAGAGTAAGCTTTTGGAAATAAAATTAAATGATTCCAAATTGTTTTTATCACAGATGATTGATTAATATTTTTTCTGATTTCTTCTTCAGTGATACCAATAAGTGCCATGGAGGAATAAGATTTTTCGTCTTTGGGAACTTCGAGGATGAGATAATCTTTTGCCTTAATAATTCTCAGCTCTTTTAACTCAGCTTTTACTTCCCGAACCACTAGCAGTTGTCTCGTGAGGTTTTCGTTAGCGTACATGTGAGTGACACCTAAAAAATTATAGGGGTGCCCTTCATCCACGAGTTCAAGTCCTAGTGAACGAGCGAATTTTTCATCATCAAAGGCGAATACTGTCGTGGAGAAAAGAATAAATAAGATGAATGATAGAGGCTTAAAAAACATTCTTTATTTTAACTCTTGTGAGTCATTCAGGGGATAAAGAAAATCTTGCCCATTAACGTGGCACAAACCAGCAGCGAGGTCGTAAACCCTTAAGATCACCATTTTTAGCATGGCAACTGCCAGCTGTTTCATCATCGTTATCAAATTCTAGTTTCTCTGAAACGGGACAGATAGCACCATTAAAAAAAGTATCAAGCCTACATTGCGCATAAGGGTGCATGTAATTCATGGAACGAACAACAAGACTATCTGGAGTTTCAAACTTTGGTTCAATTGAATCATGGTCTAAGTCTTGAATCATGAGTGCGACTGATTTCCCGGCCAAGGCCATTCTCATACAAATGGCCTTTTCATTTTCATTAGAATAGGCCTTAAAACATTGATCTTTAACAAGTGATGGAATGGAAAGACTCCTTACAAAAGTAGTATTGTCCTCTTTTTCCCAGAGCCGGCGAAGACATTTCATTGTCCCATAGTAATCGGCCTGCCCTTCGGCACTAGACCAGCGGTTAGTCGTTTTTTTGGGGTATCCGCCAATGTGGTGACCAAGTTCATGACAAAGAACAAGATTGAGCCCATCGACAGTGATGGCCTTGTGACGAGCGAGGCCTCCGTAGACAGTTATGATCCAATTATCATCATTTCTTTCAGCGTAGGCATTAACCGTATTTGAGCTCCATGAGACGATAATTTGTAATTCGGCCCTGTGGTCAGAATCAACCATTTGCCCGAAATATTTTTCAAAATGCTTTAAAGTCGATTTGTATTGTTCCTCAGTCATGTCTCCTGCGAGTAAAGAATTTGGAGGAATTTGCAGATGATTGTTTTTTACAAAACCATCATCACAGGCAAAAGAGGAAATAGTAAAACTGAGAATTAAGAGAATGATTTTTTTCATCATTTAACGCTAGCGCAATTCTTGCCTCCCTGTCTATCAGTGACTCTAATTTAAAATGCGAGTAAAATAACCTCATGAAAATATTTATTTTAGCGCTACTCTTTGTCACAAATCTTTTCGCCAATGAACTAAGTTGTCCTCAGGGAGCTTTGTCGGTTGAATATTTTAGTGCCGTCACTAAAGGGCGCAAAGTGACCTGCGGTTATATGAAAAATGGAGTCCTCATAAAGCATGGGAACGAGTACTCCTTTGATAAGGACGGCGCTCTCATTAAGACTGTTTCTTACAATAATGGAGAAGAAAATCAACCACCTGCTCCAATCATTGAAAAACCGAAAGGTCCTTCTTCTGATGAACTTGCAGAGGAGGCGAATGCGATAGCTGTTTTACAAGAGTTATTAAAGATACTCGCTTTTGATAAACTTGGAATTAATAACGGATCCTTTAAAGTGAAGACCTGTGATCCTAAACCCAAATCTTGGGCAGTTGCTGCTTTCACAGGTGCTGCTATTTCAAAGTCATATGTTTTTAATGATCAGTGTGATGTGAGTGGAAATTTTACAGCAAGTTTTAAAGAACCCTTTGAAGTCAGTTTTAGTCTCAGAAATTTAAAAGAGTACACTGCAACTCAAATGACCACTTTAATGAAAGTCACGCAGTCTTCAGATAAAATTCGTTATCGGTTTGAGGTCATAAACGGCAGTGTTAGTTCTTCTTCAAAAACAGTTTCTTTTAAAGTCGAACACGAGATAGACATAGATCCTGTGACAGGAAGTGCCAAGCCTAGCACCCAAGATGGTAAAATTACTCTCACAAAAATTGGCAACAGGACCATGAATGTGGTTCATCCACTGATTTTCAAAGAATGACCCACTGCAAATTCTTGAAACCCTGATGTCCCTTGGGTAGTGTATTGTCACCAAAAAGTGAGGATACTTATGAAACTACTCGAAGGGAAAAAAGCACTTATCCTGGGTTTAGCGAACGATCGCTCTATTGCCTGGGGAATAACGAAAGCGTTTAAAGAACAAGGGGCTTCGATTGCCCTTTCCTATATGAATGATGCTATTAAAAAGCGTGTTGAACCTCTCGCCGCTGAAATTGGAGCTGATTTTGTTTTTGAAATGGATGTGACTAATGATGCTCACTATCCGGCGATGAAAGAAACAGTTCAAAAGAACTGGGGAAAATTCGATATCATTGTTCACTCGCTAGCTTTCGCAGATAAAGAAGATCTTTCTCGAGAGTTTCTTCACACCAGTCGCAAAGGTTTTGCCATGGCCTGTGATATTTCTGCTTTTTCATTAGTTGGAATCACTGATTCATTACATGAATTATTGAACGATAATGGTTCTATTATCAGCATGACTTATTATGGTTCGCAAAAAGTGGTCAAAAACTATAACGTCATGGGTGTAGCGAAGGCAGCTCTAGAAGCTTCGACTCGTTATCTGGCCTATGATCTTGGCCCTCGCGGAATTAAGGTTAACTGTATCTCGGCTGGTCCCATTAAAACTCTAGCTGCATCTGGAATAGCTGGCTTTAGAACATTACTTTCTCAAGTGGAAGAAATCTCCCCGATGAAAAAGAATGTCACGCCTGAGGATTGCGGTGGAGCTGCGGTTTATCTCGCTTCATCTTTATCTGGCGGAGTCACTGGACAAGTTCTTTATGTGGATTCAGGATTAAATATTCTTGGCGGTTTCTAAATGTTTGATCAGGAGCATTTAGAAAAAATGCACCTAGGTATTAAGCTTTTTAACGAGCAGAAATACTGGGAGTGCCATGAGGCCCTCGAAGATGTTTGGATGGAGGATCGCCAAGATCCTATCAGAAATATTTACTGGGCGGTCATTCAAGTGGCCGCCGCTTGTATCCATTACCGAAATGGAAATCTCATTGGCTGTCAGGGCATGATCACTAAGGCCCGTGAAAAATTTAAACGGTGCCGGGATATGCATCTTTTAAGTGATCTCGCCTTCAAGTCTCTTGATTGGCAGGAGCTTGAAGATATTGTCGCAAGAATTCCCTTGGGAGATGAGTCCCAATTATCGGACTTTAAAGAACTTTTTGAGTTTCGGTTCAAGTCTTTTCCAACTTAAATCATACTGACAGATGGGTGTTCTCAATTCTAAGATCTCTAAAGATTTAATAGGGAGAATTTTATGCTTTGGTTGTCTGTTGTCGAGTGGTCATCACGTCTCATTTTATTACTTCTTATTTTTCTTTCACTTTGGTCAGTAAAGATCATGATTGATCGTCGACGTTTTTTTAAAGAGTTTATGTTTCCGGTAGATGAGCTCCGTCAGAAAATTAAAAATAAAAATTTTAATTTTTCTTCAACTCATTTTTTTAGTGATTTTTTCATTGAGATGAAAAATTTAAAAAATTCAGAATATATCGATAAAGCTTTTGATGCTTATAGTTTTGAAAAAAGAAAAGAACTAGAAAAAGGATTGCCCATTTTAGGAACTCTTGGATCAACGACTCCCTTTGTTGGGCTCTTGGGAACTATCTTAGGAATTATTGTGAGTTTTGGAGAGTTATCTCGTGGAACGGGAAGTACGAATACCGTCATGTTCTCTCTTGCTGAAGCATTGATTTTAACGGCCGTGGGTCTTGTCGTCGCGATCCCAGCAGTTGTGGGTTACAACTATTTTGGACGTAAAGTAAAACTCATCCTTTCAGATGCTCAAAGTCTTAAGGATCTCTATATCGCTTACAAGGATTAAAGATGGCCGGAAAATTTGATCTTGATGATGAGGGAATTAACGATATTAATATCACTCCGTTTGTGGACGTTGTCCTCGTTCTTCTCGTGATTTTTATGGTGACTGCTCCAGTGATGCTGAAAGAGAGTCTTAAGGTAAATCTTCCAAAAACCCTAACTTCTGATATCACCACTAAGGCCACAACCATTGGGGTCGCCATTACTAAAGAGGGACAAGTTGTTTTAAGTGGAAGACTCCTCTCTCAAGACGGGCTTATCGAAGAATTAAAAAAGATTTCAGCGTCAGCTCCTGAGACGAATTTTCTTATTAGTGCTGATACGGATTCTCGGCACGGAGATGTCGTGCGGTTTATTGATCTACTAAAGAGAAACAATCTTAATCGCTTTGCACTTCAGGTAGAGAAAATTAAGGATCAAAAATAAATGCTAAAAGAGCTGAATAGACCATGGTCATTATCTATTCTTTTACATCTCTCCTTGGTGCTGGCGTTTCTCGTTATAACGTTGATTAAAGTTCCCGAGAAAGAAAGTTTTGAAATTCCTGTTGTTGTGAATGAACCCAAAGAGATTCAAAATATTGCTGAGGTTTCTCAAAAGCCTAAAGTCGTTTTGAAATCAGTCAATGAACCCATTCCGGATTCCAAACCCACTCGTGAAGTCTTTGGGGCCTCGCGGTCTTCCTACACTGACGAGTCTCTAGGAAGTGAGGGGGTAGAGGCGAAGAAGGGAAACACACTCGCCAAGGAAGCCGATAAAACGACACTATTAGATTCTGATGCTGATTCACTTCCGACTCCAACAGAAGAGTATCTCGTTTCTGAGATGCCGAGGGTTCTATCTGAGGTGAGACCAAATTACCCTAAGGAAGCAAAAGAAAGAGAACTTGAAGGAACAGTTGTTTTGGATGTTCTTATTGATGATCAGGGGAAAGTGAGACAAGTTTCAGTGATTGAAGGCGAGAGTGTGTTTAGAAATGAAGCCCTGATCGCTATGAAAAAGTTCTTATTTAAGCCAGCGAGAGTTGATGGGAAACCGGTAGCAGTTAGAATCCGTTATTCATTAAAGTTTTTATTGGAGTACTGATGATTCAGTGGATTTTTTTTCTTCTTTCTCTCTCTGTATTCGCAGATATTAAAATTGAGGGAAAACTCTTGGAGCGTGGAACAAGAAAACCACTTAAAGACGTTAATTTGTTTCTCCTTCCTCATAAATTAAAAGTCACAACTTTAGAAAATGGTGAATTTAAATTTGAAAATATTCCGGAAGGTGAGTGTGAACTTATTGTCAACCTTACTGGATATCAAAAATACTCAAAACTTAATATCTGTAATAAGTCCCAGTCACTCAATCTTTACCTAGAGAAAGTTTCGTACACAAGTTTTGAAACGACTGTAACCAGTAGAGTTGTTAAACGTGATGACCAGGCCCAAACTTTGACTCAAGAAGAATTTATGAAGGCCCCTGGCTCATTTGGTGGAGATCCGGTGAGGGCCGCTCAAAATCTTCCTGGTGTCGCCACCAACGGGGCGTCTGCTCAGATTATTGTTCAAGGTGCAAGTCCAGATGATACGGGTTATCTCATCAACGGTCACCGTGTTCCGATTGTTTTTCACTTTGGTGGACTCTCAAGTGTTATCATCCCGGAAGCCGTGGAGAGAGTGGATCTTCTACCAGCTGGGTATGGGCCAGAATACTCTCGAGCGATTGGTGGGATTATTGGTCTTACGACTAAATCTCCTAAAGAAGATCGTCTTCATGGGATGGCCTATGTGGATCTTCTTAATACTGGTGGTCTAGTCGAGGGACCCATTGATGAGAAGTCCTCCTTCTTAATTGGTGGTCGCTATAGTTACATCGGACAAGTTTTAAAAGCAGTGGCCAAAGAGAATGAGGATCTTGAGCTTACGGCAGCTCCTACTTATTATGATCTCACTGGAATTTACCGCAGAAAAATAGATGAGAAGAATGATTTTAAATCTACATTTGTATTTAGTCGTGATGAACTTGAATTAGTTTTTAATAAAGCACCCGCTAATGATCCGGGTCTTAGGGGTGATTTTTATAACCGAACGGAGTTCTTTCGATTTATCCCTCAAGTGACGACGAGAATTAATGAGAAAACCAGAATGGAGAATTCTCTTTCGATCGGTCGTGACAATATACTCGTGAATATTTCTGGACGCTACCTAGAGGTTCAAAGTGATGTCATCTCTCAGCGCTCGGAACTTCAAAACGAATGGTCCGAGACGTACAAAACTTATCTCGGTTTAGATAATAGTTTTGACTACAGTAAAGTTCGGATCAATCTTCCGACTCGTTACACTGTAGGAGGTGTCAGTACTCCCTTCTCTGTTGGTGAAAATAAGAAATTTGATACTGTGGGCAATGATGGTCAGTTTGGGGCTTATCTTCGGCAGGAAATTAAATCGAGCGCAGATTCAAAATGGACTTATCTCCCTAATCTTCGTTTTGATTATTTTTCAATTACCGAGGAGAGTGAAATTCAGCCAAGGCTTCAATTAAGGTATCAGTGGGACTCAAGCCTTCAGTTAAGAAGTTCTGTTGGTAAATATGTTCAAGCTCCTCAGCCGCAGGAGAGCTCGAAAGAATATGGTAATAAGAATATTAAAAGTCCTTATGCCTACCACTATGTCGTTGGTTTCAAAAAAGATTTTAGAAAAGAAGGCACTCAAGGAGTGGAGCTCACCAATAATTATTTCTATAAGAATCTTCAAAATCAAGTTGTGCCTGATACGGTGAAAAATTACTCGAACGCTGGTACTGGACAAATCTACGGAAGTGAAATTCAGGCGAAGTATCGAAAAGATGAATGGAGTGGCCAGCTAGTGTACACCTATTTAAAAAGTGACAGAAGAATACCTGGATTCGGAACCCAACCTTCTGAGTTTGACCAAAATCATAATTTAAATCTCATTGGTTCTTATAACAAAGAGAAATGGACTTACTCCGGACGCTTTCGCTTAGTGAGTGGTCTTCCTTACACTCCTGTAACGTCTTCCACCTATGACTCTGATAATGATGTGTATGTTCCTCTGATTGGAAGAATTTATTCACAGAGATTTGATGCTTTTAATCAGCTTGATATTAGGATTGATCGAAAGTTTATTTATGATACGTGGATTCTGACGGCCTATGTGGACATTCAGAATCTTTATAATGCTAAAAACTCCCAGAATATTCAGTATTCCTATGACTACAGCCAAAAAACAAAGGTCAGAGGCCTTCCTATCCTTCCGACCTTTGGCGTGAAAGGAGAATTCTAAATGAAATACTTACTCTTCATTCTTCTTTGTATCTCTTGTGGGGATGATGGCTTCAGGAAAGTGGAAAAGCTTGAGGGCTTTAGGATTCTGGGAATTGTGGCGGATAATTCCGAGGTTGCGGCACCAGCGACAGTCACTGTGAATGCCCTCATTGCAGATGTTAATGGGACTGAAAATTCAATTATTGGAAACTATATAACTTGCATCGATCCAGGGATTTCTCGAGGGGCAGAAGCAAGTTGTGATAGTCCGATAAATGGCCCTACAAGTTTTACTATCAACCTTAATGCAATACCAGGCAGAGTTGGGCTTGGACCAAATTTGTCAGTGAATGTTCCTGCAACAATACTAGACGGAAGATCCACGTTAGAAAAATTTAATGGCGTCGCCGTCATTGTGATTATTAATTTTACAGTTAACGGTGTAAACCACAGCGCTTATAAACGAATTGTGGCCACTGATGGAACGAGAGCTCGAAATACTGTTCCAACAGGAAGTGCGATCCTCCTTAATAACCAAGTCATCGCGAGTGCTCCGAATGATGGAGACAACCTTTCTGTGACAACTGCTCCAGCTGAAACTTATGAAGTGATGAATGTCGATGGCTCGAAGGAAACTCTCTCGGAAAAATATGAGATCGCTTGGTATACTAATTCAGGCAAGTTTGATCTTCCAAAGGCAAAAATTGATGAAGTGGTCGAGTACCAAGGGGATACTGCAAGTACTCTCACCATCGCAGTCATCCGGGATGAGCGGGGTGGGCTAGATTTTGTCAAAGCTTACTTCCCTTAATAGAATATTTCTAGATTAGGGGATATTTTATGAAAGACATCATCCGGTCCTTTCCGCTGGCGCTTAAAATGATTTTAACGGATCCGATAAATTTTGTCTTATCGGTGATTCCATCTATCATGGCCCTTGCTATCTATTTTATGATGATTTTTTTCATCTATACCAATTCGTATCAGCTAGTTAGTTTTTTTAAAGGTTATATCTACACTGCTGATCAAGCGACTATCCTCGCAAAGATTCTTACAGCTGTATTAGTAATTTTTTTATTCTTTGTTATGAGCTGGACTTTTGTGATCGTTGTAGGAATCATCTCTGCCCCATTTAATTCACTCTTGTCATCACGTATTGAGCAAAAACTAACCCAGAGAATTGCTATGGATGAGGATCAAAATCACGCCATCCTGGCGGTAAAAAATTCGATGAAGGCGACTTTGATCAATGAAATAAAAAAGTTTAGCCTCTTACTTCTCGCTGCTGGCGTTGCTTTCCTTTTAAATTTGTTTCCACCTTTTTATCCTATTGCCGTCTTATTGATAGCTATTCTTCTTTCTGTTCAATTCATTGATTATTCATGGTCTCGCCACAATATGCCCTTAACGATGTGCCTAAATGATATTGTTAAAAATATTATTCCCTACTCATTAAGTGGGGCGATTTTTTTAGGACTAGTGGCCATCCCACTTGTGAATGCCCTTATTCCGGCCTTTGCCACAAGCTACTTCACTGTTTTATGGCTTTATCGCCAAAAAAAATTGGTTTAGGAAAATGGAAAAAACCGCAGAAAAAGAAGTCAGAGTCATCGCCATCAAACTTCCATTTGATCTCAATGAGCGCATTTTAACTTTTCCATTTTTGCATGCCATTAGTGAGTATTATCCGAAGGCAGATATCCATCTTATTACCCCAAAAAAAGAAGTAGAGGTCCTAAACCTTCTTCCGTTTAAGGCGTACTATCATCTTTTTAATGAGGATGATATTAAGTCGATACTTGATGTTCATCCTTATACGGCCAATGCCAGTATCTATAACGTGGATATTTTTGTTTCCCTTACCAATTCGTTGCCTGACGCCTGCCTAGGATTAGGTCTAAGGGCAAAAAAAAGAGTTGGGTTTTCGGACGACTGGAAAACGCTAGTTCTTACTCATAAAATAAAAAGACCTCAGGGTCATCATGTTGTTGAAGATTACATGACACTCTTTGATCTCATGACTGAAAAAAATCATGATAACAAATTGAAGGTTCACGCTAGACCCCTGACTCCGATGTTTGAAGATAAATCACCCTATATTGCGATTAACCTTTCTCCTCTTCGGGGAATTGATATCGAAGGGGAGTGGGTTGAGCTTATTTCACATTTTGAAGGGCAAAAGATCGTTCTCTTCTCTTCAGAAGATCAGGATAAAGTGAAGCTTCTCATGGAGAATTTCGTAAAAAGGCTTTCACCAAAAAATACTTATGAAGTATTTTACTATAAGGATTGGATTGAACTAGGAAGAATGCTTTCATTTTCAAATGGAGTGATAACTTATTCGGGTTCATCAGCAGCTTTATCGACTTATGTAGGAGCGAATACACTTATCCTATTTGATAATGAGGATCCACAAAGGACAGGACCATTTTATTTTTTGGCCGAAGTTTCTATTATGGGTGTTAATAATCCAACTCTTGTGAACTCTTCTGAAATAAAAACGATTAAAGATAGAACAACTTTCAATATGACTGAAGTATTTAAGAGAGCTGTAGAATTTTTTAAAATCTAGGGTTTTTTATCCTGAAATCTTTTATCGCGGCTAAAAATAAAATTGATATTTCTAGCATTGTCGCGAGAAATCACAAAATAGCCTAAGTTTGTAAAAGTGAAGCAAGTGTTTGATTGAGGAAGATCCGCGATTGTTGCCGAACAAATTGGCTGAACCTTGATAGTGACTTCGTTTGTTTTACAAAGAAGTTTTGAGTTTGTGAGAAACTTTAAGGCATTAGCAGCACTTTCTGAATCCAAAGTTTCTTTTCCATCGGACCACTCATCGTTAGTGACCTGATGGAGTCCAGAGTGGCGGTTAAAGGGAAGAAGTTTATCTAAGCACGTAATCTCCTGGGCAAAAACCAGCGAAGACAAAGATAGACCTAGAAAGCCGATGATAAGTTTATTCATTTTTAACCTCATGCACAGTTTAGCATAAAGATTCATTAGGGAAAGTAGGCAGGGTATTTCTTTTGCAGAGAGTCTTAATTGGTTGGTGCGTAGGCCATCAAAGGTACGCACCATAACTTCTTGAAAATCTGTTAATGTTTTCTCGCTTTTGGCCAGATAGAATTCCACACCATTCTTTTAAGAACTTGTGAAACATCTTCATTTGCAAAATTTTCAATGTGGTAAGCATCTTTTGATGCCTTTCTAAGGTCTACATGGCTTCCATTAAGCCATTCTAAGGCCAAATCTTCAGTTGAAGATGAGTAGTGAGAGAGTTCATGTAAAAGAGTTCCCGTTTGAGATTCTTGAGATTTTCCATAAAATGCTGGGCAAATATGGATGACCGGTTTGGCATAATTAAAATAAAAAAGGACATAAGCAAAGACTTCATTATTTTGACAACGTTTTTCACGGTAGGTTTTACATTCAAAAGTAACTTCGTGAAATTTATCTCGCATCTCTTCAAATGTTTCTCCCATCTCTTGCCAATAGCTTAAATACATCATGTGACTTGGATTAGAATTCTTCCAAACTCTTTTCTCTTTTATCACATAGTCATGTCTCACTTCTGCAAGTGATGCCAGAGACCAGTTTCTAATAATTTTATTAAGTCTAATCGCCGCACCCTTTTCGGCAGTGAAGATTTCTTTTTCCTGAGCAGGTGAGCAATTCTTGTAACCGTAACCGATTCCTTCATTATAAGGCATATTCAAATTGAATCTGTGTGCTTGTGCCACTAGAGAATTAAGAAGGAGAATAAGAGTAAGAAACGACTTTTTCATAAACACTCGTTGATTTTGTTAATGAAGGTATTTTAGCGAACTCTGAACAAAACCAAAGGCGGCGTGGTAAAACCTTTATGGTGTCTAGGGACTATACAGAAGGTTATAAAATTAATAAGTTAGGGCCCCGAAGGGCCCGTTTTGACTAGAGAAAACTTTCTAGGATTTGGTTTAGGGAGATGAGTTTATCGGAAAACATTTTGGCCTTCTCTTGGACCTCAGCTCGAACTTCTTCGGGAGCGTTACTCATAAAATTCTGGTTATTAAGCTTAGACTCAACCTTCTTGTATTCGTTTTGAGTTTTCTCCATATCCTTTTTGATCCGGTTCACTTGCTCATTAATATCAATCAAACCTTCAAGTGGAATGAAGATTTCTGTATGAGTGGTGGCAAGTGATGCCGATTTTTTTGGACGTTCATTCTTCTTATTTCTAATTGTTCCTGATTTAACGTTCGCAAGATCCTTTAGAAAATGGCGTGATTCAAACAAGAATTTAGCAAACTTAGAATCGTCTGTGAAAAGTTTGACGTCAATTTCATCCTTTGGTTTTAAATTCACAGATGAGCGAATATTTCTAATTCCTGAAGTGACATCAATAAACTTATTCATCATCTCACAAACATCATTATTTTCGAGAGAGGTGTCAAATTCAACATAATCCTGAAGCGTGAGAAGATTTTTTTCATTTGATTCTAGATAAGACCAAATTTCTTCTGTAATAAAGGGCACAATAGGATGCAGGAGATTAACGATTTTTTTAAAGCAATACTTAAGCATCGTCGCGCGGATCATTTTTGCTTTCTCATCATTCCCGTAGAGAATGTTTTTAGAAAGCTCAATGTACCAAGAGCAGAATTTGTCATAAACAAACGCATAGATCGCAGAACTCGCTTCATCAAATCGATAAACATCAAAGGCTTCATTCATCTGTTTAGAAACTGTGTTTAGCTCAGCGAGAATCCATTTGTCGTGAAGGTGCCACTCGGATTTTACAGGAAGTTCATCGTGGGCCTTATCAAGGTACGGCTGAATAAATCGAAATGCGTTCCAGAGTTTATTCACGAAATTTCGATAGCCCTCAATTCTCTCTGGATCAAGATTAAGGTCTCTGTTGTAACCAGATCCAGCTGCAAGAGTGAATCTCATGGCGTCGGCACCGTATTGAGAGACCATATCGAGAGGATCAATTCCGTTACCAAGAGATTTACTCATCTTGCGACCCTGCTTATCTCTAACAATCGCGTGGATATAGGTGTGCTTAAAAGGGGCTTTACCAGTCACTTTCATACCCATCATCATCATCCGAGCAACCCAGAAGAAGATGATATCAAATCCTGTAATGAGAGTTGAGTTTGGGTAAAACTTATCAAAACCTTTCTCAACCATCGCCTTTTCATCTGGCCAACCCAGAGTGGATAGAGGCCAGAGCCCAGAGGAGAACCATGTATCAAGAACATCTGGGTCTTGGAAAATGTCAGTATCACGGCACTCAATACAGTGCTCAGGAGTTTCTTCGGCGGCCCATTTCGCCTGACAGTGACGGCAGTAATAAACTGGAATCTGATGTCCCCACCAAAGTTGACGAGAGATACACCAATCTTTTGGATTTCTTAACCAAGAAAAATACGTATTCTCCCAGCCCTTTGGGAAGAAGGTCATTTCTCCAGATTCAACTGCTTTTACAGCAGTTTCACTCATCGCTGTGGTATTTAAAAACCACTGTTTTGAAACCATTGGCTCAACAATTTCGTCAGATCTCTGTCCGTGTCCTACTGGATGAATGTGATCTTTCTTTTCAATAAGTGCATCAAGTTCAGTGAGTATTCTTTCCACTTCAGCTCTTGCGTCCTTAGGTTTCATGCCTTCGATTTCGGGAGCATTGGTATTGAAAGTTCCGTCTTTATTTAAAATATTGATGATGGGAAGAGCGTTTCTTTTTCCAATTTCAAAGTCATTAAAGTCATGGCCAGGTGTCACCTTGAGGCATCCAGTTCCTTTTTCAATATCAACATGCTCGTCGCCAATAATAGGAACTTCCCTATTACAAATAGGAACGATCGCAGTTTTTCCAATAAGATCTTTAAAGCGCTCATCATCAGGGTTCACGGCAACGGCCGTATCGGCAAACATTGTTTCAGGACGAGTGGTCGCAATAATTAACTCGATCGTTGGATCTTCTTTCACTTTGTAACGAACGTGATAAAAATTTCCTTTTACATCTTTATGTTCAACCTCGGCATCTGAGATCGCACTTTGTAAAACTGGGTCCCAGTTCACAATATAATCTGACTGGTAAATAAGACCTTCGTTAAAAAGCATGACAAAGAATTTTTTAACGGCCTTGTTAGGTATTTCATCTAGAGTAAAAGTGGAGTAGTCCCAATCACACGAGACACCCATTTTCTTTTGTTGGTTAACAATTTCACTTCCGTACTGCTCTTTCCATTCCCAGACTTTCTTAAGGAATTCCTCACGCCCTAAATCATGGCGAGTTTTCTTTTCTTGTTTCCAAAGAAGTTTTTCAACCACGGCTTGGGTCGAAATTCCTGCGTGATCGGTTCCTGGTATCCAAAGAGTTTCAAACCCTTTCATTCTTTTATAACGAATCAGAGCATCTTGAGTTGTAGCATCTAGGGCGTGACCCATATGAAGTTTACCAGTCACATTGGGTGGAGGCATAAGCACAGTAAATGTTTCTTTCTTCTTGCCAGGTCGCGGTTTGAAACATTTATTCTCAAGCCATTTTGCGTACCATTTATCTTCAGCGGCTTTCGGGTCAAAAGTTTTAGGGAGATTATTCTCAATTTCCATCTTAGATATCCTTCAATTTAATAGTCGATTCCGTTTTATTTTCGAGATCTTTAATTTTCACTTCACCATTTTTAAGTTCTTCTTCGCCAATGAAGCAGATGTGCTTAACGTTTTTCTTGTCTGAGTAAGAGAAAATTTTCTTAGGTTTTGCTTCCCCAAAAAAAAGTTCAACTTTTTTATTTTTTTCCCTGAGCTTTGCCGCTAGTTCAAAAGCATTCGATTCTGCCTCTGGAACCAAGTAGGCCACAAGATAATCCACCTGAGCTTTAGAGAAATCAGGAAGAAGATGATGAGTGGTTAAAAAATCAGTCAGTGGAACTTCACCTAGCCCCATTCCCATTCCCTCGAGTGCTGGTTCGTTAAAAATTTGAAGAAGGTTGGCATAGGCCCCACCTCCAGCAATGGCCCTACGGTTCTCTGGGTTTTTATCAAAAATTTCAAAAACAAGCCCCGTGTAATAATCCAGTCCTCTTACGATGGCCGGATCAAATTTCACATACTCAGTTAAACCTTGAGATTCTAGTTTCTCAAAAATATCATAAAGTGGTTTTATGTGAGTGGTAATACTCAATTGAGTCGTACTAGGAATACTGCTAAAAAATGCATCTACAAATGTCTTTATATCTTGAATGGATTTCAGTGAAACAAATTGTTCAAAAATTTTTGCTTTTTCTTCGTCTTGGGTGATTGCCCTTACTTCAGTCGAAAATTTTTCAGGTTGCATCTTGTTTTTGGCATCAACAAGTTTATAGAGTTTTTTTGTTGGACCTGCCTCCAAACCAATCAACCCACCAAAAACTAAATCAACAAAACGACGGTCGTTAACAAGAATTTCGAAGTGCTCTTGTGTCGCACCAAAACTTTTCATGAGAGAAATAGCGAGTTGAAGAATTTCAATCTCTCCATTTTGTCCGGCACCAAAGATGTCAGCATTGTATTGCCAGAATTCACGCAGACGTCCTCGTTGAGGTTTTTCATATCTCATGAGATTAGGGATCGCGTACATTCTTATTGGTTTACTAACCTCACGATGAATTTGGGCCACCATTCTGGCCAGAGTAGGAGTCATTTCTGGGCGAATCGCTACTTCTCTATCTCCACGATCAGTGAATGAATAGATTTGTTCGTTAATAAGTTCTTCACCAGATTTTGCGCGGTAAAGATCCACTTCTTCTAAAAGTGGGCCATCATAGGGTTCGTATGAATAGAGCTCTGATACTTCTGCCATCTTTTGAAAAATAAAATTTCTTAGACGCATTTCTTTCGGAAAAAAATCCCTGGTTCCGCGGTACGGGGATTTAGAGAGGGCCATACTTGTCCTTTTTGGAATGTTGAGGCCAGTAGATTATACCTATTCTGAAACGATGGGACAGAGTGTTATGGTGCTTTCTGTTCTAATTCTTTGCTGACTTCATCAGAGAGAGTGCTTAAATCGTCTGGAGTGACGCCTTGAACTTGTTCCCTTGCCTTTAATTTCTCTTTTTCAGATTCTTCTTTAAGGGTTAGTGGAGTTTCGTCGCTCTGCATGCGCTTGATATCTTCAGGGTGAAGTTCGAGAAGTTTTGATGGGATATTAAAAATTGTGACTTTCGTTTCGGTGGTCGCTGTTGTGGCAAATCGTTTAAAAAGTAGTGAGCGCTCGTTTAAGCGCCGTAAAATAATCCAAGAGACTTCCCTCGTTAAACTATTAAATTCTGATGCCGAAAGACTATCCATCTTGTCGATCCAAGGAAGTATATAATTCAGGTAGCGAGCAAATCGATTAGCATCTAATTTTTTTGCTTCTTCAAATGAGTTAGGGTTAAAACTTTTGTTCGTGATAAGACCCATGGATTCTCGGTGCTTTAATTCAGCGATAATGGATCTCCATATCCACTGAGAAAAAGGATTCAAGAGCGATTGTTTCTTACTGAAATCTTCCTCCATTCTTAATAGAAGGGGAGTTGTCATATCAAAGGCTCGAACTTTTAGATGTTTGTACTCGAGGACATTTTTTATAACTTCTGATTTTAAAAGTAGAAAGATATGTTCAGTTTGAAGAAGTCCCAGGTTCTCATCAAGCTCCTTACAAATCCCTACTAGTTTTAATTTATCAGAGGGAGAGTGAGTACCAATCTTCATAGATTCAAAAAGATAGTTAAATTCCAGAGGAACACGATCATTAACCGTTTTGAAATCTTTATCAAAACCGAAAGAAAAAATTGGAATAAAAAGGACGAGAAGTTTAAATATCAATTTGTAACTCCTCTTTATTCGGTACAGATTTTAAAATATCCTCTCCAATATTGGCGCGACCTTCAAGGACGTAGAAAGCACCCCTGAACGGAATCATTATCCTTCCATCCATTTCAATAATCTGAGAAACACTTTTAAGATTAGACTTTGTTTCAACTAGCTGTGATTTGATATCAAGTTTAACTGCTTCTGTTGTTTTGATATTTAACTGATTGTCAGCAGTCAACGTTTTAACAAAGTAAAGGTGACTTGGAAGACAAATCATGTTGCCAGTATCTTGATCGATCGAATTGTAGATCGTTGTCAGATTTGAAAGATTCGTAAATTCTTTAATAGGTAGAATTTGAATCTTAGACCCTCTCACGACTCCTTCGAACGGAAATTCACCAACACCGAGATATTCTTTACTTTGACAAAGCTCCAGTCGCGTCGCAGATATTGGACTTTTGTAAATGACAGAACTCTTTAAGTTTTGAAGATCGAAAGAAATCAAGGCCGCATGACCAATTTCATTGATATCAGTATAAATAACAGCTCGAGAAGAAATCATTTCGACATCAGGTAAGAAGAAAGGATTCGTTTTTTTTGAAAGTTTGATCTCATATTTCTTTTGGGTCATAAGATTTTCAATATGGATGACTTTATTAAGTGTGTTAAAGTAGGTGATCCATTCATCTTTCAGATGGAGTTTCGCATTTCTTCCGACTCCAATATTTCTGACGATTGTATTGCCGTAATCGATGACGGAAATTTTATGGTTCTTTAAAAGATTCATCTCTAAGTGAGCATCAGGTATAGATTCGATTACAAGTCGACCTTTGTAGTCTGAGGATTTCACAAGAAAATCATTGTTTTGAGTTTCTGTTATGAAATCGATGCTACGAAAGCTACTAACAAGTCCAAGGACTCCAGGTTTTTTTTGAACGTAGGCGTAACGACCATCCATACTGATAAAACGAAGCGTTTCAGAAGAATGCTTAGTAAGGAAGGTTGGTAATTCGTTTGCCCACAAATTACCCAAGATTAAAAATAAACTAATCCATGCCATACATAGTCCATTGTTTAATTGGGTGTTTCTTTTGATAACTTTTTACTGCTGAATAAACCGCACTCCAACTAATGAGTCTTGGTGCTTGCAAAGAGTCGGCAGAGGTTCGCGTAACAAAGGCAACTTTATCTTTGTCCTTAATGACACCGTTTATGATAAACGGCATTGGCGTGCACTGATTAAGAGCAAATGTTTTAAAGAAAGTTGGTAGTAAGTCTTCGGCGCAACCCACGCCATGAATGATACCGTTCTTCTGCTTTTTAAAAAAAGAATGAACAGAAGATAAGTTGGTTATTTGGCGAGCATTTTTCTTAAAATCTCTCGTTAAAAGATAGTGTTGAGAAAAACGTTCATTCGCAATATTGGTAGGGAAATAGGCAAGATTCGCCTTACCCTTAATTCGAATAAAATCGATTGGCCTGTCATTGAGAATGATTTTGTGTTTACATTGGGAAATATGACACTTGTCTTTTTCAAAAATAATGAAACAGCCGGATTTAAATCTTAAAAGGATTGGATTGTATTCAGAACTCTCAACCATTTCACATTTGGTTGAGTCATCTATACCCCTCATATCTTTTAAAATGGATGCAACTACATTTGTGTATGAAGCAGGATCATTATCGTACTTTCCGAAGAATGTTTTGCTACAAATCTCTTTGCCGTTAAGTCTGTCATCATAACAAGCTTCAAGTCCCCAGTTCTCATCGTTATCAAATTTTTTATTAAAAATGTAAGTGACTCCTGCTGACAATGAGGAGCAGGTTCCTTCTTGTTGAGCGGCCTCTATGGGATTAAAGTGATTGAGAACTCTCGCTAAATTAGTCGCAATCATTTGATCACTATTACCTGGGCAATCACGAAAATTTGCTTTATAGGCAGAGTAATTTAGTGCCGTGGATATTTGATCGCAATTAGGTTGTGGTCTTAGACCTACATTCCTGCCAGATGGGTAAAGACAAAGGTCCTGTTCTTTTTTAAGTCTCGCTAGACAAGTGTAATTTAAATTACCTGAGTTTTGACCGCAAATATCCTCAGCGTACAACTTATCTTCCTGACCATTAGCAATTTTTGTCCAAAAAGAGATATTAAGAAATTCATCACAAAAAAGTTTTTCATCATCTAAGTGCTTACAAAGATTATCCATATAATCGCGTTGCGGGATTGATAATTTATCCTCAAGAATTTTAGCAACGGTCTTTCGCTGTTGAAGGTCCTTTGGGTCTCCTCCATTCGATTTCGCTTCCTTAATATATTCGTGAATTTGACAAATAAAAGGCGTCTTAGAATTTGAAAGCCATTCGACATGAATATTTTTACATTGATCCACACCGGTTGGAATATCAAAATTGATCGATTTCAAAGTTTCGGGAAAAGTTTTAATTTGAAAAGCGGCGATGTTTTTTTGTGTCTCTGGGCATTGCTCAGTAACGACTTTTGCTAAGAATTCTTTTTTAGAGATGATTGCTGATTCTCGAACTCCATCCTCAATATAGGTCATTAAAATGTTTTTGATCTTACCGTCTGATGATCTAAGTAGGTCTGTTAAAATCGCTTCATAAAAACGGCACTTATCAGTTGAGGCCATCTTTAGGTAGCCTGGATCAGAATGTAGAATGATTGAGTTTAAAAAGTCAGGTTCCAGGTCAAGATTGGTCGTCGTCGAAAGCTTGGAAAAATTCTTCCCACTTTTCGTAAGGACCTCGGTTCTTTTTTGTATTTTATCATGATCAATTTGAATGAGTTTTTCAAATGTTTGAATGATACCTGGATACTGAGTTTGCTTTGGGGCCTCTAGGGGAGTTGTTTGAGAATATGAAGACAGACACAGCCCGGAAAGGACTGTGCCTGTAATAAATTTATAAAACTGATTTCGCCAAAATCGAGGCAACGTCTTCAACCTGCAGGTTCTCCGTAGTAGAAACATGTCCTTTAGAGGAGTTGAAATTAATCATACAATATGAGCACGATGTGGCAAGTTTTGGTGCTTTAGTTTCGCCGATTTGCTCAAGTCTATTTTCCGCCAGGTGTTTTCCTTCTGGAAGTTCGTACCACATATTACCGCCGCCCATGCCACAACAAAGTGCTTTATCTTTGTTTTTATGCATTTCGATTAATTTCACACCCGGAATGGAGGTTAAAATGTCCCTCGGAGCATTGTATTCTCCGTGGTGGCGACCTAAATAACATGGATCATGAAAAGTTAATTCCCCTGCAACATCCTTAAGAGCTTTAAGTTTTCCAGATCTCAATAGCTCCGATAGAAGTTCTGTATGGTGAACAGTTTCAAACTTACCATCATCAAACTTTGCGTATTCTTTTCCGATCGTATGTAAACAATGAGGGCAATGAGTAACAACCTTGTCAAAAGTATATTGTCTCATATTCGCGATATTTTCGATGGCGATCTCATAGAAAGAATACTCATCTCCAAAGCGGCGAACAGGATCACCGTTACATTTTTCAGTTTTACCCATCACAGCGAATGATACGCCGGCTTTTTTAAGTAAGCTGATCGTATCTTTTACGACTTTCTGGTTGGATCCATCATAAGAACCCGCACATCCAACATAATAAAGGTAATCAACTTTTTTCCCAGCTTCTATCACTGGAACTTCTAAACCTTGGGCCCAATTGAAGCGGTCTTCTTGAGCAATTCCCCAAGGATTTCCATTCTTTTTAACTTTGTTAACAGCATCGGCCGCTGCAGGAGGAAGGTCTCCAAGAGTTAAAGCTTTGTAGCGTTTAAGATCCATGATGACTTGAACGTGCTCGATATTCGCTGGGCACTCTTCCATGCAAGCTCCACAAGTCGTACATGCATCAAGCTCGTTCGATGCATATACAGGGTTTTCTCCCCAAAGTTCCACGTCCTTAATCTCGTGAACTTTTGCATTCACTTGATAGCCCATGGTATCGCGCATTTTAGTAATGATGAGTTTAGGATCAAGTGGTTTATCAGCTTGGTTTGCTGGACATACCTGAGTGCAACGACCACATTCAACACAAGCAAGTGTATCAAGGCGCTGCTTCATCGTGAGTTCAGAAAGTTTACCTAGTCCAAATGTCTCAGCACTTTCATTGGCAAAATCCATTGGATTAAGCACGGCTCCTCTACGAGCAGGAGTTAAAAGAGCATTTAGAGGTAAAATAAGGATGTGGAAAAATTTAGAGTGAGTTAGTGCTGCCACAAAAAACATGGTGTTGACCATGTGAAGTAACCACAACGTCTTATAAGTGTTCGCTAAGAAAATTTGGGAAGGACTAATGATTCCCACCATGGCAGCAAATGTATATCCAACAGGAGACCAAAATCTCTCACCCTCAGGCATATTAGTAACAAAAATTCTTATCGCCTCAAGAACGTAACCAATCACGACAAGAGCAATCAGCATCCCATACATAAATTTTTCTTGATTGGGATTCGTTGCTGATAAAAATTTCTTTTTAACCACGTACCTTCTGTAATAGGCGAGCCCAATACCTAAAAGAACAAAAATTCCCCCAATGTCAGCGAGGAAAGAGACGACTTTGTAAGTTGTGCCCTTAAACACCTTGAATGGAGTATCAGCATGAATAGCGACTAACTCAGTAGCGATGAAAAGAGTTAAAAACCCCCAAAAGATCATTGAGTGGTAAACATTTACAAAACCATCTCTCGGTACTTTTCCTTGGAAAAAAATGGTCACAAGAAAGTTTTCTATGTTTAGTTTTGGCGGAAGAACCTGTTTTGGGTCCTTGCCGGCGGTAATAAATCGATACTTTGCCACGAGGCCCTGAAAGAAAAAATACGTCGCCACAGCTAAAGAAAGGTACATGACGACCTTCATCCAAAAGGGGATCATCCACATGATCTGTCGACTAGCTTCCATACTATCCATTTCGCCTCCTAACTTTGCGCCGAATCAATAAAGACTTAAACATCGTAAGACATTTATTCAAAATTGTTTATAATCAGATTATTATTTTATTCGCTAGAAGGCTTCATGGGTAGTGCTTTTCTCACGTCAATTAATCTTGGTCTAGGATTGTATTGTGTGATCAATTTCATAAAATCTCTCTTTCAGTTTGGACTACCAAACCACCCGTCTCGCTTTACTATGTATCTAGTGAACCTGAGTGTGACCACCCTCATGGTCATGCAAAGCCTTACTGATTTTCACCTATTATCTCCCTGGCATTTTGTGAATCTGAGAGCATTTCCCCTCGTGATAGGGAGTCTCGCCCTGTTGATGGAGGTGACTTCAATCATGGGACACTTGACCCATTTCCGCCAAAGGATCTTATCGCGGATTCCACTTATTGCTGGCCTTGTGAGTGCGACTTTTTTTAATCCATTTGCAGATAAAATTGCCAGTTCTTTAATATGTATCAGTGTGTTATTCTTGATCGTTTCAGTTCGGGAGGCCCGCTATCAAAAGCGAGCCATGCTGAAGATGTCATTATTTCTGGGTCTTTTTCTTCTTTGTAAGTCTACTCAGTATTTTGGAATCTATGTCGTGGGCGTTTTATTTTTATTTCCCGCTCTCTTTTATTTATTTATTTTTCAGCAAAGTTTTGGAATTTCGGCTTTAGTTGAGGAACATCAGGCAAATTCAGGAGTCTCCATATGAAGTGGTTCATTCTTTTATCTTTAATTGGGTGCACTCAAGTCACGAGTCTAAATTTAAAAAAACATCAATTCGGAGTTGTCCCGAGTAAAATTATTTGGTTTCAAGTTGCGGGCCTTGAAGAAGAACAGATTGCCATGCTTCGATTTCAACAACCTGCTGATTTTAGAACATCATTTGAAAGTTCGATTTGTTACGGTCAAACTTGGAACTATAACCTTTACCAATTAAGAAATTCCGCTGAATCAACTTTTCTTTCTCAGATGACTGGTAAAAAAAATATAAAAAATACTTGTGAGGACACAAACCTTAGACCCATTTGGAGTTACATATCGAATAGCGGATATGAGACTGTTGCCATAGAGAGTGGAGCAAATCAAAGACAGGCCCTATTATGGTTAAAAAATTGTAATGAAAATGGATCCCAATATTTAAGTCCAATTCATTATTTTGTCCGGTCTAGGCCTATCAAAGATGCCGAAACGTTCCATTATGCAGAAGAAATAAAATTTACAAAAGATAACGTTTCTTATGACAGAAGCTGTGGCGAGAATGATTGTGTTTCTTCAATTGTTGATAACTTTAAATCAATCTATTCATCGCTATTAAAAAAATCGACAAGACATCTAGTGATATTAAGAGATTTTTCTTACTTAGAAGCACTGGAGAAGAAAGATTTTAAGAAAGCAAAAGAAATTCTAAATAATATTGAGTTGGCCTACGCTGAAGCGATGAAATATGTTTCATCAAACGACCACTTGATATTACTAACAACAGGTGATTCACGATTTGTGGATATGCCGGATCAAGGTAAAGCATTTTTTGAATCTGAAAAAGAGAATAAGAATTTAAACGTGAAAAGAAGTAAGCTCACAAATTTGGTCCTTGCCTCTGGAGCTCGAGCTGAAAACTTTTGTGGCATTTATGAAGATTCGGATGTCTTTGACCGCATTCTCTCAGGACCCAAACAGCAAGGATTAGAGTTAAAAATTATCAATCCGTTTAAATAGATTAATTTGAAAGAATCTCAGGCTTGGTGATGACGTACTCCTTACGGCAGTAATCACACTTAATTTCAACACTTTCTTTCCCCTCAAAAAGATGCTCAATGTCGTTGGCATAAAGACCTTTAAGATTAAGAAGCATTCTATCTTTGGAGCAAGGACAAAAAAAGTCGATCTGTCGGGAGGTCAAATAACTAAAACCTCTATCTTCAAATAGCTTAACAATTTTTTCGATGTCATCTGTCGCAGCTTCAAAAATATTTTGGAAGAACACTGAATGCTTCTTTATAAATTCTTGTCTCGATGTAGATTCATCTATTTTCGAGTTGACGTTCGTTGGAGGAAGCTTCGTTACCATGATCGATTGATCACTGATTTCTCCAACAATGACTTCTGAGTTCGTTTGGTAGGATTCAGTAAAAATACGATTGATCACTTCTTTGGTTTCAATACCCTCAAGTTCAATCATGGAGGTGTAAGGGTGAGAATTGTTTTGAAAAATCTTCGTCACACGAACTTTACCAGTTATTCTCATCGGAAAAAGATTAAATTCTTCAGGTAATAAGAGAGTTCTGGTGTGGCCAGCACTGTTTGTTTCTATTTTAAGTCTAAAGTAGGGGTCTTCAGAGTCAATATAAATCCCGAGCGATTCCTGAGGCTTTAAGAAAAAAATAATCGGCAGTAATCCGAGAAATGTATCCCTAAAATAAGAAAATCCTGAACCGTTCATTGGGTGAAGAAGAACTAAGTCATGGATGATTTTTTGTCCTTCTAGAAAATGGACATTGAATCCATTTTTGTGGTCTAAAAAACTATAAAGACGGCTCGTGCTCAGCATTTAGTTCTCCCTCTGGGTCTCGGATTCACTATTTATATACTATTAGGTGTTTTTTGTTAATCTTTCAAAATCAGAAAGGTAGAATTGTCTTACTATGATGCAGATTGTTTATTTCTCCCAAAAGCAACAGTTTTTAAAGGAATTTGAGCACCAACGAGGTGAAATGGTCTATGTTACTCCTAGTCCCTCTAAGGCAGATGGCCTCAGAAGTCGTTTAACCGGAAGCCGGGGGATTGATGTCGTAACAATTGCTAAATTTACTTCAAACTTGATTGAGGCATTGTGGCCCAGAGATCATCGACCCCAGCTGAAAAGAAAGTCAGAATTATTACTCATATTCGGTATCTTAAAAAATAGGATTCTTCCAGAACTTGAATTTGAACAATTCAACCAAGCCTATAATCTTTTTTCCGACTTAAGAAGTTTCACACTTCAACAAGACATAGTGTCATCAGTTTTGGATGAACAACCAGAAATCATCAAGCGCGCCGTTTTGATGTTTTGGGAGCTTCTAGAAAAATTGGGATATCAAGATGAGCACGGTGCTTACCAGATGGTGGCCGAGCGATTAAGAACACAAGATGAAAATGAAGATCTTAATAAAACATATATTTTCTGGGGATTTCAGCATCTCAATGGACAGCAAATTGATCTTTTGAAGGCCTTATCCATTCGATACAAAGTGATTATTCCATTCCCCATACAATTAAGAGAAAAAATAAAAAAGAGTGATTGGATCAGCTGGATCAAAGAATCAACGACAATTGAACGAGAGTTAGACCCTATTCAAACCTCCCCAAAGGCCAGTTGGCTTCCAACGAACTCGAGAGAAATATCACTTGAATTAAAAAAAATAATGGAACCAGAAATTCAAATCGTGTTGGGAGTTAGTAAGTTAGACCAATCCCACTTAGATTTAGTCCCCTCAAACTTGGTGAAGTTTAAAATTACCCACCAAATTTTAAAGACTGAACTCATAGAAGTTAGCGAAGAGCTAAAATTATTTAGTGGAACTCATCTTGATTTAACATTGTTTTGCGAAGAGAAAATTAAGACGTCTAAAAATCCAAAAAATATCAAAAGTTGGCAACTTTATTTAGAGGCACTCAATTTTATTTCAGAGTTCACTGATCCAATTCCTGTGGATCGATTTTTACAAAAAATTTTGGCCGAGGTTGTTAGTTTAAATCAACCTAGGACATCCTTTGTTCCAGTCTCCGAAAAGCAACTATCGATTGATTTAAAAGATATGTCGAGCTTAGAAGATTTGGATCGACGCCGAAAGGTGATTATTTGTATTGATGAGCGCTTTAATGAGATTCAAAGTTTAGGTCAAAATTATACGGAATCCATCCACAAGGCACTTACTGCCATTGGGCCTTTGAAAAGAAACGAATTGGAACTTTTATTTAAACAGTGGGAGTTTAGAGATCTATTAAGTCATTCGGATGTAATGGTTCTCATGAACGAAGGAATTTTAAAGCATAGCTTGATCTGGAAAAGAATGTTTTCAGACGTTGAAATCCTAAAACAAGAAAAATCTAATCAAGAATTACCTCGCGTGATGAAGGATTCTCTTAGTTCATCAATCAATAAAAAATTCCATGGAAGTTATTCCGCAAGTAAGCTTCAATCTTATATTGATTGCCCCCGAAAGTTCTATTTCAATTATGTGGATAAAGTATTTCCGAATGTACTTCTCGAGAAAGATTTTGACCCTATGATCTCTGGCTCCATCCTACATGAAATCATAGAAACGTTTTTTAAAGAGAATTGGGCGGATAAAGACTTCTCTCTATTGACCGATAGGATTGTTCATAAATATAGGATTGAAAGAAAGCTCCAGCTATCAATCGAGATTTTAAGAGAAAGAACATTAACTTTTAATCATCGTGCCTGGAATGGTATTCAATTCATACGAAATCTTGAAAATCTTACTGGTGAAAAGATAGACTGGAAATTTGAAGAACCTTTTGAGCAGTCGGATCCTGTTAAATTAAAGGGTAGAATAGATTGTGTTGGCATCAGCGCAAGTCATGTTTTTCTCCTCGATTTTAAATCGACTGAGATGAGCGCATCTTCAGCTTCTGAAGTTGTCGAATTCCAAGCTATTCAGCTTTGGATTTATGCAGCTGCGGCCCAAAAATTATTTAAAGAATTTGGTCAAAAAAGTATTATCATGGGCTATGTTGTTCTGGATGATTCAACAAAGTCAGGACTTCTAACTAGTGATGAGGAATTTGTTTCGAAAATAAAATCCGATAAACGATGTAAAATTCATAAGTTTAAAGAAGAGTTTACTCATAAGTTTCAGGACTATTTAAAAACGTTAAATGGATTATTAGAATCGATTGAAGCTGAAACGCTGTTTCCTCCACGTCCTCGAAAAAATAGCACTTGCACCTACTGCGAGATAAATAAGATCTGTGTGAAAAGTGAGATGAGCTATGAGTAAAACGGCAAATCCAGAACAGCGATTAGCGATTGAGCACACTGGCGGCGTCCTTTTAAGGGCGGGGGCCGGATCTGGAAAAACTTTCGTACTCGTTGAGCACATTCTCTATTTAACCAATTCATGGATTTCTGAATTTAAAAATCAACCTACTTCGTCATTTGAAGAATTTATCCGATTAAAATTTTCTCAAGTCGTCATGATGACTTTTACCAAAAAAGCCGCTGGCGAGATGAGTATTCGTTTAGCTGAAAAATTTGAGGAAAAGGCGCTTACTATCCATGAAGATCAAAAGTTTTGGATTCTTTCTAATGAATTACTCCCAATCCTTACTGTCACCACGATCGATGGCTTTTGCAGGAAATTAATTACCTTAGGTTACTTCCCCCATTTATCAACAGAAGCAAAAATTATCTTTGATCTTGAAAGAACTGATCAAGTGAAGGACCTTGTTGAACAATGGTTTCAGCTTCATTCCGAAAACATTGGTCAGGATGTTCTAGATATTGTTATTCGAGAAAAAAAAGCGCTTTTATCTTCATTCACTCACATTTTTAGTGATCCTGGCCTTCGACTGGCATGGAAAAAATTTAACTTTCGCGACATTCATCCAGATTCTTTGAATCATCTTTTAAATCAATCCTTTAAATTGAATAAAATGGAAGAGTCCCTTTTGGCGGTTCATTCACTTGAATTAGATGAGCCGACTAAAAGATCTGCCTTTGAACAACTCGTAGCTACTTTTCAGGAAAGTGGTCTACCTGCTGTTGATAGTGTGGAAAAGTTCAATATTTATAAAAATCTTTTTTCCACTATCAAGAGACTTGATGGTGAAAGAACTGCCAAAAAGAAGTCGCCTGCTTCAGACGCTACCAAAGAAGGGCTTTCTCATCTTAGAGACTGGGTTCAGGACTGGAGGGATGTCATTCATGATTACCTTCAGCACTTTGACTTGAAAGTGCTTCCTTGGATGAACCTTTGTATCGAGGTTTTTAAATTTATTGAAGATCGACTTGATCCCAATCAGGGCATGACTTTCGGTGATATTGAATATCATGTCTCCTTGGGTCTCGAGAATAAATCTGATCGCGAAAGGATCCAGAAGATTTTTAGTTATTTTATTGTGGATGAATTTCAAGATACTTCCTTCGTCCAATTCAAGATTATTCAACAGCTTATTGGTTCAAATTTTAATAAATTGTTTTGCGTAGGAGATGCTAAGCAAGCGATTTATGGATTCAGAGGCGGAGAGCTTTCGGTTTTCCAGGACTGTGCTGATCTTGTTCCAAACATTAGAAGTCTCGCTAACAATTACCGGTCCCTCCCTGAAATTATAGAATTTAATAATTCGCTATTTCGAACCATCTTACCTTTGGGACTAAATTTCGAAGGTCATGATCCTTTTTCCGTTCAAGCTGAGGATCAAAATATTCCCGAGGAGATAGAGAAAAAGGAAATTGGTACGATTGAAGTTTATTCTCCTGTTCTTAAAAGAGATTTAGAGAATGAGGGAAAATTTCAAAATGAGCACATGAACCGTCTGGAAGCTATCATCCTTGCTGATGCGATAAAAAAAGAACGTGAGACAACTTTTAATGTCTGCACTGTTCTTTACAGTAAGCTTCGTCCGAGTCGAGAGTTAATTCGAGAATTAATGAAGCGAGAAATTGGTTTTACAGCTCAGTTTAAAATTGATCTTTTGGATGATCCACTTTTGGGAATGTTTATTTCGCTTTTAAAAAGGCGGTTTGATTCAAATCTTCAAACAAAAAATGATTTCCCACTGTTTTTAATTAAAAACTACTTACAAATATTGGGAATAGAAAGAGAAGTTTCAGAGGATCTATTAAATCAATTTGATCTCGATTGCCATTATTGGGGGTTAATTGAAGCTTTTAATAAATTCATTTTTAAACTTAATATATCCAATGAGAATTCAGATATAAATCTTGAGACAATTGAAACCTTTGCTGAACTTTATCACCAAGATGCTGAATCCATCATGGGCCAGCTTCAAAAAGGTGATAATGATCGATTAAGTCTCGATTTAAGGTCAGGAAAAAATGCTCATATGGTACAAATCATGTCCGCCCATGCCTCGAAGGGGTTGGAATTTGACTCTGTCTATCTTGGGGGCATTTATACCAATGGTAGAGAGCAAAATGACGGGGGATTGTTTGGAGACATGCCTGGTAGTTTTCAGTGGTATCTAGACATCACAAAGCGTGAAAAACAAAAATCTCCCCTTTATGTTTTTGAGAATGAACTCTCAAAATATAAAAATTTCTCAGAGGCAAAGAGGCTTTTTTATGTTGCCTGCACGAGGGCCAAGAAAAAACTTATTTGGGTAGACTTTGATATTCCTGAAAAATCTTTCAGTATCCCAAAGAATAGTTGGATCTTGGGTCTTAGGTCTTGGTTAGACATTGGTTCAAAAATTGAAAAAGTTAATATCATTCCTATGCTTGATTTTGATTCTGAAAAACAACTTAAGGATCAAGGTCCTCCAGAGCTTCCTTTGTTTTTCCATGATCCCGTGGGAATTTTCTCTAAAGATGATGGGCAAGCCGAATTGATGCTTGCAGCTGAGCTGAGTGTTACAAGACTCAATGCCCTTATTGATTGTCCTCGAAAATTTTATTACTCCAATGTCCTTAAGTTAACAGATGAAGAAAGATCGATAAAAGGAATCATTGAAGAGGAGGAGGATGAAATTGCTAATCTTGTAACTTCATCTTCAGAGAGGGGAACATACATTCATGCCCAAATTTCAAAAGGGATTGAGAAAAATTTTGTTGTTCCAAGGGAGAGTTTTGGGACTGAATTTGAGGCCCCAATTGATTGGGCCCTTCAAGAGCTAAAAACAAAAACTGACGAATATGATTTAGTTTCAGAAAAACAAGTCAAGTTCCCATTTTTTAACTTTATGATCTCAGGAATACCGGATCTTCTCCTTCTTCCGAAATCAAATCAAACTGCTCAGGTTTGGGACTTTAAAACCGGCCGAATTACGGTCGAGGGCCTTAAGCACTATTGGCTTCAGCTCTCAGTCTATGCCTACGCCCTCTATGAACTCAAAGTGGTCCCTAAGGATAGGGACATTGAACTGGTCCTATGTTTTGTTGACCAGAAAAAACTCATCAAAGAAAAGGTCAATTTCGAGGACTGCAGTAAGGATCTCTATCCCATTTGGCGCTCACAAAATGAGCCTTGGAAAGTTAATCTTGATCATTGCACTCAGTGTTCTTACGGTAGCATTTGCCCTCGTTAATCCAAGAACTTGCACCTCCTCTAGGGCATGTTAGAATTTTAAAAAGACTAAAGTTCTAACAAGTGAAGTGAACATGAAAAACATTTTTTTAGTTTTAGTAACTCTCATCATGAGTAGTGTGGCGATTGCTAATGAAAAATCTCTTTATAATTTTTCTTGGCTCGATAATGATAAAGAAATTTACGTTCTTCAGAATAGGAAATTTCGAAAAGATGGAAATGTTTATATTGGGGCAACTGCCGCTTATAACATGAGTCAAGATTTTCTGGATGCTTATGGTGGAACTGTTAGAGGTGGGTATTTCTTCTCTGAAGATTGGGGTATTGAATTCCTATACGGTAAAAATACTTCCACTGAAAGTGATACTGCCAAAGGTGTGAAAGAACAGGGAGCTTTTCCCTTTTATAGAGAAATTGATTCCTTCATGGGAGCGATGCTCATGTGGTCACCGTTCTATTCAAAGATTAATACCTTTAATAAAATTTTCTATTTTGATTGGATGTTTGGTTTAGGTGCGGGAAATATTACAACGAAAGACAACAGAAAGCTTTTTGATACTGTTGCTCCTCAGTCAGAGCGAAATCAACTGACACAAGAAAGTAACGTAGGTGCTATTTGGAACACTGGTTTTAGGTTCTACATCAACGAGAATTGGAGTGTAAGACTAGATTTCACAGGTCTAACTTATAAAGCAGATAAAACAAAATCTGATGGTACATCGAAGTCAAGTGCTTCGAAATTATTTACAAGTTACGATCTAGGCCTTGGTTTAAACTACGCATTTTAAAAAAGGGGAACAAGGATGTTCTCAAAAATATTTTTTCTAACAGTTCTCTCTTTGCCTATCGCTAACGCTGCTTTAGATCAGGTTGATCAGAGCACTGGACGTGATATTGCTTCTGTCGGCGGAAGTCGTCGCACCATCATTGATTTAGTAAAATCTGGATATTACTTTTCGACACTTCCTATGATGAAGGACTATATTGTAAAAAATGACCGTTCTCTTGATGGTGAAATGGACTCAGTACTCGATACCATGCTTTACCACACAGGGGTTCGTCCTTTTGAATCTCTTCCATTTGAAGTCTTAAAGAAATCTCGCTCTAGTAATGTTCGCTATATATTGGCGAAAAGATTATTTAAAAAAGGGCAAAATCAAGATGCCCTAAACGAACTCAATAATATCCCTGGGGATCATGCTTCATATCCATTCGTTGCAAACCTAAAGGCGACTATTCACTCAGCTTTAAATAATCACCGAGAGGCAGAGACTCAATTTAAAGACTGTGTAAGGGCTTCAGAAAGAAGAATTAATAGAGTTGAATCTCTTGCTATGAAAAATCAGCTTCAAACGAATCGAGATTTTTGTATCGCAGGGATCGCAAGAGTTCACTTCGCAACGGAAGATTATAAAAAAGCTGATCTTGGTTATCTCGATATCTCAAAAGATTCTTTTGTCTGGCCAGAGATCCTATTTGAAGAGGCGTGGACAAGTTATTATATGAAAAATTATAATCGCACCCTTGGTAAACTAGTTTCTTATAAAGCTCCTATCTTTGATTTTGTCTTCAAACCTGAAGTTGAAGTGCTGAAAGCGCTAACTTTCATGAAAATGTGTCTCTACGATGACGCTAAAAAGACAGTCGATGATTTTTATTCAAAACTTCTAAACCCATCACGTGATTTACGCTCATTTCTGATTGGCCGAGGTAAAGATTATCGCTATTTTTATAGTTTGATTGCTGATCATGAAGAAAACCGTTCAGCTCCACTTCCTGTGGTCGATCAAATTCTGAAATCAATCCGAAAGGAGGCAGCCTTCATCGAAATGAAAAGTGCTCTTCTTATGGCAATGGGTGAGTACAATAAACTCAGTAAGAATTCCAATTCAAAGACCAATGGGATCTTAGAAAGGAACGTTAAAACAGTCGTGGACGAGTATAGATCGACAATTGGCGCCTTCGTTAGGGCCGGGCTTCTTTCAAAATATGCCGAACTTTACTCGGCATTCCAGGGCATGAGTTACATAAAACTAGAAGTACTCGCTCAAAGAAAAGAGCGTCTTTACCAAACAGACGTGGACCAAAGTGGAAAACGTGGCGATGTAAAATATATTGAAAGAAATGATAAACAATATTTCTGGACATTTAATGGTGAATTCTGGGCAGATGAGCTCGGAGACTACGTTTTTGCACTGGGGTCTGAATGTTAAAATTTCTCCTCCTCTTTATTATTCTGGCAGAATCTGTCATCGCAGCAAAACTAACTCTTGATGATAGACGCAAAAAAATTCTCTCCATCGTGGATGAAGAATTGTCTGAAGTTTCTCGATTGTCCCGCCAACAGGATTATAAAAATCCAGATACACTATTAAGAGTTTCCGAATTAAATCTTGAAAAAGCACGATTATTTCGTGAAGTGGAAAACGAGCAGTATTTATCTATTCCTGTAGAACAGAGAGTGAGTCTAAATAAAAATGACTACTTTCGAAACTCAAATAAATATTTCGAAGCAGCAAATGAAGCGGCCCTAAAAGTTGTGAAAAAGTTTAAGAATTACTCATCTATTGGCGATGTCTATTACATCCTAGCCTATAATTATAAAGAACTTGGCAACAATCAAGAGGCGATGAGGTATTTTAAATTATCCTCTGGCTTGTCAAAAGATCCAAAAATCTTAGGAAAGTCTAAACTTGCTCTAGCTGATTTTTACTTCAATGAAAAAAAGTATAAAGACGCCATTCCATTATATGAATCAACATTAAATGGTTCTGATAAATGGTGGACAAAAGATGCTTTTAATCTGGCGTGGTCTCATTATCGAATGAAAAACTATGATCGTGCAATATCCCTCATGCTAGAAGTACATAAAAAAAGCGGTGGAAAATATATCGATATGAGATCTCAAGTCGAACGAGATATCGGGATTTTTTACGTCGACGCAAATAGGCTCAATGATGCAATTAAGTTTTTTGAGGGACAGGGGTTAAATTATACAGATCAATTTATAAAAATTGCCAACACGATTACTGCCCAAGGTCGATTCGATCAGGCAGAAAAGTTACTTGAAAAAGTGAAGGGAATTGAAAAAGATCGTTCTAGAAAAATCGAAATCCTCCTCGCTGAATTAGCACTTTTTGACAAATACAATAAAAACTCAGAACATTTATCTGCCTCAAAAGAGTTAGTTTCTTTTCATCAAAAATCTCCACTAGAGAAGTCTCAGTTTGATAAACTTAATTTTCAAGTGAACAAAAAAGCGGCTGAACTTCAAAAAGCCGTTGCAGCTGATATTTATAAAAATGTTCCAAAAGTTAAAACACAAAAGGCCCAAGAGGCGATTTCGTATTTTCAACTTGCCACTCTTTTGTCTCCGGCCCAAAAAGCTGAGAAAATATTTTTCCAAGCGGAAACTGCCTATGCCGCCAACGATTTTTCAAAATCACTTGGTTTATACATAGAAGCTTTCGATGCAGCAAAGTCTAACAATGAAAAAAAGATCATCTCTCAAAGTACTGAGGGGATGCTCTCCTCACTTGGCCAGGACACATTAAGTAAATCGACAGCTGAAAAGTCATACATTCCGGTCTATTCACGATATCTTATGGTTGATTCGATGTCAGATCGTGCATCCACTATTTATGTGAAACTATTTAATGCGCAATTTGATGCGGGTGATATTTCAGGTGCTGAAAAGACAATGACGAGTTTTGCGTCTAATTTCCCAAAAGACTATAAGACTCAAGAGGGAATGCTTGCCAAAGTAATGGAGCATTATCGCTCGAAAAAAGATTATGTAACAGTAAAGTCATATGTAAAAAAAATCAATTCCGGAGAATTTAAAGTTTCTGGGAAGTATGCTAGTGCTCTTAGAAGTTTAATGACGAAGATCCAAATTGAGGGTGTTCAGCAGTCTCTAGAGAAAGGTGATAAAGCGGTAGCTCTTAAAGGATACGCTCAAATCTATGAATCCACAGAAAGTACACCGAAAGCAAAAGTAAATGCTGCCTATAATATGGCGGCTCTTTATTTTGAACTTGGAGATACAAATCTAAGCTATCAATGGTCTTTAACAGCGCTTAAAGACATGGAAGTTATTGATGTTGTCAAATTTTCAGATTCCTTTTTAAGTATTGCTGCCGGATTATTTTTAAGACAGCAGTTTTCTCAGTCTTCTGATATGTCCCACAAAATGCTTGATAAACTCTGCAAGGAGAATTCATCAAATAAGGTTGTCGCTTTTAAAAATGCAGTCTTTATTGCACTTGCCAATGGAGATATTGATAAGGCCATCGAAGTTAAAAATGTCGGGAGAAACTGCTCCATTCCTGATGCCACTATCTCTGAAGTTTCTTTCGAACTAGTAAAAGATTTGGCAAAACTTAAGCGATGGGATTCTTATGAGCAAATACTAAAAGAACTTGAGTTAAATTCAAAGAATGCTCCATTACTCATCAGACCTTATGAAGATTTGAGAAAAGAATTTGTTAGCATTGGAAATTCAGATGAAGCAAAGCAAATTAGTGAGAAGCAAAATAGATTTTACCAGCAATCTAAATCACAGAAATTAGATATACCGGTTGAAGCTTTAGATCTCATCGCCGAGAGAATGCTAGTGAGTGTTCTTGATAAAAAACAAAAGTTAGATCAAATTGGCCTAACTTTCCCAGAAGACATTTTTAATAATACAGTTAAAAATAAACTTCAAATTTTGGATCAAATGACCTCTGAAGTTAATTCCATTCAAAAGATTGGATCCGGGAAGGGAATTGTTGAGGCCTATAAAATTGTCATTGAATCATATGAAACTTTTGGCAAGGGACTAAAAAATTTTACTCCAGAGGGTAAAGCTCCTGAATATGTTGAAAGTTTTAGAAAAGCGATGGCGGAAGTTCATGGACCAATACTATTAAATGCGCAAAAACAGCGAAATGAAATTAAAAAACTGATTCTTGATAATAAGATTTTATCCCTTACGAATTACTCAGTTCTCTTCCCTGATAACGAAAAACTCAAGAGGTTTGTTACTGAAAAAGAAGCAGTCCTTATGGATAGGGGAGGTCGTCGATGAAATTTTTACTTCCACTTATTTTTCTAGCTGCCTGTTCAACGACAACTAACAAATCGCCTACGAAGAGCGCTGATAAGGTTTCGAATAATCAATTCAAGAGAGAAAAACCTCTTCTTTCTTCACAAGTGCCTGACTTTTATAAAACTGGTGTTGCCAGTTTAAATCCAGCGCTACAGGATGAAACTCTTGATAGATATACGAAAAATGAGATTTCAAATCTAAAAATGACTGATGATGTTCTTTTGGATATTTCTCTCAAGTGTACACAAGGTGATTTTAAAGAAGCCTTTCAGTTAGCTTCAGTTCATTACAATCGGTACCAAAAAATTCCGGCGTATTGGAATCAGGTTGCGAATTGTCACTTAAACTCTGGTTCACACAGAAAAGCTTTGCTCTTTTACAATAAAGCTCTCGAAGTCGGACCAAACTATGTTCCCGCTCTAAATAACATAGGGGTTATGTATTCTCGTCAAGGACAAGATCAAAAAGCCCTCATTGCGTTTGAGAGAGCAAATAAGCAGTCTCGTTTTTCTAAAACACCTCGTTATAATCTCGCAAGACTTTACTTAACTTATGGGTTAACAGATTTGGCGCTTCCTATATTTCAAAGTTTGTTAAATGAATCACCAAAGGATGTTGATCTTTTAAATGCAGTAGGGACAAGTCATTTCCTCCTTTCAGATTTCACGAGATCACTTAGTTTTTATCAGGCAATACCTCAAAAAGAATGGAAGAGGGCAGAGATTGGTCTAAATCTTTCACTTGCCCTGAACAAACTAGGTAAGAAAAAAGAAGCACTTAAAGTGCTTGAATCCATTGAAGCACCAAAGACAGCTAAATTAAAAAATTATCTCAAGAGCATTAAAGCTCAACTTGGAGAAGCAGAATGAAAACTTTTGCTATTGTCCTTCTCTTTATTCCAATTTTAACTCTGGCACAGGAACCAAAGCCGAATATTCGATATGAATATAAGAAATTTGAAAAATTTGATTTTGATGAAATTGGAGTTGAGGGTGAAGCCGGTTCTCCCGGTGATATTTCTATTTCACCAAGATTACGAAAAGAATTTAAGAATAAATTACCTGAAAGAAAAAGTTTTAATAAAGAAATGAAGAAGGCCATTGATGGCATTCGCTAGGGGATCTTTGTGGAATTAGAAAAAAGTAAGCGCCAAAAGATGTTTGAGCTTAAACCTACTGGTTCTCAACCAAAATCGAAGGGTGGAGTCTTTAGTAAAGGACGACTCCTTCTTGGTAGAACAGAAAGTTGTGATTTGATGGTTAATCATGATTCTGTTTCTGCTGTCCATGCAGTCATGGAAATATTCGATGACCGGGCGATCATTTATGACATGAATTCCACTAATGGGACTTATGTTAATGATGATAAAGTGGTGGTTAAAGAACTTCATATTGGCGATACCTTTAGGCTTGCCGATATTGAGTTTGAATTTGTGATCTACTCCCCAACTGAAACACTACCACCAGTTTTAGATACTCTTGAGCCATCTAAGGGCGAAGCATCAGTGAAGTTGTCTCAAGCGTTGCCCCCTGAGTTACCATCAACACCAAAGGCGCTGCCAAAGACTGCTCCTACTGTCACATCTGAAGTACCATCAATTATTTATCCATTGGCCTCTGATCCTAAGGCCGAATTTAGTGAATATATATTTGAAGACAAACAAGAACTCTATCCCATCTTTAAATATGAAGCCTCCAAACAGGCAGTGGAAGTCATAATTCTTTTTAAAGAACAAGTTTTCAGCGTCGATTATTTACCGGAATCTAAGTCCTCTTATTCAATTTCGGGCGTCTGGAGTAGTAAATCGGAACTAGAGTTTCCTTATTTTGGAAAATCAGAAAAATTCCCATTTGTGCAGGTTTACTCTGATACCGCCATCGTCCATACACTTCCTGGTTTTGGAGTCTTTTTATTAAGTGATAAGAAAAAAGATTCTGGCCATGTAGGAACGGATGTAGAACTAAGAGGTCAGGATTTATTAAGATTACAAAAAGGTGATATACAGATTTTTGTTCGTCATGTTCAGTCACCTCCAAAGGTGGCCCATGCACCAATCCTGAAGCGTGATCCAGAATTTAGAAAGTATCTTTTTCTTTTCTTGTTCTTTGTGACTTTATTTTCATTAAGTCTCAATGTTATCGAGGTGCCTGAGGATGATAGAAAAGATGAGCTTGCGCCTGAAAGACTAGCGACAATTCTCTATAAACAGAAACTTACTGTTTCAGAAAATCCTTTAGTGGAGAAAACTGAAAATGCACCAAAGGTTGCTCAAAAGGCGCCTGATAAAATTGCTGTGGAAAAGAAACCTGTAGTAGAGAAACAACCAGACGTCAAAAAGCCAGATGTGGTTGAAACGAAAGTTCAAAATAATAAACCGGATCCTGGGAAGAAGACAGCCGATTTTAAAAAGGTTGTAAAACAGGGAACTCAGCCTATCACTAAACCTACGGAAAAAGTGGTCACTTCTCCTGTGGCAAAATCTAAGACAAATACGAAGTCTCCGACACAAATGCCTACAGCGAAAACTGCTCCACCTCAATCTCAATTTGAAGCAAAAACCATGGGGCATGTTGAAGTTTATAAATCAGTAGATTTTAAAAGTTCTATCAGTTCATTAGTCGCTAAGGGTGGTTCTCTTTCTGGCGTTCAAACTAAAACTTTCTCCGGTGGTGGTGGTGAATTTGTTGGAAGTGTATCCGGTGTTAGTACTGGAACTGGGCAAATTAAAACGGCGGACATTGCAACTAATCAGGGAAGCTTAGTGGGAGCAACAACTGGTGTTCTTGGAGAATCAAAGGGAGCGGAAGGGCTTTCTGCCAAGCGAGCGATTTATACAGCAGGAATTCCATCAGAAACAGTTGTCCTAGGTTCTATGGATCCAGATGTCATTAGAAGACGCTTAATGGAATTTCTTCCACAGTTTAGAAGTTGTTATCAAAGAGAATTAGAAACAAAAGGTTCTGAGATTAATGGAACCATAAGATTAAATTTTGTCATTGGTTCTTCTGGTCACGTTTCAAAGGCGGGACTTGATGGATCCACACCACTTCCGCGTGATGTGAGTGGGTGTGTGATCAACGTCCTTAGGGGGATCACATTCCCTGAACCGTTAGGTGGGGGAACAGTTGAAGTTAAGCAGCCGATGAATTTTCAACCTAAAAAGATTTAAATTTAGTCACTTAAAAAAAGTAACTAAGTAAAAAAGCCGCTTCAAAAGCGGCTTTTTTATTTGTGGTCAAAATGCACCTTGCATTGGGTAGTGTAAGGTCTTACTTGATATTTTATTCTTAAAAAAATTCATGGTGAGGTGCCAATTGAAATTATTAATCCTAATTCTCTTTATGTTTTCTCTTAATGTTTTCTCTAAACCTATTATCATCGAAGTGAATGGAATTAAGCATTCCTGTACTCCTTTGAATAACAATGGTGGAACTAGAATTGATTGCATTAATCTCGCTTACTCAGGTCCATTCAGTCGAGATGAAGCTCAGCAATTATGCCAAGGAGCTTACGATGATATGCCCGCTAGATGTGCTCTACGCGCCTATCGTGGTTCATTTACAAAAGAGGAAGCGATAAGGATGTGTATAAGAGCAAAATCGGAAGGCCCAATTGATTGCTTTGAGCTTGCCTACAGTGGGCCATTTACAAAAGAGGAATCTCTGAGATTGTGTTCAAATAATAGAGCAAGTTCTCGTACCGCCCAGTGTGCTTTAGATGCTTACCGCGGACCTTATTCTAAAGATGAAGCGATTGAACTTTGCAGAGGTCAGCAGCGTTTAAATCGCGAGATGTTTATGAATAAGGACTTGATTCAAGATCTTGTTAAGGAGGCCAATCTAAAAGCCTTCCGAACAAATGACTATAAAGAATAAATAAAAGAAGGGGCCTCAGATCACTAGAGCCCCTTTTTAATTACCAGTACTGGTCATGACGACAAATTTAAATTCTTTGTATCCTGCGGCGGCACAAGTATACATCACTCTTTTCAGATAATTATACTTAAGTGACTTATCCACGACGAGGTTTGCAATCCCTGAGAACTTTTTCGCATCTGGAGAAAGTTTCTCTGACGCTTTAATTGTTTCTTTAATTTTTACGAGCTCGTTATAAAGCGGAACAATTCTTCTTCCACCTTCATCAAACATTTCACCCTGGTCAGTATTTTCGGAGTTTAAAACTTCGGTGTCATCAACCCAAATCTGAGTTTTAGAAACCTGAACGTTCACACCAAAGCTATTCAGAGATTCCGAGGCCGATCTTGGGAGTTCAATCCCTTTAGGAACGTTAATAACAACCCCAGAAGAGTTGTAACTCTGAAGAAGAAACACGAGAAGAATCGTTAAGATATCAAGTAGAGAGGTGATATCGATATCAAAAACCGTTTCTTTTTTACGCCTAGTAAATCGAGAAGCTCTCTTTGCCATATAAACCTAGCTCATTAAATTACTAAAGATGATTTTAGTGAAGAGGTTTTTGACCTTCTCATCAATTCCATCTTTATTGGTTTTAAAGATTGCTTCATCTGTTTTATTAATCATTCGAACAGCATCCATGATCTTAACGATTTCCTCGTATGTAAGATCCCCAACTGGTTCAAAAATGATCGAGTCTTCATCAACATATTGTTTTTTGAGATTGATTAAAACAGTGTGAAGTTCTTCGAAATTATAACTTCCATCCGCTTGCCTTTTAAATGTCTGAATCGGTCTCGAGGGAATGCCTCGAGAAAGTGTAATTTCATTTACATCAACCACGAGAGTCAAAGCGAGGGGATCTTTCTGATCTTTAGGTGGTTCTGCATCTGAAACGATAGGAACATCACTTCCAATTTCATAAATTTTTAAAAAGCTTGCCGACATAAGAAGGAAGAAAATAAATATAAAAACCGAGTCCATAATTGGGACAAGATTTAGTTTTTCCTCAGGCTTCTTGCGTTTACGACTTGTAGGAACTCTTAGCATAAGCTAATCCTTATTCGTCGATGGCTTTTTTAGTACCAAGAAGATCTTGAAGCTTAACTGAAAATTCATCGATCTCGTTTACGATCTTCTCAGATTTGGCCATCAAGAAAGCGTGAATCATCATAATGGTAATCGCTGCGAGAAGACCAAGAGCTGTTGTATTCATCGCAACCGCAATACCCTTAGCAAGAACTTCTGCTTTCTGAGTAGGATCCGCTGCAGAAACCGCAGAGAATGATTGGATAAGACCTTGAATTGTTCCTAGTAGTCCAAAGAGTGTAGAAAGGTTTGCTGCAAGTTGAAGGTAAGGGATTCGCTGTTCAATTTTTGGAATCACTTCAAGTGCTGTTGCATCGATGGCGTTTTGAACTTGCTCTGGAGATTGATTCGCGCGCTTAAGTCCGCTCTTTAACACTTTTGGTAGAGCAGCTTGTGAGCCTGAGCAAACTCTAATCGCCCCTTGAATATCATTCGATAGAATGTAGCGCTGAAGTTCATTCATAAATGAAGGACCATCAACATCAAAAGTGTAAGATAGCTTTTTGAATCGCTCTAAAGCAACTGCTAAAGCAAAGGCCCACACCGCCAAGATCACGTACATGAAAATACCGCCCTCAACAATGAATCGAACGGTAAACTGGATAAATTCCATAATAGATTCCCCTTCCATGGAAAAATAAAGATTTATAATTCATTATAAGCTGAATTGGCCCACGCGAAAGAAAATTAACTAGGAAAAATCAGTAGGGTAGGATTGCCTGACGATTATAAGCAACTATAGAAAAATTAATTGAGGTAATTTTCTGGAAATAGCTCTCTTTCAATACCTTCAATAAAAATATGGATGCATTTAATGTGCACTTCTTGAATTCGATCTGTGATGGGACAAGGAATAATAAGGGGGACATCAACCATGGATTTTAGTTTCCCACCATCTTTGCCTAGAAGACCAACGACTTTCATACCCTTTGACTTGGCAACTTCCACTGCTTTGATGACATTGGCCGAGTTTCCAGAAGTAGAAATCGCTAGAAGCGTGTCGCCTTTCTGGCCCCATGCTTCGATAAAGCGAGAGAAAATATGGTCAAACCCAAAATCATTGGCAATACATGTGATGTGTCCAGCTTCAGAAATACCAGTTGCAGGTAAAGGAGCGCGATCCTTACGGTAGCGGCCCGTTAATTCCTCAGCAAAATGAAGGGAGTCACACATCGAGCCACCATTTCCACAACTAAAAACACGACCTTTGTTTTTAAATGAATCTACAAAAATAGAAATGGCCTGTTCAATTTTTTGAACATTTTCCTCATTCTCAATAAATTTATTTAGTGTTGTCTGTGCTTCGAGAAGAGATGAACGGATAAAACTCATAGTAAAATTCACGGGCAGAATAAAATCTGCCCGTTCCTTCGATTAACCAATTAAAGAATTGATGTTCTTAACAATTTCAGCTTTTGGTTGGTTACCAACGAGAGTTGATTTTACTTCACCATTTTTGAAGAAAATCAACGTAGGGATACCACGGATACCAAATTTTTGAGCAAGATCTGAAGCTTGATCAACGTTAACTTTTACGATGTTCGCTTTTCCGCTCATTTCAGAAGCTATCTCATCGAGGACTGGAGAAAGTGCCTTACAAGGTCCACACCACTCGGCCCAAAAGTCTACAAGAACTGGTTTGTCTGATTTGATAACTTCTTGTTCAAAGTTTGAAGAAGTTACACTTGTTAAATTTGCCATAGAATCTCCTTATGCGCTGTGCTCGGAACGCTTTACTTTAACTTATTGATAATCGTCGGACAAGTGGATAGAAGTCAACAACCGACGAGCATTGTCGGAAATAAACGAAATTACGTTCAAGCTGCGATTTTTTGGCTACAATATCTTCGATGAATAGAAAGTTGCTCCTAACCGGGCCCATTTATAGGGCAAGAAGGTCTCGACTAATAGCTAAAAGTATCGATATCGGCCTGGTTACACTGGGGGCGATCTTTTATTATCCGATGGGACTCATACTCGGAGTGATCTATCTTTGTGTCTCTGACTCTCTCTATGACGGACAATCTATTGGGAAGCGCTTTATGGGTTTTGGAGTCGTTTCTTTAATTGATGGAACTCCTTGTTCTGCTTGGCAATCGTTTATTAGAAATCTTCCTTTTACACTACCACTTGGATTTTTGATTTTTCCGTTTTGGGGATGGTTTATTGCAGGTATTTTTGCTTTACCACTTGCGGCGATGGAAGTTTATTTCCTCTTTCGTGGTGATACTGCGCACAGATTGGGCGACATTATGGCCGATACAACAGTTATTGCGAATGATGGTACTAGATTAGATTTGCGTAAATCAAAAGGTTCATGGTTTGATACCCCTCCTGTTCCACTTCAGTAGGCCCTCATGAAAAAATTGATCATTATTGATATTTCTAATTTCATTTTCCGTGCATTCTTTGCCATTCGACCACTTCATACTCCAGAAGGTACACCGGTGAATGCAGTCTATGGAGTCTTATCAATGCTCCATAATATGATTCAAAAGTATCAACCCACTCATATTTTGGTCGCTCGAGACACCAAAGAGGGATCTTTTCGTAAAGAGATTTACTCCGACTACAAGGCCCATCGGTCAGAACCACCAGATGAGCTCATCCCCCAATTTGCGATTGTAGATGAGTTAGTTAAAGTACTTGGGCTACCAGAAATTAAGGCCCCTCGATACGAAGCGGACGACATTATTGGCTCTGCTGCAACTCAATGGAAAAATGACTTTGATGAAATTCTTATTGCCTCCGGTGATAAAGACCTCATGCAGTTTGTGGATGGGCCAATAAAAATGCTCGATACCATGAAGGAAAAAATTTACCTAAGAGAAGATGTTAAAGATAAAATGGGTGTGTATCCAGAACAGATTATGGATTACCTCTCCCTCATTGGAGATTCCTCAGACAATATACCGGGCGTTGACGGTATCGGGCCCAAAGGTGCTCAAAATCTTATTGAGGAGTTTGGAGATCTTGAAAATATTCTCAAAAATGTAGATTCCATCAAGAATAAGCGAAGTCAGACTGCTCTTGCTAATCATAAAGATATGGCGCTTCTCTCTCGAGAGTTAGTGAAAATAGTATGCGACCTTGATTTGAAAATGTCATCGACTGATTCTGCATACAAATTAAAACTCACTCCTGAAGTCGAAGCTTTTCTTAATAGAGTTGGATTTCGTTCTTGGTTAACAAAACTTCAGGAATTCAAAGTTAATGATGTAAAATCTATTCCACGACAGGTCGAAAAAGTTGATAGTAAAAAAGTTAGTTCCTGGACTGTCGATGAATTTAAACAAGAAATTTCAGGACATAAGTTTGCCTCAGTTGTATCTGTGACTGATGACGAAATGAATCAACATCAAATTTGGAAATCGGCGCTCGTTGCCACCGAAAAATCAATAGGACTCATCCATTTAAACCAGGATAATGCAAAATCTTTTGCCGAGATCTTAAACATCTCAGGAATAACTTTTGTATGTTATCAATCAAAGCCCCTGTTACAACTTTGCATGTTGGCGGGAGTGAATCCTGAGTTTCGTTATTTTGATCTTGCTCAGGCGCATTTTATTTTAAATCCTGAATATCGACACGACTTAGAGACAATCATGGAAGAATTTCTGGGTTATAAGCTTGCATCAACACCCCAAGGTCAGACGGATTTATTTGGACAGCAATCAGATGAAGAAATTAAGACACTTGGTGAAAAAGCCGAAGCTATTTTAAAACTTCGTTCGATTCTTCAGGAAAAACTAAAAGAAGTAGATGTTGAAAGGCCCTATGTAGAATTAGATATTCCACTGATTAAAGTCCTCGCGGCCATGGAGCTTGAAGGAATTCATCTTAATATTCCTTTCTATAAAGAGCTTGAAGTTGAGTTCTCTAAGCAAATTGAAGACATTGAATCAGAGGTTTTAAAAGTTTCAGGTGATAAAATTAACCTCAGGTCACCGAAGCAGGTAGGTGAGCTTCTTTTTGAGAAGCTTCAGCTGCCTGTCATAAGAAAAACCAAAACCGGTTATTCTACGGACGCGGAAGTCCTTTCAGAACTAGCGGCGATGAAATTAAGCCCCATTCCGGAGCTTCTTCTGAAGTACCGAGAGATTGAGAAACTGCTTTCAACTTACGTGAAAGCACTTCCAACGATGGTGAACCCAAACACCAAAAAAATTCACACCCACTATCAACCATCTAATGCAGCAACAGGTAGGCTTTCATCTGATAATCCCAACCTTCAAAATATTCCAGTAAGAACTGAGAACGGTAGAAAATTGCGTCGTGGTTTTGTCCCTTCAGCTGGTCGAGTCTTATTATCCGCCGACTATTCGCAGGTTGAATTAAGGCTATTGGCCCACTTCTCTCAAGATAAAAATATGCTTGATGCCTTTAAGCACGATAGAGATATTCATAAGCAAACAGCAGCAGAAATCTTTGATGTGCCCTTGGATCAAGTGACTAAAGAAATGAGAAACAGTGCGAAGGCAATTAACTTTGGACTCATGTATGGCCAAACGAGCTTTGGCCTCTCTCAGGCCCTGCATATTTCACAAGGCGAGGCGAAAAAGTACATTACAAATTATTTTCATAAATTTTATTCAGTTAAAAGTTATCTCGATAGTTTAAAAGAAACAGCAGAAGACACTGGTTACGCGATCACTCTTTTTGGTAGAAAAAGATTTCTTCCCGACATCAAATCAACAAACCGCCAAGTGAAGGCGATGGCCGAGCGAGTGGCGATTAACAGTCCCATTCAAGGAACTGCTGCTGATATTATTAAGCTTGCGATGATAAATATTCAAAGAAAACTCAAGGAACTTAATTTTCAATCCAAAATGGTTCTTCAGGTTCATGATGAACTCATTTTTGATGTTTTCCCTGGAGAAATCGATCAAATGAAGCAATTAGTTCGGGAACAGATGGAAGGAGCAGTAACTTTAACCACTGTTCTTAAAGTTGAGATAAGCTCAGGAAATAACTGGTACGATCTAAAATAGAATTAAGTTTTTTTTTGTATATCCGAAAAGGACTTTATGAAAAAACAACTCATCCAACTGTTTTCACTTTTAATACTTCTCTTCGTTTCTGCTACAACTCATGCTGCAGAATCTAAAATCTATGTCGATGGTCAACTCGTAAAACAAGTTGATCACCTGTTCCTTGATCAAAAAGTTAAACTGGTAGTCCACTCAAAAAAGGGTGACCTTGTACATGGTAAGTTGGGAGCAAGTGAGTCTCCCAATAAGAAAATGAATGAAGTTACTCTCGAATATAAAGTAACTAAATCAGACTTGAAGGTTGGGTATATTGTTGCTCAAGTTTTTTTTATAGGAGCTAAGGGCCAGGTTCAGGATAATTTTGTAAAAGTATTTCCGGTCTTAAGTCGGAAAGAGGTTACAAAGAGGGCCAATGAGTCTGATGAAGAGCAATTGAAGAGAGCTTTTAAAGAACTAGGTTTAGATAAAGCGAAATGTGATTCTTTGTTTGAAAACTAGCATTTGGAAATTTCTAATATTATTAATATTTTCAAAACCAGTCATGGCCTTAAACTGTGACTGTTTAATAGTAGCCTTTGCTCCTTTGACTGGTGCACATAAAGCATCTCCCGTGACCCTTAAGAGATTTGAGCTAAACTCATACGATAATTATTCTTCCTCCAGCTTCCTTAGTTGTCGTAATTCCTGTTCCCAAATTCTTGATAAACGAATGAACATGGAAAACTTGAGTTCTCTTTTAAGTGCTTACACTCAAAATTTAATAGAAAAAAACACTCTCGGTTATAACTGCACCGGCTTAACAACGGTTAAGTTTCCGGTGCGAGTAAAAGCTAAGCTTGGTCATTTTTCGTTAGGGAATGTAGCTGATGTCATTCATGTCATAAACCATGAACAAATCTGTTTCTAAAGTGAACCTTTAACGATTGGGAATCCCTCAGTTATCCACATATCCATTCCTGCATCTGAAATGCAAACAAGATTTGTTAATCCTGAACCTGATAAAATTTGAAAAGCTGTTTGTGCTCTTCCGCCTCTTTTGCAATGGATGTAGATATGGTCGTATTTTTTAAGTTCTTCGATATGTTGAACCACTTCAGAAACAGGGTAATTGAGCGCCCCTTGAATATGGGACTCTTTGAATTCATCCGGATTTCTCACATCTAAAATGACATCATTTTTACCAATTTTCAGGTGCCTGTCGTGAAATTCCTTAAGAGTCAGATGGGTGTTTGACATAAATGGTCTCCTATCTCTTTTCTTTAATATTTATCCCATCAAATTCCGATAAGTTTAATGGAGAGTCAAGTAAATGCTCTATGCTCTTTTTCTGCTTCTCGCCATTGTCTACAATATCAGAAAGTTCAGAAAAGAACGTGAGGTCTTCCTATCTTCATTAATTGAGGCGAATAACTTCTCCCACCGAGAAATGATTTTAGGTCATCACTTCTATGTTTTTATCTTTGAAGGATTTCTTTCAATTATCGTTGCTCACCTGATAAGTGAAAAGGCGATTAGTTTAGGTATTGTTGGTCTTGGTGCAATCTATTTATGTTTAGTTTTCTTGGGCTTTTTTTTGTACCAATTTTTTATTCGTTATATTGAAAAACACACGAAGTTAGAGTTATATGAGTCCTTTAAAAATCATCTCATTAAAGAATTGAGAGTTAATTTTGGATTGGTCCTGCTTCCAATACTTGTTTATGCTTCAATCAACTGGGCATTCCAGGAAGATGGCTCAACTCATTCTGGTGGAATTTGGATTCTAGAACTCTTTCTAAATATTATCTTTGTTTCAGTTTTAACCATCGTATGCACAGTTATTATTATGCTCAGGCTAATACCTAACCGTGAAATAACTGAGCCAGAGTATTTAAAGATTATAAATAAAAGACTTTTTGAAATTAAACAGCCCAATATGCGTGTTAGATGGATCGAAGCCGATATTAAAAATGCGTTTGTGGTAGGTCTAAAGCTTCTTTTCTTTTCTAATCAAACTATGTTCATAGGTAAGTCTCTTAGAGATTCACTAACTCATGAAGAGTTTGATGCCATTATTGCTCACGAGTTAGGACATGTCGTGAACCGTCATATACATAAACGAGTGATTGATCTTTTTAAAAATTTTGTTTCACTCCTGTTTGGGACACTGATTATTGGATTTAGTGTTTTCTCTATTTCATTTCTCTACTGGGGAGAAGATGCCCACCTTCATACGAGTTTCACTGCTGTTGCGACAACTCTACTTTGCATGATTTGGTATTTTTTTAATCACTCAATAATGTTTGATACAATTAGATCCCATGAATTTGAAGCAGATGGCTATGCCGTTATGGTTATGGGTGCGAATCTTGAAGCCTTTAAGTCGGCACTTGAAAAATTAACTTCTCCTCAGGAGCTTCCGCAGTACCTCAAGACAAAGTATAAGGTCGATAAAAAGAAAGGTCGAATTAGTAAGTGGTTTAGCGAGACTTTTTCTACCCATCCAGAGCCCAAAAAAAGAATCTCGTACCTAGAGCATAAAATTAGCTCAGGACTTCCTTTTAATTACTATGTTTCAAAACCCAAAAAAATTCGTAATTTCTTATCACATTTTTTTGATTGGAGAGTTTCTATTCCTGGAGTTGTCAGTCTCATGACTTTGAGTCTTTGGGCATTTTGGGAGTTGAAATTGGGAAGTGAGAATATCGCCTTCCTTCAAAATTCTTCATCCCAGGACATTATTAAAAACAAGACTCTTGTGTTGAAAATAAATGATCGTCCTCAGCTCGTTGGTCAAACACTAATGTACCATGTGGTAAAGAAAAAAGACCCCGAATTGATTGAATATTTCGTGAGTCAGGGAGCAGATAAAGGGAAAACTCTCATCTATATTTCTCAATTAAAAGATTACGATCTTCTTAAGAAGTATTACTCAACCTACCAGTCAAGCCTTTCAAATGATGATTATTTTCTGGTCTTAAGAAAAACTGCTGAACTGAATTTTACTGAGGGGTACAGGCTTCTCGTTAATGCGAAACAGTTTGAAAAACTTGATTCAACTTATAAAGAAGATGTGTCTCGTCTCTATCAGACCAATGCCCAGAGAATGCCGGCCTCGGTTGATAATCTTAAGTAATAAGATTGGTGTATTCGTTTTGAATGAAGAGAATGCTTAAGTTTTTTTAACTGACCCTGTTGAATGGTGTTAAAAAATCGTTTCATTTGTGAACTTAAAAATTCACCAGTCTCATCCTGGCGCAAAATGTAGTAAACACTTCTGAGCGAGTGCCAGGATGAATCAAGTAAATATATTAGAAAGGTTTTTTGTGTCCTCGTTCAGGGCAGTTTCTCAAAATAAGTTTTAAATCTCGGACATTACTGGTGAATTTTAAGTTTCAACACCATTGATATGGGTCAGTTCATAAGTTCCTACAAGCGATTTGAAAAAACTAGATCCACTTCATGCTGTAAACGGCTTCAACCACTAAATCAGATGAAGGGGCGCCCGTGAATCTCATCTGGATGATATCGTTATAGCGTAGAGTGAATTTTTGACCTGAAAGATCCCCAAAGTCATTGCCATCATAATCAACACAACGAGTGAGGATCATTTCCTGCTGACTATAAGAAGAATAATAAGAGCATTTGAACTGATAATCGTCACTATCAAACTCATTCACATCGTAGGCCACTTCAACCACTTTTTTAATGGTTGATCCTTGCCTTACGACCAGCCGATCGGGAATCTCGAATTGAGCAGGACCAGGCACAGAAAAGTTTTTTCTCGAGGCTTGTGAACCATCTAGACGAATAATATAGATGCTTGGAAGTTCCTGGTTTTGAGTTTGGCTCGCCGGCCGTGATTTTGGCTCGGTTATCTTTTTCCCACAACCCATCGTAGCGATGGCGAGGTACATAAGAGGACAAAGTTTTCGGGTCAAATTATTGAGCATTATCTTTCCTTGAGAATGCTTAGGTTTATTATACAGTGATAACTATATCGGCGTGTCTCACCGGAACTTGAAGGTTCTAACTGTTTATATTTATTGGAAAATAGAGGAAAAATTTGCAACAGTGAGATCGGGTTGCAACGATAAAATTTGTCAGGTAATAGGCCATGGGATGGCGTTCATTTAGGCCAAAATAAAAGATCTTTCAGGTGGTTAACCTTTTTACACTTACTATTTTTATTACATGACCTTGACACTTGTTCTGGCGTTCCCATCTTCTCGGAGGCAAAATCGAGACAACTTTATTAAACCTTTTTGCATTGCAAAATATTATCGAATGGAGGATCTATGACAGTTAAACCACTTCAAGACCGTGTTCTTATTAAAAGACTTGAGGAAGAAACTAAAACAGCTGGTGGAATTATCATCCCTGATAGCCACAAAGAAAAACCTGCACAGGGTGAAGTTGTTGCCGTAGGAACTGGCTACCGTCTTCAAGATGGAACAGTAAAAAGCCTAGATGTGAAGAAAGGCGATAAAGTTCTTTTCGGTAAATACTCTGGAACAGAAGTTAAGGTTGGTGGTGAAAACTACATCATCATGAAAGAAGACGAAATTCTTGGAATTTTTCAATAATCAATCATCTCTTTAAGGAGAAAACATATGTCAGCTAAAGAATTAAAATACTCTGAATCGGCCCGTAACTCAATCCTTGCAGGTGTAAATGCCCTAGCAAATGCCGTGAAGGTAACTCTTGGACCTAAAGGTCGTAACGTTGTTATTCAAAAGTCTTTTGGTGCTCCAGCGATCACGAAAGACGGAGTTTCTGTTGCTAAGGAAATTGAACTAGAAAATGCTTTTGAAAATATGGGTGCTCAGCTTGTTAAAGAAGTTGCTCAAAAAACGAATGAAGATGCTGGTGACGGTACAACAACAGCTACAGTTCTAGCTCAAGCCATCTACCGTGAAGGTGTTAAACTCGTCGCTGCTGGCCATAATCCAATGGACCTTAAGCGTGGAATTGATCTCGCGACTTCTAAAGTGATTGAAAAGCTAAAGTCGATGTCTAAAAAAATCGACACGGCCGAAGAAATTGCGAACGTTGGAACTATTTCTGCGAATAACGATCTTGAAATTGGACAACTTCTTTCTGAGGCCATGTCAAAAGTTGGTAAAGAAGGTGTTATTACTATTGAAGAGTCAAAAACAGCTGAAACTTCTTTAGACGTTGTTGAAGGTATGCAGTTTGACCGTGGTTATGTTTCTCCCTATTTCGTAACGAATCCAGAAAGAATGGAAACTTCTTTCGAAAATCCGTACATTCTTATCACTGAGAAGAAAATCTCTTCAATGAAAGAGCTTCTTCCTACACTTGAGAAAGTTGTTCAGACTGGTAAGCCGCTCGTTATTCTTGCTGAAGATGTTGAAGGTGAAGCCCTCACAACTTTAGTTGTGAATAAACTTCGTGGAACACTAAACGTTGCTGCTGTAAAAGCTCCTGGTTTTGGTGACCGTCGTAAAGAGATGTTAAAAGATATCGCTACACTAACTGGCGGCCAAGTGATCTCTGAAGAGCTTGGTATGTCTTTAGAAACAACAACTCTTAAAGATCTTGGAACTTGTAAGAAAATCACGATCGACAAAGAAATCACAGTGATCGTAGATGGTGCTGGAAATAAGAAAGATGTTGAAGCTCGTGTAGCAGCTATCCGTGCTCAAATTGCTGAAACAACTTCTGACTACGATAAAGAAAAACTTCAAGAGCGTCTTGCTAAATTAGCTGGTGGTGTTGCAGTCGTTAGAGTTGGTGCTCCAACTGAATCTGAAATGAAAGAGAAGAAAGATCGCGTTGAAGATGCTCTAAATGCAACTCGCGCTGCTGTTGAAGAAGGTATCATCGTTGGTGGTGGTGCAGCTCTTCTTCACGCTGCGACAGCTTTAGAAGGTCTAAAAGGCGCTAACGAAGAGCAGACGGCAGGTATTAAAATTATCCGTCGTGCCATCGAAGAACCTCTTCGCCAGATTGCTTTCAACGCAGGAGTTGATGGTGCAGTTGTTGTGAATAAAATCGTTGAATCTAAGAATGCTTCATTTGGATATAACGCTCGTGACGACAAGTTCGAAGACCTTGTGAAAGCTGGGATCATTGATCCAACTAAAGTGACTCGTTCAGCACTTCAAAATGCTGCTTCAGTTGCTGGATTAATGCTAACAACTGAAACAATGATCGCTGATCTTCCAAAGAAAGATGACGGTGCTCACGGTGCTCCAGGAATGGGCGGCATGGGTGGAATGGGCGGCATGGGCGGCATGATGTAATTTTTGCCTCCTAAAAACTAGACCAAATAAGGGCACCCATAGTGGTGCCCTTTTTTATTAAGAAGTTACCTTTTGTCCCCGAGTCTTTCACTCATCATAATAATTAAGACATTTTAGCCCATCTCTCTATTTGGCATATTCCGTGCAATCATGGAGGCAAGGATAGGTCAGTAGGATGCTGGCCGCTATCCAAGGAGAAAATGCCAAGGAGTTAGGCATGAGATCAATAATCACATTATTAGTGATGACTTTATCGATTCCTTCGTGGGCAACCGTTGTTGCAGGTGCACATGATTGCCCTGATCAATTTGAAGGGAGAGTTAAGGAAATTATTGCGCCAGTTGGTCCATCGGATATTTTTTCAATGAACAAAGTCGTTTTTGAAAACGAACGAACATTGAAAGGAGATGTGGATGAAAGAGTTTTACTAGACGTTCTCCAAAATGGCCCCTTCCATGTTGAAGTCGATCAAGCCTATCGGGTTCAACTCCGAAGTGAAAAACTTTGTTGGATGGAAGAAATTTAGAACCAACTCTTTTTCAGGATGAAAATAATGGGCAAAAAATGGTTCCTACTTTTATTGGTAAGCTATTCCGCCTGGGGTTATCAGCTGACTCAGGATTTTAAAAATGGATTTTACTGGGCTTCTCTTCCCGTGAAATTTGTGATCGTTGAAAAAGATCCCACTCGAAAAGCCCTGTTAGATGAGTTATCTACTGCGGCCATTAGGCAGTGGGAAAATCAAACAGGGTTAAGTCTTTGGGACTTAGCTGGAACAGGTACAAGTAATATTATTCGTTGGTCGACTAATTTTGCCGCAGAAACGAGGATGGATCCCCAGTCGGTTCTTGCCGTTGCGATTCGCTATACCAATGGTCCATATTTTGCGAAATCAGAAATTGTTATAAATGGAAACCATAATGCTTTCAACTCACCATATTCAAGTATCAATAATATGAATATTGGGACTACTTTGGTCCATGAATTAGGTCATACAATCGGCCTAGATCACTCTGAAAATATGTTGGCCGTTATGGCACCTAGTTTACAGTATCCATACAACGGCCTTCATTCTGATGACCTGAATGGAATGACTGATGCTCACGCTCAGACAGAGTACAGACAACTCACAAGATATGTTTCTCCTCTGGCGTATTCAAAACAGGAGAATTCCAATCAACCATTGAGCTGCGGAACAACTTCTGTGGTTTCATCGTCAATGAACGCTCAAGGGCTTTTTTCACTTGGTTTAGGCCTTCTGATTGGATTACTCAGGAAATTAGTGAAGTGGTTTAAGTCTCTCTTATAAGTTCCGAAAAGGAGGCATGAAAAATAATGAAAATGCTCCTTTTATATTTTATTTAACCTTTGAAGAAAATCTTCCTAAAAAATTTTATACCTTCCATAAACTTTTTAGTGAATTAGATTTTGTACTGGTCCCAGTTCGCATAGATCAATTACAAAAATTAATGTCATGTTCAGATCAATCTCAGGTGATGCTCATTTGCTCAGTCACTGATAGTAGAGAGTTTAAATGTTATAATGAAAAAATTAGAGGCCTATTAAAATTTGTTTTAAAATCAAAGAGATTGTCATTTTTTCATCTTTCAAGTTTTTCAAAAATAAACGAATCTAAAACTCATAATCAGCAGAAAAATTATTTCTTTATGAAGTACCCGCTGGATGCTCGTGACTTAAGTCAAAAGATAGCTCGTTATTATGAGCTTAAGTCAGAGAAAACTCTTAAATGGCCTGGTGGCAAGAGGGCAGGAATTGGGGCGATTGTATGAAAAGTAAAAATTCCGAGTCAGCACAAAGAATTTTGGTTCTTTTGAAAAATGATGCAAATAATTTATTCGATAGAATTAAAAGTCGAAAATCAGAATATCTTGAAATCTTCGCTTTAAGACGTACCCGAGAGCATTTTCCGACTATCTTTAAAAATAGATACGAAGGGACTTCGATTGATGAGCTCTCTCATTGTAGTTCAGATCTCATTACAGTTCTTGATCAGTATTATACTCACTCAGAAGAAATGAGCTGGTATCTATTTCAGACTGAGGACATGCCAAACACAGTAGAAGATTTTATTGATAGAAAAATTCGAAAAATGGAAAAGCTCCTGAGTACGTTGAATCTTTACCTCGATGCTGAATTAGGGATTCAAAATGAAGCACTTTCAATCACGGATGAAGAAAATTTAGAAAACAATTCGGAGTCTATTTTATTTACAGAGAATTCAGTTGAAGATTCCCAGGAAAATTAAGGCAGGCTTTGCAGCATAATTAAATAGTGGTATTTTAAATAAAATGAAATTCATACTCATTTCTCTTATAACCATTTTCACTCAATTAGAACTCCAGGCGCGAGATCCTATTTCTGGAAGTCGATTTCAGCATTTAACTGGAATTAAAACATCGCAGGATTCAAAAACTCAGTGGGATGAAAAATACTCTAGACCCACATTCATTTTTGGAAAATCTCCAGCGAGCTTTCTGGCGGAAAACTATCACTACATTCCCTTTGAAGGGACTGTCCTTGACATGGGAATGGGAGAAGGAAGAAATGCCGTCTTTTTGGCCCAGAAAGGGTATAAAGTAACTGGGATTGATATCAGTTCTGTCGCTGTAAAGAAGGCGTACATTCTTGCCCAGGAATTTGGAGTCAAAATTAAAGGGGTTGTGGCCTCGCTTGAAGAGTACAAAATTCAGCCTAACTCATTTGATGCAATTGTCTGTTTCTACTATGTTGATAAGTCCCTTGTTGAAAAAATCAAAACTTGGCTTAAACCTGGAGGAGTGCTTATTTATGAGGCATTTACCTTAAGAGAAAAGTCTAAAAGAAAGCGCAATACTCTCGACGATGAAAATTTTCTGAAAGAGCAGGAACTTTTACGACTCTTTTCGGGTATGCGAGTGCTTAAATATGAAGAGCCTCTTCATGAGAAAGAGTTTCGCTCAAGTATTATCTTAAGAAAAGAGTAATTCTAGGCTCGAAAAAATCTGTGTCCATGGCATAATTTATCCATGGCGAAACTCATTATTCTTTTCATTATTTTTAATGCTTTATCTGTTCATGCCCAATCGAATGAATCTGATAAGCATGAATATGGAAGTCACTTTACGGGACTCATTTCGAGAATGAATCCTTCGGCCCATCTATTTCGTATTAGGACAGATTTTGCAAATATCAAATTTTTTAATCGAAAGGATAGAATTGAATTCTGGAGCGATAGCTATCCAGAGCAAAGGTGCGATGGACTTGTCGAAGGACGTACCAATGACTATCTTCTGATCAAAGTACATCAATTTGAAAATTGCATCAGGAAAGTTCATTTTACAACAGGATCTTATCTTCATTTTGAAAGCCCAGATTTAGCACAGACAGTAAAAATGGCCAATGAGTTAGTTCAGATACTCCAGAAAAAAAGAATTGCGATGCAAGTAAAAAAAGAGAGGCATCAAAAAGAACTTACTGGGCATGTTGAAAAAGTAGATGCCGTTAATAAACGTTATGAAATACTTCGACAGAAATTAGAGATCGAATGGCAGAAAGAACTTTCTTCTCTTGAAGAAGATAAAGCCCATATCTTTATGGAATTTAAAAATGCCGAAGCAAGAGTAAATGAGATTGATACGAAAATAGAATCTTATAGAATTGAGGACCATAATTTAAAATTAGATCGTTGGTCACTTGATCCTGCTCTCTACATAAAGAAATAATTTTAAGGAGCCAGGTATGGCATATAAATTTCAAGGACTCATGGTCTTTATATTATTAACGATCGCTATTTCATGCGTTCCAAAAAATAAAAAATCAGGAAATACGATTAATTATAATATTGGTGGTGAGCCAACAACGTTGAGTCCGTTGTCTGCATCTGATATGTACTCATCAAATATTCACGGATACATTTTCGAAACTTTACTTGAACGTGATATTGAAACCTACGAATGGAAGCCTGTCCTCGCAACTGATTGGAGTATTTCAAAAGATAAAAGAGTCTTCGAATTCAGAATCAGGCAAGGAGTTAAATGGCATGATGGAAAGGAGCTAACAGCTGAGGACATTAAGTTTTCTTATGAGGTGATTTTTTCAGATGATTGGAAAGCCGTTCAAATTAGACCCTATTACGAATCTATCAAGTCCGTTGAGGTATTAGATAAGTATTTAGTTCGCTTCACTGTTAAAGATGATTATTTCATGAATTTTGATGTCTGTGCAGGACTCAGCATCTTACCGAAGCATTTCTACTCTAATCCCGTAAATAAAAAAGAATTTGGTCGAAAATTAATCGGTACAGGTGCCTACACTCTTTCAAAATATGACAAAGGTCAAAAACTGGTACTCATTCAGAATTCAGATTGGTGGGGAAGAATGACTGAGACTGAAAAGAATACGAATGTCATTAAGAAAATAAATCTTAAAATGGTTATGGAAGAGAACGTCTATCTCGAACTTTTAAAAAAGGGTGATCTTGACTTTCAAGGGTTAAGAGCTGAAGGATTTATTAAAAAAACAGTGGGTGAAATTTGGGATAAAAAAATCACTAAAGTTAAGACTGAAAACAAAACACCCAAAAGTTATAGTTTCATTGGTTTTAATTTAAAACATCCGATATTAAAAGATCGTGAAGTTAGAAAAGCATTATCAATGCTTTTTAATCGTCCCCTCATGCTAAGTAAATTCGAATATAATTTATCTGAATTTGCAACAGGGCCCCTTTATATTCAATCAGATTATGCCTCACCAAATGTGAAGGCTACTCCGTTTGATCCCAATGAAGCCTTAAAAACTCTTAATAGGGCCGGATGGAAAGATTCAGACAAAGATGGCATTTTGGATAAAGTGATCAATGGTAAAAAAACAAAATTTTCAATAACCATTCTTGAGCCGAACCTCGATATTATGAAGTATCTAACGATATTTAAAGAGGATGCGAGTAAAGTTGGTGTTGAACTTAATCTAAAAAATATTGAATGGAACTCTTTTGTTAAACTGCTGGATGAAAGAAATTTTGAGGCCGTAAGACTTGCCTGGGGTGGAGGAAGTGTTGAATGGGACCCAAAACAAATTTGGCATACAAGTTCTATCGCCGGAGCAGGTTCAAATTTTATCAATTATTCGAATCCTGAAGTTGATAGACTCATTGATAAAGCACGACAAACCTATGATCGGACTCAAAGGATTGCTGATCTAAAAAAGGTATACGAAATCATCGCAGATGATTATCCCTATATCTGGTGGTTTAATCAGAAATATAGTCTTTATGCTCACTCTAAAAGAGTGATCAAGAAAAAAGAAACTTATCCTTATGGAATTGGGCAACAGTTTTGGGCCGTTGAGTAATTTATGCTGAAATACTTTTTACGTCGACTTGCAATCATCTTACCAACTCTTCTCGGGGTGACTGTTGTCGTTTTTGTGATCATTAATATGGCCCCTGGCGGACCCATTGAACAAAAACTCCAGCAGATGCGATTTGGTTCCGGTGACGGGGCTGGAGAGGGGTCTTCAAAGAGCCGAGGCGCAACTCAAGGTGTTTCCGATGAAGTGATGGAGGCGCTTAAAAAGCAGTATGGTTTTGATAAACCACTCCATATTCGCTACCTCTTATGGTTAAAGAATATCGCGACACTTAACTTTGGCGAAAGTTTTACCTACGAAGAGCCGGTGATTGATGTTATTACCAGTAAGTTTCCCGTTTCCCTTCAATTTGGAATTATTTCACTGATCTTAAGTTACATCGTCTCTATCCCCCTAGGGATTGTTAAGGCCATTAAGAAAGGTAGTACGTTTGACATTGTAAGTAGCTTTCTTCTTTTTATTTTCTATTCAATTCCTCCATTTATGTTGGCAATTCTTTTAATTGTATTTTTATCCGGCGGTAGCTTTTTTGAATGGTTTCCGGTCGGGGGATTAAATTCTGAAGCGTTTGATGAATTTACTTTTTGGGAACAAATATTTGATCGAATTCATCATTTTACCCTACCTCTGATATGTTACACGATAGGCTCTTTCACGAGTCTCACGATTCTCATGAAAAATTCACTCATTGATGAAATTAAAAAGGACTATATTCGTACGGCCAGAGCAAAAGGTCTTGATGAGAAAGTTGTTTATATGAAGCATGCTTTAAAGAATGCCCTTATACCAATCGTCACTGGACTTGGTGGCTTTTTATCGGTCTTTTTTGCAGGTTCACTTTTATTAGAGACAATTTTTCAGCTCGATGGAGTGGGATTACTAAGTTACAAGAGTGTTCTCTCACGCGATTATAATGTCATAATGGGATTAGTTTTTATACAAAGTGCACTTTTTCTTCTCGGAAATGTTCTTTCGGATATTGCCTACGTACTTGTTGACCCAAGGATTGATTTCACATGATTGAAAAGTTAATTAAAAATGAAGATACATTAAAAAAATGGAAGAGATTTAAGGCAAATCGTTTAGCGGTTATTTCAAGTTGGTTAGTTGGTATTGCTTTATTTTTTAGCTTTACCGCTGAATTCTGGGCCAATAGTAAACCCCTTTATTTGAAGTATAATCACAAGAGTTATTTTCCAGTCATCAATAGTTATCATCCTTCTGAATTTGGTTTAGAGAGTTCAATGGTGACTGATTACAGAGAGATGAAACTTTTGAGCGACAGGGGAGATTTTGTGCTTTGGCCTGTTGTGAAGTGGGATCCATTTGAATCAAATAAGGTCGTGGACGTTTATCCTTCAAACCCATCAAAGGATAACTGGATGGGAACTGATGACAGGGGGAGAGATATTTTAACCAGACTTTTGTATGGATTAAGATACTCGATCTCATTTGCTCTAATGGTTTGGATCTTAACTTTTGTGGTCGGTACCGTTTTAGGTGGGCTCATGGGATATTTTGGAGGAAGAGTTGATTTTTGGGGACAAAGAGTGGTCGAGGTCCTCTCTACTGTGCCACAATTTTTTCTTCTCATTATTATTATTTCAATTTTTCAGCCTACTTTATTTCTTCTCGTCATCCTTTCAAGTTTATTTGGCTGGATTTCTATTAGCTACTACGTTCGTGGAGAGTATTTAAAAAATCGGAAGAAAGAATTTGTTGAGGCAGCTCGCGCACTTGGTGCTGGTCATATGAGAATTTTCTTTAAGCATCTTTTACCAAATTCTTTGTCACCAATCATTACGTTCTCCCCATTTGTCATCGCTGGAAATATTACTGCACTCGCGAGTCTTGATTATTTGGGTTTTGGTTTAACTCCACCTACTCCAAGTTGGGGAGAGCTTCTGAATCAGGCACAAAAACATTTCACAGAGGGTTGGTGGTTGGCCCTTTATCCTTCGCTGGCGTTATTTCTTACACTTACGATGCTTTCATTAATAGGAGAAGGAGTGAGGGATGCCATGGACCCTAAGGAGTAGGGCAATCTCTAAAGACATAAATTATTCATATCGAGGTCATAATGAAAGAGACAGCAACAAGGATTGCGGGTTTTAAGGACTCAATCTTTGGAACCATAAGTAAACTTGCAAGGGAGCATAATGCCGTCAATCTGGGTCAAGGCTTTCCAGATTTTGATGGTCCCGAATGGCTTAAAGATATTGCCTATAAAAAGATGCAAGAAGGCCACAATCAATACGCACCCTTTCCTGGTACGGTCTCTCTTAGACAAGAGGTTTCAAATTACTACAAAGATTTCTATAAACTAAATTATGATCCTGAATCCCACATTACAATTTCAGTCGGTGCAACTGAAGCCATCTATCTTGTCATTACGGCTTTAATTAACCCTGGTGATGAAGTGATCGTTTTAGAGCCATTTTATGATTCATATGTGGCCTCAATAAAAATGGCAGGAGGCATACCCATTCCTGTTACGATGCATGCTCCAGATTTTAGTATTGATAAAAATGAATTAGAAAAATCTATCTCTTCAAAAACGAAACTGATTATTTTAAATAATCCTCATAACCCAACAGGTAAAGTTTGGTCGAAAGAAGAATTAATCGATGTCGCTCATCTTTCGATGAAGCATGACTTATACCTGATGTCAGATGAAGTTTATGAGTTTCTACTTTTTGATGGTGCTAAGCACATTCCCACCGCCACTCTTGAAGGTATGTATGAGAGAACCATCACTGTTTCAAGTGCTGGAAAAACTTTTGGTCTCACCGGTTGGAAAATTGGATGGATCTGTGCCAATGAAAGTATTACTAAGGCCGTGAGACTTGTTCACCAATATGTCACCTTTGCAGTATCAACGCCTATCCAAGAAGCTGTTGCAGAAGGTCTTAAAAAATTACCAGATTATCTACCAGGATTTGTTGAGCTCTATAAGTCAAAAAGAGATTTCTTTTATAAAGAATTAAGAGAACTTGGTTTTGACTTTCAGATTCCTAAAGGAACTTATTTTATGATGGTTCCGATCTCAAAAAAAACGAATCTAAAAGATGTCGAGTTTGCCTTAAAGCTCATTCAAGAGAGAAAGGTCGCAACAGTTCCTCCTTCTGCTTTCTATCTAAAGTCATCTGAAGGAGAGAAGTTTTTAAGATTTTGCTTTGCCAAGAAAGAGGAAACTTTAAAGCTCGCGGCCCTTCAATTAAAGGGCCTTTAGTTTCACTTTGGTTGAGAGAACTTTTCCCTCTCGGCGATATTTGATATTAATCTCGTCGCCAATTTTTCTCTTATCTAAGACTTGATAAATATCGTCTAGGTTATTAACGTCTTGAGCATCAACGTTAATGATAATGTCTCCAAGGTAAGTTCTGCCATACTGATCTTGAGTCATTCCTCGAATACCCGCTTGGGCAGCTGATCCTTTTTCATCAACATAAGAAACAATAATTCCTTTGTCCTCGCCAAGTATTCTTCTTTTCATACTTTCTGGAGCGATGCCGATTCCAAGACCTGGTCTGATAACTTTTCCATGTTGAATAAGTTGAGGAACAATCGTTCTAATCGTATCTGCTGGAACTGCAAAACCCAAACCTGCACTTGATCCAGTGGTTGAAAAAATCACTGTGTTCATGCCGATCAATTGCCCGGTTGAATCGAGAAGAGGGCCACCTGAGTTGCCCATATTGATGGCGGCGTCGGTTTGAATCATGTCATTGATTTTGACTCCACCAATACCGTCAATTTTTCTACCGAGAGCAGAAATCACACCTGTCGTAAGAGTATAATCAAGTCCGAAAGGTGAACCAATTGCAAATGAATATTGTCCAACCATAAGTTCTTTGGAGGTTCCAAAGGCAATAGGAGAAAGTTTCGTTGGCCTATTTTCGAGCTTTAAAACAGCGATGTCCTTTTCTGGAGCAACTCCAACAATTTTAGCTTTATATTGTTTGGGATCATTATGAAAGGTTACCACAAAAGAAGATCCACCTTGAACAACATGAAAATTAGTAATGATGTGCCCTGCTGAATCATAAACGAACCCAGAACCCGCACCTTGAGGAATCTCTACTTCTCCATAGAACATGTTTCTGGCCAAACGAATATTTGAAACGTTGACGGTACTTGGAACTGCTTTTCGGTAGATTTCGATGGTCTTTTCTTCAACGGGTAAGAGCTTCGTTGTGGCGATAGCGTTGAAGTAAAATAAGCTTAATAGAATAAAAAGTGAGATTCTCATATTGAACTCCTAGCTTTGACTAATTTGGCGTTAAAAGTATATGATGTTTCAACTAAACACCCAAGAGGAATTAAGCGAATGACTACAGTCAGCAATCCACCAGAAATTAAATATTTCAATCGAAAAACGGGAAGTACTGAAATTGAAAAGGTTTATGGGGATTGGTTTATCAAATTTCTTTATACATCTTCTGCTGGGCAAAAGGTTGGAAATATTTTTACCAACAAATATTTTAGTAAGGCCTATGGTGCTTTCCAGGACCTCCCTTCAAGTCATAAAAAGGTGAGACCTTTTATTGAAAAATTTAACATCCAAATTGATGAGTATGAACCAGGAACGAGACCTGCTCTCGATCCACGGGATTCCTACAGAACCTTTAACGAATTTTTTATAAGAAGATTTAAGTTAGGTAAACGCTCATTTGTTACTGAGGCCCAAAGGATGCCTGCCTTCGCTGAGGCCCGCTACGTTGGATTTGAGTCAGTTAACGACACTTCAGTTTATCCAGTGAAAGGGCATTTTCTCAAAGCTAAAGATCTTGTAGGAAACGATCAGGTGGCAAAAATTTTCGAAGGTGGACCACTTCTCATCGCTCGTTTATGTCCTGTGGACTACCATCGCTACCATTATCCTGATAGTGGAAAGGTTTTAGATAACTTTAGAGTGCCTGGTGCCTATGATTCAGTTAATCCATTTGCTTTAAAAAATAAGAACCAAATTTTTATTGAAAATGAAAGACATGTATCTATTCTTCAAACGGAAAACTTTGGTCGCTTGGCCTACATTGAGGTTGGAGCGATTTGTGTCGGAAAAATTGTCCAATCTCACAGATGGAGCAAACCTTTTATGAGAGGTGAAGAAAAAGGCTACTTTCTTTTTGGTGGATCAACTGTTGTTCTACTTGGTGAAAAAGGGGCCTGGAAACCATCTCAAGATATTATGACCAATACGGATAAGGGGATCGAAACTTATCTCCAATTGGGTGCAGAAGTCGCTGTTAAAGCTTAATTTTGCAGATGACTGGGAAATGGTCAGATGGATATTTCCCATCGACAGATCTCTTTTCAAGGAAACATTCCTCTATCGTGAGTCCCTTATCTGCCAGTATCCAGTCGATTCTAGATCCGTTTAGATTTTCCCCTCTAAAGGAATGGTGAGAGGATTCTTCGGCCTTATTATGGAGGCCCCAGCTATCGTTTAGGTCTGGAAAAGATTTATTGAGGTAATCTCTTATGTCGCTTTGGGGACTATCATTAAAATCCCCCATAATAATAAGTTTTGAATTTTGGTTCTTAATTTTAATAATCTCTTGAGTAAGTACTTTCGTTTGTTCCATTCTCGTATGAGGCTGGATGTGATCTAAATGCGTATTAACGATCAGAAGGTCCTGATTGGTATGATGAGGGCGTACGTGCATCCAAGTCATAAGCCTAGGAAAGGCACTACCAAAAGAAAAGCTTCCGGCCAGGTGTGGTGTTTCCGATAACCAAAGATCATTACTTGATAAAACGTTGAAATTATTTTTTTTAATAAAAAAACTTGGATACATTCTTTCGTTGATCCAGTCTCGATGGTTATCAATGATTTCAAAATGGTTTAATAGACCCGCAAAATCTTTGAGCTGATTCTTTCTTCCTTCTTGGGTCGCAATAATATGGGGATCATGGGAAAGAAGAATGTCTTTTAAAAGGTCCCTACGATAGGACCAGGCATTGGCCCCATCTTCAGGATTATCAAATCGGATATTAGAACTAATGAGAACTAGATTCATCTCCCTATTGTATGTGGATTATAAAACCTTCTCAACAAAGCTTTCAATTTCAATACTTAATTTACCCTCAGGATTGGTTTTAAAGGAAGATTTACGTTCTTGACTCCTTAAGTGGGCACAACTGTTTTTGTATTCCCCCGTAGTTACGTAAGAGTTATCTTTTAAGTTTTTTAGTGAAAAAGACATGTTTCCCGGTGAGTCGGTGAAAGTGAGCACCGTTTCTAAATGACCTTGATTAAATCTTTCTAGAATGGTCATTTTTTCAATTAATTCAATTTCGTTAATACTTTTTAGTAGATAATCGATACTCGGAGTCATCTTGCTCTCGCTTTGAATAGATCTCAAATAGTGGGTACAAGTTGTTTTGTCAGGACCATTACCAAAAGCACCGCCTCCACTACCATGTCCGTGAGTTAATTTCTCATTTGATTCACCAAAAGTTCTTAATACCTGTTCAAGGGATAGTATTCTCAAATAGACTTTTAATCCCTGAGGATTTTTAAATTCGATTGACTGAGAGCTTGTCCCATTGAGTCTTTCTATGAGATGCCTTTTTTGTGTGAAATGGTTTTTTAAACGTTCTCCCAAATCAAGCGGAGAAATTTCGACCAGAAAGTGATCACCATTTTTTAATTCTTTGTGAATAAAATGTGGTGACTCAGACAGTTGATGATTAAACAATAGGTCTTGTTCAATATAGGGAACAGTTTGATAAATTTTTAATAAGTGCTTTAGTTCCTCGAAATCTAATTCTTTTGACACATACTTAATCTCAATACGTTTATTACTGATAAAATAGAACTTAAATGTTTTCTCTCGTATGGATTTAATTTTTTCAAAGCTCAGGTTTTTTCTAATCAGAAGATGAAATTTACCGTTAAGGACTCCAACAAGTTCATCTTTGGTTAACTGAAAAGACATGATGCTCGACCAAGCACTTAAAATCATTTCACCTTCATGAGTTTTCAAAATTAACTGATCCGCATCACCTGAGTCAGTATCGAGCTTAAGTTCTATTTGGTATTGAAGTTTAGTTAATGGAATCTCAAAATCTTTTTTTATTTTCAATTTCTCACCTTCATCCAAGAAGGGGGCCTCTTTTATCAAACGCTCATCTATTGTCATGTGATGAAGAATCATTTCTTTTAATGAAAAATCATTCGAGACAGGGAAATGGTGCAGTCCATTTTGATTAAAAGACAAAGTACCACTGATCTTTTTTATTTCATCAATGTTCGCAATATATTTATGGAGTGAATCTTCTTCATGATTTAAAATTTGATCTCCATCTTTATCTCTCATATCAACAAAATTAGGCTCTTCATGTTTTCCGCAAGCAATAAGAAGTAATAGCATTAGTATTTTCATCCTATTCACCAACAACGATTTGGTTTATAACTTTTTGAACATCACTCATCCCCCAAAATACAATTTTCTTGTTCTTCAAAGTCAAGGTGCTTTGTGATTTTTGATTGGCCTCTTTTAAAAAGGACTCTAGATTGTAAAGCATCGCCTTAAAAATTTTTTCATCTTTTTCGTCGAGGGCGACTTTTTGAAGGCGATAGATTCTCTCCGAATTCATCTCAATAATCGCTTCAATTAATTCAAGCGACTCTTCTCTCTTCGCGTCTTTGCCATTTATTTCTTCAATAATAAGAGGACTAATGTTGGGATTGATTTTATATACATTTTTATCAAATGAAATAATCCCCTTTATGATCAAGGCTTGAATCAAATTGAAGCAGACATTTTCCTGTACTCCAGTTTGTTCTTGAATCTTTTCAAATGGAAGTCCCTGTTTCCCTAGACTTTCAACGATAACACGTTCTAGTGATGTTAAACCTTTCATAGATACTCCTTAAGCGATCACTGCTTCTTCAAAAATTGGATTTAAATAATGTCGTGAGAATTTTTTATTAATGACTTTTCTTTCTATGTAATCAGCGACTCGACCAAGTTCTTCATTTGTTAAGAAGGAAGAAGCCTCTTCTAGGTTCTTACTTAGGCGGGATTGATTTGGATTAAGAGCGATTCTGGTTTGAATCGCTTTCTCGAAGGCCTCGAATTCTTGTAGTCTCATCGGTTTTCCGTTGACGAGACGAAAGACTCGGGTGATTTGGATCCCAGTACGAGCTGAGATTTCACGAAGTGTTTCTTGAGGAAAGAAGAGGCGGTAACGTTGAATTGTTGTATTTTGTAGGGACATCTGGGCTACTCCTGTTTTGATTCAGATGTAGACCCTGAAGCAAGGACCGTGCCAACTATAACTGGAGCTTATTTTCCTGAAGAATCCTATAAAAGGCGGAACTCGATATTTTTAGATCTTTAATACAAGCAGTGATTTTTCCTTGGTTTCTTATCATGGACTCTTCAACAGCTCTTTTCTCAATTTGAGAAATATAGGATCTAAGTCCATGTTGAAAGACATGCTCCTCCCAATTTTCCTTCATACTAATACGAGGTGCTTCTAAGCCGAGCATCTTTGAAACTAACGCTTCATCAATAATCCCTGTGATTCCCTGAGAGAAGCGCTCACATGTCTTTCGTAATTCCCTAATGTTTCCTGACCAAGAATATCTCTTTAAAAGCTCCAGGGCCTCGGGCCTGATCACAAATCTACGAGGGGAGAGTCTTTGAAAATGTTTTACTAATAACTCAATATCATTGGGTCTATCTGAAAGAGGTTTTAGGTGAAATTGAAATCCTGTAATACGGTGGAAAAAATCTTCACGAAATTCTTTTTTAGATATTTTCTCTTGGATGTTTTCACATGTCGCCGTCACAAGGGTGAATTCAGCTCTAACGGGAATAGAGGCCCCTACAGGATAGAAGGTTTTCTCATCCAAAGCTTTTAAAAGCTTTTGTTGCATGGCCATGGGCATGGTCGCAACTTCATCAAGGAAAAGTGTTCCGCCATGGGCGAGTTTAAGCTTTCCATCTTTCTTTTGATCGGCCCCAGTAAAGGCACCTTTTTCATGCCCAAATAATTCTGACTCTAAGAGATTTTCTGCAACCTCAGAACAATTTAAGTGAACAAGATTCGCCTCTGGGTGAGTGATTTCATGGATGAGTTTTCCCAATAGGGACTTTCCGGTTCCTGTTGGTCCTGAAATAAACAGTGTCTGCCCTTTCCAGTTGATGTCACACAAGCGCTTCATTTCTTGGATAAGTTCTTCATCCTGAGTGATAAAATCTTCTTTTATAATTTTATCGAAAAGAGAATTTCTAGAATTGATAAACTTCTGAATATAGGCTGGAAGCTGATCTTTGATCTTAAATTTCGACAGAAAATGCCTAGCACCCAAGGTATAGCATTTTTCAATCGTTTCCTCACATTCAAAGGAGCTCACGACAATACAATGGGAGCCCTTACGTGTGATTCTTCCAATGAGATCAACACCCGAACCGTTACCAAGCTCAATGTCCGTGATCACAACGTCATAATGGCCAGTATTGAGCTTATTTTCAGCGCTCTCTTGATCACTGGCCTCGTCTGTGACTCCAAAGGGTCGCAGGATCTCAAATAGATTAAGACGGGCGTACTTATCATCTTCAATGATAAGAAACGATAACTTAGGTTTCATTGATTTCTTTTATCCCGAATAAGATTCGGATTTCAAATGTTGAATTCGGAATCCGAATTTTTTACAGAGTTGACCCTTGAATAGACTCAAAGCTCGGATTACTATCTTATTGATAGTTAATAAAAGGTACCCCGTGAGAATTATTCAGGCACCGTCAACGAACGAAGCGATTCAAACAGTTGCAACTTTGATTTTAGAGAAGGCGATTTCTCATCCCCGTTCAGTTTTGGGGCTAGCGACCGGTAGGACGATGATACCCGTCTATGCCCATTTAGAAAAACTTCAAAAGATTTATGAGAATCCGTTTCGAGACTGTTTCTTTTTTATGCTTGATGAGTACCTAGAACTTCCTGAAGGTCATCCTTCTAGCTTCAAATCCTATATTAAGGATCACTTTGTAAAACCCCTTGGACTAAAGGAGTCTCAATTTGCTTTCCCACCGGCTGATTTATCGGGTGGTGACGAACATTACGAGAATCTCATCAAAGAAAGTGGGGGAGTTGATTTACAGCTTTTGGGTTTAGGTCTTAATGGACATGTGGGTTTTAACGAGCCAGGATCTTTAAAATCTTCCAGAACAAGAATTATTCCTTTAACAGAAGATACTCTAAGGGCCAATCGTGATCAATTCACGGATAAGATTCCAACCCATGCTCTTTCCATGGGGATTGGAACGATTCTTGAGAGTAAAGAGCTTTTGATGTTAGTGACGGGGAAGGCCAAAGCCGACGTTGTGAAATACATCCTGAATCATCATGATGATCCAAATTGCCCAGCGACTTATTTAAAGAGTCATCCTCATTTCACTTTAGTTTTAGATCCAGAAGCAGCATCTAAAATTAATTTAAACATCTGAGCGATATTTATTCCCGAAGAGATAAAGGAATCTTTGAGTTTAAGATTCTGCATTTTCCCTAGTTTAGATATTTGCAATTGATAAAGAACTCCAAATGCCATGGCATGAGCTTCCATTCCTTTCCCACCAATAATTTCTGAACCTCTTCTAACGTTATCCATCATCCAAGCGGGAAGTCTTAAGTGATAAGGATTTCTTTCAATTTCACCCTTATGTTTTGTAAGAGCGTTCATTTGAAGTTCAAGAATTTCTTGAGGCACTTCGAGTAAGATATTGGGTTTCGTCATCTGACCCCAAAACTCACTCCAAGCAACGAGGATCGTTTCTTTTTTAAGTGATAACAGGACTTTCTTCGCTAATTCCGAAGTCTTTATATGAGTGGGGTGAAAATCTTTTGAGTGAGGAGCAATGATAAGTTGTGGCTGATACTTCTGAATCAGACTCTTTAATTCTTTTTCTTTGATCTTCCAATTCTCATGAAGAATGATATTTTCCATATCAAGAATTTCACAAGCCTCATGAAGCTCTTTCGTTCTCTCAAGCTTTCGCTCTTCTTTTGAACCAAGAGTCACGGCAACGTTAATGATGTGGGCATTATTTTCTTTTTGTAATCTTAGTCCCAAGGATCCCACAATACTTTCGTCATCAGGATGAGGAGAGAGAATCATCACGGTAAACGGAGTCGAATTTTTTAAAATTAAATGTGAGGGTTTAAACAGAGAGGAAAAGGAGTTAAGGACATTGGTGACTTCCATTTCACCTTAACCTTAAAATCTTGTAAGCGTTGTTACGACGTAACAAAACGCTATCAAGATCAATACTGATCTAATCATGAGGCCCTCTGTGTGTGTTCTCTTTTAAACATAACAACTTTTAAGGTCAATCGTCTACATACCTAAAATTCAATCAGTTACGCTTGTAATCATCTTGAAGGCGCACTATGTCATCCTCTCCAAGGTAGCTTCCAACCTGGGCCTCAATAATAACCAGGTTCTCTTTTCCAAAATTAGCGAGGCGATGCTTGGCCTCTTTTGGAATGTAGGTCGATTCATTGGCCTTAAGATCAAATGTGTTTTCACCAACTGTCACAGTAGCAACTCCACTCACAACAATCCAATGCTCTGAACGGTGATGATGAAACTGAAGTGAGAGCTTTGCTCCAGGACGAACGGTAATTTGCTTAACTTTGTAGCCTGGATTTTCTTCTAGAATCGTATAGGTTCCCCATGGACGATGCGCCGTCATGTGAACATTCGCCATTTCTGGATTTCTTTTTTTTACTTCTGCGACGAGCTCTTTTACTTTTTGAGTAGAGCCTTTTTTTGAAATAACAATCGCATCTCTCGTATCGACGATCATAAGGTCTTCAACGTCAATCGTAGAAATAAGTCTATCATCGGAAATGACCAGATTATTTTTTGAACCAATGTGTATGGTATTTTGAGATAAAGTATTTCCATCTTTATCTTTAGGAAGAGTTTCATACAAAGAATCAAAAGAGCCGAGATCACTCCAACCGATATCGGCCGGAACGACATTCACTTTTTGAGACTTTTCCATGACGGCGTAATCGATACTTTCAGATCGGATGGTTTTCATATCTTCAAGAAGAAGACGAACGGCTTGATCTTTTCTGGCGTGTTCATAAGCATGAAGGCTTGTTTCATAAATGTCTGGCGCATGTGTTTTAAGTTCCTCAAGAAAAATTTTCGCCTTAAAGCAAAACATTCCTGAATTCCAAAAATAATTACCAGCCTTGAGATAACCTTCCGCTGTCTTCATATCTGGTTTTTCTTTGAAGGATTTTACTTCGATACCATTGGCCTCAATATAGCCGTAGCCTGTTTCAGGATACGAGGGCTTAATTCCAAAAGTTACGAGTCGATCTTTTTCTGCTAGATCCTTCGCTTTTTTTACAGCAGCTTCGTAATCAGCTTGTTTATGAATTAAATGATCCGAAGGAACAACGAGAAGAATCTCATCTGGTTTAGCGTGAAAAGCGGCCATCGCAATTGCGGGAGCGGTATTTCGACCAGTGGGTTCTAGAATGAAGCTTTTATCAATTGGAAGATGAAGTTCTTCCATTTGATCTAGACCCATGAAGTATTGTTCTTGATTAATAACGACAGTGAATGAATGAGAAAGAGAAGTATTTCTTTTTACTGTTTTCTGAAAAAGAGATTCATTTTCAAATAATTTTACAAACTGCTTAGGGTAAAGGCTTCTTGAAACTGGCCAAAGGCGCGTGCCAGAACCACCGCAGAGGATGACGATATGCATAGTTTTCTCCTAAAGAGAAAACATCATAGCGCTTCAGATTGAATTAGGAAATACCAAGAGTGCTAGAAGCAATTGTAAAGTAAATGAGAAGCCCCGTAATATCAACAATCGTTGTGATCGCTGGACTCGCGACTACTGCGGGGTCACCACCTAAGCGTCTCACAACAAGGGGAAGGGCGGCCCCAATAACGGCTGAAGATACAACCTGCACGGCAATCGCAATGGAAATAATGATCGCTACATACTCCATACTAAATCCACTCGGAAGCATCGAGTGGAAGGAGAGGAAGGCAATTTTTAAATATGTTAAAAGGGCGACACAAAGTGAGAGCATGAGTGAAATCTTCATTTCTTTAAAGACAATTTTGAGCCACTCATCATCATTAATTTCACCCAAGGAGAGAGCACGAATGACAACTGTCGCTGCTTGAGCTCCTGTGTTTCCACCGGTCGCGGCCATCATTGGCATATACATCGCAAGGATAATAAATTGCTCTAATACTCCCTGGTACTCATTAATAATCATTCCAGAAATGATTCCAATCGCTGCCAGAGAAACGAGCCAAATCACACGTTTTTTAAAATGATGAAATGAAGATGTCGCCATATACTCTTCATCATTCGCAGATGGCATGATCCCCATGAGCTTTTCGATATCTTCGGTGTTTTCTTTTTGAATAATATCGATCGCTTCTTCGTGGGAAACAATTCCAACAAGCTGATTGAGTGAATTTAAAACAGGAATGGCAACGAGGTCATACTTTTCAATTTTTTGAGCCACAGATTCTCGGTCTTCATTAACTTCTGCATACACAAAAAATTCATTTAGCATCTCGAGAACTTTATCTTTCGGTTCATGCATGACGAGATCTTTTAGAGTCACTAATCCCTTCATCACCATCGAGTGATCGACAACGTAGATGTAATAGATCATGTCTTTTGAGGGAGCGTCTTTTCTTATCTTCGCTAACGCCTCAGACGCCGTCATATCAGCAAAGATAGTGGCAAAATCCGTCGTCATTGTTCCACCAGCAGTTTCCGGTGGATAAGCTGAAAGAATGATTACGTCTTCTCGGACTTTTTTATCTAGGTAGGGAAGTAGTTCAATTTGTTCTTCTTTCGTGAGTTCTTGGTATAAGTCAGCACGAATGTCAGAGAACATCTGGCCAAAGATACTTGCAAAAGTTCTTCGATCAACGGAGTGAAAAAATTTAAGTTGAAGGTCGACTGAAAAGTCAGAAAAAATTCTTCCTTGGTCCTCAAGATCTAGTTTTTTTAGATACTGAAGAATTTCTTCGATGGGACGCTCTTCCATGAACTCAGCAACATCCATGGTAGGAAGTTCTTCAAACATCTCCACGAGTTCAGCTGTCTTTCCTTGCTCGGAAAGATCTTGCAGAAGATCTTGGTTTTCTGGTTCTGGGGTTTCGTTATTTTCTTCCATCTTAACTCTTATTACTTTCATAAAGCATACATGAGCGCCAAGGTTTTCCATAGGTTAAATACGGGGGAATGAAATGCCGGATCTTTTTGATCTACTACTGACTAAAAAATTTCTTACAGCTTCATTCGATTTGTTTACTTAAAGCGTAGGATTTGATTTTCTCATACGTACATTTGCAAAGGAGTGTGAAATGTTTAACTGGAAAGGAATCCTGTTTGTCATTGCGATGATTTCAGGTACGGCGTTTGCTGCAGAATCTATGATTGTAAGATTTGATCTTACAGACTCAATGAAAAAATATCTTAAAGAAAATCAGTTCGACATCACAGGTGTGAACTATAAGACCATGGAGATCGAGGCCCTTCTGAACCAAGAGGAACTTTCTCTTATCCAGTCCCAGAAAACGACAATCAAATTCTCTTTCCCACAAAATCTTCTCGCGGGCCCAGATAACCGCTATAAAAATCCCGATGAAATCTTAGATTTTGTTAATCGCATCCATGCTCAGTACCCAGACATCACAGAAGTGAAGGTGATTGGTAAGACGATCGAAGGAAGAGACATCCATGCGATCAAAATTTCTGACAATGCTAAGACAGCAGAAAAAGAACCAGTATTTCTTGTAAATGCTATGCACCACGCTCGCGAAGTCATGACTCCAGAAATTACAACTGACATGATTGAGTACCTTACTACTAATTATGAAAAAGATGCAGAAGTCACGAAGTGGGTCAACACTACTGAAATTTGGGTTATTCCGATGTTTAACCTAGATGGTAACAATAAAATGTGGACTGAAGACTCGATGTGGAGAAAAAACACAAGAAATGGCCACGGAGTTGACATTAACCGTAACTACCCAGCTGGCTGGAATTCTTGTAACGGTTCAAGTGCTTCAACTTCTGCTCAAGATTACCGTGGGACAGCTCCTGCTTCAGAGCCAGAAACTCAAGCGATGATGAATTTTGTAGCCTCCATTAAGCCGGTATTTAATATTTCTTACCACTCCTATTCAGAAATCGTGATTTATCCATATGGATGTCGCCCGAGAAGAACGCCAGCCGAGGAAGCTGTTGAAACAATTGGTGCTGAGATAGGGAAGAAGCTTGATTATAAACCAGGGACAGCTTGGCAGCTTCTTTACAATGCTGATGGTGGGGATATCGATTGGATGTATACTGAACACCAAGTGATTCCTTATGTGATTGAAGTGAATAGCACTTGGGATGGCTTCCACCCTGATTACTCAAAAATGAGAGATAAAACAGTTCTTCGTAATCGTGCTGGTTGGATGCATCTCTTAAACAGACTTCAAGGTTCTAGTCTTCAAGGTCGTGTAAAAGATGGAGAGTTTAACCTGATCAAAATTTCAAAAGCTGGGGAAACAAAAATAGCTCAGACTTATAAAATAAATCCTGATGGCAGTTATTATGTCATTTTAAATCCAGGAAAGTATGACATTACTTTCGAAGGGACAAAAACTCAGAAGTTTCCTTCAGTGGATGTTAACAGTAAAAAAACCTTTCAGTTTTAAGACTTCTAAAGGGCCTCTTTGAGGCCCTTTTTTATTTCTTCTTCGTCTTTTAATTCAACTTCTAAAAGTAATTTTCTTTCTGGATAACAAGAAATAGCTATCCCCTCTGAGCATTTCCCGAGGCATCCACCTCGAATCACCTTAATTTCATTTGGATGATCTTTTTTTGCCCACGCCTTAAGATTGTCTGTGAGATCTTTTGCTCCTCGCTCGAAGCAGCTTTCCCCACCATCACGCTTAAAGTTACAAACGTAGACTTCTATTTTCGAATTGAGCGCTTCTTTTCTCATATTTTCCCCTGAACAATTTGATCGAGTAGTGGTCCATTGAGTGTAATGACTGAAGGTTTAGGAATGGTTCCATCTGGCCAGTGACTTGTGAGCTTATCAACCGATGAACTTGTTTCACCTGGGTGCTGAACGGATAAAAAGAGTGTCTTATAGTCCGGAGAGAAACATGGTCCAGTGAATTCGGCGTCTACTGGAGCCGAGGCCACTCGCATGATTTTACCTTGGTGTTGACCATTTCGTATAAACACAAAAAGACCGTTATTTCCAAAGCCTTCATAAGGTCCCTTGTTCATTTCTCCACCGGCCATATCAGTCGTGAACCAAAGATTTCCTTGGGGATCAAAAACCATATTATCTGGGCAGGCAAATCCATTCTCTTTTCCACCGGCGAGAAAGACCTCATGTTTAAAGCTTAGAGATGCTGGATCATTATTATTTTCAACAATTTTTAAAATACTACCGTGATAATTTTTATTAACTTTATTATTTGTAAGTGCAACAAAAACATTTCCAGTGAGTGGATCAAATTCAATATCTTCAGGTCGGTCAAGAGGGGTCGCTCCAATAAGCTTCGCTGCCTCTCTGGCATAGATTTGAATTTCTGTTTGATTTTTGAAATTCTTTTTTAGAATTGGCTGATCATTAATATCAAGTGAGATCCATTCACCTTTCTCAAGATTTGCAACATAGAGTTTTCCTCTATCGAGTGAGTCATTTGAGTTCGATATAAATTTATAAAGATGCTCGTTGTTTTTGTCATCACCCGTATAGGCCACGACTTTGCCATTTTTTGCCTTTGTGACTGCGGCACATTCGTGGGCGCAACGACCTAAGGAGATGAGTTTTTTTGCCTTACCTGTTTTAGGTTCTACTTCAACGACCCAGCCATATTGCTCTGGGGACCTTGGATAAACTTTATTCCACCCTAGCCAGCTCTCAGTTTTCTCGCCTGATCTTGTTTTGTCTCCCCAAAATATTTCATAATTTTCTTCACAAGTGAGAAAGGTTCCCCAAGGAGTTTTTCCACCAGCACAATTTCCCATCGTGCCAACGCCAAAATCTTTCCCAGCAATTTTTTCATCCCAAGCAAAGGGTATCTTTGTATTCGCATCAAGGCGCCGATTGTATTTAGAGTCTTTGACCACAGTCCAATTTTGATTTTGATGTTTGATTTCTAGGATACTTCCACCAACTTCCTTTAATTCCCTATCCACATTTTCTTTGGTTCTCTCTGGGCCATTAATGAACGTCGGGCTCACGTACTCGTGGTTCACCCAAAGAAGAGCTCGATCATTTTCTAAAGTGTGAAAGGCAATAAAGTCATTATTAAATCCAAAAGTTTCTTTGGTATTTATTTTATCTCCCCACCGGATAAGAATCTTGTGGTCAATTCCACTGGCAGTTTGAACTTGATCTAGAAGACTAGGCGAGAGACCAGGGAGCTCGGGAGTGGCAAATGAGAAAGGTGAAGTTGAGCATCCAGGAAGTGAACTTAAAACTCCTGAGACTCCTAGAAACTGTAGAAAATGACGTCGGTTCATTGTGCCCTTCTGGGAAATTTTTTTTCTTATGATATTATAGACTCACATGAATTACCAATTACCTCTTATTCTCTATGATCCAGAATGTCCTCTTTGTTTAAGATTTAAACAAGGTTTAGAGCATCTTGATAAAAATTTAAACTTTGTCTCAGCGCGAGATGAGGCCGTCTACATTGAATTCCCTGAGCTTAATAGACAAGATTGTCTTCTCAAAGTTCATCTGATTTCAAAAGATAAAGTGATTTTAAAAGGCCCTGAGGTCGTGGATTACCTCGTGAACACACTTCCGGGTGTTTCAAAATTCGCCTGGCTTCTAGACAACGACCAGGGCAAGAAGATAAAAGATTATTTTTATCAAAAAGTCGAAGAGCTGCGCGAGCTTTCAATCAAAAAAGATGACTGTAAACAATGCCCGCGCGAGTAATGCTTAGAAAAGTTTAGAAGCAATTTGTTGAATCGCTGTGGATTTTCCCATCGAATAAAAATGTAAGCACGGAACATTATGCTTAACTAGCTCTTTAGACTGAGCAATCGCCCACTCCACTCCCACATTTTTTACATCATTATCATTTCTACAGTTATCAATGGCATCGATTAATTCTTCAGGCATATCGATGTAGAAGTTTCTAGGGAGGTTATAAATTTGTGATTTGCTGGTAATGGGTTTTAGGCCTGGAATAATAGGAACATTAATCCCTTCGGCTCGACATTTATCCACGAATTCAAAAAACTTTTTATTATCAAAAAACATCTGAGTCACGATGTAGTCAGCACCGTTATCAATTTTTTGTTTTAAAAACTTAAGATCAGTTTTTAAATTCGGCGCCTCATAATGCTTTTCTGGATACCCAGCGACTCCGATACAAAACTTCGTTGGAGTTGGGTTTTGAAGTTCATCAGAAAGATATACGCCTTTATTCATCGAGTAAATTTGAGATACAAGTTCACTCGCAAAATGATGGCCCCCTTGAGTAGATTCAAAAGACTTTTGACCCTTAATACAATCCCCTCGAAGAGCGAGGACATTATCAATCCCTAGGAAATTCAGATCAATAAGAGCATACTCTGTTTCTTCTTTGGTAAAGCCTCCGCAAATGATGTGAGGGACGGTGTCCACGTGAAACTTGTGCATGAGGGCCGCACAAATGGAAACGGTTCCAGGACGCTTTTTAATCGACTTTTGTTCAAGAAGCCCATTGGGCATTTTTTTAAACACATACTCTTCTCTGTGATAAGTCACATCAATGAACTTAGGTTTAAATTCCATAAGGGGAGTGATGTTATCGAAAAGCTTTTGAATACTCTCACCGGTACTTGGTGGAAGTATCTCAAAAGAGAAGAGAGTCGATTTCGAGTTCTTAATATGTTCAGTTACCTTTGCCATAACGATCCTTTAAAATAAATTTGCTGAGAGCCACTTCTCCATCTCAGAGAGGCTTATATCTTTTCTTTTTGCATAATCTTCAACCTGATCTTTCCCAATCTTCCCAACGTTAAAGTATCTAGATTCTGGGTGAGAAAAATACCAACCACTCACAGACGAAGGTGGAACCATCGCCATGGAGTGAGTAAGAGTCACACCGATATTCTTTTCAATATCTAAAAGCCTAAAGAGAGTCTTTTTTTCTAAGTGATCAGGACAGGCAGCATAGCCTGGAGCAGGTCTAATCCCTTGGTACTTTTCTCTCACAAGGTCTTCCCGAGAAAGTGCCTCAGTTGGAACATATCCCCAGTATTCTTTACGAACTTTCTCGTGAAGGCGTTCAGCAAAGGCTTCAGCTAAGCGATCGGCCAGGGCCTTCACCATAATGGCATTATAGTCATCGTGATCTTTTTCATATTTTTTTGATAATTCCTCTAAACCAACTCCGGCCGTCACACAAAAGGCACCGACGTAATCCGTTTTACCGAGCTCTTTAGGTGCAATAAAATCAGACAGACTTGGATTCGGAGAAGTCGCTTCTTCCATTTGCCTTTGAGATCTCAGCATATGGAGAGTCGCCTCAAGCTTACTGGTATTTCCAACCTGAAGAGTTTTAGAGTGTTTCCCGTGGGTGTCACAAGTCCACTCGTGAACTTTATCTTGAACAGCGTAAACTTCAATATCATCCCCCACAGCATTCGCCGGAAATAGGCCAAAGACCGCTCTTGCCTTAAGGGATTTATTTTTTACAATTTCTTTTAAAAGATTTTGAGCATCATTAAAAAGTTTCTTTGCTTCGACTCCAACTTCCTTATCATCAAAAATCATGGGATACGCACCACGAAGTCTCCACGTCATGAAGAAGGGAGTCCAATCGATATAGGGAACAAGTTCTGAAATTGGGTAATCCTCTAATACGGTAACACCAAGCTTTGTTGGTTTTCTGATGTCAGTTTTCTCCCAATCAACTTTAACTTTATTGGCGCGCGCTTCAGGAAGTGTGAGGTATTTTTCTTCTTTCTGAGAAGCAGCGTGAGCGATTCGCATTTTTTCATACTCTGCTTTTTGCTCATCATGGGTTTTCTTTTTTGTATTTTTATTGAGTAGCTTTTCAACCACCGGAACGGCCCTTGAGGCATCCGCGACATGGATAATAGATCCAGAGTAATGAGGATCAATTTTAACTGCTGTATGAACGCGAGAGGTCGTTGCACCACCGATAAGAAGAGGCACTTTAAATTTAAGTCGCTCCATTTCTTTTGCGACATGAACCATTTCATCTAGGGAAGGTGTAATAAGACCAGAGAGACCAATCATATCAACATTTTGTTTTTTTGCTTCCTCAAGAATTTTTTCACACGGAACCATCACTCCAATATCGATAACTTCATAGTTATTACAACCTAGAACGACACCGACGATATTTTTTCCAATATCGTGCACGTCACCCTTCACTGTTGCCATGAGGATTTTTCCTGCATGAGTTACAGTCTTTCCTGATTTTTCGGCTTCAATGTAGGGTTGAAGATAAGCGACAGCTTTCTTCATGACACGTGCAGATTTCACCACTTGAGGAAGAAACATTTTTCCTTCCCCAAAAAGATCTCCCACAACATTCATTCCTGACATGAGGGGCCCTTCAATCACTTCAAGAGGGCGAGTGACTTTCTTTCTCACTTCTTCTGTATCAGCTTCAATATGATCGACGATACCCTTAATAAGAGCGTATTCAAGACGCTTTTCAACGGGAAGGTTTCTCCATTCATCATCTTTCTTTTCAACTTTTCCAACTGATTTAACTTTTGAGGCAAATTCAATCATGCGTTCAGTAGCATCTGGTCGGCGGTTAAAAATCACGTCTTCGACGTGATCAAGAAGATCCTTAGGGATATCAGAATAAACGGGTAAGGCACCAGCATTGACAATCCCCATATCTAGACCAGCTTTGATGGCATGGTAGAGAAAAGCTGAGTGCATGGCCTCACGAACGAGATTATTTCCTCTAAAAGAGAAGGAAAGATTCGAAATACCACCACTAACCTTCGCGAAGGAGAGATTTCCTTTGATCCATTTAGTCGCAGCGATAAAGTCGATAGCATAATTGTTATGCTCTTCCATTCCGGTCGCGACCGTTAAAATATTTGGATCAAAGATAATATCTTCAGGAGCAAAATGTACTTTATCAGTGAGAATTTTATAAGCACGAGTACAAATTTCAATTCTTCTCTCAAGATTATCAGCTTGTCCTTTTTCATCAAAGGCCATGACCACACAGGCAGCACCGTATTTTTTTACAAGTTTTGCCTGCTCGATGAATTTTCCTTCTCCTTCTTTAAGAGAGAGTGAATTCACGATCGCTTTACCTTGGATTCTTTTTAGACCTGCTTCAATAACACTCCACTTTGACGAATCAATCATAAGTGGAACTTTTGCGATATCTGGTTCACTAGCGACAAGATTTACAAATGTCACCATCGCGGCTTCTGAATCAATCATCGCTTCATCCATATTGATGTCGATGATTTGCGCGCCATTTTCAACTTGCTCTCTTGCTACTCGAAGAGCATCGTCGTAATTTTTTTCAACGATGAGTTTTTTAAAAGCAAGTGAACCCGTGAGATTCGTTCTCTCACCGATATTAATAAAGTTAGATCCGTTAAAAATTTTAAGTGGTTCAAGTCCTGACCACTTAGGAATATGGTCATTTTTTGGAAGGGCGCGCGGAGCTGAATCTTGGGCAGCATCAGCAATCGCTTTAATATGCTCATGAGTTGTTCCGCAACAACCACCGACAATATTGACCCACTTGTTGTTAAACCACTCTTTAAGTGTTCCCGCCATATGGTTAGGCGTTTCATCGTATTGCCCAAATTCATTGGGAAGACCCGCATTGGGATAAACAGAAATATGAAACGGAGACTCCTTAGAGAGAATCTCGATATAAGGTCTCATGAGTTCTGCTCCAAGAGCACAATTAATACCAATTGAAAGAAGAGGATAGTGAGAAACGGAATATAAAAAGGCTTCAATCGTTTGACCAGAAAGTGTTCTTCCAGAAGCATCGGTGATTGTTCCAGAGACCATGACTGGAAGAGGTTTTTTCTTTTCTTTTTCAAAGTAATCAGCAATGGCAAAGAGAGCAGCTTTACAATTGAGCGTATCAAAAACTGTTTCTACGAGAAGGATATCAACACCACCCTCAACAAGGTATTTCGTTTGTTCAAAGTAGTTTGAAACCAGTTGATCAAAATCAACCGCACGAAAACCAGGGTTATTTACATCTGGTGAAAGTGAAGCCGTTTTGGTTGTGGGCCCAATGGAGCCAGCGACGAAACGAGGTTTGTTTGGATTTTTCTTTGTAAACTCATCAGCACATCGACGAGCGATTTTTGCGGCCTCAAGGTTGAGTTCCGGAACGAGATCTTCCATGTGATAATCGGCCATGGAAATTCTAGTGCAGCTGAAGGTGTTTGTTTCAATAATATCAGCACCACTTTCTAGATATTTGTTATGAATTTCTTCAATCACATGAGGTTTTGTGAGGACTAATAAATCATTATTTCCTTTCAGTGGATGTTTCCAATCTTTGAAGCGCTCTCCGCGATAGTCATGATCCTCTAATTTATACTTTTGGATCATGGTCCCCATCGCACCATCAAGAATAAGAACTCTTTCTTTTAAAAGATTTTCTAGTTGTGACATATCTATCCCTCAATTTTGAATACTCTAGTGTATATTTTGTTTAGAAGAAAAGTCAAGACATAATCTCTGTAATTACATGTAGTTAAAAAATGTTTAGGGGGAGCAGCAAAAATCCGATAAGCCCTCATTAAGAGGACTATGTATGAGATTTCTCTCACTCTTTTTTATATTTTTTAGTCTCAATTCTTGGGCCCAGCAGGAATTCTTTAGTGCTCAAAATAAGTCAGATGCGATTAGTTATTACAAAGATCGACTTTATCGAGGCTGCTCCGATTTAAAAGAGGAGCAAGAAGCCGTTTCTCCCAAAGAGATGAAGAACATGGTGGCCTTAACTACTAAGTTAGTTGAGGAGCAATACTCACAAGCTTTTCTTGAAAACCCAAAAGTGAAAGATTCCTTTCAAAGAGATCTTTTACAGATTTCTAATGATCAAACTTGTCAAAAAGTTGGTAATGATTGCCGAGCGAGACTCTTAGGACTATCGATCTACTATTACCAGACTTTTCGAGCAGACGTTCCTGGATGTCATGGCTACAAAAGTGTTCCTCCGATGGAGAAAGGATTTGATAAAAATTGTGAAGTTGAATTGAAGTTCCGTAAGGCAACTCTTCAGGGAGTCCAAAGTGCCAATTACGGGATGCCTAGTGCGGGAACTTATCGAAAATGGTTAGTTAAATTAAAAAATGATACGACGATGGATCTCTTTAATATCATTTTACGAAAAGACAGACAGAATCTTCACATTTGTAATTCCGTTCAGAGCGGGATTGTTCATCAGTATGCTCTTGAATTGGATGAGCCAGGGTCTTACTTCGTGGGCCTTGATCCAGATTATGTTCCAGAAAAAAATCCAATTAAAGAATGTGTTGATGAAAAGGTGACTCTATATAGTGAGTTCATTCCCACGAGCTTTGATGAGGGAAGAAGTACTGTTGGCGCCGATCAGATTGAGCCAGTCAAAGTTAAAATTATCAATTTTGTAAAATCAAACCCTGAGATGATTGTGACCGATATCTCTGTCACTGCGAGCTCGTCAAAAACTCCATTCAATACTGTCATCGGTGGAAAAAAAGTGATTGATCCAAAAAGTGATGAGAGAAATCTTTCTTTAGCGAGTGAGAGAGCACTCTTTGCTAGTAAAGTATTAAATGAAGTTAAAAGTTCAAACATTCAGTTGAGTGGAATTAGTTTTGAAACAAAAGCAGAACTTGCTGGCCCTGATTTTGATCAAGGAGATCTCAATACTAGATTCGTGACTAAAATGACGCCAGGATACCTTGAAAGAGTCGAGGCAATGTATAAGAGTCATGAGAAAATATTTAAAGAACAGGCCCTTAAAAATTCTCCGATGGATCTTTTAGATGAAAAGGAATTCGTGAATCTTTATCAGGCAAAGTATAAACCATTTCAAGGCTTTCGGATTCATATCCGAGGACATAAAAAAGAAGAGATGAAGTGTCTTGAACTCACAAGTGGTGAGAAAAAATCCAAAGACAAAACTTCTAAGCAATAACCATTAAGTAAAAACCAGTTAAAAAGAAAGCAAACGCTCCAATCAGATATGGATTTGGCCATCGACGATAATAGAGGCACTCTAAAAGTGAAACCCAAACAGGCCCAGTAATCGCTATCGCCGTGAGAGTTCCCACATGAGCGTACTTTAATGCCGCTAGATAAAGTGTTAACGAAAGAAAACATCCACCAATAGACGCCACAATAACTAAAGTCATTTCTCTTTTTCTTAAACTCCAAATATCTCTAGCGGCCGTCACATAACTATTGGGCTTAATGAGAAGAAATCCAATCAGTGCACCCATGCAGCGAATGACATTGACTTGAAAAGTTTCAAGCGAAGGATTGGATTCATAAGCTTGTCTAGTCAGCATAACTCCAAAAGCATCGAGACCAATTCCAACAAAGGCCCAAATAAAACTTCTCAGATCCCAGGCCCCAGTTGTCTTGTTTCGCTCTAGCATGAAGATAAAAATACAAATCATCATGCAAATAACTGCGAGAGTTTGGTTTAGAGTAAAAAACTGGCCTAGAAAAAAATAACCGTAGATTCCCAAGAGAAGAGGCTGAAAGCTATAAATGACTAGAGATCGCGCTGGCCCCAAGGTAGTAAAGGCGCGAAACAGAAAAAGGTCCCCAATACAAAGCCCACTTAATCCACTTAAGGCAAGGAGCGTCCAAGTTGAAGTTGAAACAAAAACCATTTGTTTTGTCACAACCATCGCCACAAGGAACGCCAAAAATGCGATGAAGGCCTTAACTTGATTAATCCACATCGATGAAAAGCGCTTAGCATAAATAGCGAAAATCATGCTTGCTGTCGAATAAGCGAGATTGGCACCGATGGCTAAACCATAGACTTCTATTGAACTCAAGAGATGACCTTTGTTAACTTTTTGTATACTAGCAGTTATAATCCATACATGAAAAGCTTCTTTGCTGGAATCATGACACTTTTAGGATCAACTAACACGGAAAACAAAATGAGTTCACCCCAGGATGAATGGAAGAAAAAATTAACACCAGAACAATATAGTGTTTGCCGCTTGGGTGGCACAGAATCTCCCTTTTCGGGAAAATACAATAAGCATTATGAAAAAGGGACTTACATCTGCGTCGCTTGTGGGCAGGAACTCTTTAGTTCATCCACAAAATTCGATTCGGGTTCAGGTTGGCCAAGTTTTACAGATGTGATGAATAGTAAAAATGTGAAACTTATTGATGATTACTCTTTCAACATGCACAGAGTGGAAGTTCAGTGCTCTAAATGCAGCTCCCACTTGGGTCATGTTTTTGATGATGGCCCGGCCCCAACAGGAAAGCGTTGGTGTATAAACTCTGTTTCATTGGATTTTAAACCACTATGACTTACCCATTTGTCTCGATTAGTCATTCCTTTCGAATTGAAGTCAAAACAGATTTTGATTTCGATCAATCAAACCCTCTTCAGTTTCAATATCTTTATCGTTACACCATCCTGATTACCAATATTGGAACTGTGGCCGCACAGCTCCAGTCCAGGAAATGGAACATTAAGGATGATAAAGGCCAACTAAAGTATGTTGAAGGTCCTGGTGTCATTGGAGAAACACCATTTTTTAAGCCAGGTGATTCATTTGAGTACCAAAGCTTTTGCCCACTTCCTACGATGAAAGGGGAGATGTGGGGCCATTTTAATATGGTGGATGAAAATGGAAACACTTTCAAAATTGACACTCCTGTTTTTCATTTTGAAGTGCCCAAAGAATTTATCGATATTTATTGAATGAGTTGTTTGAAATCCACTTCAAGTTTTTCTAAGGTTTCAGCGAGATCATTTAAAAGCTCTTCTTTTTTTATCACGGCAAAATTTTGATCTTTCGCTAGATCATGCATAATTCTTAGTCGCTCAAGCGCGTTGAGGATATCGTGGGAGAGTTGTCTTTTATCCAATGTCTACAACCTTGAAGGAATGATGAATGGGGCCGTAGCTCATTTCTATTTGATCATTCGGTTGTAATGGGCCTACTCCACTTGGTGTTCCCGTAAAAATAAGATCCCCATCACAGAGAGGAAAGAATTCATCCACGTAGTGAATGATTTCATCTGCTTTCATGATGGCATTATTGAGTTTCGATTCTTGGCGAATTTCTCCATTCACTTTGAGAGTGAACGGACAGTCTTGCCAGTCTTTAGGAAAATCTCGCAGTCCCTTAATTGGAGTCACGATCGCTGAGTTTTTAAATGTCTTAGCAATTTCCCAAGGGTGACCGTTCTCTTTTAATTTTTTTTGTACATCTCTAAGTGTGAGATCAAGACCAAGGCCCAAACCTATGATATTTTTCTTATAAAGTTTAAAAACGATTTCACACTCATGGTGAATAAGTCCACGCTTCCAAGGCAGAACAATAGCCGCGTTCTCCTTGGGCTCAATAAATGTTGAGGCGGGCTTAATAAAGAGAACTGGCCTATCAGGTGCTTTTTCCTTCATTTCGAGAGTGTGATCTTGATAGTTTTTTCCAAGGCAGATGATTTTATCCATGTTGACTTATACTATAAGTTACAGATATTATTGGCAAATTAAAAATTTTTAATCCACGCGGAGTCATTAATGAATTTAACTACCTGGAAATATGATCTGAGGTCATCACTCGTTGTATTTCTTGTGGCACTTCCCTTATGCTTAGGTGTTTCTCTCGCGAGTAGTGCTCCACTATCTTCTGGTCTTATCGCTGGAATGATTGGGGGAATCGTTGTCGGTTTTATCAGTAATTCTCCCTTAAGTGTCTCTGGACCAGCGGCAGGACTTACGGTCATCGTAGCTGGTGCCATCTCAGATTTAGGTAGCTTTAATGCCTTCACCTTAAGTGTTTTTCTTGCAGGCATAATTCAAATCATTTTTAGTTTCGCGAGAGGAGGAAATATTGGAAATTATTTTCCTACTTCAGTTATCAAAGGGATGTTAGCTGCGATTGGATTAATCTTAATTTTAAAACAGCTTCCTCATTTTGTTGGATACGACGCTGACTTTTTTGGAGATGAAAGTTTTAACCAGCTCGATGGTCAGAATACGTTTACTGAGATCTCTAGGGCCATTCAGTCGAGTCACTTCGGTTCAACCTTGATTGCAATCCTTGCTATGGTGGTTATGCTTCAATGGGATAAAGCAGCTTCACGAGGGAAAATGTTTTTCCAAATTGTGCCAGGACCTTTAATTGCTGTTTTAGCTTCGGTGATTATTAATCAATTCTTTCAATTTTTTATACCGGAACTAACAGTCCTAGATAAGCATCTTGTTGATTTGCCATTTAAAGGAGGTGTAGGAGAACTTTTTTATACCTTAAGTCCTCCTGACTGGACTCAGTTGAACCGCTTTGAAATTTATAAAACGGCTCTTATCTTAGCAATTGTGGCGTCCATTGAATCTCTTTTGTCGGTGGAGGCCGCAGATAAAATTGATGAAGAGGGGAGATCTACCTCAAAGAATCGTGAACTTTTTGCTCAGGGGTTTGGGAATGCGATTTCTGGTCTAGTAGGGGGGCTTCCCGTGACTGCTGTCATAGTAAGAACTTCTGCTAATGCGGCCGGAGGTGCTAAATCAAAGCTTTCCACAATTCTTCACGGATTTTGGCTTTTTCTTTGTGTCGTATCCATATCACCCTTGTTAAATTTAATTCCACTTTCCTGTCTCGCCTCAATCCTAATACTTGTTGGATACAAACTGACAAAGCCCCAAATTATAAAAAAAATGTATGTGCGTGGTTTAAATCAATTCATTCCTTTCATTGTTACGATCACAGCAATCCTTTTTACGGATCTTTTAATCGGAATCATGATTGGAATGATCGTTGGATTCATTTTTGTCATGAGATCAAATATTCATAAATCGATCGTATTGGTAAATGAAGGTAATCTTTATTTGATACGTTTTTATAAGGATGTATCTTTTCTACAGAAAAGCATCATGATGAAGATGCTTCATAAAATACCTGAAGATTCTTATTTAGTTATAGATGGTTCAAAAAGTGTTTATGTTGATGATGATATTGTTGAACTCATTGAAGACTTTATAAAAAGGGCCCAATCAATTCGAGTTAATGTAGAGTTAAAAAAATCACCCCTTGCACTAAGTGCAATGTTTAAGGCGGAATAATATGGATAAAATTAAAAGATTAATATTGGAAAATAAGGCTTGGGCAAAAAGTAAAATTGATATTGATAAGGATTATTTTCTTAAAATGGCAAAAGATCAAAATCCAGAGTACCTATGGATTGGTTGCTCGGACTCAAGGGTTCCCCCTTCTGAAATCACCAATACTGATCCGGGGGAAATGTTTGTCCATCGAAATATAGCTAACCTCGTTGTTCATACTGATATGAATTTTTTGAGTGTACTTCAGTATGCAGTTGAAAATCTTAAAGTGAGGCATGTGATCGTTTGCGGTCATTATAATTGCGGTGGGGTGAAAGCTGCGATCTCACATCAAAGTTTGGGGTTAATTGATAATTGGGTGAGAAATATTGAGGACACATATTTTAGTCACAAAGTTGAGGTTGATTCCATTAAAGATGAATTTTCAAAAGTAAATCGTTTGGTTGAATTAAATGTTATTGAACAAGTTAGAAATCTTGCGCATACATCAATTATCCAGAAGGCGTGGCATAACCATCAACAACCTTATGTTCATGGATGGGTCTATGACATTAATACTGGTTTAGTTAAGCAACTGATCACTCTTGAGCCTGATACAAAGATTGATTCTGCTTATCGGTACGAATTTAATTCTTAAAAATCCAAGTTAGATTTTTTTCTAAAATAGGATTTAGTGAAAAGGTTCCTTGAGGTCCATAAGATAATGTGGAGTGAATTCCCATAAGAAAGATCTCTTCTCCGGAAGTCATAAAGATAGGACCTCCGGAGTCTCCAGACTGAGAGAATTCATCATAAAGTTCTAGGACATTCTTTTCTAAATCGAATCTTTTTAAAATGGGTGTGACCATCGTTCTAATATTGTCTCCATTTCTTTTTCCATAACCCATTCGACTGATTCTGCCAGACGAATGACTTCCTATGAAAATGGGACAAATATTAATTGAAGATGGTAGAGGTGATTTTAGTACAATCTTTGCGATGTCTGATTCGTAGAGCGAATGCGTTGAAGAATATTGAGGATGTAAGTAAAATTTTTTTACCTTATAATAATCATTTTGAGGGATATACCTTTCTTGGATAAAGACTTTAATTGCTTTAATTTCTCCTTCTAGACAGTGAGCAGCTGTAAGCAAAATAGATCTTGTCACTGCTACACCTGAGCAAGTAAAAATACCGCTCTCTCTAGTGATCTCAATTAATAGAGAAGAGTTGTATCTCTCCCACTGCTCGCTTTGGGCCTTGGTGATCTTGGGCAATAGAAATAGGATTAAAAAAAGATAAACCCTCATGGCCGAATCATATGGACATTTATGCCGAAATCCAATCGCGGTGAGACGAAAGTAATGGATTATATGAGTATTTACCCTCTGGCCCATAGGAGAGCGTTGAGTGAATCGCAACTAAGTACATTTGACCCTGATTTTGAATGAAAATGGGACCACCTGAGTCACCAGAAAAAGAAAAAATATCATTAAGCTCAAGGACTTTTTCAAGTGAGCGAACTTCTTTGAGCTCAGGAGTAATTAGAGTGCGGGAGTTTTGGTCATTTCTTGATCCAAAACCCAGACGCATGATTTTTCCAATGAGATCTTTATCTTTTTTAATGATAGGAAAAAAAATTGTTTCAACCGGAAGATGAGTCTTTAGTTTAATTTTGGCCAGGTCTGATTTAAAGTTCGATTCTTTTTTATTATACTCGGGATGAATTTCAAATGAAGCTACTTCAAAAAAAGTACTCTTTGGATTGTAAGTAAAATTATTCGAGACTCTGATTTTGAGAATTTCTCCCTCAAGACAATGGGCCGCTGTTAAAACCGTATTGGAATTAATCGCCACTCCAGAGGAAGTGAAGACTCCGTTTGGTCGAGTGACCTCGATTAACAAAGTTGAATTAAAGTTACTCCAGTCAATTGAAGTGTTCATAAATGTTTCATCCTTGACGCCATCATGGCCTCTCAAGGTTTTCTTAAGCAAGCACCGTGCCGTGATTTATGGTGCAAATGGGCACCAAAACCTTTGCTACACTTTAGTAAAAACAAGAGATTGATAAATTCAGTATGAAATTGGACCAAATCACTGGTAACCTTTCAACCCTTACCTCAATGATGTATGAAATTGTAAGAAATGGAGATTTTTTGATGACTCATGTTTTTCCATTGTGTTGGATTGAAACTCCGTTTGTTGAAAAATTTGGAGTTCCAAGACAATCTCTTCTCATTTCGGAAGCTTGGGGGAAGATGGTTTTTCCCAAAAATGATTTTTACGCAGAGGCCTTCCGCGGACTCAATGAATCAAGTCACCTTTGGCTCATATTTGAGTTCCACAAAATACCCGATGTACCAATGAGCGGACTCGTTCGTCCTCCTCGTTTCTTGAACGAAGCAAAGATGGGAGTGTTTGCGACAAGATCTCCGCACAGGCCTAATCGATTGGGTCTCTCAGTTGTGGAATTTGATCGATTGGAAATCCTTAAGGATGACATTATTTTGTGGGTTAAAGGGGTGGATCTCGTGGATGGAACTCCCATCTTTGATATCAAACCTTATGTTCCTTATGTGGATCATATTTCTGCTCGCTCTCCTTTTCTTGAAGCCCCTCAGTTTCAAAAAGTGACTTGGACATGCGAAAAAGTTTCTGAAAGTGAGCTGATTGAAAAAGTCATCGCCTTGGATCCAAGACCTGCTCAGGATAAAAACTCAGAGGAAGAATACGGAGTGAGTGTTGCTGGATTTAATGTACGTTTTCGATTTCTAGGGGATCACTTTGAAATCATAAGTGCCATTCGGATTGAATAAAATTTCACTTTTTCCTGAGAAGCCATCAATGTCATTTCCAAAAATCACAAAGTCCTTTGGCGGGGTAGTGATCTCTTGATTGGGTTGGTGGCCAATTTCTTGCGCTAAATAAAGAGCAATATTGTAATGAGGAATAAACTTAGGAATTGATTTTGTCAGCGGTGGGAGTTCTTTATTAAAGCTCTTCATCAGTACTGGAATTTCAAAGGCCGGGCGGATGAGTTGTCCGTGCCCCCATTTTCCATCTTGTCCCATCGCCTCACCGTGATCGGAGGCATAGACCACGAGAATTTTCTTGTCTGATTTTTTTAATACGTTTGAAAGTTCTTTAAAAAACAAATCAAATTCAACAATCGAGTTATTGTAGTGATTCACTTTATCTGTATGTGGAAAACGGCGATTTTTAACTTGAGATCTCATCTCCCATGGGCCATGGGAGCCTCGTTGGTGGAGAATAATGAAATTTTTTGAATCTTCCAACACAACTTTTTCTAAATGAGGAAGGAGATCCTTATCATCTGCGGCCTGATGATCAAGAGTTTGGGGAGAAATGTCTTCCAAAGAGCGGTAATCATCCAAAGATGATGAACAAAGATAGGGAGAAATGTAGCGAAGTTGCTGAGCGCTTTGAATTGATAAGAAGTGAGTCTTAAATTCTTTTTCCTTAGCAAGTTTAAAAAGGCAGTGCTGGCCCTTGGCTGCTTTTAGTCCTCCAGCTTCACCAAAACCCAGGTTAAGAAAAAAAGCGACAGAAATATCGGTTGAGACTCCACTTGAGAGCCCAATGGTATGAAAAAAATTCGGATCATTTTTTTGTTCAACTAAAAAGGGAGTGGTTGGTTTTTCGTACCCAAAGAGCGACATGTGGTGTGGAGTCAGACTTTCTCCGAGAACGAAGATCACTTTATCCCAAGAAGAGTCTTCAGATTTTGTAAGGACAAGTTTTGTAGAAGAATTGAGGGCCGTGTCTGTTTTATTGGAAAGGAGTTTATGGGGGAGAATTTTTCCCGAGAAATAGGAGAAGGCGAGATACACATTCATACCTGCGAGTTCTCTTGTGGAGGGCTGCCTTCCCCAAGTATTTCCAGTAACGAGAGTTCTTATAGGGTTATAAACAAGGTAGATACAAAAAAGAATTCCGATAACTTTTGATTCAAAAGAAGTTTTGAATTTCCTGAGAGCAAAATATCCAAGTGCTCCTGGAATCACAGTGAAAACAAGAGGCAAAAACACATGCTGATACTCTACCCACAGGACCCCTTGAATTTCATGAAGCTGTGAGAACAGAAGGTAGATCTCTCCCGGAAGAATTTGAGTACCAAAATAGGACAAATGCGCCATCTGAAAGAAATTTAAGATGAGCACAAACGAGAGAAAAAAATAACGAAGAAAAAAAGATTTTATGAAGGTTGCTGCGAAAAAAAAGGCAAAAATGCCGAAATATTTCCCAATAGGAAGCCAAACATTGGGCATTCCTTTAAGGACATAGAAAAGGACCTGCTGACCGAGCGTCATCACCAAAAAGATGAGAGTAAGAGTCAGGTGAGTTTTGAGTTTTTTCACCATGCTTCATGATGGCATATTCTCCGAGGTATTGCTATGATTCTCTCTATAATGGAGCTTCTATGATTAAGGGATATGTTCACCAAGTTGTCGGAAAAACACCACTCATAAAAATTAAATCCCTGTCGGAGATGACGGGTTGTGAAATTTTTGGAAAAGCAGAGTTTTTAAATCCTGGTGGAAGTGTAAAAGATCGCGCAGCTTTGGGAATTATTGAAGAAGCGGAAAGAAGTGGAAACCTTAAACCTGGCTTTACGATAGTGGAAGGAACTGCGGGCAATACAGGAATTGGTCTAGCGACGATTGCGGCCCAAAAGGGTTATAAATGCATTATTGTGATGCCTAATAATCAGTCCCAGGAAAAATACGACACCCTTCGCGCTCTTGGAGTGGAACTCATCACAGTCGCTCCTTGTCCCTTCGCTAATGAGAATCACTTTTATCATACCGCCAAAAGAATAGCTTCTGAGAGACCAAATGCTTTTTGGGCAAACCAATTTGAAAATACCGCTAACTTTCGAGCGCATTACGAGACAACGGGGCCAGAGATTTTTTATCAGATGGATCGTAAGGTAAATGCCTTTGTCTCTTCTGTGGGAACAGGGGGAACCTTAGGTGGAGTTTCTAAGTTTTTAAAAGAGGCGGATAAATCCATTCACATCAGACTCGCTGATCCCATGGGGTCAGGGCTTTATAATTATGTAAAGCTTGGTGAGATCACTTCAACGGGAAGCTCTATCACTGAGGGGATTGGCATCATGAGACTCACGGCCAATTTTAAAGAAGCGGTTGTTGATGATGCTGTTCAGGTGAATGATCAGGATATGATCTCGATGCTCTATCATTTAGCGGAGCACGATGGCCTTCTGATCGGAACGTCAGCGGCGTTAAATGTGTTTGCGGCCTATAAGTATGCTCTGGAGAATAAGGGTTCAGGAAAAAGAATTGCGACCATTCTTTGTGATTCTGCTCTCCGCTATCAAAGTAAAGTCTTTAACCCCGAATTCCTCAAAGAAAAAGGCCTCGTTGTTCAAAAGGTAGCGTCTACCTTTTCGACATGATAGGATTTTCATCTATGAAAAAAGTGTTACTTACTGGTGCAGCTGGCTTTATTGGGGCCAAGACTGCTGAAAAACTTCTTGAAAGAGGGGTTGAAGTCGTTGGGATTGATAATCTTAATGATTATTATGACGTGAAACTTAAAGAGTATCGACTTTCACAAATTAAAAATCCAAAGTTTCACTTTCAAAAAATTGATATTGAAGACAAGGCAAAGCTCGCTGAACTTTTCCGAGAGCATGAGTTCGATGTCGTGTTTAATCTCGCTGCGAGGGCCGGTGTTCGTTACTCCATGGAAAACCCAGATGTATATATGACCACCAATGCGATGGGATCTCTTCATCTTCTTGATCTCATGAAACAATATAAGACACCAAAGTTTGTCCTCGCATCCACAAGTTCTTTGTACGCCGGGCAACCGATGCCGTTTAAAGAAGATCTTCCGGTGAATACTCCGATCTCTCCGTACGCAGCGACGAAGAAAGCTGCTGAAGTCATGGCGTACTCTTATCATTACTTATACGGCATTGATGTTTCAGTGGTGAGGTATTTTACAGTTTATGGGCCCGCTGGAAGACCCGACATGTCTCCCTTCATTTTTGCGGATAAAATTTTAAAAGGCGAAGAGCTTCCTGTTTTTGGAGATGGTAGTCAGTCGCGGGATTTTACTTTTGTTGATGATATCGCTGAAGGAACAATTCTTGCTTCCAAAAAATTAGGATATGAAATTATTAATCTTGGTGGCGGAAATAATCCTTATACACTTCACCAGATGATTGCTCTGATGGAAAAGAATTCCGGTAAGAAAGCTAAGCTTCACCTTCAGGAAAAAATCAAGGCCGACATGGATATTACTTGGGCCGATATCTCCAAGGCAAAAAATCTACTTGGGTGGGAACCTAAGGTGAGTTTTGAAGAGGGGATCTCTCGCCTCATGAAGTGGCATGAATCCAACTGATAAAAAAATCGCGAATCTCATTCTAGAAATGCTCTTAAGAAGAGATCCAGGGAAAACCATTTGTCCTTCAGAAGTCGCGCGCTCCCTTTATCCAGAAAACTGGAGAGAGGAGATGGAGCATGTGAGGGAAGTCTCTAGAGCACTCGTGAGAGAAGGAAAAATAGTAATCACCCAAAAAGGAATTGAAGTGGATCCAGAGAACTTTAAGGGTGCTATTAGGCTCAAGCTAAAGAGTTAAGCGATAGAGACTTTGTACTTCAGACCCGCCTCGTTCAATTGATCCTGAAGAGCAAGTTGCACCCAAAAAGATTCTGGCTCATTTAATTTTTTTGCAATTTTGGCCGCTCGTTCGGGACTTGGAATTCGTCTTCCTTTTTCAAGATCACAAAGAGACGCCTGACTAATTCCAAGGTGCTTAGAAAACTCTTTTTGCGACATCTCTTCACTCAAGCGATAACTTTCAAGAAGTTTTCCAAAACTAAGTGGCCCAAACTCACGAACCAATTCTTTTAGACCGTATTTAATAGATTTAGTATTCATGTTTATTAACCTCGATAATGACGATGACAAAAATGGGGGCATCGAATTTTTCGTAATAAATCGCCCTGTAGGCCTTGTTGAGTCTAATGGATCGAAATCCCTTTCTTTCACCTTTAAGGGGTTCATCGTGAAACCCTGGAATCTTTCTCATCTCCTCCATTCCATTCTTCTCAACACCTTCAATCCATCTGTGAAGTTTAGTGATGATGTAAAGAGGTAATTGATAAAAATCTTTATGGACTCGGCTAAGATCAACCTTGTACAACCTAAACCCCTCTATTGTATGTCAAAATGACGTATTTTGAAATGATGAAGATGAGGTGCTAAATAACTGAAAAAAGATCTAAGACGGATCTAAAATTGAAGTGAGTCGACGATTAGTTCAATTGAGAAATTCTGTCGAAAAGGTAGACGGTACCTTTTCGACATTTTCGACAGAATTTAACCTGGCACCTTATTGAGATTGATATTAAATTCTTAAATAGATAACTTAACTTGCACACAAAAATTTAAAAATGAATTAATATATGGATTTTAAGATGCATACAACGTCTTTTTTAGTTTTATTAACACTGATGTTATCTTTTAAATCTTTCGGAAGTCGTGAATTTAAAAAAATAAAGCTTAATCAATATAAAATTATCACTGGTCAGACATCTGATGGATTTCAAGGTTACTTTTCAATAATAAAAAATGGACTAACAGTGTTTGAAGAACGAGAGTTTGGTTCTTATTATTATATAAAAATGAAAGATGTGAATGGAGATAAAAAAATAGATCTTATTATGACTCAATGGACTGGGGGTGCTCATTGCTGTTATAACCTAACTATTTTTAACTTGCAAAATGGTATGAATAAATTAGCTTACATCCAAGGAGGGAGCAGAGGATTTCAATTAAAGAATTTGGATCAGGATGAATCTTTAGAAATAATCTTTTGGGACAATCCGATTGATTATCTTTTCAATAGTTTTTCTTCAAGTGCCCAAGGGAAAGTTATTTTAAAACTTAAAAATGGAAAATTTAGATTGGCACCTAAATTGATGAAAAGTTCAATTAACTCAAAAGATGTCCAAGAAATGAGACTAGAAATAAAAAAAGAATTTCGATCTGATGGTGAAATACCACATTCGTTTTTAAAATTGTTAATGCAATTAAGTTATTCCGGTCATTTAGATTTTGCACTAAGACTTGCGGAGGAATTATGGCCTAAGTCTCGTGCTGGATTTTCCAAATTTAAGTTAGAATTTTCAAGAGCACTGAGTGGATCAGTCTACTGGAGAGAATTTTATTTGGCGATCTGATATTTTTTATAGATTTTGTTAAAATCCTGTATAATTTGTAAGCTCTTTGAGTTGTTCTTTTTTAGACCTGGACCCAATCCTTTGTACTCCACAATCACTTCTGTCCATTGAGGAGACCTTCCAAGTCTTCTTTGTAATATCTCTTTTTTTCTAAATAACCACCTTATGCCGACACATATATTGATATTAGGATCAAAAAGATCTTCCTTCTTAATAACAATGAAGTGATCTTTGATTTCTCCCTTCTGGTTTTTTAGAATTCTCCATGTTGATTCAGTAATCTGAATTAATCCTCGAGCAGGGCCAATTTCTTTTTTATTTTGGGCGATGGCATTTGGATTAAACCGAGACTCTGATTCAATGAGAGCCTTCACAAAATTTGGATCTATTGCTATTTCAGGTCTAAGAGTCTCATTCCAATAGCGACACCAGCCAGAAATAGAGATGTCATACTTATTCGGATCTATAATTCTCTCTTGACCTTTATATGGTTGAGGTAAAGGCTTTGTTTCCTGAAAATCCGTGAGTTTTGATATCAAATCTATTTCATCGCTTTTAAGTAAATCTTTTCCCGACTTGTTTTTTCTACAATGTCCATCAACTTCTTGTAATTGTCTGCCTACCGGATACCTTGGGTGTCTTACGACCCAATGTTCACCATACGGACATATTCTCCAGGGATGGAGTTCTTTTTCGCTGGGGATCCAAAAACTTCTTTTTGTTTTATTTATTTCCGGGAGGTACGGTTTATATAAGTCTCTCCACTCAGAAATATCAACTTTATAGGGTAGATTTGAGTTGTCCCAATCCTCTTTGAAAAGTGCAATCTTATTTTTTATTTCAGAAGATTTCGATTTTATAGCAAGGTCAATATCAGAAAATGGTTTATGAGATCCTTTTGCCCTAGATCCAAAAAGAAAAACTTTAACGTCTGGAATAGAGCCAAAATGCTTTTGTAGATACTTTTTTATTAGATCAATCTCAGATGGCTTTAGCCCAAAAGATCTCATTTCAACTTATCCTCAAGGACTGTAGAAAGATGTTGAGATGATTTAAGAAATTGAGGAACAAGTTTAAAAAGTTCATTTGCAATTTCTTCGTGGTACATATGGCTAGTCTTGTTTCGTGCTTCAAGATATTCAATCCATTCTTCTGGATTATCAATCCACCCAATTTTTGCCAGTTCTCTAAATACGTTTCTTGGAGTATCAGTTTTATAACCTTGATACTCTAGAACCTTTTTCGCTGAATTCCATGAAATTTCCAAGCAGTACTCAAATCTTTGAATAATACCGTCCCTCTCAAGTTTTGACGCCGGTGGAGCCTGCATGGCCTCTTCAAGAGTTTTGAGTGCTCGTTTATAGTTATCTAATTTTGGCTTTATCATAATTAAATATTATTATTTTAGTAAAAGAAGTGTCACCTAGGAAATTTCGAAAAGGTAGACGGTACCTTTTCGACTATTTGCCAGCGCGTTTTTTGAATTCAGCGAGGACTTGTTTTTGAAGATCTTTGCACTGAGCTTCATCGAGTCCATGGAGCATGTGACTTGGAGGAAGATTTTTTTCTCCGCCCTTTGTGAAAGATTCAATGCGGTTATTGATATTATTTCTAAGGGTTCTGAGTTTTTTATCAGTGAGTTCGGAGAGGTTTTTGTAATCTGTTTTCATTTCTTATTCCTGAATTTATATCCAACTTTTGATTTGTCTTCTTTCTTGGGTTGCTGCTGAAATTTCTGACCCACAGGTGCATTTGGTTTTGAGTTTTGTCTTGGGTCTGGTTTTGCCTTGGGTTTCGCTCTTGGGTCTCGATAAGGACGAGGGGGTCTCGTGTCCTGAACTGATTTTTCAGCGACTCCCACAAAAGTTTCAACTGGAAGCTTAAGACCTATGAGTTTTTGCACTCGCGATAAAGCTTCTCTTTCGGTTTCATCACAAAATGAAATCGCGTCTCCATCTTTTCCGGCCCTGGCCGTTCTTCCAATCCTGTGAACATAGCTTTCAGCATCGACGGGCATATCAAAGTTTACGACATGAGAAACACCCTGAACATCAATCCCGCGAGCAGCGATATCTGTCGCAATGAGAACTTTAATCGCTCCCGATTTAAAATTCTCTAGGGCCGCTTCACGAGCGGACTGGGATTTATTTCCGTGAATAGCAGAAGCTTTAATTTGATGAGCATTAAGGTAATCAACAATTTTATTCGCTCCGTGCTTTGTTCTTGTGAAAACAAGAGTGAGCTCCACTCCTTCTTCTTGAAGAACTTTACGAAGAAGTTGATACTTATGGGCCTTCTGGCAAAAAATCACTCGTTGATCGATTCTATCCACTGTACTTGATGGAGGGGTCACTTCAACTCTTACGGGACTTTTCAAAATTCGATTAGCAATTCCCACAATTTCATTAGGCATGGTCGCCGAGAAAAGCATGGTTTGTTTTTTCTCAGGTAATTGAGCGATCACTTTTTTAATATCATGAATAAAGCCCATATCAAGCATACGATCGGCTTCATCCAAAACAAAAATCTCGACGCGATTTAATTTACAAAAGCCCTGATTCATCAGATCTAAAAGGCGACCTGGGGTTGCGATTAAAATATCAAGACCTCCACGAAGGGCATTGACTTGATTCGCTTGTCCGACACCACCAAAAATAACGGCACTTTTTAGTTTTAAGTCTTTCCCGTATTTATCGATTTGCTCTTTAATTTGAGACGCAAGTTCTCTTGTTGGAGCGAGAATAAGGGAGCGAGGTTCCTTGGGAGATAAACTAAAATCTCTTCCCGAGAGCTTTTGAAGCATAGGGAGAGTGAAAGCTGCTGTTTTTCCCGTGCCTGTTTGAGCGATTCCCAAAAGATCTTTACCATCACAAAGAGGAGGAATGGACTGGGCCTGGATAGGTGTTGGGGTATCGTAGCCAGCTTCTTGGACGTTTTTAAGAATCGTATCTAAGAGAGGCAAATCATTAAATTTTGTCATGTGCTTAAGTCGTTCTTTCGGTGCGCAAAGTCAAGTTCAAAAGCTTGTCGAAAAGGTAGCGTATACCTTTTCGACCTTAAGGTTTGAAAGTTTTCTCTTTTTTGGTAACGACTGTGACTTTGAGGTCTCTCCAATCGTAAATTTCCCCTAAAAGCTCGGCACTAATGTTCTCTTTCTCCATACTTTTCTGGGGATGATTCACTTCACTCGGCCCACTTAGAACAACTCCCTTTAGGGGAAATTTTTTAACAACCACAATATCTTCGCCTTTTGCATTACTTTCAATACATTGGAAAATAAGGGCATCTTTTTTTATCGTGATTTTTGAAAAAGTGATGCAACTGATTTCCCCCATTTTTTTCCAGTTGTTTCTGGCCGGATTAAAGAGGTGAATAAGAGGTGTGTCGCCTTGCTCAACAGTCCATTGGGTAATGACAAGAATTTGGTTATCAGGAGCGCTTAAGATCGAGATCACTTCTCGATTTAAAAGTTCTTTGGGGAGAAGTACTTTTTTTGCCACCAAATCAGAGCTTGAGATCTTCAATAAATAAGTATCAGGTGGTTCTGCTACTGGACCTACCTTGACTCCGGCATAGATAAATTTGCCGTTTATTCCAACACTCGTAAATACGGGGATTTCTCCGTAGGCGAGGGAGTTCAAGAAGAAAGAGAGGAGAAGGGTGGTAAGTATCATTTATGACCTTAATAAAGTCGAAAAGGTAGACGCTACCTTTTCGACATAATAGTATTTCATCATATGAAAGTATTGATTTCAAGAAAGGATCTTCGCGACACTGCGTCAGGTGTTCCGAAGAAAGTTCTTCAAGAATGCCAATTTTTTTCAAGCCTTGGTTTTAAATCTTATGCCATCGCTGAAACGATGAACGCTCCCATGGTGGAAGAGTTCAACGGAATTCCCGTGAAGACCCTCCGTTGGCCCATCTCAGGTCACTTCAGGCGCCGCTTTTATCAGATGCAAGTTGATCGATGGATCAAAAAACACAGACCGAAACTCGTGATTGGTCATGGTGATATCTTTCATCAGGATATTTTATTCATTCACAATTGTGTTCATCTCGCTCATGAACTCATTGAAGGCAAACCTCTCCCCAATAATCACGAAGTGGGGCTTATCCACGAGGAGATATTTAATAAGGGATCCTTTAAGCTTCTCATCTGTAATTCTCAGATGATGAAAAACGATTTGGTGAAGCGTTTTGGGGTTGATGAAAATAAAGCAGTGGTGATTTATCCTGAAGTGAATTTATCAAAGTTTAAAGTTGATAACCCTTCTCGTGTCAGACAAGAATGGAGAGAAAAATTTAATTTTAAAAATGATGATTTCGTCATTGGTCTCGTGACCTCAGGGAATTTTAAGAAAAGAAATTTAGGTCTATTAATCAAATCTTTCATTGAATTTCGAAAGACTCATCCAAAAGCAAAACTTTTCATTGCTGGTGGAAATATTGATCAAAAGTATAAAGAGCTGGCGCCCTCAGAGGGAGTGGTCTTTGCCCCTCCTATCATTGACGTTAAAAACTACTATTATCTTTTGGACGTTTTTGTCTTACCTGCTCACATTGAAGAATTTGGCCGAAGTGTTTTGGAGGCCATGTACTGTGGGGTTCCCGTTATAACAGGACGCCACGTGGGAGCAAGTGAGATTTTGGAAGATGAGGGAAGAGACTTTATTTTAGAAGAGCTTTCAGAAAAGCATCTAGTGGATCTTTTATCTCAACTAGTGGACCTCAATACAAGAGAAAGAGTTTCCTTACGAAATAAACAAACGGCCGAGAAGTATTCCTCAGATAAACAAAACAATGTTTTTGGCGATACCCTTAAAAAAGCAGGCTTCCTTGTCTAGAGCAGAGGACCTTAAAAACTTTCATGGGCTTCTTCCTCATCCAGAGGGAGGATTTTTTAAGGAGACTTACCGCTCAGCTCATTCAACAGCGATTTTTTATCTCCTGAATGAAGGCGCGAAGTCGAGTCTTCACCGAATTAAATCCGATGAATTGTGGCATTTTTATGAAGGCGATGAACTTATTATTGTCGAGCTCCTCTCTTCAGGAGAGGTGAGAGAAACAAAACTCAATAAAGAGAATCCTCAGCACATTGTTCCTGGTGGAGTGTGGTTTGGGGCCTATCTCGGAGAAGGCTCAACCTATGCTTTTGTGGGCTGTACTGTTTCACCGGCCTTTCACTATAGTGACTTTGAAATTGGAAAGAAAGCCGAGCTTCTGGCGCAATTTCCTAAAGCTCAAACCATTATTGAGCGCTTAAATTCTTAGTCGAAAAGGTAGACGGTACCTTTTCTACATTCAAAAAAGAAAAATAGACAATCTTTGATCTCACCCTAGCTCCCAAACGGCACATTTTTGAGATAAGTCATCTATTAATATTTACCCCTCACTTTCAGCTAAATGCGTAATTGATTTTTACACCATTTAGGTGTAAAAAAGGAGTGTTGTGATCGTTACAAAAGTCTTTATACTTAAGAAGGCTGAAAAGGATCTGACCAAATTACCATTTTACATCCTTGAAAAACTTTTTTCTTGGATTGAACAAGTAGAGCTTTATGGAATTCAAGAGGTCAGAAAAATTCCTGGCCACCATGATGAACCATTAAAAGGGAGCAGAAAGGGACAGCGATCGATACGATTGAGCAAAAGTTATAGGGCGATTTATCAAGAAAATCAATCGAGTCTGGTTATAGAGATCGTAATTAATGAGGTAAATAAGCATGAATACTAGTAAATATAGTTCAGCAAAAAAAGTTTTGAAAACTCTTGGGGTAAAGGAGACTAATTTAGGAAAACTTTTGAAAAATCACCGTCTTGGTGAAGAATTAACTTTGGCACAAATGTCCAGAATCTTAAAAATTTCTATAAGTCATTTAAGTGATATCGAAAATGAAAGAAAGTTTGTAAGTCTTGAACGCGCCAAAGATTTTGCAAAGAAATTAAAGCAAAATGAGAAGTATTTTATTCTAGTCGTTTTAAGAGATCAGCTTAAGCGCGCAAACTGTGATTACGAGATCGAGCTCAAAGCAGTCTAAATTGTCGAAAAGGTAGACGGTACCTTTTCGACAAATCATTTCTTCTTCAAAAAATTTTTGATGGCCACTTTAGCGACCGCTCGTCCTGTTTTCGTTTTTAGGGCCTTGACTAGGATTTTAGCTTTCGTGCTTTTTTTCATAGGGATCTCCTAATACCGAAATAACAAATCAGTAAAGTGACTCGTCTCTTCATTAAAATAAGTTTTACTCTCTAAGACTCTGGAACTTACGAAGGTGAAATGCGGTCTTAGTATTTTTTGATATTGTTCTCTTGTCCTATGAATGGCGTACTCATCCTTGAATTCAAGTTCACTGACTTGGCGCCCAAGCTCAATGTTGGTTGGAACAGTAAGATAAAGGTACTTTATTCTTTGGCCCAATATGGGAGCAATCTCTTTTAATTCTTTATCAGTTAAATATTGAAACACCGAGGTACAGATCCCAAGATCAAAGTTATTATTTTTTTTCCTATCAGTTCGACACCAAGTGATGAGGTCTTCCTCATAAAGTTTGAGGTCCGTGGACTCAACTGGGCGAAGTTTATCAAGCTTTGCTTTCTTAAAGGCATAAGGAGAGGGCTCAATGCCAACGGCGCGGTGGGGAATAAATGTTTTCAGCATTTCTCGAAAAAGATGGCCGTAGCCAAATCCCAAATCAACGATGGAACTTATGTCGACGTGTTCAATCGCGAGAAATGATTTTAGATAGCGAGCATGATCACGGGCATTTCCGATCCCATCCATACTCATGGGTTCTGCGTAATTTTTATCCCAGTAGGTTTTGTCGAATTTTGTCATGGAGTTTCCTTCTAAATAATGATGTCAATTGCAGCATCATCCAAAAATAGCAATCGGTTCCTCTCCATCATCATCTGAGATGAGGCTTATTTTTAACTTCATCCCTAAGGCCTTAGCATATTTATTAAGTGTCGAAATTTTCAAATCTTTCCTTCTCTCAATTTTAGAAACTTCTGGTTGTGTCATTCCTTTTAGGTCAGTTTGATTGAGTCCGATTAATTCTCGCGCTAATTTCAGTTTCAGCTCATGCGCCTTCGCTTGACCCTTTTGCCTCGCTTTTTCAAAGTTTTTTTTGTCCATAGACCTTTTGGCATGTGAAAAGAAATCAGAGTTATATTTTCTTGTTTTTTTCATAGTTACTTCCTTATTCGCTGTTCTTTTTTTGATCTTTGGTCGTCTTAAGTTGCTTATAGTATATTTTCTCACTGAGTGAGATGAAATCTTCATAAAACCTTTTAGCTCGACTGCTCGATTTATTTCCTCCAATTAGCAACAGACCATTTCGTTCATTATCAAAGACATAAAAAATCCTAATAACTTTTTCCATACAATTAAATCTTAATTCTTTTAGATTTTTAATCGAACTACCTTTAATCGTATCTGCATAGGGTCTTCCTAAATGTGGGCCCATGAGTCTAAGTAGTTCAACATGCTCAACAATTGATTCCTTAAGTTTATTATCTGCTTCATCAAACCAGTCCTGGAACTCAACTGTTTGCCGTATTTTCCATGTCCTCATTATACCTCCTGTGGCATATGCCACTAAAGTAATTTTTTGAATTTAATACAATGTACGGACAATGTACGGACGGGTGTGTTCTAAGTCAATGTCGTAAAGGTGCCAGGTAAGGGGTGAGATGGTGAGTTAAGCAACGTGCGTTTTAGCGGCTTGTTGATAATCTTCTACTTTTTTTGAAAGTTTCTTTTCAATTTCTTCTTCGGATATAGGCTTTTGCTCTTCTTGAAGCTCGCTTATGGCATTGAATAAAATCTCAGAACCAAATTCTTTGCTTCCATGGGGCACATGTGTTGATTTACGCAACTTCTGATTTTGAAGCTTCCTGGAAATCTTCTAGATACTTTTGAAGACTTTGAGCAATATTGTTAGCAGAGACTTCAGCACCTTCAGTCTCAAGATCATCAAGGACATTACCAATGATAGCTTTGACCGTTGATCTAGCCTCATTCTTTCCATGTTTAGCTCGAATAAGTTTATAGAGTTGTTCTAACGTTTCATTTGAGTTCATATTTCCTCTTTGACATCAGTATCGGTCTTAATCATTATTAGATTTAGCTCATAAGGTACCTGGCACCTTTCAAAACTGAACTTCTTTTAAATTTAAGATTAAAAATCAGGACTAAAAAAAGAAGGCCCATTTAGGATGGGCCATCTTCTGTGACTTTCTTCCGTTTGCCGTCCAATGAAGGACGCCTTTACCGAAGGATTTTATGGAAGAAATGATTAGGGTGCTGACTCTTTTCATTCTTTTGTTACAGCTTGCTGTAATGTTAAGAATGAGTTGAAGTGGCTTTAGGGTGGTAGTAACAGCTACCGCCCACCTCATCATTCACCCCCATCCTAGCATGTCATTTCTTAAGCGCAAAATTGATTTTATGATTTCAAATTATCGAGTGGTTAGGGTGGGTTAACCTGGCACCTTTTCGCTTAAATTTAAAAAGGTACGTGACACCTTTTGAATCGGTTATTAAACTGATGGCCTATGGCCAATAATCCACGACACCTAAGACCACCACTTACTTCGATTTACACTTTTCTTGATTACTATGCTGATCAAAAAAAGAAAAAAGGTGAACCTGTTTTTTGTTTCCAAGTTGGTGCCAACGATGGAAAGACTAACGATCCCGTTCATAAATATTTCACAAATTTTAATTGGAATGGGCTTTTAGTTGAGCCCCAAAAAGATGTTTTTGATTTGGGATTATCAAAAACATATGAAGGTAATCCACGAGTAAAAATTGAAAACGTGGCCCTTGGAAAAGAAGAGGGAAGTCTTCCTTTTTATCGTGTTGCCATTTCTAAAGCGCGATGGGCGACTGGACTTTCAAGTTTTGATAAAACCTCACTTGAAGAGCATATTAAAAATGGCTACATCATCCGCAAGGCCCAGGAAGAGGGAGTTGAAATTCCCCAAGACCAATCAAAAATATTAGAAACTGTTCTTGTTCCTACACTTAAGGTTCAGACTTTATTTCATAAGCATAACATTAAAAAATTAGATGTTCTGTGTGTGGACACCGAAGGCTATGATTTTGAAATTTTAAAGCTCATTGATTTTAAAACGTACTCACCTGAGGTGGTTTTATTTGAGAGTAAAAATCTCTCGAATGAGGATTTTATCGCCGCTAAAAAACTTCTTACCGACCATGGTTACACGTTATTCTGGGAGAAGGGAGACACCCTCGCGGTTAAGGCAAGTTACCCATTCCCAGTGAAGTGTATTCATAAGGTTAAGGCGTTTTTGAGGAAGATTTAGGATTTGGCTTCTACTTAAAGGCCCCGATTACTCTGGTCGAAAAGGTAGGCGGTACCTATTTGACTTTTTCGACTTCGGTGAATGGCATATTCATCTTTAAATTCTAATTCAGAAACCTGGCGACCTAGCTCCACGTCTGTGGGCACAGTTAAATAGAGGTACTTTATTCTTCTTGCGAGAATGGGAATGATCTCCTTTAAATCCTTATCTGAAATATACTGAAAGACCGAGGTGCAGATCCCGAGATCAAATTTATTATCTTTGCGATTCGTTCGACACCAAGTCAGGAGATCTTCTTCAAAAAGCTTGAGATCCGTCGAAGGCACAGGGCGAAGCTTATCAGGTTTGGCTTTTTTAAAGGCATAGGGCGAGGGCTCAATACCAACAGCTGTGTGGGGTTTAAACGCTCGAAGCATTTCTCTAAATAGGTGAGAGTAACCAAAACCTAGATCCACGATAGAACTCACGTCGACGTGTTCAACAGCAAGAAAGGCTTCAAGATACTTCACGTGCTCTTTGGCATTTCCGATCCCATCCATACTCATTGGGTCAGAGTAATTTTTATCCCAGTAGGTTTTGTCGAATTTTGTCATGGAGTGAGCTTAATTCAAAATGTGAGAATTCAAAAGGCGCATGATATCTTTTGGAGGTTAAGCAACGTGCGCTTTAGCGGCTTGTTGATAATCTTGTACTTTTTTTGAAAGTTTCTTTTCAATTTCTTCTTCGGATATAGGCTTTTGCTCTTCTTGAAGCTCGCTTATGGCATTGAATAAAATCTCAGAGACAAAATTCTTTGCTTCAATTGGGCCCATGTGTTGATTAATTATATGGTAGAGAGTTTCTATATGTTTTGATGTGTTCATTTACGCAACTTCTGATTTTGAAGCTTCCTGGAAATCTTCTAGATACTTTTGAAGACTTTGCGCAATATTATTAGCAGAGACTTCAATACCTTCAGTCTCAAGATCATCAAGGACATTACCAATGATAGCTTTGACCGTTGATCTAGCCTCATTCTTTCCATGTTTAGCTCGAATAAGTTTATAGAGTTGTTCTAACGTTTCATTTGAGTTCATATTTCCTCTTTAACATCAGTATCTGAAAAAAAGGTACCTGGCACCTTTCAAAACTGAACTTCTTTTAAATTTAAGATAAAAAATCAGGACTAAAAAAAGTAGGCCCATTTAGGATGGGCAATCTTCTCTGACTTTCTTCCGTTAGGCACCCAATGAAGGGCGCCCTTATGTGAGGTAAATCATGGAAGAAATGATTAGGGTGCTGACTCTTTTCATTCTTTTGTTACAGCTTGCTGTAATTATAAGAATGAGTTGAAGTGGCTTTAGGGTGGTAGTTAGCGCTATCGCCCACCTCATCATTCATCCCCATCCTAGCATGTCATTTCTTAAGCTCAAAATTCATTTTTTGATTTCAAATTTTCGAGCGGTTACGGTGGGTTAACCTGGCACCTTTTCGAAAGTAGATTTTTCGTTATTTGATACGACATTGATAGCACTCTGGAAGTTGGAAGCTCTGAAGATTGGTGAAATTTATAAATGAGGTGTTGTGATTATGATTAATCGAACAATCACTTAAACGATAAATCAAGCTTTTATATTGCATTGCGCAGGGCTCTCTGTAAAATGATTAGTCCTTTTAGAATCAATAGTGCTAGATTACTGCTCTTAAAAGTTTAAGGTCTACTATGCTTAAAAGTTTTCATAGAGAAATTAATCTCATTCATAAGTTTTTGGATTTGATTGTTGTTCTTGCCTCTTGGGGACTTGCTTATTTCTTGCGTTTTAAGTCAGTAAGTCCAGAGCACTTATGGTACGGAAAATACACCATTTTACTCATTGGATTTCAATACTATTTCTTCAGAAGATTTGGGCTTTATTCCTCTCAGAGATTAAAAAGCATTGGTTCGGAATTATTAGCAACGTTAAAAGCGATGCTTGCAGTAATCATATGTTTTATTTTGAGCATTTACTTCTTGAGCCCGGAAAAAATATCCCGAATCGTATTGATTAATTTTTCTGTTATCTCTACCTCTCTTCTACTAATGGTTAAATTTTTAGTCCGTAGTTTCTTAAGGTCTCAAAGAGCGAAGGGAAAAAATCTACGTTATGTTCTCTTAGTAGGAGATGGGCACCAGATTGATGACTACTATAAAGTGGTTAAAGGCAATCCTGAACTTGGATTAAAAATTAGAGCATGGGTCGATTCTAATGGCCTTGCTGAAAAGTACGGTGTTCCAGTTGAGGAAAAGTGTTCAGAAACTTTATTTCGAAGACTAAGTTCCGACTACATTGTTATTGGTTATTCATTTAAAAATTATGCCAAAGTGGATGAAGTCCTTAAAGTTTGTTCAAATGAACTGCTGAATATTACTGTGCTGCCTGATTTAAGTTATGCTCTAATTGGCCATGAAATTTCAGATTTCTCTGGAATACCTGTTATTAGTATTAATCAGCCTCATTTTAGTTCAAAGAGTATCATCATAAAGAGACTTTTTGATTTTGTGCTTTCTGGAATTGGTCTCTTATTGATTTCCCCATTTCTTGCATTAATTGCAATTGGTGTGAAACTTTCATCTCCTGGTCCTGTATTATTTGGTCAGAAGAGAGTTGGTCTTGATGGAAAAGAATTTCTTATGTGGAAATTCAGATCTATGAAAATTGATTCTGAAGCTAATGGTGCGGGCTGGACGACTGCAGATGATCCTAGAAAGACGAAGTTCGGAAGTATACTAAGAAAAAGCTCAATAGATGAACTCCCACAATTGTGGAATGTCTTTGTTGGGGACATGAGTCTCGTTGGCCCTAGGCCAGAGCAGCCACATTTTGTTGAGAAATTCAGAGATGAGATTCCGGCCTATATGTTAAGACATAAGATGAAGGCGGGTATTACGGGATGGGCGCAGGTTAATGGATGGAGAGGAGATACAAGTATCACTTCTAGAATTGAGTGCGATATCTGGTACATCAAGAATTGGTCTATTTGGCTTGATATTGGAATTCTTTTTATGACGATGTGGAAGGGAGTTGTTAATAAGAATGCTTATTAACTAGATTATAAATATGCTAAAAAAAGTTCTTGTTACTGGTGTTGCGGGATTTATAGCTTCAAAAGTTTGTGAGTTTCTCTGCCAAGAGGGCGTTGAGGTCATTGGAGTGGATAATTTAAACGACTATTACGATGTTCGTTTAAAAGAGTTTCGTCTTGAGCAGTTGAAAGGCTTTAAGAATTTTACGTTCTACAAAGTGGATATTGAAGACAAAGCATCACTAGCGAAACTTTTTAAACATCATCAATTCGATGTTGTATATAATCTCGCTGCAAGAGCTGGAGTGAGATACTCCATGGAAAATCCTGGTGTTTATATTTCTACAAATCTGGTTGGAACACTGAATTTGTTAGACTTGATGAGAGCTCAAGGGATGAAGAAAATGGTGCTGGCGTCAACTTCTTCTATATACGCTGGTCAGAAAATGCCCTTTAATGAAGATCTTGCCGTGAATGAGCCCATTTCTCCTTACGCAGCCAGCAAGAAAGCGGCGGAGTTACTTTGCTACAGCTATCATTACCTTTATGGCATGGACATTTCCGTTGTTCGCTATTTCACGGTTTATGGACCTGCTGGGCGCCCAGATATGAGTATTTTCCGTTTTATCCGTTGGATAAAAGAAGAGAAGAAATTAGAAGTTTTTGGGGACGGATCTCAGGCAAGAGACTTTACCTATGTGGATGACATCGCGAGAGGAACGATCCTGGCCGGTAAAAAGCAACTAGGTTATGAAATCATTAACCTAGGTGGTGGGAAGAATCCAATTTCTATATCTACAATCATTCAAAAGTTAGAGCATCTGATTGGTAAAAAATGTATTACAGAAAATAAAGAATTTCATAAAGCAGACATCAAAGAAACTTGGGCCGATATTTCTAAAGCTGAAAGACTCCTAGGATGGAAACCTCAAATTAGCCTGGACGAGGGACTTAAACGGACCGTAGACTCGTTTAAGGAATTTCCGATTCTGAATGAATTGGATCTACCCCAGTCATGAAACCCTCAGTTAGTTTTCTTACTGTAGTTTTCAAAGAGGATCTATCTCTAGTAAAGAGATGTTTTTCAAGCTTACTTGCGCAGAGCTACACGAATTTCAACATAATCGTGGTTTTAAATTCAGAGAGACCGGATGTTTTGAATCATATCAAGGATCTTAATTCGGATAAATTTCTTATAAAAAAAATGTCTGAAAATGTCGGACTAACAAAAGCGTTAAATGAAGGACTAAATCTTATTGAATCCGAGTTTGTTGCAAGAATAGACCCTGATGACTTTTGCCTTCCTCATCGTTTAGCCTCGCAGGTTGAGTTTTTTGAACAAAATCCAGGTTATGTATTAGTTGGATGTGCTTACGATGAAATATATAAAGGACAGACTATTTCACCAAATGTTCCATTTGTGAGTGGTGGCTTGCAACTTGCAGAGTCTCTAAAATCCTTTAATCCTTTTGCTCACTCTTCTCTTATGATTAGGACACATTCCATTAAATCGTTAGGCGGTTACGATCCAAAGTATCGCTTTGCGCAGGACTATGATCTCATTTGTCGCATTTCAAAACTGGGAAAATTGGAAAATCTTAAGGTGAAACTTATAGTCCGGGAAAAAAGTTTAAATCAAATCTCTATTAGGAATAGGCGCCAGCAGCTTTACTTTTCCATGGAAATCCGTTCGCGTCTCATTTTAGGCTCAGGATTAACTTTCGTATCGTTTCTGAATCTCACCAAATCATTTGTGTCATATCTCTTGCCTAATTTTCTATATGATAAAATCAAAAATTAGAATTCTTTTTCTGACTTACCGGGCCGATTACAGCGGTGGACCATTGCTCCTTTTGCAATTATTACAGGATTTAAATTCTAACCACGATCGACAGGATTTTGAATTCTTCATGTCATGTCCTAGGCATGAAGAACTTGCTCAGGAACTGATCTCTTGTTGTCAGGGTTTTATACCAATAAAAAATTTAGCTTCATTCTTTAGCATTTTGAATTATTGCAAATCTCATGACATCCGTATTGTTCATTCTCATGGGAGGGGCGCTGGTTATCTCTCAAGGATGTTAGGTTTGTTTGGGATCAGGGTAGTTCACTCGCTACATGGTATTCATAGCGAGGGAGGATTAGGGACAAAAATAAAGTCTGCTATAGAGCGGTTAGTTGCATTTCGAACCGATGTATTTGTTGTATCGTCAATTACCGAGGAACAGGCCGGAATATGGCAGGGCTTCATCCCCCCGGGAGCTAAGGCAGTGTTCATTCCTCATAGGTCACAGTTTGAGCCATCAACCTCAATGGTCTTCAAGAATCCCATTAGGAGGCTTGGGGTCCTGACTCGTTTAGAGCCAGAAAAAGGCAATATCGACCTTATTTCATTTTTTAAATCCTGCCTAAAGGGGACAAATTGGCAGCTTTACATCGCAGGTGATGGGAGCGAGAAAGCAACTTTAATAGCTGAAGTACAGAATTTGCATCTTGGCAGTCAGATTCATTTTTTAGGTTTTGTAAAACAGAAAGCCTCATTCTTTGGCGAACTAGATGTGCTGATCAGTTTTTCAAGAGGTGAGGGCATGCCCCTTACCATAATTGAAGCTATGGCCAATGGAATACCTTGTCTGCTTTCTCGAGTCCGAGGACATGTGGATTTTAATGAAAATTCAAATAAAGTATGGCTTTTTAATCCAAAGGATTTTTCAGATTGTTATTCGCAGCTGAAGCAGATTGAAAATGATAAGGAAGATAGGGAATTAAGAATTCGCAATGCTCGAAGTTATACCTCTCAACTTCGCAATTTTGATTGGGATAAGGCATACATGAGCTTATACAAAGAAATCTTATTTCAGTAATTGCAGACAAGAATCGAAAACCTCTTTAGGCTTGATTTCTCTCATACATTCACGGTTTACAGGGCAAGGTTGGAGGAGCCCACAGTGTTTACATTTGATGTCTGTGTAAAAATCTATATCCCCGGGATAGTATGTGAGTTCTTTGGGCTCCCAGGCACTCTTTATAACTAAATTTTTAGTTTGAACTGCTCGAGCTAAATGTGTCAGACCGCCGATGTATGAAATAAAAAATAAAGTATCTTTTAAAATGGCTCCCGTTTCTCTGAATGAAAGCTGTCCATTAAGATAGATGGTTCCTTCGAGCTTTGGTGTGTTCAATGTCCCTATCTGAACTATTTTTATATCAGAATCAATAACCTTTAAATGCTGGTTTAATAAGGCTACTAATTCTAACCAGTAGTCCTCGAACCATGCTTTGTTAGGCGTAAATTCCGTCTTAGAGCCGCTTTCGATACATATATACTTTTTAGGAATTATACCATGTTGTTTAATGATATTGCTCACTTTAGAAAGCTCCCCCGCTTCCAAATATATCTCGGGTTCTAGCTCAGCGGACTTAATTCCTAGCGGGTTACATGCGAACTGGATGGCGTGGGCACCTGTTCTATACTCTATCTTCTCTGAAGTAGATCGGACGTGATGGTTGAACTTTTCTTCACACAGGTTGAGTACTAGAAATTTTTTTGACGTGTATAGTGGCTTTATAATCTTCCACGTTAGATGGCTAAAAATTTTGTGCACACGCGGATTATTTTTGAAAATGATCTCAGCGTCACTTTTTTTATGCTTAAGAATGTCTATGAGGCGAGCCGGATAAACGACAACGATTTTTTTCTCGGGGTATGCTTTTTGAGCATTCCGAATTAGGCCAGAATATATTAAAAATCCACCGTATCCCATTCATTATCCTTGAAATCTAAAGTATCATAACGCGTAAAAACGTATTTGTTTAGCGATTGGAACTTTTGTATGGATTTTTTGATAGAAAACTTATCCGATTGTTATTAGGCTTTGAACAGAGTCGAAGAGAATACTTAAAAGGTCGGTTTTTTGTCTAGGACAAACGAAATCATTAAACGATTATTGTCGAAGTTAATGGCTGTAGCTGACCCACAGGGAGTGAAATAGCTTGAAAATAGCCTTCATCGTTGAGAGAAATTTATATTATAAGTTTTATGGTCCGGTCATTGAGGCCATGATCCAGACCGGCTCCGAAGTATACCTTTTCCATCGCAGAGATCCAGATACATTGGATAAAAAGAATAGTAAAATTTTCTATTATCCTTTCCTCAATCAAGTACCTGTTTTCTCACGTCCAATTGAAAATATTTTTTCTTTTCAATCCAATAGCGAATTAATGGACTTAATAAAAACCCTCGGAATTAATGTTTCCTTCTCTTTGCATTCTCTCGGTTATTACAGGATTAAACTTCCAAATGGATCTAAATGGTTTGTTCTGCAACACGGAGCGGACTCATTTAAGGAGGATAATTTTGAAGCTGATTCATTTTTTGTCTACACTAAATCTTGGTTATCATTGAGAGCGTTTAGTTTACCGTCTTCAGTTAAGACTTTTGAAGTTGGGCAATATTATGTGCAAAAAGAGTGTTTGAATCGTGCGGTAATTTGCCAAAAATATAATCTGTCTCCGGGGAAGAAGTTTATTTTATTCACGCCACTTCCGGACAGTTCTTTCAAGTCTTATTTTTTTATTAAAGGAAAATTTCGAAGATATCTGGCAATTGCCAAAGCCAAGAAGCAAGAATTAAGCTTGCTCTCTTATTTAAAGACAAATCTCAAGGACCATGGCTACGAAATTCTAATAAAATCCAGATTCAAAAGAATGCTTGGTAAAGAATATAGCGAGCTTGGTCACGTTTTCTATGATGAAAGCTTCTACCCGAGTACGGTGAGTGAGCTGATTAGTATTTCAGAAAAAGTTTTAATTAACTTCATGCCAGGTGCAATCATTACCGAAGCTGCTTCGCTGAATAAAGATTATATTATCATCAAACAGCCGGATGTTTGGGACGATATGCTAAGTCATGTCAGAGAATTTAAAGACATCTTTTTTCCGGATGGGCCTGATTCGAAGACTGTAAGTATAAATGATTACGCTGAAATATGTCGTAATATTTTGAAGCCAGGGTCATTTAGTAATACTAATTATGAAGAGACTTACATCTTCCCCAAATGCAAAAATTCGCAGAAAAAATTTGGAGAAGCTTTAGGTCTTTAATTCTTTCTGATCACAAAAAATTGATTTCTTTGTAGTCTAAGCAGTTTAACCATCAATGCTAAAATTCCAGTGTTTTTAGGGGGGAACAAGTCAGCTTCATGATGATAAGGGATTTTGTGTGTCTCAAGAATTGCTGATATTTTAGAAGAAGTTATGAAGTTTAAGGTTTCAAAAAAGGGTGTGTATCTCTTTATTAATTTGAGGTGAAGCCTTGTCATCCAACTCATGTAGGCCGGTGGAAATGTCCTGATTTTATAATGAGGTTCCTCCGGATAGTTGTAGTTCGGAGTCAGAATTAGCCCTTTTCCCTGTTGCTTAATAACACGGTGAATTTCTTTTAAAGTTTTTCCAACATCCTGAACGTGCTCTAGGACTGTATAGCAGATGACGTAATCGAATTCATCAGATGGAAAAGGAAGGTTTTCACCGAAACCATGGTGAATGTTGCTTAATGGGAGATGATAAAGTTTTGCTTTTTGTTTGAGGATTGCAATGGCTTTGTTGTTAGGTTCAATTAAATTTACCTTAGAAAATCCTTGATTATGGAGATAAAAACCTTCTGCTCCGGTTCCTGCCCCCAAAATGAGGATAGATTTATTCTGAAAACTAAACCCTTTCGATTGTAAGGCATCGATCAGTTTTTTACCTAGAATCTCTTCTTCTTGTAATCTATTTGTCTTGAGCCGCTCCTCCCAGTCTTTTAAGGCGAGGTCATCTAAATAATAGGACTTGTAGTAATCCCTCATCATGCTCAGAAGTTCTGTGGGGTACTGAGAATTTTTATTCATGATTTTTTTTTGGCAATTACCCAGTATCCGGTATTGGCCATCTCATTGGATGGGAAAAATATTTGTTCTAATTTTATTATATATTTCGCAAACCGTCTGAATATCTTCATTTGAACTTTTTGAAAAATGCTCGGCTTTGAAATTAAATAAAAATTTGACCTCCATCCATCCATTGCGACGCTTAGAAAAGATCCCATACGGTCAAAATGGATTATTTCAAAATGCTTTAATAGCATTGATTTCAAATAACTTTCAGTGAAGCGAACTTTGTCATTTTCTTTATCAAAATGGACGGGTGACATGAAAGGAACACTTAAGATTACTAATCCATCGGGCATGAGGATACGGTGAATTTCGGATATGGATTCTTCATAACTATCTAAGTATTCGAGCACTTCAGTTATAATTGCGGTAGCAAAAGATGAGTCGGCGAGCGAAGTGCGAGGTAGGGATTCTAAGTAATCTGGTTTAAGTCGTGGATCGGAATTTAAAATAAACCAATTATCCTTCAAGGAAGCAGGTACCTGAAAAGTTCCACGACGATTTTCTTTCACCCCTCCAAGATCAATAATTGGAGGTTTTATATAGATTAATGATTTAGCCCACTTTTCATCTAATAGGTATCTACGGCAACTTATAAAACTCATCCAAGTTCCCTTGTGAACACCCATTGAGCTTCATTTTGGAGTATAGTTTTTTCTAGCCACTGAGGGCCAATTTGAACTATTTCTTTGTCGTGGAAAGCGATGACGTTGGCATTAGAGATAAGCTTAAGTGATCGGTAGTCAGAATCTTTCAAATTGCAGTTGACGAATTTTAAGCCATGCTCGATTGCTGCATCCAGTGTATGCTCACAGAAGACATTTCCAGGGGGAATGAGAGTCACAACATCTGTATCGAAATATTCTTGAAGAATTTGCTGAGATTTTTTTATGTGGTCAAAATGCAGATCTCTTCCTTGCCAATCCCAGAATTCCCTATGGAAGGCTCGATTACCTTTAAAGAACTGCGGCCTGAAAAGATTGGACTTAAGGACACAATGGGTAAGACCATGATTAGCTATTTCGATTAACCCTTTTCTCTGAGCTATTTTAAGTAATTTAGCCTGTTCTGGAAATTTAACAGGAAAAGGGGTGAGGGTTCCATCATATTCAACCCAGCAGGCGGTTATACCGACTGTAAGTTTTGCAGAATATTTCTCAATAATTGCAAGAACTTCCTCCCATTCTTGGCAGGACATTTCCTCGTAAGGTCCCCAGGCGGCAAATGGTTTAAGTTGCTTTAAAAACCAAAAATTGCCCAGTCCGTAGAATTTCTTGGAATAGATTTCGTAGAGCTTCGAGCTGGCTCCAACGTCGTCCATCCTCAGAGCTTTTCTTTGCTTCATATTCGTCATATTACCGGGGATGTCAGTAGTTGAATATTTTTTTTGATCGTTTGCGCCGAGTCAACATTCAGATATACAACGACATTTTTTGATCTCTTATACTATTCTAGGTCAAAAAAAGCTATGTACAATCATGATTGAAAACCTCAAAAGTCTCTATGCCATTCTTGAGCCTAAAAGAAGAAAGCAGTTCTTTTTCATTCAGCTTCTCCTAATCTTAATGTCTTTGGCTGAACTTGCAGTCGTTACACTTGTGCCGCTTTTTTTCTTGATCCTAAGTCGGCAACCTTTGACGAATATGTATGTGCAACAGTTATTTGAGCGTACTGGACTTTATGAGCATGGTACTTTCCATTTTGTTGCAATCGCTGCAGTATTCTTTGTCTGCATTCTTATAGCGAATGCTTTCCTTCTTTGGGGTAACTATTTGATCCTGAAGTTTAGTGGATTTTTGGGAGTAGACTTCGCTAATGACGTTTTTAAATACTACCTTAGCAAAGATTTTCTATATCATATTAATAATAATAAATCTGATTTTTTGAATGATATCGTCATCGAGGTCCAGCGCATTCACGGGGGAATTATAATTCCCCTCCTGATGCTTGGAACCAAGGTTATGGTCATGGGATTATTGCTGGGGAGCCTTCTTTATAGTGACTTCGCATTGACAGTTAAATTAATACTGGTCATCTTTACCATCTACTCGATCTTTTACGTTACCATTCGAAGAGTTCTGGCTAGAAACGGCATGATTGCTTCGACCAGCTCATCCAATCGTATGAAGTGTATTAGCGAAGCCTTTAACCTGATTAAGGAAACGAAAATCTATCAAAAAGAGTCCTTCTTCGCCCGCAGACATAATGAGGAGCTGTATCGGGGAATGATAGCAAACGCTCAAGGTGCCATCCTAGCTCTCATTCCGAAATATTTTTTTGAAACTCTAGCCTTCAGCAGTGTCTGTTTTTTTGTTATTGGTATGTCTAAGGAACAAATGGGGCTTGAGCTGGTTTTATCGAAGTTGTCTTTCTATGCCCTGGCCGGCTACAAGCTCTTGCCAGCTGCACAGCAGGTATTCAGTAGTATTACCAGTATAAAGAGCAATATCCATGCTCTAGATATGGTTAAACACAAAATCATTGAAGGGCAAAAAATAAATTGGAAAGAAAGTGTTACTGAGACATCAGTTGTCATTCCTCAGGAAACAATTGAATTAAAAAACGTTTACTTTACCTACAATAAGGATGGAGATCAAATTAAGGATTTGTCACTAAAGCTCCCAGTCGGAAAGCGAATCGCATTTGTAGGATCTTCAGGGTCCGGAAAGACGACAATCGCAAACATTCTTCTGGGATTACTAAAACCACAGCGCGGAGAGCTTGTGGTGGACGGAAAAGCAATAAGTTTTGATCACCTGCAAGATTGGCTTAAAAACCTGTCGTTTGTTCCCCAGTTTATTTCTTTGATGGATAATACAATAAGATACAACCTTTCTTTCGGTAGCTCAGTAGATGTTGAGCATCTGCGTACCATAGCGACTCAAGCAAACATAAAAAACTTCATCGATACTCTTCCCCAAGGCTTCGAAACGCTTGTTGGTGACGATGGTGTTAAACTTAGCGGAGGCCAAAAGCAAAGACTGGGCCTTGCCAGGGCTTTATACTTCCAGCGACCCATCATCATCCTGGACGAGGCTACTAGTTCTCTCGATAATATAAATGAGTCTGAAGTGATGACAAATATCCAAAACCTGAAAAACAAAACTGTGATCATCATTGCTCATCGACTTTCATCCATTAAAGATTGTGATGTTGTCTATTTCTTCAATCAAGGTAGAGTTATAGATCACGGAACTTTCGAGGATTTAAAAAGCCGCTCTGCTCTTTTTAATGATCTGATCAATGGTCAGTCAACTCTTTAAATTCCTCAGAATATTAGAGTGATCTTCCCGTGGCAGCTCGAATTGAGTGTAATGATCTGCATTGGACATATTTGAGCGAAACATGATTCGGATACCTAAATCTTTGAGAATTACGAGAGTATCCTGATTGAAAGAGTCACATGGATGAGCCCCGCAAATTGGCTTCTGCTGAATTATCTCGGTTAACATTGTGAAGTTCTTTACGTACTCAGCTCGCTGCTCAGAAGCGGGTAAGTTTTTCAGTTCATAGGGGTGAGTGTGTGAGTGCACACCGATCATGTGATCTTGCTCCGCAAGTAATCTTATCTGGTCGCGGGACATCCAAAGGAGTGGTAAATTCTCTGCGATGTCATAGCCATATTTCTGGAGGAAAGCTTCCATGACAAGGTTGTACTGATCAGTGCTTAGGAGATTGTTTCGAATGAAGCGATATTTTCTGTCGTTGTAGGAATAAAATGGATGTGCTGAGAGGTAGTTCGCAATATCGACGTCCTTGAGCCTTGAATCCAAATCAACTTTTCTAAAAAAAGCTTCATAGAAGTCATTAATGTGTGGAAAAGTCTTATTGATAAAATGTCGGTATATCTCTAATCGCTCCTGATGACCTTCGTAAATGGAGGTATATATAAACCAAAAGGCTTTAAAACCCAATTTGTCCAAAACTGGCAAAGCTACGTCGTACTGACATCGTAAGGCATCGTCAAATGTGATGCACCAGTGGTGGGGCTTCAGGGCTCTCTCTTCAACTGCTTTTACCCATTCGGCGGGAGAGAGATATCCTTCGGGGTTGAAAGATTTAATGATCTTTTCGAAAGTTTCCAAGTCAAGAGATCCCTGACCCCTTACATGGATATTATTGTCATGAAAATGGTGGAACATAAGTCCATGTGCGCTCATATTTTACTCGGATCCATTGTTTAATGAAGTTTTCTCACACATAATTATCACTCTTTTTTCAACTGAGGAAATATTATGATCTGGCTTTTGGGTACTGGAAACATGGGAAATGAGTATGCCAAGGTTCTTCAGGGCCTTGAGCAGGAATTTATTGGTGTAGGTCGAAGTGAAGAGAGGGCTGTGCAGTTCGGTGTGAAATTCAATGTCCCAGTAAGATGGGGCGGGATTGATAAATTTCTTGATGAAAATCCAATCCTTCCAAAATGTGCAATTGTTGCTGTTGACGCAGATCAACTCTATTTTGCAGTAAAAACGCTTTTGATATATGGGGTAAAAAAAATTCTACTGGAGAAGCCTGGTGCGTTGTATAAACCACAGCTTCTTGAGTTGGAAGCACTAGCTAAAAAGCATAATGCCCAAGTCTTAATTGGCTACAATCGGAGATTTTATTCCGCAACTCTTAAGGCTTTGGAAATAATAGCTGAGGATGGAGGGGTGAGTTCATTTAATTTCGAATTCACCGAACGCAACTACATAATTGAAGGCATTAGTAAAAAAAGAGAAATATTTGAGACATGGATGTATGGTAACTCTTCACACGTTATTGACCTTGCCTTTTATCTCGGGGGAAAGCCTCAACAAATGAAATCCTTCTCCAGTGGAAAAAATCAACTTTCTTGGCATCCACATTCATCAAACTATAGCGGTGCAGGAGTTAGCATGTCTGGGGCGTTATTCAGCTATCAAGCCAATTGGGCTGCGCCAGGTAGATGGAGTGTAGAAATTATCACTCTTAAAAATCGATTGATTTTTAAGCCGATGGAGAATCTCTATTGTCAGAAGTATGGTTCGATGAATATAGAACAGTTAGAATTGAACAATGTGTTAGACATCCAATACAAACCAGGGCTTTTCCTTCAGGTTTCCTCTTTTCTTAAAGAGGATTTCAAGGCATTTAAGACTTTGGGGGAGCAGGCGGCGGATTTTGGCCTTTACGGGCAAATTTTAGACGGCAACTGAAGTCCCAATTGAACTTGTCATCCTTTTCAGTACAGTGCTAACATCCACAATCAAATAGATTGTGGTTTATTAGGAGTACCAGTGGAATTAGGTGGATTTCCTTCATTGAATTCTCTCTACCAATTATTGAATAAGAAATTCCCATACTTTGCGGGTGTCATTGCTAAGCAGTATGAAGTCTTCGGCAATACATGGTTACACGAATTTGAAAAAGATATGTCCATTTTCTTTGACAATGACCGCGACAGGATGGAGAAAGCGATTCTTGGTTACGGTAAATTTGCTCTGGATTCTATGAGGTTACAGGTCTTATTTCAAAAAACAAAAGAATACGTTAATAAAACCTATGCTGAGGCAGCTTCTGAAGTTTATCAAAATAAAGATTACATGTTTGATCTTTATTTACCCGGCATACTGTTGTCCCACTATCTCTGGCGTCATCATTACCAGCAGCATGTCTTTTTTATGGATAAGTTCCTACCTTTGATCAAAAATGCAGATGGAAAAACATTTTATGATGTTGGGGTTGGAACTGGTTTTTATTCCAAAGAGATGTTGACTCGAACAAAACTAAATGGGCAGGGGTTCGATCTCAGTCCCCACTCTTTAGAGCATACTATTCAGATGCTGCGGGCGCACAAAGTTGAATCGAGATATCGACCGAATATCCGCGATATCATCACGGATCCTGTGACTCCTCCTGCAGACTTTCTCATCAATATAGAAGTCTTGGAACATCTCGAAAATCCACAGTTGTTCATCAATAACCTGTTTAAAATGTTAAAACCCGGCGGTTATGGATTGATTTCTGCAGCGATTAATGCTCCGAACGCAGATCACATATACCTTTATCGGAACTCCGCGGAAATAGCACTACAACTAACAACTGCCGGCTTCAAAATTGTTGATGAGACCGTTGATAGTGCCTATGAGCCCAAGAAAGATGGAGATCTGGTTCCTGTAAACGCTTGCTTCATCGTTACTAAATAGGGAAATTTATGAGCGAAAAAATTTTAAAAACCATCACACCGATTTTTCAAGAAGTCTTTGAACAGCCAAATCTTAAGCTGACTAATGAAACGTCCGCGAATAATGTGAAAAACTGGGATTCATTGAATCATATCACTCTGATCGTTGAACTAGAATCGCTCACGGGGTTAAGCTTTAGCACTGATGAGATGGCAAACCTCAGTAATGTAGGTGACTTTGTAGAACTCATGAAAAGCAAAGGCTATAATGGCTAAGACGTGTTTTTCAGACTTGCAGGTAGGAATGACCTCTGAGAGGTCATTTGTTTTTTTAGCAGAGAGAGTTTTGGAATTTTCTAATTTGGTTAATGATCATGCTCCAGTGCACTCTGATCAAGCCTTTGCTTTATCTCAGGGATTTGAAGGTCAGATTGTTCATGGCCTCTTCGTTCAGTCAATCCTATCAGGCATGTTAGGAAATGAAATTCCTGGACCACTATCCGTTATCAATCAGATTAACATGAAAATGCACAGTCCAGTATTCATCGGACAGAAAGTTGATTATAAACTTGAGATCTGCGGCCTCACACCTTCTGTATCCGCAGTTTCACTGACCTTCCAGGGAACCGTTGATGATCGTCTAATCATATCTGGTAAAGCGATTTGTAGTTTCCCTAAAAACTAAAGTTGGTCCGCCGTGAACAGATTCTCAATACATCCAAAGTTTTCAATGTCAAAGTGGGATGTAATGAATGAGTTCATCGCTGTTACTCATGGTGCAAACCATGTGTTGAGAAACAAAGAACTTTTCGAATGGTTTTTTCTCCGAAATGATAATCCTGACGAAGCCAATGTTATCGTGGCTTACGACCAAGACAAGCTTGTTTCTCTTCTTGGTTACATTCCTTCAAGTTTTTACTTCAAAGGTGAAGTGATCTATGGAGCGTGGATGGCTCATTGGATGACGCTTGAATCTTACCGAAACGGTATTGGTGCGTTATTGATGAGAAAAATTACCGAAATGTACCCCATTTCTGCCGGGCAAGGGGCAAGCATGATGAATCAGCAAATTGTGAAAAAAATGGGGTTTAAGTTCCTGGAGAACATTCCGAAAGTTGTGAAAGTATTCAATCCTCATAAGATTTCTTCTCTCTTTGGATTTAAGGCCAGGAATTTTTCTAATGTCATGTCCGAAATTAGGCTTCAAGAGGTAAAGGGGAGACTAACTCCGGAGATATATGCTCCAGATTGGAGACTCTACCCAGCAATGGAGTTCAGTACCCTTCGGGACTTGAGTTACCTCAATCATAGGTTCATAGATTATCCGTTTATGCGCTATCATCTCTTCATCTTGGGGCCGGCTATTTCTCCCGCTGTATGTGTTTGTCGTATAATCGATGCCATGGATGTTAATGGAGTTCCGGTCGTCAAAGTAGGTCGGATCCTAGAGTTCTTTTACCCAGAGACTGAGGCTGGTACCAATCAAGGCATGGACCTTTTAAGAGGAGTTACCAGATTCCTGAAAGAAAAAGACTGTGATTACATTGATTTTTATTGCACCAAATCCTATTACATCGATTTTTTCCATCTTAACGAATTTGAATCTGATGGTGAGGGTGAACTTCCAAGCTTGCTCGATCCAGTGGATACTGGGAGAAAGACCCAGAATTTCGAGCTCTATCTATCGAAAGACTTGCATGCAAGATTTCCAAGAGCAGCCGAAGAATTTTTCGTTTCGAGAGCTGACGGTGATCAAGACCGACCAAATAAATCTTATCAGGGTATAATACGATGAGAGAACTGGTTACCTTCTCTAAGGATTCTGATTTAAGCCAACTGAGCAAGATTGATAGATCTCTCAGAGACTTTGATTGCGCTCAGCTTGGAGTGAAGCTTTCCGTGAATGTTCTTTCGAATGTTTCTATCCAGTACATTGTCAAGGCTATGAACTTGTCATTCATCAGGATGGGGATTGCTCCGGAGATTCACGAAACTTCTTTTGATCAGTGGGAGTTGGAGTTACAGAATTTTGCAAGTGATACATATCGTGTTAATCATGATTTTATTCTCATATTTCTATCTTCGACTCGATTGGTGTTAAACCCCATCGCGAGAGATCCTGTTCATTTTGTATCCTACCTAAAGCAGCTCTTAGTATCATACCAGGCCCGAAAAAAGGCAAAAATTCTAATGGTGTTACCGGAAAGACTTGCAGAAGCTGTTGACGCTACTTCTCCCTTTTATGACTGGGTTGAGAGCATGCGATTAACTATGAGATCGGAACTCTCTGGTATCGTCACTTTCCTTGATCCTGAGCCTCTTATAGCTGAGATCGGCGCAGAAAAATGGTACTCAAAAAAATTTCTAATCAGTGCCAAACTCCATTGCCATCCTAACTGTCACCCTTTCATCGGTAACGTTTGGGCAAGAGCAATAGGATCCCTTGTTCGAGAGCCAGTAAAGCTGGTCATTGTGGATCTCGATAATACTTTGTGGAGCGGTGTTGTGGGAGATTTGGGATGGGAGGGTGTTAAACTGGACATGGATTCCCTGGGATATTCACATATGATGCTTCAAAGATATCTCCTGGAGATTAAAAAGAAAGGTGTCCTGCTGGCCCTATGTTCAAAGAATGAGTCTTCTGTTGCCCAAGATGTATTTAAAAAACGGAATGAAATGATTCTCAAGCTAGAAGATTTTGTGGCAATCGAAATCAACTGGCTGCCAAAATCACAAAATATACAAAATATTTTGAAGCAGCTGAATCTCAGTACTTCCGGAGTCGTTTTTTTGGATGATTCAAAGTTTGAGCGGGAAGAAGTTAAGGCACAATTTCCAGATCTTATTGTGCCAGAGCTTTCCGAAAACCCCGAGGAGTGGAACTTATATCTTGCCCGATCGGGTATATTTACTTCCGTCGCCTCCAATAAGACAGATGTGGATAAAACTTTACTTTATCAGATCGAAAAGCAAAGAGAAGAAGTTGCCGGAAAGTTTGAAAACTATCAAGACTTTCTTGCACATCTTGAATTGAAGCTTGAACCGATGCTTATTTCAGAGGAGTCTCTCGATAGAGTCTTTGAACTTATTCATAAAACGAATCAATTTAATCTCAAGACAAAACGTTATAGTCTAACCGAACTCAAGGATCTGATCACGCGGGCAGGTGCCTTTGCATATTGCTATCGCCTGCAGGATAAATATAGTGATTATGGAATCATTTCTATTTTTATCGCTGAAAAGACGAGATCAAGTTCGTATGAAATTGATACCTGGCTCATGTCCTGCAGATCTATGGGAAGAAATGTCGAAAACGCGGTTTTCCATCACTTCCTTTCAAATCTTGAGGCCGGAGCTGATATCAATGGGGCATATATTGAAACTCCAAAGAATAAGCCTGTTTCCGATCTTTTGCTTAAGATGGGATTTGATCAGCATGGCGATTCTTTCCGATTTATCGTTGGCAAAAACAGTGCACCCACGGCGGATTTCATAACGATGATTAGGAATTAAAATGAGTATGTTAGAATCAAGTTTTGTCTCCCACGTCGCCGGATATGTAAAGAAGCAGATCGAATTAGGATTTCCCGATAACTTGAACTACTCTGAACAAATCTTTGTTAAGATCACTTCAGGTGCATTATTCAAACTTCGAAAATGCTTCCAACACATTAATTCACCCTACTACCAGGGACCTTTTCAGGATAAATTCAATCCATATAATGGCGATCATTGGACGATGTTCTTATACCTTTGCTCTAGAGAAAGTTTTTTGACCTTGAACGATGAAATACTGTCTTCAAAATTTTTTCTTTTGAACAAGATGAGACATTCGGTGGATATTTTTTATAAAGTGGAGCTACCTGAGGTGTTCGTTTTTGGACATCCTCTCGGGACTGTACTGGGGAATGCGAAGTACGGAAATTTTTTATGCGTTTACCAGGGATGTACCGTAGGATCCAAGAAAGGGATCTTCGAATACGCTGAATTTGGAGAAAATACCACTCTTTATTCAAATTCCACTGTGATTGGGAAATGTAAAATTGGTAACAACGTTACATTCGGAGCCAACTCATCGATCATCGATACTACCATCTCGGATAACACCACAGTATTAGGTTTTTACCCTCATCAGCGCTTGGTTAATAATCAAGGAATCAAAGAAGATGTCTTTCTCTACTAAAGGAATTTAACTTGTTTAAAATCGCTATAATTGGATGCGGCCAACTTGGAAGCCGTCACCTCCAGTCACTGTGCAAACTCCAGGCATCAATTCAGATTTTTGCTATTGATCCTTATCAGGCTTCTCTGGATACCGCTCGCCAGCGAGCTAGCGAAATTCCTCGAACTGATCGCATTTCAATTAGTTATCATCGCTCAATAGAATCCATCCATGGTACAGATCTTAATCTGGCCATTATCGCAACTAATTCTGATTCCCGTTTTAAAATCTTTCAGGAGTTGGTCAGCTCAGTGAATTTGGAGCATGTCATTTTCGAAAAGTTCCTTTTTCAGAAAGAAGAACATTATCACCAGGTCAGCCTCTTACTATCAGAAAAGAAAATTAAAGGTTGGGTCAACTGTTCTCGACGGATGTTTCCAAGCTATCAAACTCTAATTAAGGATTGGAAAACAAAAGGCTGTTTTGATTATAAATTCGAAGGAGGCGCGTGGGGGTTGGCTTGTAACATGGTCCACCATGTGGATTTTTATCAAGCTATCACGGGTGCTAGGATCGAAAGTATAAACCTGGAAAAACTTGAACCCAATCCGGTACCTTCCAAGCGCTCAGGCTTCTTAGAGTTTTTTGGAGAACTCAATATTAAGATGTCTAATGGTGGAACCATAACTCTCATTTCAAGAAATTCCAATCTACCGCCCCTGACAGAGATCACTTTTCAAGAGGAACTTATCCAGATTGATGAAGTAAAGGGACTACTAAAAATCAAGGGCATGGAGACTAAAATAGAAATTCCGTTTCAAAGCCAATTAACCCAGCTAGTGGTAGAAAGAATGCTAAATGGTCTGGAGCCTCAACTACCTACGTTTGAGGAGTCTTCTGAATACCATCTTAAACTCCTTGGAGCTTTTCTTGAACGTTATATGGGGAATGGTTTCTTTGGGGATAGAATTCTTCCCATTACTTAGGATATCCGATGAAGAGTGTGATTGTTTTTATTCCCACAGCGTATTATTTGTCTGATCCTATCTATACAAAAGTGCCTAGAAATAAAGACTTTCTTTACGTATACTTTGATACTTCCGAAGCCTCTGTCGCAAAAGTGAACACTTCGCACAAAGTCTTGATTGAAGATAGCTTTGATTTTCACATTAAGCTTCCCCCAGACATGTACTCTGGCACAAATACTTTACTATTACTGGTGTCGATGCATGTAAAGGCTTGGCAGATAAAAAGATTATTGTATCGGCTTAATCCAAAAGTGATTGTATCCGTTACAGATGGAAGTCTTACTGCTAAAGTCATTTCGCGCTACTTTCCTGAAACCACATTCCTTCTGTTGCAAACAGCTCTTTTAAACGTGCTTGATAAGAAATTCTTACGCAAGAGACGTAAGAGCTACGAAGTAATCTATCCCTTTTTTGAAAGACTCCTTTACCCTTATTTCTCCAGTACTTTCATCTTTGGCCTTAATCATCCTAAGACGAAATTGCTACTTTGGGGTGAGACCACAAAACAGGTCTACAAGGATTCTAAGCAAGACCAGGATGTTTTTCTTGTTGGCACACCTTTGCTAGCCGGCCTTGAGAATTCTAATCGAGGAAGAAAAAGTATTTTGGTGCTGGTCCCAGATCCCGATTCTATGGATGAACAAATGATCTACTTTGACGAAATGGTTGATCTTGTCAGGAGTCTTCCAGAATATGATTTTATCCTTCGTACACATCCTCTACGCATTTCTCCCTATCTTTCTCAAAGATGCCGTGATGAAAATATTTCGAATGCAATCATCGATGATATGAAGACGAGTATCATTGACCGAATAGTTGCGAGCGACCTGGTGATTTCAAGTTACTCTACTGCTACTTTCGATGCCCTCTCCCTTAAGAGGCCGGTTTTTCTCTATCGTAAACATGTATCGCCAGTTCTGGCCTACTGGTTTCAGTCTTCGACTTTGCCTGCTTTTACGGACATCCAAAATCTGATTGAGTCTTTGCGCATTTTTAACTGGGGGGGCGCGGCGCGCGTTGTGGCTGAAAATGATGCTTTTCTCAAAGAAACCTGTGCTTTTACTGGGCAAGAAAGCCTCGGTAAAATTGCTGAGGTTATAAACAAACACGCTTTTATGTCATGATGTACAATTTACGCCCATTTATGTAACATGAACCCTAAAAAAAGGGTCATTTTCATGAAGTATCTGGTTACCGGCGCTGATGGATTTATTGGCTCACACCTAGTGGAGTATATTTTAAAACAGGGTGGAAGTGTCCGAGCTCTCTCAATGTACAATTCTTTCAATTCCTGGGGATGGCTTGAAAATATTTGTGATATTTCTAAGGTCGAAGTTGTCAGTGGTGACATTCGTGATCCTCATTTCTGTCGCACTATTGTCAAAGAAATCGATGTAGTTTTCCATTTAGCAGCTCTGATTGCGATTCCTTATTCCTATGCTGCTCCCGAAAGCTATGTAGATACAAACGTCAAGGGGACACTGAATATTTGCCAGGCAGCTCTGGACGCTGGAGTAAAAAAAATCATTCACACATCCACTAGCGAAGTTTATGGAACTGCTAAGTATGTGCCGATCGACGAGAGTCATCCACTCCAACCTCAGTCACCGTATAGTGCTTCAAAAATTGCAGCTGATTCTATGGCGATGAGTTTCTTTAATTCTTTTAATTTGCCGTTAGTCATTGCTAGACCCTTTAATACCTATGGGCCCCGTCAATCAGCTCGTGCAGTTATTCCTTCTATAATTATTCAGATCGCCTCCGGTATGAAAGAGATAAAATTGGGGGATGTCTCTCCGACTCGTGACTTTAATTATGTTGAGGATACCTGCAGAGGTTTCTGGCTGCTCTCGCAATGCCAAGAAGCTCTTGGCAAAGTGGTTAATATAGGATCAAACTCAGAGATTTCTGTTCAGGACACGTTGGAGCTTATAAAAAGAATCATGAAGAGCGATGTGCAGTTTATTATAGACGAAGCCAGGATTAGACCAAAAAATTCTGAGGTTCATCGTCTCTGGTGTGACAATACTCTCATAAACCGCCTCACAGGCTATACTCCCGAAGTCGCAATGGAGCTCGGTTTGACTCGTACCGTGCAATGGTTTACTAGTCCTGAGAATATAGTGAAGTACAAGGCTAATATTTATAATGTCTAAAGAAATTATAAGTTTCATTAAAGAAATTTACCGCGGCTGGAGAGATGTTAATCTCCATGCTCCAATTTTTGTGGGAAACGAAATTGCTTATCTTACAAAATGTATCGAGACTACGATGGTCTCTTCCGTTGGTCAATTCGTTGATCAGTTTGAAAGAGATTTAGCTTCTTTCACTGGAGCTTCTGGATCGGTCGCTGTAGTGAACGGGACAGCGGCTTTACATACGGCCTTAATACTAACTGGTGTTAAGCCTGGAGATGAGGTTCTAACTCAATCTCTGACATTCGTAGCGACTGCCAATGCTATTTCTTATACGGGAGCAAAGCCTGTTTTCATCGACGTTTCTGAAGACCGTCTGTCTTTATGTTCAGTCAAGCTAGAAGCCTTTCTTAATAAATGTAAAATAGATTCAGAAGGGAACTGTCGTAACCCCCAAACAGGAAATATAATTCGCGCATGCGTACCAATGCACACTTTTGGACACGCAGCAGACATGGATGCCATCGTTCGAATATGCCATAGCAAGAACATCAAAGTCATTGAAGATGCAGCCGAATCACTCGGGACTAGGTACAACGGTGTTCACACCGGATTGATTGGTGACATTGGAGTCTTGAGTTTTAATGGAAATAAGATAATTACTTCAGGAGGAGGAGGAGCTCTCATTTCCACTGATGGGGATATCTTGAAAAAAGCCAAGCACCTGACCACAACTGCTAAGAAAGCCCATGCGTGGAAATACGAGCATGATGTTATTGGGTATAACTACAGAATGCCCAATATCAATGCGGCTCTTGCCTGCGCTCAGCTTGAATGCATAAACGATTTCTTGAAAGACAAAAGGACAATTGCTGAACAGTATCGTGCTTACTTTGCAACTATCCCTGACATTAAATTTTTTGATGAACCTTTAGGGTCAAAATCTAATTTCTGGCTGAACTCCATTATTTTCTCGAGCGAAAGAGATCAGCAGCGATTTCTTGAAGAAAGTAATGCGTCCGGGGTGATAACAAGGCCGATCTGGGTTCCAATGCATAAACTCGACATGTACAGCAAATGTGAACGTACAGAGATGGCCGTGACTGATGCCTTGAGTTCGCGTATTGTTAACATTCCTAGTGGAGTCAGGTCATGAGTAAGAAAACTCTTCTGATTATCGGAGCCGGCGGTCATGCCAAAGCCTGCATTGACGTAATTCAAAGTTGTGGTGGCTATGACATCATCGGCTGTGTTGATGTTCCAGCTAATCAAGGAAAATGCACATTAGGTATTGATGTCATTGGTAGTGATAAAGATATCTTCGAATTGGTCGCAAAATATAAAAATGTATTCGTTGCGATAGGCCAGATTAAAGATCCTCAGCCGCGTTTGAAAGTGATTGATGTTTGTCGTAAAGCTGGCGCTCAATTTCCATCGGTCATTGCCTCGACGGCCTGGGTTTCACCTCATGCTAAGATTGGCGAAGGAGTAATTGTGATGCACGGGAGTATCGTGCAGGCTGCTGCAGACGTGGGGTCTTTTTGCATACTGAATGATCGTGCGCTGATTGAGCACGATGCTTGTATTGGAAATAATACTCATATATCCACTGGTGCGATCATCAATGGAGGAGTCCAGGTAGGCGAGAATTCATTTATTGGAAGTGGAGCCGTTGTCATTCAAAGCGTTCGTATCGGCAGCGGTTGTGTGATTGGAGCTAACGCTACTATAAAAAAAGAAGTTCCAGACGGGGAGATCATTTTTGAAAAAGGTTAAAATCATTGCTGAGGCTGGGGTTAATCATAACGGGAGTGTCGCCACGGCAATCGAACTTATCGACGCAGCGGCTGCTGCAGGTGCCGATTACGTTAAATTTCAAACATTCAAAGCCGAGAATTTGGTGACTCCTTCGGCTAAAAAAGCTGTCTACCAGATTCAGAATACCGGAGAGGCCGATGTTCAGTACGACATGCTTAAAAAACTCGAGCTTAGTTTTGAAGATTTCAGATCACTCAAAGCTCACTGTGATAAGAGACAAATCAAATTCATCTCAACTCCCTTTGATCATGAAAGTATTCATTTTCTCAATTCATTGGGGATGGATTTTTTCAAAGTTCCATCTGGAGAAATTACCAACTATCTCTACCTTCAAGAGATAGCTTCAACTGGTAAGGCTGTGATACTTTCTACGGGAATGTGTACAATGGAAGAAGTTATCGCGGCTGTACAGATCTTCAGGTCTAAAGGTTATGGGGCCCACAATCTCACTGTCCTTCACTGTACTACCGAATATCCAGCTCCTTTCGATGAAATTAATCTCAATGTTTTGGATACGATGAGAAAATCATTAGATTTACCGATTGGCTATTCAGATCATTCGGCTGGTATTGAGATATCGTTAGCAGCCGCTGCTCTAGGAGCAGTGATTATTGAAAAACATTTCACTCTGGATCGAAGCTTACCTGGACCGGATCACAAGGCAAGCATTGAGCCCCACGATTTGAAACTTATGATCGACAGTATCAAAAACATCACAATAGCATTAGGCAGTAAGATAAAGGCGCCGACGAGTCACGAGCTTTCGAACCTGTCAGTGGCTCGAAAATCTCTTGTCGCAATCCGTCCGATAAAGAAAGGTGAGATTTTAACCATTCAAAATGTAGGAGCAAAACGTCCCGGCAACGGATTAAGCCCAATGCTCTGGCCTACACTGGAAGGAAAGCCTGCAGCTGGAGATTTCTCTCAAAACGAATTGATCACATTATGAAAAAGATTGCATTCGTAAGTACAACTCGTGCAGATTTCGATCTCTTGGCACCGGTGATAAAGCTTTGTCACGAGGATCCCGAAATTGAAGCATCACTTTATATCTCTGGAACCCATCTCGATCCTGAACATGGATACACGTCGAAGTATGTTGAGGACTGTGGTTTCGCTATAAAGGCTAAAATTAATATCCTAACTCCAGGTACGACTCCCAAGGATTTAGCGCAAATAATGGCAAATGCCTTGACCGGATTTGCCAAAGAGCTGGAACAGAACAAACCTGATCTGCTCGTGGTTCTCGGCGATCGGTATGAAATGTTGAGTATCGTAGCTGCTGCGGCGTTATTAAACATACCTATTGCTCATCTTTATGGCGGTGAGAAAACTTTAGGGGCTATCGATGAGTCTGTTCGCCACTCCATAACTAAATTCTCCCATCTTCACTTTACCAGTTGCGAAGAATATAGAAAACGCGCGATCCAGTTGGGTGAAGATCCGGAAATAGTTTTCAATGTGGGAAGTATTGGTGTTGAGAATATTAAAAAAGCTCATCGTCTGGAGAAATCTCAGATTGAAACTGAATTGGGAATGAGTCTCCCTCCACAATTTGTGATAGGAACACTCCATCCAGAAAGCCTTAGAGATGCGGCCTATCAGGTCCAAATGGTAGAGAATTTCCTAGGTGCACTAAGTCGAAAACCAGATTTGTATGTGATTTTTACCCATAACAATGCTGATACTTACGCTGATCTTATTCAAAATCAGATCAATGAATTCGTTAATAAAAACCCAAATCGGAGCTGTCTATTTAAGAGTTTGGGTCAGCAAAAATACTATTCACTCCTGAAATTCTCATTGGGTGTGATTGGAAATTCATCTAGTGGTATCATTGAAGTACCTAGTTTTAAGCTTGGAACGCTCAATATTGGCGACAGGCAGAAAGGCAGAATTTCCGCTAAAACCGTAATTCACTCCGGGATTGATGCTGATGAGATTCATTCAGGGCTGATTCATCTAATGAGTCCCGAATTCCGTCAAGAGTGCCTATATTATAGCAATCCCTATGAGAAACTCCATACAGCCCAGTGTATATTTTTGGAGCTTAAGAAAGCAGATTTGAGTAGAATTAAGCACAAAGTTTTTTATGACTTACAATTCCAATAGGTTTTTATGAGAGACTGGCGAAAAGTCCTGCTAGATAAAAATTCCAAATTGCTTGAGGCACTAGAACTCCTCGAAACTTCTGCTCTTCAAATTATTCTTGTTGTTGAAAGAAATAAACTTCTTGGGGTGATATCTGACGGGGATATTCGCCGTGCCACTTTGAGTAAGAAATCTCTCGATACGCCAGTAACTGAAATTATGAATCATGATCCGATTACGGTTAAAGAGGGAGTTACCAGAGAATTTGTTCTCAAAAAATTCCGTGAGCTTTCTGTGACTAGAATACCGGAACTCAACAGTAATGGCGAAGTCATAAATGTCCATATTCTTGAAGATATGGTGAATTCCGCTGAGATGAAGAATCCGGTGGTTATTATGGCCGGCGGATTTGGCACCAGATTGGGTAGCATCACTCAAACTACACCTAAGCCACTAGTGAAGGTCGGCGGAAGACCCATACTGGAAACTATCTTACTGAATTGTATCGAGCAGGGGTTTAAGAACTTTTATTTTTCAGTGAATTATAAAGCGGAAATGATTAAGGAATATTTTAAGGACGGCAGCAAGTGGAGTGTTTCCATCTCATACCTGGAAGAAGAAAAACCACTGGGAACAGCGGGAGCCCTTCACTTACTTGAAAAGACCTCAGAGCTTCCGATAATTGTTATGAATGGCGACCTTTTAACCAAAATTAATTTTCGAAGTTTGCTGAAGTTTCATGAAGAATCGAAATCTCTGGCCACTATGTGTGTAAAGGAATTTGACATACAGGTCCCTTACGGAGTTATCAGAATTGAAGATCAAGAGATCAAAGGGATCGATGAGAAGCCGATTCACACGTTTATGGTAAATGCCGGTATCTATGCGCTATCCTATGAAACATTGAAAATCATTCCTACTAATACGTACTTTGATATGACTCAGTTCTTCCATAAAACCATGGAACTCAAATTAAAGTCACTTGTTTTTCCGATTCATGAGTACTGGCTGGACGTAGGTAAGCTTCAGGATCTTGAAAGAGCACAGATAGATTTTGACCAAAAGTTCTAAGAGAAAATTATGGTAAACGGAAAGAAAATCATCGCATTAATTCCTGCTCGTGGTGGGAGTAAGGGTCTGCCAGGAAAAAACATTAAGTTCCTCAACGGGAAACCTCTGATTGCCTGGTCAATTGAGTCAGCACTTAATAGCAAGTATATAGACTCCTGCGTAGTTTCAACTGACAATCAGGAAATTAAAGAAGTTTCCCAGAAAGCTGGAGCTATGGTTCCTTTTTTAAGGCCTTGCGAGCTCGCAACAGATACTGCATCTAGTATTGATGTTGCCTTACATGCACTGGACTTTATGCAGGGACAGGGACAGAGTTACGATTATATTCTTTTGGTTGAACCGACATCGCCTTTGAGAGATACCGATGACTTTGATAACATGATACAGCTCCTGGTAAACCATGAGCATGAGATCGATGCTGTTGTATCCGTCGGGAAAGTTCATGAGCATCCGTTGATAATGAAAAAAATCAAAAACGATAGGCTGCAACCATTTATCCCTTCAAGCCAAGGGGAGAGTCGCAGGCAAGAACTAGAAGACGCTTTTTTTCCTTATGGAGTGGGCTATCTGGTGAAAACCAGCGTTCTACGTGAAAGGAAAACTTTTTATCCTGAGCGAGTTCACCCTCATGTTATTAAGCGATATCAGTGCTATGAAATCGATGACATTTACGATTTTCAAGCCGTGGAGAGTATCATGAAATTAGAATGGAATTTACCATGAAGGCATTAGTTGTTGGCCTGGGCTCCATGGGTAAGAGGCGAGTGCGAAATCTCCTTCATTTGAATACTATTCAGGTTGCTGGATTTGATGTTCGTGAAGACCGTCGTAATGAATCTTTTATTAAATACGGAATACAGACTTTCGACAACTTTGCGACGGCCTGCAACTTACATCAACCAGATGTGCTGATTATTTCAACTCCACCTGATCTACATATGCAGTATGCGTACGCTGCGCTCGATATGGGAATTCATTGTTTTATTGAAGCTTCAGTTGTTCATGCTGATAAGATTAAGGAGCTCTATGCACTTTCAAAGGCAAGAAATATTCTTATGGCACCCTCTTGTACGATGAGATATTTCTCCGGGCCTAAAACCATCAAATCGATGCTGAATGAAGGCCTGATCGGAAAAGTGATTGCCTGGAACTATCATACGGGTCAGCGATTGGAAGAGTGGCACCCCTGGGAATCCATCTCTGATTTCTATGTGTCAAAACGAGAAACGGGTGGAGCAAGAGAGATTGTTCCCTTCGAACTTACCTGGCTAAATGATCTATTTGGTGAGCCCAAAGTGCTTTCAGGTTTCAAATCAAAAGTTAGTAATATGAGTGCCGACATTGATGATATTTATCAATTCACTTTTTTGTATCCTGAAAAAGTGTTCGCTACTATGACGGTCGAGGTCATCTCAAGGATTAAAGCAGCTCGTTACCTAAGAATTATTGGTGAAAAGGGCCAGATCATCTTCGATGGAGATGAAAATAGTGTAAGATATGTCAACGATCAGCAGACCGAATGGAAAATCACCAAATTTAATCAGGGCACAATAGAAAAACAGTACATCAATCCTGAAGAGCCTTATATCAACGAAATGAAAGATTTTATAACTGCAGTCGAATCAGGTGATTTTTCGCATTTTCCGAACACCCTATTAGAAGATTGGAAGATTCTCGAACTTCTGAATCAAGTTGAAAGGAGAGCGCTAGCATGGGCCTGAGTTATAGCGAAAGATTAAATCTTGTCATACCGGGTGGGGCTCATACCTACAGCCGTGGGGACGATCAGTTTCCATCTAACGCTCCCCAGGTCCTGAGTAAGGGGCGAGGAGCTTACATATATGGTCCTGAGGGGGAAAAATTTCTGGATTATGGGATGGCTTTGAGAGCGGTCGTGCTTGGGTATGCCCAAGAAGAAGTTAACTTGGCTGCTATAGAGCAAATTCATAACGGAAATAACCTTACTCGAGCTTCACTGGTTGAGCTTGAGGCGGCAGAAGTCATGGCTGGATTAATAGATTCAGTTGATATGGTTAAGTTTGCAAAAAATGGCTCGTCCGCAGTTTCCGGCGCTGTTAAACTGGCTCGGGCTTTTACAGGCCGAGAGTTAGTTGTAAGATGCTTACAACATCCTTTCTTTTCATACGATGACTGGTTTATTGGTTCAACAGTGATGAATAAGGGTGTACCCGAAAATATCAAGAAGCAAACTTTAAGTTTCACCTATAACGATATTGCTTCACTGGAAAAAGTCATTGCTGAAAATCCAGGAGATATTGCCTGTGTCATTCTAGAACCAGCTACCAGCGATGAACCCTGTGCTTCGAAATATTTTCCTGGCAAAACTTTTCTCCATGATGTTAAGCACCTGTGTGAGAAGAGCGGCATAGTATTTATTCTAGACGAAATGATCACTGGGTTTCGTTGGGATCTTCAGGGCGCTCAGAAGTACTATGGAGTTACTCCAGATTTATCTACTTTCGGTAAAGGCATGGCAAATGGTTTCTCTCTGGCTGCCGTAGTTGGTAAGCGCGAGATCATGGAGCTAGGATCGACGAAAAAGTCAGGGGCAGAAAGGGTCTTTCTTTTGTCTTCCACACATGGGGCAGAGATGTCTTCACTCGGGGCTTTCATAAAAACGGTTGAGATCCTCAGACGTGACAAAGTTATTGAACATCTCTGGAGATATGGAAATGAGTTAAAGACTCTGGGGAACGAACTCGCTGTTAAGCATGGTATCAGTGAACATTTTCGATTTATGGGGCCCGGTTGCTCTCCGGTGTATGTGGCAATGGACTCTACGAAAAATGTCTCTTTTGAGTTTAGAACATTATTTTCGCAGGAGATGATTAAAAATGGTGTCATGATGCCTTGGATTGCACTTTCTTATGCCCACACTAAAGCTGAATTAGAATTAACTAAGGTCGCCTTGGATAAGACCTTCAGCATCTATGCTAAGGCTCTCGAGTCTGGAGTTGGAAGATTTCTTGAAGGTCCTCCCATCAAACCAGTCTTTAGGAAATATAACTAATGAGAGTTGCTATCGTCGGATTAGGATCGATTGGTAAAAGGCACTACGATCTTCTGTGCTCTCGGGGGGCAGAGGTTGCTGTCAGCAGCACGGTGCTTAACCATTCAGGTATCAAAAATCTTACACTCCAAGAATTAGTCACGAACTTTTCACCATCGGTGATTTGGGTCTGTAACGAAACTAACAAGCATCACGAGACTCTCGAGCAGATTCTCAGTCTTGGATATAAGGGGAAGGTGCTGATTGAAAAACCAGTTTTTCATGAAAAAAAGGATATTACTTCGCTGCCACAGGATAGAGTCTACGTAAGTTACAATTTACGTTTCCATCCTGGTATACAGATGTTGAAAAGTGAGCTGATTAAAAACAAAGAAAAAATTATCGCTTTAAATTGCTATGTCGGACAGTACTTACCTTTATGGAGACCGGATCGAGATTACCGCAAGAGTTATTCTGCCTCTGCAGAGCAGGGAGGAGGATGTCTCAGGGATTTAAGTCATGAGCTTGATTATGTGACTTGGATCTGCGGATTCCCTGATGAGTTAACTGCAACGGGTGGCAAGATAAGTGGACTAGAGATCAACAGTGATGACTATTTTTCGATTTTACTCAAAGGTAAAAACTTTCCTGTCAGCTCAGTAACCTTGAATTATCTAGATCGCTCGGTCCAGCGGTTTTTAATGGTTCAGACGAACTTGGGGAGTTACTATCTCAACTTCATAGATGGCACCCTCAAGCGAGATGCAGACACTATTATGGACAGTGTGAAAATCGCCGAGACTTACTCTCGACAAGTGAATTCCATACTTGAAAACAACTTTGATTCTTTCGCGACTTTGAAAGATAGCAATCGACTCCTCGGGTTGCTGGAGAAATGTGAAGAATCAAATAAAGAAACGAAATGGGTGAGACTATGAAAAAAATTATATGTTCGATCTGTGCCCGAGAAGGTTCAAAGGGTGTAAAAAAGAAAAATTTAAAATTACTTTTGGGTAAACCACTAATTGCTTATAGTGTGATTGCTGCTAAAGAGGCGAATATTTTTTCTCACATAGCTGTTAGTAGTGACTCTGATGAGATTTTGCAAGTTGCTAAGGAATATGGAGCTGACATCTTGATCAAACGCCCGGACCATCTGGCTCAGGATGAAAGTCCAAAAATGGGTGTTATTAAACATTGTTTTCTGGAGTCAGAGAAAACAACCGGAGAAACTTTTGACTATGTGGTGGATTTGGATGCCACTTCGCCACTAAGAAATTCTCGGGACATCATCGAATGTGTGAATCTCCTCATCCATAGTGACTGCGAAAATGTGATCACTGCAATGCCTGCTCGCAGATCTCCTTATTTTAATATGGTGGAGCTTGATGAAAACGGTGTGGCCCAGCTTTCCAAGAAATTTCCTAAACCCATTTTTCGACGTCAAGACTGCCCTAAGTGTTACGACATGAATGCTTCAATCTATGCATGGAAGCGAGAATCCTTACTAAATAATGAAAGCGTTTTTCTAAAGGATACCAGACTTCACGTCATGCCTGAGGAACGCTCCTATGACATTGATACTCCCGTGGATTTTAAGATCGTTGAACTTCTTATGAAAGAGAAATCACATGAATAATTTATCAGATTCGTTAGTGGTCATCACCGGTGGAGCCGGCCTGCTTGGATCTAAGTTTGCGGAGGAAGTCGTAAAACAAGGAGGAAAGTGTCTGATCGCTGACATGAATGCTGCTTTAGGAAGTCAGATAGCATCCCGACTTAATGATACATATGGATCCAATAAGGCTTTTTTCTATTCCATGGACATCACATCTAAGGACTCAATCATTCAATGCATCTCATTTTGTGAAAATGAGCTCAAGATAATTCCAGGAGCGCTGGTGAACAATGCTTACCCAAAGACTAAAGATTTTGGTAAGGACTTCTTTGATGTTCAATATGAGACAGTTTGTAAAAACCTAAACTCTCACCTCGCAGGCTACCTTTTGTGCTCACAACAGTTTGCGGAATTCTTCCGAAAGAAAAGAAAGGGTAAAATCATCAACATCGCTTCTATATACGGATGCATAGCCCCCCGCTTTGATATTTATGAAGGTACGCCTATGACCAACGGCCCAGAATATGCCATGATAAAGGCTGGAGTGGTTCATCTGACAAAATTCATGGCCCAGAGACTTAAAGGCTTAAATATTAATGTAAATTGCATCAGCCCCGGTGGAATAGCTGACGGCCAACCTGCTTCATTCACCAAGGCATATAGAGACTATTGTTCTAATAAAGGGATGCTTGAGCCCGATGATTTAACAGGAGCGCTGATTTTTCTTCTATCTGACGCTGCCAAATACATCCAAGGTCAAAACATCATCGTGGATGACGGATTCAGTCTCTAGAGAAATGAAAAAATCTTCTCTCCTTCTCCTTTTTACCCGTAACGTCTCGCTCAAACAGTGGGTAGATTCAGGTCTTTTTTATAGAGAAAAACTATTGTATGAGCGTTTCATAAAAGAAGAAATAATTGGTTCAGTCATCTGGGCAACCTATGGGGGATCTTCTGATGCAGAAATGGCCAGCATGCTTATCAAGGAAGGTAAACTTGATCCTCGGATTAAAGTTATTACGAAGCCAGGCTGGTGGATATTTGGGAACTTTACTTATTCACTTTTTCTGGCAATTATTCATTTTGATTCAATAAAGAAAGTAGATTTCATTAAATCCAATCAGCTGGATGGGGCGTGGGCCGGTGGTATCGCAAAGATCCTTAACCCCGCAACAAAGTTCATCCTTCGTTCCGGTTACAATTTACTTTTCTTGTATCTAAAGGAAAGGAAGTTTGCAAAATACCATTTCTTTCGAATCTTGCTAAAATTACCGGTATCTAGAGCCGATTACATCATCGTCACATCTCAGGATCATAAAGATTACTTTATAGATCACTATTCTTTGCTCGATGAAAAGATACAAGTTATTGGTAACTATATCGACCAGACCAAGTTCGGACCCCGGCCGCTTGATTTAAACCGTCGTACAGTTTTTCTAGGTCGTTTTGAACAAATTAAAAATGTCATTAATCTTATTGATGCTGCTATTGAGGAGGACATTCAACTCGATTTAATCGGAAAGGGTAGCTTGCAACCCATGATTGAAGCAAAAATTAAAGATCACCCGAACATTAGGGTGCTCGGTACATTTCCTAATGATCAAATACCTTTTCTGCTTCAGCAGTACACTTTTTTTATGATGCCCTCTTACTCCGAAGGAAATCCTAAGGCATTGCTAGAAGCCATGTCAGTCGGCCTAGTTTCTGTTGGGACCAAAGTTCCTGGAATTCAGGAAATCTTGGAGGACGGTTTTAACGGGATAATTGCAGGATCTACTGATGTAGCATCGTTGAGGGCCGCTATGATCAGAACAAAAACAGAGGATATTGCGAGTCTGCAGAAGATGAGTCAAAATGCTCGCGCATATATTCAAAAGAATCATACTCTCGATTCTATAGTTAAAACTGAAGCTTCGCTAATTGGCTATTAATCTCTCTTGAATACGTAATACCAGACATGTCCGCTGGCCCTGGCAAATAGCATATTAACGGCTTTTTTAATTATTCGAGCAGGAAGTGAGTTCGATCTATAAATGACACCGAGAGAAGAAATTTCGAATTCATCCTTAATACCCTTAAATCCGTCCAATCCTTTTTTCTTTTGAAGTTTGAAACCGACGCCCTCTAGTTTCTTCTGGATGAATTCCGGAGGATAGACATATTGGTAAAAATTCTCAAATTGCGTTTCTTTCTCAGGGTACATAGAAAGACTTGCCTTGATCTTTCTTAAAGGTGACATGGCCGGCACGGTAAGGAATAGATATCCACCCGGTTTCACTACTCTGGAAATCTCGGCAATAGGAGCATCCACTCCATCAATAAAGTGTTCGATCACACCCATAGACCAGTAGCCATCGAAGGTGTTATCCGGAAAAGGAAGTTTTCTAATATCGGCGAGATCGATTTTTAAATCGGTATTGGCTTTTAAGAATTTAACAGTCTTCTCAGCGAAGTCTATTCCATAGACATCGTAGCCAGCCTTTTTAAGAGAATAAACTTTGTCACCGGCGCCGCAGCCCCCTTCAATTATTTTGGAGCCAGCCGGGAGGTAAATTTTTGTTTCGTTCACGACAAAGTGATTGATTTTAAATTCGGTCTTTAAGTCTCCTTCCCAGTGCTGATCCCAAGTGGAAGGAGTGGAGGGTGTTCCGCAATAAACAAGAGAGCCCAGTGTTTTCGAAAAATATTTTTCCATACTTTGTTTTATGATTTTTTTGGAGGTTCTGTCACCCTATGTAGGAGGCGTGCTATTTTGTACGAGTAATTCTTTAAATTTAGATGAAGCTTATGAACATTGAAATTCAGCTCTCTGTACTGAGGTTTAATCGCCGAAGCAAAATCGATATACTGTTGGGCAATATGATTGAAGTCTGGATTTTTAAACTGATAAGATTCACTTAAGTTAATCCTATTGAGTTTTATGATCGCTTCTGAATAGCTGGAGAACTGCAAGCGTGAATCCTCCACCACCTCAAGATTACTGCTACCTGCCCTCACCATTGGAATAAGTCCTGAAGCGATACCTTCCAGTAGGGCATTTGAGCAGGCTTCATAGAGTGAAGGAAAAAAATAGATGTGATTTTTTTTAAGCTCTTCACCTAGCTGTTTCTGGTCTAGAATTCCCAGGCATTTTATTTTAGAGTAGCGGCCAATTGTCTTACCTACAAAACTCATCTCGAAGCGGTTGAAATCAAGGTTCTCCTCAAGGTAGTCGTAATAGTCCCCACCCTTGTTTTTTTGATGTGACCATGCTGATCCAATGATTTTGATTTTTCCTGTTTGAGTTTTTTCTCCTGGATAAAAGAAATTCATATTGGCGGCATTGTGGATGACCGCCACAGGAACCTTCGGATCCCCATACAGAAATGTGTGATTTTTTAAAGACCACTTAGATTGGAAAATGGCACAGTCACTGATGAAATCTAGGACATATTGAACGGTAAAATCCCTTACATCATACCACTGATTATAGGTTCGCATAGGTCCGTCAATTCGATGGACAAAGGTCTTTTGACCATTGAATTTAACCTTCAATCGCTGGGCTTCTTCCAAATGGTTATGACTGTTTAGGATGATTATGTCTGATGATTCTGCATTGTCAGCATACTGCTTTTTAGCTAAGAGGTAATCTCGAAAAGATGACAGAAACGACTTTCCACCACCTGCAGTTTGGTCAAAATCATAAAGAATAAAAAAGGACTTTTTAAGCATATTTATAAAGGTTAAAATCTGATTTTATGAAAAAGCTTATATATTCTAATCTACTGAAATTCTTTCTTAAACTCGATAATTGGGTTTATGGCTGCATTTCTAAATTAGTGGTTAGGCTTCATAATGGCATTCACCCTAAGCATCATATTATACGTTACGAGGATTGGTTCCTGGAACAGATAGGGCCCCAGGATTGTGTACTTGACATTGGTAGTCATGACGGAACCATGTGTTTGGTTCTTGCCCAAAAAGCGATGAAAGTTTTAGGAATTGAGATTGAGGAACCCAAATATCGTAAAGCGATCAAGCAAAACACTGCAAATAATGTAAAATTTGTTTTGGGAGATGCAACCTCTCTTAAGTTGGAGGAGAGGTTTAATATAGTTACCCTATCTAATGTTCTTGAACATGTTGATAAAAGGGTTGAGTTTTTAAAAAGAATTCTAATACAGCATCGGCCTGAAAAAGTTCTAATTCGGGTGCCGCTGATCACTAGAGAATGGCTAAGTGTCTATAAGAAAAGTGTAGGTATCGACTATCGTTTAGACCCCACTCATTTTACTGAGTATACTGAAGAAGAGCTAAGATCTGAGATTTCTGCCGCTGGGCTAAATATCAAAAGCTTCGAAATTAAGTTCGGTGAAGCCTTTCTTGTTTGCCTCACATAGTTGCCTTGTGTTATAAAAAAATCAATATGATAAATGCACCTAAAATTTCCATTATTGGCCTTGGCTATGTAGGGTTACCGCTTTCAGTGCTGTTTGCCGAGCAATTTAAGGTCATTGGGTTCGACATCAATAAAGATAGAATTGGGGAATTGAAAAAGGGTATAGATCGAACAAAAGAAGTTTCTACAAGTGAGCTCAGTCTGACCGAAGCTCACTTTACTTTTCAAGAAGAAGACTTGGCGGATACCGATGTATTTATCGTTACCGTACCCACCCCCGTGGATAGTCATAATCACCCAGACCTCAATCCATTAATTAAAGCTTCTAAAGTTGTGGCAAAATACCTTAAAAAAAATGCTATTGTGGTATATGAGTCAACGGTTTATCCAGGATGTTCTGAAGAAGTCTGTGTACCAATCCTGGAGTCAATTTCTGGCCTTGGATACAATAAAGATTTTTTTCTAGGTTATAGTCCGGAGAGAGTAAATCCAGGTGATAAAGATAAAACGCTGGAAAAAATCTTAAAAATTGTTAGTGGATCAACACCTGTGGTTACAGATTTTCTGGCTGAGTTGTATGGCAAAGTTATTACCGCTGGTATTTACCGTGCTAGTTCGATAAAGGTAGCCGAAGCGGCTAAAGCGATTGAAAACGCCCAGAGAGACATCAATATAGCCTTTGTAAACGAGCTATCGATGATCTTTGAGAAAATGGGTCTTGATACTTTAGAAGTGTTGGCCGCTGCAGGAACGAAATGGAATTTCCTTCCTTTTAAGCCTGGCCTGGTTGGGGGACACTGTATAGGAGTTGACCCCTACTACCTAACATTTAAATCTGAAGAATTAGGTTACCATCCCCAGGTGATTCTTGCTGGTAGAAAGATCAACGACAACATGGGGGAATACATTGCCCAGTTAGTAGTAAAGAAAATGATCAAGAAGGGAATTGCAATCCACTCAGCGAACGTCCTAGTTCTCGGAATTACATTTAAGGAAAATTGCCCTGATATTCGGAATTCACGTGTTATTGACATTATCGATGAGCTGAAAGACTTCGGTTGTAAAGTGACAATCCATGATCCTTATGCGAATGCAGTCGAAGTCAAACATGAATATGGCGCTGAGATGACCGGCGATGAGTGTCTTGAAAATTTCAATGCCTATTCAGCGGTTGTCTTCGCAGTCGCTCACGACGAATATAAAAATCTTGATCTTGGAAAGCATTCGGCCCGATCGAACGTGATATTTGACGTCAAAGGTATCTTTGCAAAAGAACTGACTGACGGCAGGCTTTGATTGAAAGTCGCAATTGTACATGACTGGTTAACCGGCTTCAGAGGTGGTGAGAGAGTACTTGAAGCTATTTGCGAACTCTACCCAGAGGCAGAAATTTATACTCTATTTCATAAGATAGGTAGCACATCAAAGTTCCTTGAATCTCGTAAAATCCATACTACTTTCCTAAATTTCATTCCCGGCATTCACACCCATTATCGGAATTATCTTCCACTGTTTCCTTTAGCAATCAGCACTTTAAAACTGCCACTAGATACCGAGCTAGTTATTAGTTCATCTCATTGCGTGGCGAAGGCTGTTAAGAAGTCTTCTGAGGCTAAGCACATCTGCTATATCCACTCGCCGATGCGTTACATCTACGATCAATTTGATTCCTACTTTGGCAAGGAAACATTACTAAAGAAGACAGTGGGCCACTGTATCCGCCCCTTTCTTCAGAACTGGGACAGTATTTCAAATGTCGGCGTGGATCGTTTTATTGCTAATTCTAGTTTCGTAGCTGACCGAGTGCGATCTTTCTATTTCAGGTCCTCACAGGTAATACATCCCTTTGTAGATTTGAAAGATTTCAGGTCCCATCAGAAAAATCCTCCGGCAAAGAAAGATTTCTTTCTTATGGTCACGGCTTTTGCTCCAAATAAACGGGTGGATCTGGCGGTAGCCGCTTTTAAAAAATTAGACTTGAAGCTCAAGATTGTAGGCCCTGGACAGGTAGAGACCGAGCAGTTATCTGGCGGTGTAAATAACGTGGAATTTTTAGGCCATCTTCCTCGAGAAGAAGTCGTTAAACTAATGTTCGAAGCCAGGGGATTTGTTTTCCCTGGAACTGAGGACTTTGGAATCACACCACTAGAGTCTCTCGCTGCAGGAACACCCGTTATAGCCTATTTCGGTGGCGGAGTATTGGAGACCTTGACTTCTGAAACTGCGAAGTTCTTTTTCGATCAAGATGTAAATTCTTTAGTGGAAGCTTTAAGAAATTTTCGACTTGAAGATTACGACAAGCTTGCACTTTACCAACGTGCAGAACAATTTTCGAAAGAAAAATTTCAACAAGAGATTAAAAACTACATCTCGAGATGCATGGATAGGTCATCAGAAAGAGCAGATAATTAAACTTAATGAACGAAATCTGAAAATATCATACTCAATCCAAGCTTTTTGTATAATGGATCAATCTTTGCTTCAAATAGGGGATTCCAGCGATTAAATCAAGTCAGTTGCTTGGTTCGACGTTTTGAAATCTCTAACTGATAAATCACATGAAGTGCATTACCTTTTTCGTTTCAGATCATTTGAGCGAGACGCGCTGCATCAGCAAGAAGAGAGAGGATAGGATCCGTGAGGATTGTTTTTTGTTTTCTAGTTATGCGATAAGGATTAGTCTAGTCCTAATTGTATAGTAATTCGCTCGACAAATTTTGCTTGGTTGGTCTTTCTTGAAATTGATTAATAGTTCAAATTTCTTTATAGATAAGCTACTAAGCTTTGTTATTTTCTCAGCTTTCTTGGGCCAAGCTTTTAGTTATTCCAAAGTTTATCTTTTTCATATTGTTGTTTTGTTTGTTTTCTTAATTCTTCTTCTGCGCAAAGAATTAGATGTTTTTCTTAAATTTGATTTTAAGAAACACTTAATATTTTGCTATCTTCTAATTTGGTCTTTCGCTTCTGCTGTTCTATCACCTGATAAAACCTTGGCATTGAAGGGGCTATTTTACATCTTGTGTGGGGTGGGGATTTTATTGGCCTGGAACTTGATTCAGGATAAAAGCTTCATCTACAAGGGACTATTTTATCTTTATTTAGCGAATTTAGTTCTGGGATTGCTTGAAGCTTTTACACCGATTCGCTGGCCAATTTCGTGTGCCTCTCCATGGTTAGAATTATTTAAAAAAGAAAATTTTGGGGATTATCCGCTCACGTATCAGGATTATCCCACAGGCTTTTTTTGGCATCCCAATAATGCATCACTTATTGTTCTGCTTGGATATCCAATTATTCTTAATTCTAAAAAGATAAAATCGACATTCAAAATATTGATTACATCATTAGGTTTGATCTTTATTGCGAAGGCAGGTGCAAAAGCCATTTTAATTCTTTCTGCCATTTATCTTTCATATTATATCTTAACGAAAAACATCCTGTTTCGATTGAAGTCGGCAAAGTCATATTTGATGCTTGCTCTAATCTTGTCATTATTTATTACGGTTTTTTACTCATTCAACAATGAACAAAGAAATGAGTTTTTGACCAGTCTTGAAGTTGTAACAAATTATGGAAAATCTATAATTACCTTAGTTACTAGGGGTCATGCTGATGGAGTCAGGGGAGAAGTTTCAGAAAGAATTAGATTTATGATTGGTGCTGTAGACTTAATAAGAGAAAACTTATTTTTTGGAATTGGTATAAATCAGAATGCTAATCTTCTAGTTGATGTTTTAGGAACTCCAACCTCACTTAAGAGTATTCATAATTATTGGATAGAGCTGCTGTTGACTGGTGGTTTAATTCTTTTTGTTCCCGTATTTTCATGGCTATTATTTAAATTGATGGTTTTAATGAGAAGAATGGAGACGAGGGCTTTAGGTGAGACTTTGGGATTGTTTATATTGGGAGTTGTTGCAATGTCGTCTGCTGCATATTTCCTACCCCAGTGGATTTTGTACGCAATAATTTCAGATTCAGAAAATGCTAGAGATTTTCTATAAATGTTCTAATTCGATGACAGGCTTTGCCATCTCCATAGGGATTTATCGAACGTTTCATATTATCATATTTATTTGAATCATTCAGTAATTCAGAGACATTATCAATAATCATTTGAAAATTACTTCCTACTAATTTCACAGTCCCTGCTTCTACGGCTTCAGGTCTTTCAGTTGTTGATCTCATGACTAGAACAGGCTTCCCAAGGCTTGGTGCTTCTTCCTGTACTCCACCGCTGTCTGTCAGGATTAAATAGCATTTATCCATGAGATAAACAAAGGGGAGATAGTCCAATGGTGGGAGCAACTTAATATTTGATTTCGAATTTAACATTTTATGAACAGGGCCTTGTACATTTGGATTCAAATGAACAGGGTAGACGAAATCAATCTCCGGGAATTTTTCCGCTAGACTCGAAATGGCTTGGCAGATATTTAAAAATCCTTCCCCGAAATTCTCACGGCGATGTCCTGTAATTAGCACAAATCTGCGGTTTGATGGTAGGTAAGGAATAGGATTATTTTTAAAATCCATTTCATTCAACATCTTTTTTGATTCAAAAAGAGCATCAATAACAGTGTTTCCAGTTATTGGAGCGAATTCTTCAGAAATTCCTTCCTTGATTAAATTCTGTTGGCTAATTTTCGTTGGACAAAAATGATATTTAGCGATTCTCGAAGTTATCTGTCGATTTAATTCTTCTGGAAACGGGGAGTAAATATCAAAAGTTCTTAAGCCTGCTTCAACATGTCCTACGGGAATTTTAAAATAAAATGCTGAAAGGGCGCCGGCCATGGATGTAGTTGTATCTCCATGTACTAAAACAAGATCAGGCTTCCATAAATTAAAGATGTCTCTACAGCCAGAAAGTACTTTAGAAGTGATATCCGCTAGGTCCTGAGAGGGTTTCATTAAATCAAGGTCAAAATCTGGAATGATTTTGAATAGTTCCATTACGCTATCCATCATCTGTCTGTGTTGAGCGGTAACAAGAACTTTTATTTCTAGAGATTTTGAAGATTTAAGCTCCTTTATAAGAGGTGCCATTTTAATTGCTTCTGGTCTCGTTCCAAGTACTAAGAGAATCTTTTTCAATTCAATCCTTATTAAGTATAATGAATAACCCTTATATCAAAGATTTTAGAGGCATTTAAGTCAAAAGTGTATAATTTATGAAAGTTCTGGTTATTGCTGAAGGATATCCCTCACAAGATAATCTATATAATTTAGCTTATATACATTCACGACTATTGCATTATGTTAAGAATGGAATCGCCGTAAAGGTTCTCTCCTTTCAAGCCAATAAAGAATATGAGTTTGAGGGGATTGTGGTCACAAATCTTGAAACATTCAACAAAACGGATAGTTTGAAGGACTATGATCTTTTGATTTCCCATGCACCTAATTTACGGAATCATGTAATATTTATTTTATCTAGAATACGTTCAGTAAATAATTTGTTGTTTTTTATCCATGGCCATGAAGTTCTTATTAAGAAGAACTATTATCCCTCTCCTTACGGCTTTGATCGGGGTTCAATAGTAAAGGGATGGATTAATCTAATTTATGACTTAATTAAGGTTAAGTTACTAAAGTTATTTTTCAATTACGTCTTACTAAAAAAAACAACTCACATCGTTTTTGTGAGTGAGTGGATGAAAGAGGAGACTCTAAAAAATGTCTTCTTTAATAAAAAATTCATTAAAAGAAACACCTCCGTAATAAATAACAATATAAATCCCATATTTTTTGACGACCATTATAACCCCAGCCAAGAAAAGTGGGGAGACTTTATTACAATTAGACCGCTGGATAATTCTAAATATGCTCTAGATGTTGTTTGTGAAGTGGCAAAAATGAATCCCAGTTATTCTTTTCATGTTTACGGGAAAGGAAAATTTTTTAGTTATAATGAGATGCCGAACAATCTCGTTTGGCACAATAGATATCTTAAGCAGAACGAGATGCCTGAAGTTTTAAATCACTACTCATGCGGATTGATGCCTACTCGTCTTGATTCTCAAGGCGTTTCGGTTTGCGAGTTTGCCTCCTTTGGTATACCTCTCTATACATCTGATCTTAATGTATGCAGAGAAATGCTTGGAGAGTTTGAGAATGTTAAGTTCTTTTCGATTAATCTAAAAGAAGGCTTTAAAAGTCTTAGACCATTTGATGCTAAGGTCAGTAATCAGAATAAGAAAAAGTTTTCGTTTGAAGAGACTGTTTATAGAGAGATTGAATTAATTAAGGAATTTTTTAAAAAGGACTAATATGTTTTATCACAGTGGTTATGTTTCGCGACAAGATTTTCATAATGTTGCAAATGATACATTATTTAGGAAACTCGAGAACGAAAATGATGTTTTTCGAAATAAATATCTCGCACATTTGAATGAATATGGAAAACGCTGGACCACTGATTCATTTCACCAGTGGAGTCGTGTCTGGGAGTATCCATACATTTTCTCAATGATTGAAAATAAAATTAATAAAAGTGGTGCCATTAAAATACTTGATGCTGGATGTGGACTTTCCTTCTTCCCATTTTTTGTAAAAAAGGAATTTTCTAAATGTGAAGTCCATGGAACAGATATGGATTCAAGATTAGTGAAAACATATGAAAATATTAACAATGAAATTGAAAGCAAAGTCATTTTTAATTTGGGAGATTTAAGGAATCTAGATTATCCCGAGAAATCATTCGATATTATTTACTGCATTTCTGTTCTCGAACATACAGAAAATTACAAAGAAATTGTAGATCACTTTTACAGACTGCTAGTGCCTGGAGGGCATTTGATTCTCACTTTTGATATTTCATTAGATGGAGATCGTACTATATCTGTAAATGATGGACAAAAACTTCTAGATTATTTAGGAAGCAGATTTACTCCAGCCTATGAGGCAACTGATATTAAATCTGTAATAAATCGAAGAGGGGAGGTCCTAACGACTACTTATGTAGCAACAATAGATAAAAATCTACTCCCTTGGAGATCGCCTTGGAAAAATGCATTAAAAAACGCTCTTTCACTCAAAAAGCCTAAGTTTATATTTGATCTTGCGTGCTACTGTCAGGTTTTTGAAAAGAATTAATTGGCCCTAAATGAAATTGTATATGTGATGAAAGCGAGATCAATAATAGCTTCAATTGAGCCCGCTATCCATAATACATGTACTAAGGGAAAGTGTGAGTACAAAACGATAATCCCAATTACGGATGTTAGTTGCACCGCTTTCCATATTGACTTCACTCTGACTTGATTAATTGCTACATAGTAATATATATGAAGTCCTGAACTAAGCTTTGCTGAGCAAAGTAAAGACATGGGTAAAAGAATTTCTTTAAAATTTGCCCAATTTTCACCAAGTATGTAAACAAACCATTGGTTAGGCATAATTTTTATTGTGAAAAACAATACAAAGCCTATAAGAATATAACTAGTATAAATTTGTAAGACCATTTTACGAGAAGAGATATTGTTGATGTGATTTTTTACAATTTTCTTTGAAACAACACTTCCTAAAGAGTTTCCAATTACTGAAAGAGGTTGAAGTAACAATCTGAGACTCAAAACGTATGGACCAATTTCTTTCTGACTATAGTATAAGGCTAAAAACAAAACAGGAAACTCCGTTAAACCTAGTTGAAAAAAACTAGATAAAGTCGCAAAAAGTGGAAAATCCATATATTTTTTTAACAAAACTTTGATTGAGTTAGGTCTTTTAGAGTTTATAGAAATGTTTTTCTTTATTAATAAGTAAGATAGGGTGTTAGTTAAAACTTCAGATGTTATGAGAATAACAGGAGTTGCGAAGAATTTACCTAGCCCAATTTTAGACACATTTGAAAGCAAGCGATTAATGCTCACAGCTCGTGACATATTTCCAAATTTCTCAGCTCTAACCGCCAACATTTTTTGCCCTTCAAAATTCAGATACGCCCAGATTGAAAATGGAAACAGAGAAGAATACCAGTTTGGAAAATATTGAAACCGAAAGTTAATTAAAGCGGCTAATATTGAAACAATCAGAGTCCCAAAAAGTATAAAAATTTTAAATAGCCAGTAAAGCTCATCAATTTCAGAATCGTCTTGACACTTAATAAATGCTAAGTGGAGTTGCCCAGATGCAAAAATACTTCCAATCACTAGAATGCTCGAAAATGTACCAAAAAGTCCAAAATCGTTCGGGCTAAAAATCCTAACTAGTATTGGATAAAAAAGAAGGCTAATGAATTGTGCCCCAAAGTTTCCAGTGAGTAGGAGGCCGAAGTCTTTGAGAATTTTTGTGGGCTTTGTCATTTGGCAAATTGTACAAGCAATAAGGGTTAAATTTCTATCAATTGTCACATTCATTTCTATCTAATAGAATTCCTCAATCGTAAGGGGATTATTTATGCTACGTTTCGCATTGATTGGTTGTGGGCGCATTGCGCCAAAGCATGCTGGTAATTTAACTGAAGGTCTGGTTAAGGAGGCTTGCCTGACGGCAGTGTGTGATAACAAGCCCGACAGAGCTAAAGCCTTTGGTGAAAAATACAAAGTTCCTTATTTCACTGATATGCACCACATGATGCAAGAGATGGGAGATAAAATCGATGTCATCTCAATTCTAACCCCCTCTGGTGATCATGCTGAACATACAATTCAGATGTCTAAATATGGAAAGCCAATCATTGTTGAAAAGCCAATGGCACTTACTCTTGAGGATGCTGACCGAATGATCGCAGCTTGTGATCGCAACGGATCTCGTCTTTTTGTGGTTAAGCAAAACCGTTTTAATTTACCAGTGCAGAAAATGTTTGAAGCACTCGAGCAAGGCCGATTTGGCAAACTTGTTATGGGAACTGTCCGAGTTCGCTGGTGTCGAACTCAAGAATACTATGACCAAGATCCTTGGCGTGGGACTTGGGAGCATGATGGTGGTGTCTTTGCCAATCAGGCGATTCATCACGTTGATCTTTTGAATTGGGTTATGGGTGACGTTGAATCTGTATTCGCGAAATCGACTAGGGCCCTCGTTAATATTGAAGCTGAAGATACTGGTGTTGTTATTTTAAAATTCAAAAATGGAGCACTCGGAGTCATTGAGGCAACCACTGCAACTCGTCCAAAAGATTTAGAAGGTTCAATATCCGTTCTAGGTGAGAAAGGAACTGTTGAAATTGGTGGATTCGCTGTTAATGAAATGAAAGTTTGGAATTTTGTTGAAGCTAAAGAAGATGATAAAAAAGTTATTGAAACATACCGAGTGAATCCGCCTAATGTTTACGGGTTTGGTCATACTGAATATTTGAATGATGTCGTTCGTGCCATTAAAACAGGTAAAAATGCTCTCGTTCAAGGTTTAGAAGGCCGCAAATCTTTAGAGCTTGTGACTGCAATTTATGAGTCGATCGAAACTGGTAAGGAAGTTCTAGTTCGATTTACTCCTAAGCAGTGCCGTTTAGGTCTCAAGCCATGATCGCTGAAACCGCAAAAGTTTACCCTGGGGTTAAGCTAGGTAAAAACGTCATTATTGAAGATTACTGCATAATTGGAGTTCCCCCTCGTGGAGCAAAGGAAGGGGAGCTCGAAACTTTTATTGGCGATGACTCCGTTATCCGCTCACATACAGTGATCTATGCTGGGAATAAAATTGGTAAAAAATTTCAGACTGGAAACAAGGCCAATATCAGAGAATTGAATGAGATTGCGGACAATGTTTCAGTTGGTACTCTCAGTGTTGTCGAACATCATGTGAAGATAGAAGAAAATGTTCGCATTCATACCCAAGTATTCATCCCGGAATATTCAATATTAAAAAAAGATTGTTGGGTTGGTCCAAATGTCGTCTTTACCAATGCCCCTTATCCAAAATCTAAAAATGTGAAGGATGAATTAATTGGTCCTACTTTGCATGAAAATGCGATTGTCGGTGCCAACTCTACGCTTCTTCCTGGTGTTCATATTGGTAAAGATGCAATTGTGGGGGCCGGATCTGTTGTAACGAAAGATGTTCCCCCAGGTGATGTAGTTGCTGGAAACCCTGCTAAATTTATGAAAAAGAAATCTGAATTACCTTATTAAGGAAATAATTATGACGATTAATTTTGTAGATCTCGATGCTCAATACCAATCAATAAAGCCTGAGATTCAAGAGGCGATTAACGGAATTCTTGAAACAAAAGATTTTATACATGGAAAATCGGTGGAAGCATTCTCTAAGAATTTTTCAATCGCTCAAGGATCTAAATACACAGTTGGTTGTGCCAATGGGACTTCTGCAATTACTGTCGCTTTACGAGCGTTAGGGATAGGTCCTGGTGACGAAGTCATCTCTGTGGCCAATTCTTTTTTTGCTACACCAGAGGCGATTGCTGAGGTCGGGGCGAAAATTGTTTTTGTTGATTGTGAGGCTGATACTTACTCCATTGATACCAAACAGATTGAAAGTAAGATCACTGCCAAAACAAAATGTATTATCCCGGTCCATCTTTATGGTAACCCTTCAAATATGGATGCTGTGATGGCGATAGCTAAAAAGCATAAGCTACATGTGATTGAAGACTGTGCTCAATCTCACCTGGCAACTTGGAATAATAAAGGCACTGGGACTTTTGGTGATTGTGGAACCTTCAGCTTTTATCCAGGTAAAAATCTTGGGGCTTACGGTGATGCTGGAGCTATCACCGTTCAAAATGATGATCTACATAAGTTAGTTGCCATGCATGTGAATCATGGACGTACAAAAAAATATGAGCATGATTTTTGCGCTGGAAATTTTCGGATGGATGGAATCCAAGCAGCCATACTTGATGTAAAATTAAAGCACTTAAAAAATTGGACTGAAAAGCGTCGAGAACTTGCTTGCTACTATGAGGGTCTCCTGAAACCACATGGGTTTAAGACAATAACTGTTAGACCAGAAGCCTATTGTGTTTATCACATTTATCTGATTGAAGTTTCTAATCGCGATGAGGTGATGAATCATTTTAAAAAGTTGGATATTCAGTGTGGTGTCCATTACCCGATCCCACTTCACCAACAGCCAGCCTTGAAACATTTGGAATATAAAAAGGGTGACTTTCCGGTAACAGAAAAAGCTTCTGAAAGAATTCTTTCGCTCCCAATGTATGCTGAACTAACAAAATCTGAAGTCGAAAAAGTGTGTTCTGAATTAATTAAAGTCGCAAAACTCTAGAATTTTTTTTGAAATATCCTGGCGAGAGAGATTGTCCTTAAGGATAACTCCCTCTCCAGTGTTCTTAATTTCTAGTATTTTTTTTGCCATTTCTTCTATTTGAGAGTTTTGAAACTCATAAATGCCTGATTGAACCATATTTATCATCACGCCATTTGCTGGGGTCATGATCACAGGGATTCCGACACCAATATATTCAAAAACTTTTACAGGAAACGCATCGGCACCAATATCATCATCCCTTCGAGCTGAAAAACCTATGTGCGCCTTGGCGATGAAAGAAGGAATTTCTGAATAATTTTTTGATCCAAGATATTTTACATTTTTAGGTAAATCTTTTTTGAACAATTCCGCCTGTGGGCCCTCTCCTATAAATATAAAATCGATGTCTTCTTCCTCGATTAGTTTCGCAACACTTAAGATGACTGGAATATTTTGGATCTTCCCCATGTTCCCGTGGAATATGACGGTAAAACGGGTGAATTTTTCTTTTGAAGGACTAAATAACTCCCTGTCATACCCATTGATTAAAAGTTCTACCCTCGCAAGTGGAGACAATCTTTTTATTTTTTGAACTAGGCCAGGAGTAACAGATAAAACTCCATGGGCACCGGAGTACATCGAGGAGGTCATTCTTTTTACAAAGCGACCGAGGATACTGTTTTCACGAATTAATCCCTGGGCAAAGTAAACATCGGGATAAATATCCCTGACATCAATAATGTATTTTTTTTTGCGTATCACACATGCCATGTGGGCAATCATGATAGTAATAAAGGGGGGACTTGAAAGTAGATAGAGATCAAATTGAGAAAATAAAATACGAAGAAATAATTCGCATCCGGCCAGAACTTCAAAAATGAGTCGCTTTAAAAAACTTTGTTTGTTGTCAGTCGGATTGAAAATAAGGCTTCTGCTGTCGGATGTATTTATAGAACTGTAAACCCTAACTTCATGTTTTGTATCTTGAAGTGATCTAATCAACCAGTAGCATCGAATCGCAGCTGCTTGCGACTGCGGAGGATAGAACGGAGTGTAGGCAAAAACCCTCATTGCCCTGCACCCGTAAGAACAGTCTTAATCGTTTTAATTACAACGAGAATATCTAACCAGAGATCTCTATTCTTAACGTAAAAAAGATCAAACTGAAGTTTCTCTTTTGAGTCTTCTTGCGAAAAACCATACCGAAATGTGACTTGCGCCCAGCCTGTAACTCCAGGTTTCACTAGGTGTCTAAGATTGTAGTAGGGAATATTAGGAGAGAGTTGCTTTTCAATAATCTCTGGCCTCTCAGGACGAGGCCCCACAAGACTCATTTCACCTTTTAGAATGTTAATGAGTTGAGGTAGCTCATCAAGTCTACTCTTCCTTAAAATTTTACCTAATGGAGTAATCCGTGAGTCGCCAGGCTTGGCCCACTGGGCCCCATTTTTTTCAGCATCAACGACCATTGTTCGAAGCTTATAAAGAGTGAAAGGTTTATTGTTAAGACCCGTTCGAACTTGCTTAAAGAAAATGGGTCGTCCGTGAACAATTAAAAGAATAGGGACAACAAGGATAGCAACTGGGATCAGAAGTATCATGAGTAAAATAGAAACAGATCTGTCGATGATGTTTTTTATCACATCATAGCTTCTTGAATCTTGATGCCCGCAGTACTCGATAAACCAGGATTCATCGATGGCATTGATAGGGATTTTTCCAGAAACTTTTTCAGCGAATTTAGCAAGGTCCATGACTTCAACACCAGAACCTAATAAACCAAAGATTTTTTGATAGAGTTCACTCTCTTTAGTCATGTTTCTTTCAACTGCAATAAGCTCAACACCCTCTGGAATAACAACTGGGTGCACTTCCGAGGTACAACTTGCGATAATTTTATACCCAAGATGGGGCTTTTTAGTGATCTCATGCTGAACGATATTTAGGGTCTCAATGGATCCCACGATAAAAGTATTTCGAAGTCTTTTATCCCCAGAAAAAAAGTTGAAGAAAAATCTTCTCCAAAAATACAAAAGTGGAAGTGAAAGAGATGCAATTAAGATGAGATTCGTTTTGGGCGTAATTCCTTGGAGTTTAAAAGGGAAAATGTAAATGATCACGATTGATATCAAAACGGAAAGAATCGTTGATCTTAAAAGTGAAATAGGAAGGTTCGCTGGATTATAGGTCTTAAGCGTGTATAGCCCTTCAATGAAGTACATCAAAATCCAAAACGGAAAGATCATTGAGAAGAGGTTGTAGTGTTTCGCGAGATAAATGTCAGAAGGGTGACCAAAGCGTCTCGAGTAAACAACGACAGTCAAAGAGAGTACGAGGATGAGTGCATCAACGAGGAGAAGAAGGAGGGTTTTAGCTCTGTTTGACATGCCACCTTTCTATCCCAATGCCTAAAAGGTGTCAGCTACCTTTTCGACTTAAGTCTCACCTCCAACCAGGCACCTTATTGAGATTGATTTTTAGTTCACGTACGGATAATGTACGGTTTCAAGGGTTAGAAATAATACTTATTATATATTTTAAACCCTTGAAAACATGAAGATATTAACCTGTGGCAAATTTGCCATGAAGCGGATAAAATACTTTTAGGAATTCTCAATGAAGAAGGAAAACATTGTTAATAAGAAGTTGAGAAGCCCTCTACTAATCAAGGGAAGATTGGTTCGGGATATCTGGTTTGATCTTAAGCATATTCAGTTCGGATGGGATAAAAAGCTAAGGGATTATAACCAAGGGCCTCCGAGAAATAGTTATAGTGAAGAAGATGTTGTCATGATTTTTGAACAGCTACGGACTTTGGATCAGGAGCCGAGTGTTCAATCATCAAATTTAAGGGATGTTGAGAGTCGAATGATTTTTTATGTATATGATGAAGGAAAGAAATTAAAGATGGTCGTCGATTTTATGAAAAATTCTTCAACTGTGGTTGTAACGATTTATTAAGGGTATTTTATGAAAAATAGAATGGGTCTACCAGATTCATATTTTGATGAAGAGCAGTTCATCGTAGATGAAATTGATGAAGATAAAATTATCGGTATATTGGGCGTTCGACCGGAGCCTCAACAAGTTTTAAAATTTGAACTCTGCAAAATTATATCAATGCTAATTAAACAGAAGGGATACAGTAATAGTGAAGCGGGTAAGATAACTGGTAATGATGCCAGCGATATAAGTAGGCTTTTAAATTTTCACATTGATCGATTCACTATCGATAGGTTAATTAAGATACTTTCTTCTCTAGAAGATTCAAAGTACGTCTGGCATTCAATGGCAAGAATATCAAAACAAATTGAAAACTGGGTTGATTAATTAGAAAATCGGAAAGATTTATGAGTGAAGGAACATCATTTAATAATTATTTAATTGAAAGATTAAGAGACCCTCTCCTTGCATGTCATTTTATTGCCGAGGCGATAGAGGAGAATGATTCAGAATATTTGAAAGTGGCCCTAGGGGATGTTGTAAAAGCTTACGGCGTGGGTGAGATTTCTGAAAAGTCAGGGCTTAATCGGCAGACGATTTATAAAATGCTTTCAGAAGATGGAGATCTTACGCATAAAAATCTTGTCGCCATTCTTAATGCCATTGGGCTCGAGCTAACAGTAAAACCAAAGAAGACAGCTGCTTCGTAAAAAATCGCCCGTCGAAAAGGCGAAAAGGTACCGTCTACCTTTTCGACTTAACTCTCAGTTCCAACCTGGCACCTTATTGAAATTGATTTTTCTAAACCACGGGCGTATCTTTTCCGTATGTAAAACGTGTTTGAGTTAGTATCACAATTGTGATACCTTTGTGAGGTGATTATGATCTTTGATGGCAAATCAAGGAGCTTAACTTTTATTGAAAAGCTTAGAATTGTTATAGAAAAGGGTGAATTAGATTTTTGGCAAGATCGAAAAAATCCGCCCAATCTGTCAGTCGATGAATTTTTAAAAGTTCTGGATCGAATAGAGGTTATAGAAAAGTTGAGTTGGGTTACCCGATTAAGCGAAGATGGCCTACATGGAAAAAATGCCGAAGAATATTGTTTTAAGTTTGAGTGTGAAATTTCTTTCGGCGGTGTATTTGAAATAGAAACAAAAAGATATTTTGTGAAAGGATATTTTTTTGAAAAAACTGAGCTTAAGGGTGTCACAATCCAAAGTTTCAGGGAGGTTTAGAGTGAAAAAAAAGGTCAAAAAAGTATTCCTCGGTCAAAATTTTATGTATACAACTCAGATTGATGAAGTCACTGGAACGGCACTTTGGACTAAAGATATCGAAACGCAATTTTCCAAATGGCTCCATGATCTTAAAAATACAGACCGGGAATTATTCAAAATTCAGTACTCTATTTCCTCAAATGCCTATGATGTTTTTAATCGTCTTAAGAATTTGATTGGTGTTTATGATGACTCTTTATTGGTGAGAGCAATTACTATCACCTTTATTAATTACATCGATACCCATAGGGGGAGAGGCATTTTGAAGAGCTTAGAAAAATATAAACAATCTCCTTCTTTTAAGGTTTTAAAAGAAGGCGAAACACTTAAAAAAAATCTATATTTTTCACCAACCGGTATGAGAGATGTTGAGGCCTACTCCGTGCTAACGAGTTTAAAAAAATCAGCCGTTGTGCAAAATGCTCTCTACTCAGTTCTTCTTATTTCAATTAATGAAGACCAGAATGTTAGAGAATTCTGGGAAAGTGAAATTTTGGACCAGTTAACTCTGATTGCAAAGGCAGCTTAAAGAGTGTCGAAAAGGTACCGTCTACCTTTTGGATACCTTTTTGACATACCAATTAAGATACCTCTTTCAGCCTTTGCAAGCCTTCAATGATAAAACTTCTCATTAGCACTTGATAGGGAATGCCTTTTTTAGTCGCCACCTTTTTTAATTCCTCAACAATTTCTGGAGGAAGTGAAACGCTTGTAGGCATCTTTCGATGAATTTTTCTTGAATTCAAAACTGCTTCTTCATCAAATTCAACTTCGTCATACTCAGGTAGTGATTTAGCATATTTCTTTTTCATATATTTCTCTCTCTCTTAAGTTTGCGAAACGAGAGCTAATTGGCCTAATTCTGTTTCCTCGAATCGTAAAACATACAAATAAAATGTCCCCAGATGTAGTTTTTCCTAAAACTCCATATCTTGCTTCATTAACTTTAGGTTGATATTGCTCACCTAAGGCCAAAAGCTTTTTATCCATAAAAATTGATTCAACCATCTCATTTTCTACTCCATGCTTTTGAATGCTCTTTATTGAATTTCCATCGTCCCAGTCATATTCGAAGACATTATGAGATTGTAAAAATTCTAAAAGCCAAAAAACAAATCGGAACTTTGCCATTAAAAGACTAAGCCTTCTGTAGTGTACCACACTACTAATGGTTTCACAAATATTGTGAAATATCATTTAGATACATGCTCAATTTAAGAGGAGTCATTTTTTCAAATTCAATGTGCCAATTAAATTCAAATTGGAAAAATGGCGGTTGTCGAAAAGGTACCGTCTACCTTTTCGACAAATTCAGAATTGAAATAAATACATGCCTTCCAGAAATTAAGTTTCATAACTCTTTCAGATTTGATTTAAGAGGCGTCCTTTTGTGAGGTCAAAATGAAAAAGTCTGAAATGATTGAGAAACTTTACGGGAATTATTCTGAGCAACTTGTAGGAAGATTAGACTCCTTATCTCCCAAGTTGAATCAGGTGATTCAAGAAATTGCCTATGACCAATTTTGGGCCCGTCCTGGTCTGGATCTTAAATCAAAAAGCATGATCACAGTAACTTCTCTTGTAGCTCTGGGAAAGCATGAACAGTTAAAGATTCATATGCGTGGATTCATTAATTGTGGGGGAACATTTGAAGAGCTCGAAGATATTTTTGTCCATTTGATCGTATATTGTGGTTTTCCTGCCGTGATGAATGCCTTTTCTGTTTTAAAAGAACTTAAAGACGAGAAAAATGAAACTCTTAAAAACTAAACCACTTATATTGGTTTTATCCTCATTATTCATTTTACTTGGAGTCATTATTTTCTACATAAGGGTCAACCTTAAAGAAGAAATGATTAAAACCGAGGAACGAAACCAACTTAAAATTGCTAAAACCATTGAGCAGTCTCTGAATTTATTTTTTAGGACTTTGGTTTACATAACTGAGAGCACGGCCTCTAATCGAGCATTCGAATTCGATAAGAATTCCTCTCCGGATCAGATAAGATTTGAACAAATCTCAAAAGATGATCTCTTAAAGGGGTTCAATGTTTTAGAAAATAAGAATAGAAGCTCAGAACTGTGGCAAGTTTATAAAGGACTTCCCGATATTTATGAAGGTAAATCAATTGCTAATGAACGCCGAGAAGTTGCGAAAAATATTCTAGCGAATAATCCTGAATTACATTACGTTTTCGAAATGGATGTGAATGGGGACTTAGTTTTTCTTGAGCCCTATACGACTCAAGTTGTTGTAACAAGTTTTAACTATGGGTTTAGAGATTATCTAAAGTTATCCAAGTTTTATAAAAAAACTGTCATCTCTGAGGGCTATTTAAGCCATGATAAGGCACGAACTCAAATTCTTACAGTGGCTTCACCTATCTTTGATAAAAAGGGAGAAATTAAAAGAGTGTTTGCTGTGTCAATATCAGCGAAATCAATCAAAGAAAAAATTTTTCTGGCGTTAAAAGACACAATTGAAGGAATTGATGATGGACATCTCATTTTAATTGATAGGCACGGTCATACCATCGCAAGCTCATCTGATGGCCTCGTTTATAGTCCAATCGTGAATACCCATGTGGACGAGAATGATCTCGGAAATTTAAGAGATTTTGAACTTTTGAAGCAGCTAAAATGGAATAATGATATTTTTGAAAAAGGAAACCTTTGGGAGAGGGTAACAAAATCTTGGGATATTAATTCCCTGAAAGAGTCTTATACGGGAACTTTTAAAATTTTTGACCAGGACCAAAGAGGAACTCTCTATCCAATCTCGGTGTTAAATAATGAAAAACTCTGGGGGATCATCGTTTCTTCATCGGCAAATAAAATTGATAGAAGAATCATGTCAATTTTAATGAGTGCCATTTTTCTTTGGTCATTATTCTCTTTATTTATTTTATCCGTAACTATAAGACTAATGCTTCGAAATCAAAAACTTGAAAATAAACACCTAGAGGATCAAAAAGAAATCGAGCTCATGAATGCTCAGATTGCGCACGATATACGGTCTCCCGCTTCAGTTCTTAAGAGAATCGTAGAAAAAGAGATTATTACTCCAGATGATCAACACCAAATGCATGCTTTAGCGAAAAGAATAACTGATATTTCAAATGAAATTCTGGGCATAAAATCAAACTCTTTTGAACCAGAATACTTCGAATTAAATGATACCATTCAAATGATTATAGATGAAAAGAGACTTCAGTTTAGTCGTTTTAATGATGTTAGGTTTGAGACTGTCATCAATATTTTTCCGCAAATAAAAGCTCTAATTTCGCCAGTAGATCTTTCACGAATTTTGTCTAATTTATTAAACAATGCCTTTGAGTCTCTCATCGATTATGAAGGACTGATAAAATTAGAAGTGGTTTCAAGCCGAGGTAGAATCAACTTCTCCCTAATTGATTCGGGTATAGGTATGACTTCGGAGGTTCTAAATGCTTTATCTTCTGGCTTCTCAACTAAAAAAACTGGCAGTGGTCTTGGTTTATCCTCGTCGAGAAAAAAGATAATCGAACTCGGTGGGACATTTGAGATAAAGTCTAGACCAGGAGGCGGGACTCAAATTCAATTTAGTCTCCCATTGGAGAAGTCTCTAAATGAGAATATAAAAACGGTCCTGTTGGATGATGATAAATTTATCAGAGGAAGTTGGGATCATGCCTTTAAAAAGCAGAATCTATTAATTGATACGTTTGAAAACCCATCAGAAATTTCTGATAAATTAAATTCCTATGACGAGAATACAATCTTTATCCTAGACACTTGTGGCTTTAGTGAAGAATTTCACAATCTTTTAAGAGAAATAAAAAGCCGAGGTATATTTAAGTATTATATTTTCTCGGGGTATGAAAAAGAAAGCTTCAAGGAATTTAACATCCCACCTGAGCTCATTTTGCCTAAAGATATAGACCTAATTTCAGTCACAAGACATCACTAAGCTTTTCTGTCGAAAAGGTACCGTCTACCTTTTCGACAACCTTTTCGACAAATTAGCAGAACTGAGGGCATATAAGAAAAAAATCATCGAGGCATTATTGGCATCGAAAGTGACTTCAAACTGACTGGAAACCACAAAGGCGACACCGAAGGGAATAACAAGCACTCGAGTAAGCCCTTGCGCCCGAAACGCTTCCCATGCCCAGCTTAAAACCCATCCTAAGAAAAGAATGAGGCCAAGGATTCCCGTGCCAGAAGCTATTTCAAGGAAAAGGTTATGCGAGTGAGCGTCGTTATACTCTTTTGCATCAAGATCATAATCAGTTTTAATTCGTTTTAATTGGGAGTGAAAGTTAGATAGTCCCCAACCAAGGATCGGCTTTTCTTTCGTCGCAATAATTGCAGCTTTCCACTGACTTCGTCTGATGACGTCAGACGAATTATTTTTATTCACTAAAAAACGAGAATTCGACTGGCCTGAGCCGAAAAGATAAACTCCCACGAGTCCCAAAACTCCCAGGACGGCAAGTCCTCCAAGAACATAACCAAGCTTTTTATTAAAAAAATACAACACAAAAGGAAGTCCACAGAGAAAACCCAAGAGAGCGCCTCGTGTGTAAGTGAGATACATGCCAGTAAAGCCGATGATGAAAACCGGGATCGCTAGTTTCCAATTAAACCACGACCCAAGTTTTTCTTTGTGAAGAATCGCCGAGAGTAGGGTTAAGAGCATCATCGCCGAACCGTAACCGTATCTCATGGTATCAGTGAGACCCTTCGCACGCCCCTGACTTAAAAAAATAAAATGATAAATGGCATAGATTCCAGCAACCACAATGCTCACAAAAAACGTATTAAGGAGGATCTTCTTTGTTCTTTCAGTCGCTTCCTTTAACCAAAACTCAAAAACGACAATCCCACCGATCCCAAAAATAAAATACTTTAAGCGGCCAAAATTTTTCGACGGCTTTGGGATGAGGTCAAAATTAATGACAAGGCTTAAAAGGGCCACGATGGTGAAAGCGATAAGCCAATAAGCACTTTTTGGTAGATGAATGGTTTTTTCTTTGAAGGCGATGAAAGAAAAGTAGAGAAGCGAGAGGGAGAAAAGTATTTGATAAGCAGAGAGTATCGTTACCGAAGTAAAAATTCCCGCCGCAAGAAAAAATAAAGCCGCACTCGTTACCATATTCATTTTATTTGTCATAGGCCTCAGAATACCAAGTCATGGAAAAAGGTGTCACTTTCCTTTTTGAATAAAGGTGTTAGCTGGGACCTTTTGGTTCTTGATTTTATATTTGGCTACGGCTAAGTTACGCACAAGGGAGTGATGCTTATCATGACCAAAGCTGACATCATTAATTTTGCAATTGGATTAGCAAAACAAGAAATTGACAGGTCAACTTGCAATCATAACCTGCTGCAAGTGCTTGAAATGAAGAGACTCATTAGAAAGTTAATACAGCTTCGAGATGGAATCTAAAAAGCTGTCATGGGATTCCGATAAAGAAAAGAGGAAAAATATGAAAACGTCGTCGGCAATCACTAAAATGTACAAAATATTTGTAGATAAAGAAGGGCCAGTCCTGGCAAAAGAAACGATTACGTCCATTATCTACATTGTTTTATCTGAAATAGAGAGCGAGGGACTTGAATTAAATGATGCTCTCTTGGATGATCGCCTTACCCATGAATTAGAAAAAATCTTAAAGGCGAGCAATAAAGACGTTGCTTAAGCTATGTCGAAAAGGTACCGTCTACCTTTTCGACAAATTAGATAAAGACATATGTTGTAAGTCTTCTTTCACCTTTTTTAGTTAGTCTTTTTTCAGAAACACCTTCTTTTAAGTCTCTACTAGCTGTCGCTGATGAAATGGACTTAAAAATCGCCATATAATCTTTTCTAGAGAAAGATTTGTTTTTGAAGTGATCACTCGCTTTTGTAAGCCGATCTTTCGAGGTCGCTACAGCACCCTTTGTTTCAGAGTCGTACACAGATATCGTCTCTAAAATAACGGTGAGCATGAATTCTATAAATGGTGTTGAATCTCCACGTTTATCACTCTCTTCAAGAGCTTTATAATAATTATTCTGATTTTTTTCAATCACGCTCTCAATCGGAAGATATTTAAAAAGAGGGGAGTGCAAGGATAAAATAAGGGTTTGCCAAAAGCGGCCCATACGACCATTTCCATCTTCAAAAGGATGGATGAATTCTATTTCATAATGGACAACACAACTTTTGATCAGAAAGTGAATTTCTCTATCTTTTTTGATCCATTCAAATACTTTACCCATCAATTCAGGGACTAGGATTGGTTTGGGCGCAACATGTTTAACGGTCTTCCCTTTAATGATTTCAACATTTCTATTCCTAAATTTACCAGCATTGGAAACAAGATTATTCATCAGGATTGAATGAGCTAAAAGAAATGATTTCATCGCATCTGGTTTGAATTTATCAATTGACTCATAGAGAACTATTGCATTCTTTACTTCTAGAATCTCCTTTTTAGTGCCTGAGACTCTTTTGTTTTCAAGAATTGTGGAAATAGCTTCTTCGGTGAAGGAGTTCCCTTCTATTGCAAGAGTCGACTTGATCGTTTTAATTCGATTTTCTTTTCGAAGTTTTGGCCCAGGTATGGAAACAGTTAAAGATTCGATACGTCCCAAGATGACAGATATTGAGCTAACTAAATTAAGAATTTTGGGAGAAATGTGAAAAGGTGGTCTCATTATTTGATAGTATCATATGATACTATCAAAAGCTAGGCTATTCAGTTATGTCGAAAAGGTACCGTCTACCTTTTCGACAAGTTTTTCATAAGCTGAAAAGTTGATACCTTTACAAATCTCAATCAGATCAATGGCAATTGGTGCGAGATGATGACGACTAGTTTGTTTTAGGAATCGATTTAGCCTCCACGAAGAATGGAGAAAAGCAAGGATGTCTTTCGTTTTATAATAGTGCTGAAGAAAAAGAACTCCAAAAATGAGTTCCCATAATTTGGGGACTCGGTAGTGGTGTAGTTTGGATGAAGCTTCAATTAGAATTGAGAGGTCATCACATTTACGGAATTTTTTAATGAAGGATTTTTGAGACATATAGTTTTCGATGGCATCTGATTCACAGAGAAAAAGACAAAACACAAAAAGTGCAGTTTCTGTTTTAGTATCATGAATCCTGCGACGTAAAATTAATTCTGTGTTTTTTTCATGTTCATGAAGTTTTTTCTCCCACTCGTCTTTTAAAATTAAATTATCTTTAAGTTGGTTACAAAATGAATGGGAAAGTGTGAGGTTCAACTTCTTATTTGTTCCACATTTTGATTTCGGAATAATATGTTCCAGAGTAGCATCACTAAAATGATTAATTCTTCTCTTGCATACAAGGCAAAAGGGATGCGAGTCCAGAGGGTTTTCTTGATGTTAATCTTGTTCATGAATATGGGATTCATTTTAGCAGATAAATCGGAATTGAGCTTCGTCGAAAAGGTGCCAGGTAAAAAGGTGTAACATCTCATTGTTTTATTTTTAATTCATCATGTTGATCCCATAATTTTATCAATCCTTTACCCATTTTGAGTTTGGCAACATTTGTGGAGATGGATGTGTTATAATTCCTCCAATGTCGGAGGTCTTTTATGGGAGCCGTTGTGTTTGATGATCAAGTTTTTGATTCGTGGTTAACAAAAAAATCTGATGAGATTCTCTCCAAAGTTGATCGAGAAAAAATCACCACTGAAGAGATGCTCGTTCTCATCCTGAAGGCTCAAACGAATCACTTTCATCATATGGATGTGGAGTTTAGGCAGGAATTTAAAAAGATTGATGAAAGGTTTGATAAGATGGAGCTAAATTTTCAAAAATTGACTTCAGATGTTGATAAGCGTTTTGAAAAGTTCGCTTCTAATGTCGATAACCGCTTCGACAAAGTCTGGAACTATCAGAAATGGCAAATAGGACTCATCATAGGGCTCTTTGCTGGCGTCTATTTAAAGTTGTTTTTGGGATGAAAATAAAGGTCCTTAATTTTCCCTCACCAAATGTCGAAAAGGTACCGTATACCTTTTCACACTTTCATGAATTCAAATACTTATGATAAAAATCATCTTGTATATAGCAGTATTAAGTTTGGTAGGCTGTTCCACAAATAAAGAAGAGATCGTTCAGGGCTACGAGGGAGCACAACTAGAGAACGCTCTTTACAAAATTCAGGGGCGTTCACATAGAGAAGTTTTAAAAATTATGGGAAACCCCGCCATTCATGGTCTTTGTAAAGATTGTGATGGGAAAAAGCTCTATCGACTTATTTACCTCACAAAAGATATGACACGCTTTTATGCTGATTTGTTTAACAATACGGATTCAGAACTTGATTGTGTTGTCTTAAATCTCAAATGGGATGCTAAAAGAAAAAAATTCATTTTCAATCGCAAAGATGGCCTCGTTAAAGATAAAAAATGTAATCAAAAAGCTGGGGCGATTGTTAAATTTAAAGAAATTCTAGATCTTCAAGAAGCCCAAGAGGCCCAAGCAGAGGCCGCTCGTAAATCGAAAAAATAGGCATACTCGTATTTTCTTTTTTTCAATGCCCTGCCTTCATCCTTCAATATTTTAATAGTTTAAAGAAACGCAAACTGGCCTGATTTTTCCATGCTCCTTCTTGGAATAACTTTCATCTTAAATTCCAAAAGGTACCTGGTAACTTATGGCAAGGGCACTCCTTATTCGTTCGGAAACTCATCCCTATCACGTGACTTCAAGAAGTAATAATAAGGAATTTTTCCCCATTCCCTTGAAAGAAGTCTGGATGATCATGATGGAACAACTTAAAATTGAAGTGAAAGAACACGCCCTGGCCGTTCATGCCTTTGTTCTCATGGGAAATCATTTTCATCTTCTCTGTCACACGCCCCATGGAAATCTCGATCAGATCATGCAGCGGTTTTTACGAATGACATCAGTGAATATCAATATCCGGAATCGATCCATTAACCATGTTTGGGGGAATCGGTATAAATGGAGTCTTATTGAATCCCAAGCCCATTATTTTCAAGTATATCGCTATATCTTTCAAAATCCCCTAAGAGCAAATATTTGTCATAAAGTGGAGGACTATCCCTTTTCGACCCTCCATCCGTGCCCCATTCCTCTGCATTCTTTTATTCCGATGTCCTTTGGGGGACAGGAAGGGGAGCTCATTTGGCTGAATGAAGTTTTTAATAAGGAAGACTTAGAGGTCATTAAACTGGGCCTTCGAAAGGGTCATTTCGATGTAAGTAAAAGAAACCTAAAGCTCTTTAATAAACTAACTCCTCCGTCGAAAAGGTAGACGGTACCTTTTCGACAATTTCATCCTTGAATTTTCACTCTCAATAATCGAGAATGGGCGTAATTTTCACTCTTATTGGAGCTCTAAATGAAGCTAAGCATTATCGGAACTGGCTATGTTGGTTTAGTCACAGGAACTTGTTTCGCAGAAATGGGTCACGAAGTGACTTGTATCGATATTGATGCCGCTAAAGTTGAGAGAATGAAAAAAGGCGAGTGTCCTATTTTTGAACCAGGACTTGAGACACTCATGCAGTCAAACTTTAACGAAGGTCGCCTCCATTTCGCCAATAACTATGATTCTGTAAATAAAGCAGAAGCCATTTTCTTGGCCGTTGGAACACCTTCTTCTGATGATGGTCAAGCTGATCTTAAGTACGTTTTTGCTGCTTGCGATTCGATTGCACCATACCTTAAGGATGATTCCGTTGTGGTTGTAAAATCAACTGTTCCAGTGGGCACAGGAAATAAAGTTCGTGAGCACCTTAAGGGAAAAACCAAAGCGAAATTTTTTGTTGTAAATAATCCAGAGTTTTTAAAAGAAGGTTCTGCTGTTGAAGACTTCATGAAGCCCGAGAGAATTATCATTGGGGCCCAGGAAGATAAGGCCTCTGAGATTATTGAAGAGCTTTACGAACCATTTAACCGCCAAATTAAACGCACAATCCGCATGAGTAATATCTCTGCCGAGATGACAAAATATGCAGCGAACTGTTTTCTCGCGACAAAAATTTCATTCATGAATGAAGTGGCCCGTCTTTGCGATATCGTGGGTGCTGACGTGGAAGAAGTTCGTCACGGAATTTCGACTGACTCAAGAATTGGTTCTCAATTTTTATACCCAGGTCCTGGTTACGGTGGATCTTGTTTTCCTAAAGATGTGAAGGCCCTTGTTCATACAGCGAAAGAGCATGGCATTCATTTCAAGATTGTTGAAGCCGTTGAAGAAGTGAATAAAGAGCAGAAAAAATATCTTGTTGGTAAGGTTAAGAAGCACTTTAAAGATGATCTTAAGGGCAAAACATTTGTTCTTTGGGGAACGGCCTTCAAAGCGAATACGGACGATATCCGTGATACTCCTGCGATTGATACCGCTGTCGAGTTACATAAGGCCGGTGCGAAAGTTCGCATTCATGACCCTGAGGCCGCTGACCATTTTGAGGCCCTCATGGCGAAGATGGGAATTCCTGTTGATCAATTCGAGAACAAATATGATGCCTTGAATGGTGCTGATGGGCTTCTCGTTTTAACCGAGTGGAAGCAGTACCGAGCTCCTGATTTTGAAGAGATTAAGTCTCGCTTAAAGAACGCCGTGATCTTTGACGGAAGAAACCTCTACAACACTAAGAAAGTGCTCGAGCAAGGGTTTACTTACTACGCGATCGGGAAGGCGATTAAGTAAGTTAATCCAAAGCCCCTTAGGGATTTTCACATAAATCACTTGAAATACATGTTTCGGAGAGTGTCTTGGAGATACTCAAAGGCATGTATTTTTTTCCGAGAACTTCAATAAATCCACATCCTTGAAAGTAAGGCTGATATATTTTCGAAAAACAATAGAAGGCGTGGACATACTTGATCTGGACATAGACCAAGTAGAAAAAATTAGGGCGATTTAAATTAGATACTAATTTTCTTTGGGGAACATTCTGTAAACAATCTAAAATATAATACGATAACAAAAAATAGCGAAGTGAAATATGAAACTAGATCTAATTGAAGTAATTAGTAGAACACTCGAATTAAATTCATTTGAAGCGATCTTTAATGTTCCAGGATATGGAGGTACTGAAGTTTATAATTCCCTATCAATGAATAGAAAAATTAAAACATTCATAAACTTAAATGAAGAGCCCGCCTTCAGCATATCATACGGCGTTTCATCAAACGGTAAACGATCAGCGATATTGATAAAGTCTCAAGGTTTCACAAAGGCACTGAATGCCATTACATCCTCTCTGAGTACAGATTCTGTTTCAGCAAATTTGATATTTGTATTTGATGATACTGAGGGTAGGAGCTCAGATAATATTCTACCAACAAAAAAAATTGTTAAATCTTCTGAGGTTCCATTCCAGATTCTCGGTAAAAATCCATCGAGGGAAATTGTTCTAGCGATTGAAAAGTCTGAAAAACTCAAGCTACCGGTAGCAATTATAGTAGACTGTAAAAAACTTAAAAATGAATTTGAGGATAAGATAGAAAAAGCAAAAAAAAATAAAATCAAACTACCTGCATTCACAGAAAGATTGGCGTGTCCTGTTTTGACAAAATATCAGAGACAAAAACTTTCTAACAAACTTTCTGGAAAAGCACAAAAGATGTCTTCTCCGAAAATCAAAGATATTAAAAAAGTGCTGCCGGAAAAATTGTTAAAAGAATTTCTTAGATATGAGAATTTCATGAATGTTTTCAAGAAACATCGCCCATCATTTGTTTCTGGCGATGCAGGAACCTCTGCTCTATTTGCATTCCAACCCTTTAAATGTGTAGACACTTGTACTTATATGGGTGGCAGCCCGGGGATGGCAATGGGAGCAATGATTGCTGGAATTAAAGATGCCGTCTCGATAACTGGAGACTTTTCTTTCTTGGCCGCAGGGATTCTAGGTTTTAATGAAGCAGTCCTACATAACATTCCGCTTAAAATAATTATTTTTAATAATGGAAAAGCCCATGCTACAGGAGGACAGGAGTTAAATCCGATTTTGTTCCGAGGTTTTTGCAAATCTAACATGGATACAATTACAAGAATCAATTTAAATTCTAAAAAAGAACCGGAGTTGGAACCACTTCTGGAAAATTTTCTCAAGAAATCGACTTTATCAATTCTCGTTTTGGATATTTGATTTGATCCTATAGTTATAAAAAGATATCAATGATGGGAACCTATCTTACTCTTAATCTATTTATTATCCTTTTAAATTAGATTGAGATCGTCTAGTTGAATTTCAAGGGCAAATTTAAAAATCACAACGAAAGGTGATATAATAACTTCTAGGCTAAAATGCACAAAGGCAAGTCTTGGCCTACTACGCGACCGGAAAGGCGATAAAGTAATTAAATCTTAAGCCCCTTAGGGATTCTCACTTAAATCACTTGAAATACATGCTTCTGAGGGTGGTCTCTCTAACAAATAAGTTTAACCCTTTAAAAGTTCATGTTGATGTACCTGGAGTTTAGAAATCCACAAACTTGAAGGATTTTGAGCTTAAAGTAGGCCATGTTTTTGTAACCGTAAGCCTTCTTCTTTAGGGTTTTTATAACGTT